>NZ_BANS01000048.1 GCF_000332995.1 Gordonia amicalis NBRC 100051 = JCM 11271
CGGCTCCGGCTCCGGCGGCGGCCCCGGTCCCGCCCGGCAAGGTGACCAACACCTACTGGTACACCGATCGCCGGGTCGCCCTCTGGGTGTACTCGCCGTCGATGAACACCAACATCCAGGTGCAGATCCTCCTGGCCCGTGACTGGCACGCCAAGCCCAAGGAGAAGTTCCCCCAGCTGACGATGCTCGACGGTCTGCGTGCGCAGGACGACCAGAGCGGCTGGATCCTCAACACCAAGATCGTCGACTTCTACAAGGACAAGAACGTCAACGTGATCCTGCCGATCGGCGGTGAGTCGAGCTTCTACACCGACTGGAAGGAACCCGACCGCGGCAAGAACTACAAGTGGGAGACGTTCCTGATGCGGGAACTGCCGCCCGTCCTCGAGAACGACTGGCGATCCACGGACGTCCGCGGCATCGAGGGTCTGTCGATGGGTGGTTCGGCCGCGATGATGCTCGCCGCACGTAACCCCGGGTTCTACAAGTTCGCCGCATCGTTCTCCGGCATCCTGCAGTTCAGCTCCTTCGGTATGCCGCAGGCCATCCAGTTCGCGGTGCGCGACGGCGGCGGCTACGACTCGATGAAGATGTTCGGGCCGCCCTCGGATCCGGCCTGGAAGGAACACGACCCGTACGTGCTGGCCGAGAAGCTGCAGGGAACGAGCCTGTACGTCTCCTCGGGCAACGGCATGGTCGGCGAACACGACAAGCCGTCGGACATCCCGATGCTGGCGACCAACTACTCCGGCGTGGGCTTGGAGATGCTGAGCCGCGTCACATCTCAGCAGTTCGCAATCCAGTTGAACCGCAAGGGAATTCCGGGTCAGGCCGTCTACCGTCCGTCCGGGACGCACACCTGGCCGTACTGGGAGTTCGAGATGATGCAGGCATGGCCGCAGGCTGCGGCTGCCCTCGGCCTCTCGCGTGATGCGGTCGCCTGCCGCGTCGACGGTGCATTCCGCAAGCTCTGGGACGCCAACAAGGGCGATCTGGGTGGCTGCCTGACCCCGTCCTACGGTGTGCCCGGTGGCAAGGCCCAGGACTTCGCCAACGGCCGCATCTTCACCGGTCCGAAGGGTCCGAAGATCGTCACCGGCGCCATCGGCGGTGCCTATGTGGCCGCGGGCGGCCCCGGGGGCCGTCTCGGCAAGCCGCTGAGCAACGAGGAGCCGACCCGCGACGGCAAGGGTCGGGTCAACTACTTCGAGCACGGCCGCATCACCTGGACGGCCAAGGACGGCAGCAAGGTTCTGAAGTGATGGGTTCTGAGGTGATGGGTTCTGGAGTGATCGGGGCCTCAAGTGCGGGTCGAACCTCGACCGCACGTGTGCACCTGCTGAGACTTCGCTGAGGAATCGAGGGGTTCGTGCAGGTCGCGCCCGTGAGCGGGATCGTCGGGGTGTGCGGGGACGGTAGCCTGACGGGGCGTGCGATGCAGTGTCCGACTGCGTCGCGTCCGGCTGGATAGAAGGTTCGACAGGAAGTGGCGATGACAACGAAGTGTGCTCGGCTGGTGCTGGCCGTGACGGGCCTCGCTCTCGCGCTCGGCTCGGTCTCGGCCTGTTCGGACGACTCGACGGCCAGTGCACCGATCACCAACAACCCGGTCACCACCACGTCGCTGTACTCGGCCGCGGGATCGTCCGCGAGTGCGCCGGGTTCGGCATCGGCCGAGTCGCCCAGCAAGGCCGTGTCAGACGCGCCGTCGGGCACCTCGAAGCTGCCCGAGACCGGACCCAACCCGAGCACCAAGGTCCCGGACAGCTTCCCCGGTCCCAGCGGAGCGCCGCTCGACGACAAGGCGCGTGCCTACCTCGGTGCGCTCAAGGCGGCGAACGTGACCTTCATGGGGGACAACGACAACTCCGTCGCGCTCACCATGGCGAAGTACGTCTGCGGCGCCCGGCAGAAGGGCACCGATCCGGGCATGGTGAAGGCTTTCGTCACCGCCTCGGTCGGGCCGGGCACCAAAACCGTCGAAGAGGCGAACATCAAGGCGGACAAGGTGATCCGCGCGGCAGAACAGCACTACTGCTGACGTGATGGCCAAACGCACCGCGGGCCGCGCTCGGCAGAGCCCCGCCCGGCGGTTGGGTAAGTTCTCCCTGTTGCTGCTCGCGCTCGCGGTCATCGCGATCGTGCTCATCGTCCTGCTCGTCCTGGTCTGGCTGAAGCCGGGACCGACGCCGCCGATCGGTCCCGGGAAGCCGTCGACTCCGACGAAGGAACGTCCCGAGGCGCAGCCCGCGGACTGTCCCGATGTGCTGACGGTGGTGATCCCCGGAACCTGGGAGTCGAGCGCCGGAGACGACCCGTACACGCCGACGGCCAATCCGAATTCGCTGATGTTGCGAATCTCACGGGGGCTGTCCGAGCAGTTCGATTCGTCGCGGACCGAGATCTACACGGTGCCGTACACCGCGCAGTTCCGGAATCCGACGAATCTCGCCGACCGTCAGGCCGATTACAACGTCTCGCGCACCCAGGGCTACAAGCGTGCGGCCGGAAAGATCATCAACACCAACAAACGCTGCCCGCTCACGAACTACGTGCTGATGGGGTTCAGTCAGGGGGCGGTGATCGCGGGCGATCTCGCCAGCAACATCGGCAACGGCCGGGGTGTGCTCGCCGACGGTGACCAGGATCTCGTTCTCGGGGTCGGGCTCATCGCCGACGGGCGTCGCCAGCCCGGCAAGCAGAACGACGTGGATCCCAGCCCCGACGGTGTCGGTGCCGAGATCGCGCTCGGCGGCATGGGCAACATCGTCCCGGGCATCACGATGACCGGTCCACGCGACGGGGGATTCGGCGATCTCGAGGACCGTGTGGAGTCCATATGTGCGCCAGGTGATCTCATCTGCGATTCGCCGACGGTCCTCAATCCGCTCGCCGCCGTGTCGAAGTTGGCGAACGTCGCGAACAACCCGATCCACGCCATGTACGCCACGCCACGGCACTGGGAGAACGACGGTCAGACCGCGACACAGTGGATGTACTCGTGGGCCAAGGGCCTCATCGACGACGCCCCGCGTCCGAAGCACAGCTGACCCCTCGGTGTCCCGCAGTCCGTCAACTTGCTGTAACCCTGCTGCCGACACCACCGATTCGTTTTGCGGGGCCGTCACGCTGCATTAACGTGTTGGGCTGGCCCGGCGTTCGTCCGGGCGATCGACACAGGAGATGCCACACGGCGTCCCTCGACGGCCGGAACACGAGGAGAGGACAGCGATGACGCAGCCCCCGAACGATGCGGGTGGCAGCTCCTCCGGTCTGCGTCCATTCCGATTCGGTGCGGGTGGTGAGGGCAACAAGGACGAGGGTGGTGCCCGCAAGTTCGTCAAGCTGGCCCAGACCGCCGAGGAATACGGCTACGACACGTTCGCGGTGCCGGATCACCTGGGCAACCAGGTCGGTCCGCTGGCCGCGCTCGGTGCGCTGACTCAGGCCACCAGCACCATCCGCCTGGCGACCTCGGTGCTGGCCAACGGCTGGCGTCACCCGGCGTTGCTGGCCAAGGAGGCCACCACGATCGACGTGCTGAGCAAGGGGCGACTCGAACTCGGCATCGGCGCAGGCTGGATGAAGGAAGAATTCGACAAGGCGGGGATCGAGTTCGAGTCCCCGGGTGTCCGTATCCGTCGGCTCGGCGAGGCACTCGTCATCCTCGACGGGCTGATGCGCGGCGAGACCGTCGACTTCGACGGCGAGTTCTACAAGATCAAGGGCCTCGAGGGCAGCCCGCGACCCCGTCAGGGACCGCGGCCGCCGATCGCGGTCGGCGGTGGCGGACCCAAGATGCTGGCGCTCGCCGCCAAGCACGCCGACATCATCTCCGTCGCCCCGGGCACCACGCCCGACGGCAAGATGAAGTTGTCGGACATGACCATCGAGAAGACGGCCGAGCGCGTCGACCGCATCCGCCAGGCCGCGGGTGACCGTTTCGACGACATCGAGCTGAACTGGACCATCGCCGTCACCGTGATCACCGACGATCGCGTGGCAACCGCCGGGATGGCGCTGAAGGCCCTGGAGCAGGGCTATCCGCCGAACATCGCGCACGACACCGAGTTCACCGTCGACGACGTGCTGTCCTCGCCGTACATCGCGATCGGCAGTTTCGAGGAGATCGCGGATCAGATCCGTGAGGTCCGCCGCCGCACGACCATGTCCTACGTCGGGGTCTTCCCGACCCAGATGGACGCCTTTGCGCCCGTTCTGGCCCAGTTGAAGGGGGAGTAGGATGACCGTCTGTCTCGCCGGTGAACCGCGAGGTGGTGGGTCGTCAACCCGCGGGTGTGCGTCACCGAGCCGACGTACGCTTTTTCAAAGCTGAGCATGACGATCACAATTTTTTCGTTGGGTAACTGGACGTGCGCTACCGTATCCCGCGGTCGGCACAGGACGTGGATGGCAGAAACGCCGGGTGTTGTCGCCGAAGGACGTCACCGGGGAACTGCACTCGCGTGGGGGGAGTCCACGAGGGGGCCACAGGAGTAATGAATGCTGAAGACTGAACTCGAAGACTTTCTCGACGAAACGGGCAACATCTCGTTCACCGAGGAAGCGACGCTTGTCGACTACGTCGAGCAGAACGTACGCGAGCAGGCCGATACGCTGGCCTACCGGTTCATCGACTACAGCCGTGAGCGTGACGGTGAAGCCCAGGACCTGACCTGGGCGCAGTTCGGCAAGCGCCTGCGCGCTGTCGCCGCACGCCTGCAGCAGGTGACGAAGCCCGGCGATCGTGTCGCGATCCTCGCGCCCCAGTCGCTCGAGTACGTGATCGGCTTCTTCTCCGCGCTGTACGCCAGCACCGTCGCGGTGCCGCTGTTCTCGCCCGACGAGCCCGGCCACACCGATCGTCTGCACGCCGTCCTCGACGACTGCAAGCCGACCGCGATCCTCACCTCCACCAAGTCCGCCGAGGCGGTCCGCGACTTCTTCGCGCCGCTGCCGGCCAAGGAGCGCCCGCGCGTCATCGCCGTCGACGCGGTGCCCGACTCGGTGGGGTCGAGCTGGGTCGCCCCGGTCGCGGGCCAGGACCACAACAAGGACACCGTCGCGTACCTGCAGTACACGTCCGGTTCGACCCGCGTCCCCGCAGGCGTGGAGATCACCTACCAGGCGGTCGCCGCGAACGTCCTGCAGATCTCCGACACCATCCAGATCGACCGCAACGCGCGTGGCGTCACCTGGCTGCCGATGTTCCACGACATGGGTCTGCTGACCGTGATCCTGCCCGCGCTCGGCGGCCGCTACATCACGATCATGAGCCCGCAGGCGTTCGTCCGCCGGCCCGGCCGCTGGATCAAGGAACTCGCCGCGGCCGCCGACGGCGCGGAGACCTACGCCGCGGCCCCGAACTTCGCCTTCGAGCACGCCGCCGCGCGCGGTCTGCCCAAGGAGGGCGAGACCCTCGACCTGTCGAACGTCATCGGCCTGATCAACGGCTCGGAGCCGGTCACGGTCAGCTCGATGAAGAAGTTCAACGAGGCCTTCGCGCCCCACGGCCTGCCGAAGACCGCCATCAAACCCTGCTACGGCATGGCCGAGGCCACCCTCTTCGTCTCCGCGACCCAGCGCGACAACGAGGCGAAGGTCATCTACGTCGACCGTGACGATCTCAACGCGGGCAAGCTCACCGTCGTCGACGAGGGTGCGCCGAACGCGGTCGCCCAGGTGTCGTGCGGTCAGGTCGCGGTGAGCCAATGGGCCACCATCGTCGACCCGGAGACGGCGACGGAGCAGCCCGACGGACACGTCGGCGAGATCTGGCTGCACGGGCTCAACATCGGTGCCGGCTACTGGAACAAGCCGAAGGAGACCGAGGAGACCTTCCACAACAAGCTCGTCTCGCCGCTGGCGGAGAACAGCCATGCCGAGGGTGCCCCGGCCGACGCCCTGTGGATGCGGACCGGCGACTACGGTGTCTGGCTCGACGGCGAGCTCTACATCACCGGCCGCGTCAAGGACCTGGTCATCGTCGACGGACGCAACCACTACCCGCAGGACCTCGAGTACAGCGCCCAGGAAGCCAGCACCGCGCTGCGTCCGGGCTTCGTCGCCGCCTTCTCGGTACCGGCGAACCAGCTGCCCGCCGTGGTCTTCGAGTTCGCCGGCAGCGGCCTCACTCCCGACCCCGACGACGCCTCCGAGCAGCTGGTCATCGTCGCCGAGCGCGGCCCGGGTCGCAAGGCCGATCCGCAGGAGGTCGCCGACACCGTGCGTGCCGCCATCGCGCAGCGTCACGGCGTCATGGCGCGCGACGTCCTGCTGGTTCCCGCCGGCTCGATCCCGCGCACCTCGTCGGGCAAGATCGCCCGCCGGGCCACCCGCGCCGCCTACATCGACGGCAGCCTGCGCGGCGGCTACAAGCAGACGGCGTTCCCGGACGCGGCGGAATAGCGCGCCGGGCACCCGTTCACGGCCGCGGTGTCGGTGATCGTCCACAACAGTCACCCGGCACCCGGTTTCGGGTGCCGACGAGAGCAGTAGTCTGGAAACGATGTCTGAACTGAACACCGACGAGTCGCGCAGCACCGATCTGCCCGACGATTCGTCCCTCGAAACCCCCGGTTCGGTAGACGGAGCGACCGCCGACGCGAGCACTGCACCCTCGACCGGTCAGGCCACCCCCGGAGAGACCGCCGGTGACCTCACCGTCGATGAACTGCGTGACTGGCTGCGCGACTGGGTGTCGCAGTCGACCGGTGTGCCGGTCGGCCAGATCGACGTCGACCGGCCGATGGAAGAGCTGGGACTGTCCTCGCGCGATGCGGTGGCGCTCGCCGCCGACGTCGAGGACAAGACCGGGGTCATCCTGACCGCGACGGTGGTCTACAACCATCCGACGATCGCATCCCTGGCCCAGCGCATCATCGAGGGCGATCCCGACGAGGGCCTCGACGACACCGCCGACACGTTCTGGCGGCGTGATCGCAGCGCGGACGACGACATCGCGGTCGTCGGCTTGTCGACCCGTTTCCCCAAGTCCGGCACCACCCCGGAGTCGACCTGGGAGGCGCTCATCGGTGGCGTCGACGGCATCTCCGACCTGCCGGAGGGCCGCTGGACCGAGTTCACCTCCGATCCGCGTTTCGCCGAGATCCTGGAGTCGTCGAACATCAAGGGCGGCTACCTCGACGACGTGCGGTCGTTCGACGCCGACTTCTTCCAGATGAGTCCGCGTGAGGTCGAGATGGTCGACCCGCAGCAGCGGCTCGCCCTGGAACTCACCTGGGAGGCGCTCGAGCACGCGCACATCCCGCCGAGCGACCTCAAGGGTGCGCCGGTGGGAGTGTTCATCGGTACGTCGACCAACGACTATCAGCTGCTGGCGACCCTCGGCCTCGGTGAGGGCGCCGAGGACACCGCGGCCTACGCGCTGACCGGTACCTCCACGGCCATCGTCGCCAACCGCGTCTCCTACTTCTACGACTTCCGTGGACCGTCGATCGCGATCGACACCGCGTGTTCGTCGTCGCTCGTGGCGATCCACCAGGCGGTCCGCAGCCTGCGTACCGGCGAGTCCGACGTCGCCCTCGCCGGTGGCGTGAACATGCTGATCACGCCTGCTGCGACCCTCGGTTTCGACCGGATCGGCGCGCAGGCCAAGGACGGCCACATCAAGGCCTTCTCCGCCGACGCCGACGGCATGATCCGCGCCGAGGGCGGCGGTCTCGTCGTGCTCAAGCGGATGGCCGACGCCCGCCGCGACGGCGACGAGGCCCTCGCGGTCATCGCCGGTTCGGCCGTCAACTCCGACGGTCGATCGAACGGTCTGCCGGCCCCGAATCCCGAGGCCCAGGTCGAGGTGCTGCGCTCGGCCTACACCGACGCGTCGATCGATCCGCGCTCGGTGGACTATGTCGAGGCCCACGGCACCGGCACCATTCTGGGTGACCCGATCGAGGCGGACGCTCTCGGGCGCGTCGTCGGACGCGGCCGCGCCGCCGACAAGCCGATGCTCCTCGGTTCGGTCAAGACCAACTACGGCCACATGGAGTCGGCGGCCGGGGCCGGCGCGATCGCCAAGGTCGTGCTCGCGCTGAAGCACGGGGTCATTCCGGGTTCGCGCAACTACAGCGGCCCCAACCCGTACATCCAGTTCGACGCCAACAACCTCAAGGTGATCCCGGAGTCCACCGAGTGGCCCCGCTACTCGGGCCACGCCGTCGCCGGCGTCTCCGGCTTCGGCTTCGGCGGCACCAACGCGCACGTCGTCGTCCGCGAGGTGCTGCCGAGCGACCTGCAGCCGGAGGCGGCTCCGGTCGATGCCTCGGCTTCCGAACTCCCGGCCACCGAATCGTTGCCCGGGAACTCTTCGCTGGTTGAGCCGTCTTCTCCGCTGGTTGAGCCTGTCGAAACCGAGGACGAGTACCTGACCGAGGCGGAACGGGCCATCCTCGCCGCTCAGGCGTCGAACACCGAGCCGGCGGTCGAGGAGACCGCCGTCGATCCGGCCGAGGGTTTCGCACCGTGCGCGGTCGAGGGTTCGGTTGTGCCGCTGGTGATCTCCGGCTTCCTCCCGTCGCGGCGTCGCAAGACCGCGGCCGACCTGCTCGAGTGGCTCGAGTCCGACGAGGGGCGGGCGACCCCGCTCGCCGACATCGGTCGTGCCCTCGCACACCGCAACCACGGCCGCTCTCGGTCCGTCGTGATGGCCCGCTCGCACGAGGATGCCATCACCGGTGTCCGGGCGATCGCCGACGGCAAGGGCAATCCCCTCGTGTACTCGGCGGATTCGCCGGACGCCGCCTCGGCGGTCTGGCTGCTGTCGGGTTTCGGGTCACAGCACCGCAAGATGGCCAAGCAGCTCTACACCGAGAACCCGGTCTTCGCGAAGTACGTCGACCGCGTCGACGGGTACATCCAGAACGAACTGGGTTACTCGATCGCCGAGATGTTCCTCGACGACGAGCAGACCTACGGCATCGAGACCAGCCAGGTCGGCATCTACACCATCCAGGTCGCGCTGGCCGACACTCTCCGCCACCATGGTGCGGAACCCGGTGTGCTGGTGCCGCATTCGATGGGTGAGGCGTCGGCCTCCTACATCAGCGGCGGACTGTCGCTGGAGGACGCGACCCGCGTCATCTGCCAGCGTTCGCGCCTGATGGGCGAGGGCGAGTCGATGCTGCAAGGCGACGACATCCGCCTGATGGCGCTGGTCGAGTACAGCGCCGAGGACATCAACGACGTCCTCGTCGACTACCCCGACCTCGAGATCTGTGTCTACGCGGCACCGACGCACACCGTCATCGGCGGCCCGGAGGCGCAGGTCGACGCGATCGTCGAACGCGCCGAGGGCGAAGGCAAGCTCGGACGCAAGCTGGCCACGAAGGGCGCGAGCCACACCTCGCAGATGGACCCGATCCTGGGCGAGCTCGCCTACGAGCTCACCGGTATCGAGCCGCAGCGCCTCACCACCGGTTTCTACAGCTCGGTCGACCGCGAGGTGTTCTACCGTGCGGGACACGGGCCGGTCCACACCATCGACTACTTCCTCAAGGGTCTGCGCCACAGCGTGTGGTTCAGTCAGGCCATCTCGAAGGCCGTGGAGAACGGTCACCGCACCTTCCTGGAGCTGTCGCCGAATCCGGCGGTCCTGATCTCCGTTGCGGCCGTGACCTTCTCGGCCGGCCTGCACGACGCCGAGCTCATCGAGACGCTGCGTCGCAAGGAGGACGAGAGCTTCGGCCTGGTCAACGCGCTGATGAAGCTGTACGTGCACGGCCACCCGGTCGACGTCGCGTCGCTGTTCGGCACCGGCGACTATGCGGCGGTCCCGCGAACCCGCTTCGAGCGCAAGGAGTTCTGGCTCAAGGCGCAGATCTCCTCGGGCGGCTCGGCCGGCTCCGTCCCGGGTTCGCATGTCGCGCTGCCCGACGGACGCCACGCGTGGGAGGTCAACGCCGCAGCCGTCACCGACCTGCGTGCGCTGGTGCACGCCGCCGCCGCTCAGGTGCTGACCAACGCCTCCGTCGGTGCGGCGGTCTCGCACGGCGAGATGCCCACGACCGGCACCGTCACCACCACGCTGAGCCCGCATCCGGGCGGCGCGTCGGTGAGCGTGCACGTCAAGGCGGACAAGAACTTCCGTCTGCTCTTCGAAGCCGTCGTGACCGGCGACCTCGACGAGGCCGCGGGTTCGGTGTCCACCGCGCCGGCGGCGTCCACGGAGTCCGGTCCGGCCGTCTTCGCCGACGACAAGGTGGTCGTCGAGGACGAGGTCGTCGACGACATCGGCAACAGGTGGAATCCGGATTCCGGTGAGAGCGTGGGGGATCGCCTCGCGATCATCGTCGGCGAGTCGATGGGTTACGACCCCGAGGACCTGCCGCGCGAGATCCCGCTGATCGAGCTGGGCCTCGATTCGCTGATGGCCGTGCGGATCAAGAACCGCGTCGAGTACGAGTTCGACATCCCGCAGCTGCAGCTGCAGGCGATGCGCCAGGCGAACCTGGCCGATGTCCAGAAGTTCGTCGAGTTCGCGGTCACCCATCGCGACCAGCTCGACGACCTCGCCGAGAACGCTTCCGGCGGAGGTGAACTCGACACCGCAGCGCTCAACGCCTACATCGACGAGCAGAACGCCAAGGACGAGGCCCCCGTGCCGGCCACCGAGGAGTCCCCGGAACCGAAGCAAGAGGTCGCCGAGGACGTCGCGGACGTGGAGGTCGCGGTCGCGACCTCACCCGGCACCAATCCCGAACCGGTGAAGGCGCCCACCGACATCACCTCGCAGAAGGCGGTCGCGGAGGCCGCCGGTTCGGATGTCCCGCCGCGCGATGCGGCCGAGCGGCTGACGTTCGGCACCTACGCGGTCGTGACCAAGAAGTCCGCCGGCGGCATCTTCAACAAGCTGCCGGTGCTGTCGGAGGAACTGGCCCAGCAGCTGACCGATCGTCTCAACGAGCGGACCGGTGGCGACATCGACGTCGAGGACATCCTCGACTCGGAGACCATCGAGGAGATGTCGAACTACGTTCGCGATCACCTCGATGCCGGGGCGTCGACCGACGGATTCCTGCGCTACCTGCGTCTGGTTCCCGAGGGCAAGAAGGTCTACGACCCGTCCGCGGGCGACCCGACCCCGATCCTGCTCTTCCACCCCGCGGGCGGCAACACCTCGGCCTACGAGGCACTGCTCAAGCGCCTGCCCGACGACCAGCCGGTCATCGGTTTCGACCGCGGTGTCGAGGGAACCATCGAAGACCGTGTGCGCGAGTACATCCCGCGTCTGCGTGAACTCCAGCCGCACGGCCCGTACGTGCTCGTGGGCTGGTCGTTCGGCGGTGCCCTCGCCTACGGCGTCGCCCAGGTTCTCCGGGAAGCCGGTGAGGACGTGGCCTTCGTCGGTCTCATCGACGTCGTGCGTCCGCGTGAGGACATGACCGAGACGCCGGAGACCAAGCGGGCCCGCCTGGAACGGTGGAAGGACTTCGCGATCCGCAACTACGACCTCGACCCGGATGTGCCGATCCCGATGGAGCGGCTCGTCGAGACCGACGACGAGGGGCAGTTCGCGATCATCATGGAGATGATGTCGATGTCGGGCACCAAGATCCCCGGCGGCATCATCGAACACCAGCGGACCTCGTTCATCGAGAACCGGGTGCTCAGCAACATCGCGCCGGAACCCTACGACGGCAAGGTCGTGCTGTACCGCGCGGACAAGATGCATGCGGGTGCGATCGAGCTGGAACCGCAGTGGGCCGAGATCGACGAGGACGGCCGGTGGGGTGAGGTCGTCGACGACCTGGAGATCATCCACATCGGCGGCGACCACCTGTCGATCGTCGACGAGCCCTACATCGCCAAGATCGGCGCAGATCTGGCCACGCGTCTCGGCGAGCTTGGTAAGAAGTAGTTTCAACGAGACATCGTGGTCGCGTAGAAAGTGAAGGACCGTGACTGACACCACCGCAGGCAAGCTCGCCGACCTCCGGCAGAAACTGAAGGCTGCTCGCGAACCGGGAGGGGAGAAGGCACTCGCCAAGCGTGCCGCGAAGGGGATCTGCTCCCCACGCGAACGTCTGGCGATGCTGTTCGACCCGGGGACGTTCGTCGAGATCGGCGCGCTCGCCAAGATGCCGGGTGCCGCGGAGAGCGGCTACGGCGACGGTGTGGTCACCGGCCACGGCCTCGTTCACGGTCGCCCCGTCGCTGCGTTCTCGCACGACCAGAACGTCTTCGGCGGCACCGTCGGCGAGATTTTCGGCCGCAAGGTGGCCTCGCTGATGGAGTGGGCGGGCAAGATCGGCTGCCCGATGGTCGGCATCAACGACTCGGCCGGCGCCCGTATCCAGGACGCGGTCACCTCGCTCGCCTGGTACGCCGAGATGGGTCGCCGCAACGACCTGCTCTCCGGTCTCGCCCCGCAGATCTCGGTCATCCTCGGCAAGTGTGCGGGCGGTGCCGTGTACACCCCCGCCAACACCGACATCCTCGTCGCCGTCGAGGACAAGTCGTACATGTTCGTCACCGGCCCTGATGTGCTCAAGCAGGTCAACGGCGAGGAGATCTCCGCCGAGGACCTGGGCAGCGCGCACAACCAGGCCCGCTGGGGCAACATCCACCACATCGCGCCCGACGAGAAGGGCGCCTTCGAGTGGGTCCGCGAGTACCTGCAGTACATGCCGTCGAGCGCGTATGAGGAACCGCCGGTGATCAATCCGGGCCTCGAGCCGGAGATCACCGAGTCGGACCTGTCGCTCAACGACTTCATGCCGGACAACGACAACGCCGGTTATGACATGAAGGACATCATCATCCGGCTGTTCGACGACGGTGCCTTCCACGAGGTGGGAGAACTGTTCGCGCCCAACATCATCACCGGGTACGCGCGCGTCGACGGCCGCTCGGTGGGCATCGTGGCCAACCAGCCGAGCGTCATGTCCGGTGTGCTGGACACCGATTCGTCGGAGAAGGCAACGCGTTTCGTCCGGATCTGCAACGCCTACAACATCCCGCTGGTCTTCCTGGTGGACACCCCGGGCATCCTCCCCGGCCTGGCCGAGGAGCAGAAGGGCACCATCCGGCGGTCCGGACGCTTCCTCTACGCCTACGTGGAGGCCGACGTACCCAAGGTCACCGTCGTGCTGCGCAAGGCCTACGGCGGCGCCTACGCGGTGATGGGCTCCAAGCACCTCGGTGCCGACATCAACTTCGCGTGGCCGACCGCCAAGATCGCCGTCATGGGCGCCGAATCGGCGGCCGCGGTGCTGACCCGTCGTCAGACCGAGGGACTCTCGGCCGCGGAGGCCGACAAGGTCCGCCGCGAGTTCATCGACTTCTACAACACGATGATGGCCACGCCCTACCTCGCGGCCGAACGCGGCTACGTCGACGCGGTCATCGAGCCCGCCGAGACCCGGCTGCAACTCCGGAAGGCCTTGGCGCAGTTGCGCGACAAGCAGGTCCTCAAGACCCCGCGCAAGCACTTACTGATGCCGATCTAGCGCAGGCCCACCCCTTTTCGGCAAACCCAGCACCTCTCGGGGTGCTGGGTTTGCCCATTTGTGGTGGATCTACGGACCCCTAGTTGCCGATCGCCCGCATCGGGCCCGGCGTCCAGAGCCCGTTGTGGGTCTCGGTGGACAGGGTCAGCTCGGCGTCGGTCTGCGGCAGGATCGGGGTGAGGGCCTGGAGCGAGCCCCAGTCCTTCGCCCAGTCGTTGCGCAGATACGACGGGTAGACGCGACCGCGCATCTCGTTCTCGATGATGCCCAGCGGACCACCGGCGTCGCCGGACATCCAGCGCTGCGAGTTCACCCGCTCGCCCTCACGGTCCGGGGAGATCCGCCAGGCCGGTGTCTCGAGGACGCCGTGCTTGACCTGAGCCGGCCGCTGGCACGGGAACGCGAGTCCGGCCTCCCAGTCGATGAGGACCGGATCCTCGCTGCCCACGAGCGAATCGAGCGTCTCCATCGACGAGACCCGCGGCGGCGTCACCGCGAGCCACTGATCGCGCAGCGGCGAGGTGTCCTCGGCGAGCACCCGGACGACCGTGGCGCCCGGAGGTGCCTGGTCCAGCGGGAAGCGCAGGTTGCGCCACTCGGGAGCGCCGCCGATGTCCAGCGGGACCATCTGGCCGGCGGGGGCGACCGTGCCGTCCGGCGCGACGCGGCCGAACTGCAGCCTGACCTTCTGGCCCGGCCGGACCACCGCGAGGTCGTCGATGTACTCGACGTAACCCGCGACGGACATGGTGATCAGCGGCTGGTCGTCGGAACGCTTCCCGGGCAGCTGATACCACTCGGAGGTGAGGCTGCCGGTTCCGGTGGGGGAGTTGTAGGTACCCAGCACCGGGGTCTTGGCCGGTGACAGTCCGAACGGCAGCTTCACCGTCGAACCGTTGACGCCCGCCTGAGCGGTGCGTCCGCCACTGGTGTCGCTCGACGCCGTGGTGTCGTCGGAGCTGCTGCTGCTGTCCTCGGTCGGATCGGACTGTGTGCGATCGACTTCGGCGGTCGACGTGCCGGCGGAGTCGTCGGACTCTGCCTCGGTGTCCTCGGAGAGGTCCGAGGCGACGCCGTTGGGATCGAAGCCCACCGCGCCGGCGCCCGTGAGTGCGGAACCGGGCGACGGGTTGTTCTGTCCGGCAACGCGTGCCGGAGCCAGTAGCCCGGCGGTCGGATCGCCCTCCACCAGCACGGCGTCGGCGAGCGCACACGGCTCACCCTTCAGGGCGTTCACGTTGGAACTGAGCCACGACCATGAATTGCGCTGCGTCCAGTCGGCTTTCGCGAACGAGACCAGGGTGAAGCCCAGCATGATGGTCGACACGACGATGATCGACGGGCTGCGCAGGCGCGCGAACAGCGACGTCGACGCACCCGCGCGGACGGTCTCGTCGACGTAGTCGTCGCGGAAGTGCTGCCACAGGCCCAGCAGCGTCAATGCGACGGCAACGGCGAGGATGCCGGTCCACAGCGGGATTCCCTTGACGTCGGGAACCGCGTCGCGCCAAGGGATTCCGTAGCTGCCGACGTACCACCACTGGTTGCGTCCGGAGAACGCCAGCGCGAGGACGTAGGCGCAGGCGGCGGCGAACAGCGTGCGGTTGCGGCGGCGCCGCATGATCGTCCGGTCCGCGCAGGCGGTGGCCACCGCGGCCAGCGCACCGCCGATTGCCGCATACACACCCATCTGGTGGGTCCACTTGGTCGGCAGGAACGCCATAAGGACCGCCGACCCGGCCACCATTGCGAGCAGGCGCCAGGTGGGCGCGGTGGCGATCCCGGGCAGCCGTCGGCGGTTGAGCAGCATGATCACCACGAGGATGAAGCAGGTGAACACGATCAGGACGCCGAATCGCCGCGCGATGCCGCCGTCGGCGGTCGGGTTCATCAGCATGTAGTAGCGCATCGGCTCTTCCCACCACTTGTTGGTGGGACCGACCTGGCCGTTGACCGACACCGCTTCCAGGATCGGTGCGAGCGGCTGGTCGGCGAAGATCTCGAACATCACTGCCAGACCGGCGGCCAGGATCGGGAGCAGCAGGGGCAGGACGCCGTCGCGCTTGCGGCGCACCACGAACCGCTTGAGCAGCGGGCGGATACCGGCGACGAGTGCGATCGCCGCGATGACGCCGGTGGGATGGATCGTCAGCGTGAACGCCGCCAAGATGATGGCGACGGTCAGCGGGAAGAACCGGCCGGTGGCGATGGCGCGTTCGACGCAGACCCACGTGAAGAGAGTGCCGAGCGCGATCAGCGGTTCGACGCGCAGGCCGTTGTTGTAGGGCATCCACACGGCGAGGAAGACCAGCGCGGCTGCCCAGATCGCGGGTGTTGATTCGCGGACCGCACGTCCCAGCCGGGGGATCGCGGCACGGGAGATCAGCCACCACGACGCCATGGCGAATCCGAAGGGCAGCAGGCGGAGCCACGGAGTGGCGGTGCTGATGTCCATCCAGACCGACAGGTACTGGTAGTGCCAGCCGAACGGATCCTGCGGCACACCGAAGTAGCGGTAGTAGTTGTCGAGATAGCCGGCCTCCCGGGCGATCCGGCCCACCGTCACCTGATATCCGTCGTCGGCGGTGTTACCGCCGACGAACAACCAGATCAGCAGGATGAGGGCAACGAACCCGTCGACCGGACGCACTCGCCACCAACCGGCCGGGAAGACCTTGTGGTGTCCACGCGCATCCCGGGCGTCGAGGACGGCGAGGGCGACGAGCGACAGGATGGTCGACGCCACGCCCAGCACCAGCAGCCAGAACTTGAGAGTCGTGGGGGTGGAGACGAATCGGGTGTCGATGGTCGACCGGAAGGACAGGCCCTCGGTGGACACATTCGACGGGAGCCCCGAGTAGACGCCGATGATCTGGGGCCGTGCGTTCGGGTCCTTGAGGTCGAACTCGTGGATCGCACCCTCGGCCTCGGGCACGCCCTGGATGGAGCCGCGACTGCCGTCGGTGTCGGCGTCGACGACGATGCGGCAGCCGGGGGCGTTCTGAGCCGCGGCACGAGGAGTGTTGAGCAGGACCACATTTCGTTGAACGACCTGCAGGTTGTCGGCGGTGGCCCGGATGAACAGGCCGACCTTTCCGGCTTCCGCACCCCCCTCGGGCACCGTGGACAGCAGGACGCCGCCGTCGCGCGGGAGCGACGCACCCAGCGCACAGGGGACGGAGACCTCCATCGACACCGGCACGAACGACACGCTCGGTGCCGCGACGTTGGCGACCGAACCCTGTTGCGGCCAGGCGAGCTCGGACTTCGTGTAGTCGACGGGCAGGAACGGGCTCAGCAGCGCCAGCAGGATGCCGAGTGCACCCGCCGCCATCGCGACGATGCGGGCCTTCCCGGCGTGACGCTCGGAGAAACTGTCCCGGCGTTCGGTCACAGGTGGGTCGTCGTGTTCCGTCTCGACGGGAACGTCAACGCGGTCAGTCATCTTCGGGCACCACCCTGATCGGGCCGGGTCGTGACCAACCCCAGTTGGTCGACGAACCGGTCATCACGTCCGCGGGCCGCGCCTGCGGCACCAGCGGGTTGAGTCGCTGCAGGTTGCCCCACTCGCGATACCAGTCGTTGTCGAGATATGTCGCCACCGTCGACGGCCGGGTCAGCGCCTCGACCGTCGTCAGCAGGCCGCCGTCCTCGGTGGCCATCCAGGTCTTGGACTGCGAGTTGGCAATCCACGACTCCGGCAGGATTCGCCAGTCGGGGATGTCGAACACACCCTCGTGGGCGGTCATCGGCCGCTGACACGGGAACCAGGCGCCGGCGGCGAAGTCGATGAGAACCGGATCGGTCGATCCGACCACCTGTTGCAGGGTCTCGAGGACCGGTGCACGCGGAGGCGTGATCGCCAGCCACTGGTCGGCGTCGAGGTTGTTGTCCTTGGCGACGATCCGCATCGCGGACGCGTCGGCGGGCACGCGGTCCATCGGGATGCGGAGGTTGCGCCACGGCCGGTTCGAACGTTCCGCGTCGATCGGGACCGCCGGTGCGCCGACCTGGACGAACTCGCCGTCGACCTCGCGACCGAACTCGACCTGGAGTGACTGTCCGAAGATCGGCACGCCGTCGCGATCGTAGGTGAACACGGCACCCGCGGCGGTGATGACGATCAGCGGCGAGGCAGCGCGGTCCGGCAGGCGGTACCACCCGGTGGTCAACGTGGCCTGTCCGTCGCTGGTCTCGTGACTGCCCATGACCGGGGTGGTCGCGGGGTCGAGGCCGTACGGGAGCGCGGCGGTGCTGCCGTTGACCCCGCGCGGGCCGACGCCGCCCGCGGTGCCGGGATTGGAGCCGTAGACGATGAAGGTCTTGGACAGGTCCGCCGAGGTGTTCATCGCGCCGGGCTTCTGGGCACCGGCCTGCGGTGTCAGATCGGGTTTCACGCCGTTCGGGCTGAAGCCGTGCGAGTCGCCCGCCAGCGTCTTGGACGCCGACTGGCCGGACGCCGGGGCGAGCGTCCCCTTGTTGGGGTCGGGTTCGACGAGAACGGCGTCGGCCATCGCACAGGTGTTGCCGCGCAGGGAGTCCAGGTTGGCCGACAGCACGGTGAACGTGTCGGCCCGGCTGACCGCGGCCTTGGCGAAGACCGCGAGTTCACAGGCGACGATGAGGACGGCGATCGCCGCGATCGGTGCCGAGGCGACCCCGATACGCCAGCCCGCGGGTGCGGCTCCCTTCTCGTGCGCCAGACCGGTCTCGTCGACGAAGTCCATGCGCAGGTGCTGCCAGATCGCGAACACCAGCGCGACGACGGCCAGCGCGAGCAGCACTGTGGAGACCTGCATGCCCGCGACGACCGGCGCCTTGTCGAACCAGGCGATGCCGAAGTCGTACGGCCAGGGCCACGCGTTCTTGCCGGCTGCCGCGGCGGCGCACGCCACCAGCAGTCCGGCGATCAGGATCGACAGGTTGCGCAGCGTTCGACGCGCGGCCTGGCCGATCGCGACACAGGCGACGGCGGCCAGTGCCGCGCCCAGACCGGCGAAGATGCCGAACTGGATCGTCCACTTGGTCGGGGTGAACGACAGCAGCAGGATCGTCAGCAGCGACGCACCCAGGACGCGCCACACCGCGCCGGGATCGATGCCATCGATTCGCTTGCGGCGCAACATGATCGCCAGCACGAGGAACATCGACACGGCGAACAGCAGCACCGGGATACGTCGTGCGAGCGCACCGTCGGTGTGGTTGACGGCCAGGAAGTAGTAGCGCAGCAGCTCCTGGTACCAGGCCAGCGTCGGCCCGACCGAATAGCGGATGCGGATCGCCTCGAACACCGTCGCGAGGGTCTGGTCGCGGAACACGACGATGACGACGAGCGCGCCGGCGCCGAGGACTGGTGCGAGTAGCGGCAGCAGGCCGTCCTCACGGCGTCGGCGGACGAGGATGCGCAGCATGGGTCGTGCGCTGGCGATCAACAGTGCCAGCGCGACCAGACCGTGCGGAGCCAGCGCCAGGGTCAGCAGCGCGGTGAGCGCGGCGAGTGCCGCGGGGAGTATGCGGCGCGTGGAGACCGTGACCTCCACCGCCCACCAGGTGAGCAGCGTGCCGAGCACGATGATGCCCTCGCTGCGCAGGCCCGAACACATCGGCAACCAGAACGCCAGGAACACCGCGGCGCCGGTCAGCATCGCCCACTGCGACCGCCGGACGGCGCGACCGAGACGAGGCAGCAGCACCCGGCTGAGGATGAACCACGCGGCGAGGCCGGCGATCAGCGACGGCAGGCGCATCCACAGGCCCGTGGTCGAGATCGTCGACCAGTAGGCGAGGAAGCTGTAGTACCAGTCGAACGGGGCTTCGGGAATGCCGTAGAAGCGGTAGTAGTCGGACAGGTAGCCCGCGTCCGCCGCGTTGCGGCCCATGTTGAGGATGTAGCCGTCATCGGGTGAGCCCGCGCCCAGGAAATGCCACACGACGAGCGTCAGGGTGACGCCGATGTCGGTGGGGGTGGGGCGGAGCGCCGAACGCAGACTCAGCCCGCGCCCGACTCGACGGTGATAGCCGTGGATTCGGTCCAGCCGGCCCACGGCGACCAGCGCGACGATCGCCGCGACGATCCCGACGATCATGACCAGCCACTTGATCACCGAGGGCGACGAGTCGAAGCGGTCGTCGATCTCGATCCGCACGTCGATGCCCGACGCCCGGACCTGCTCGGCGGTGAGGTCGGTGAAGACGCCGGCGATCTGCGGGTTCGACGAGGGTTCGGCCAGTCCGACGTCGCCGCCGCCGGCGGTCGCCGCACCCGGCGGCAGACCGACGAACTGGGCGCCCGTCGTGGTCGCGTCGGAGAAGATGCGCAGCTCGCTGCACGCGGACAGCGCGGAGCGTGGCGCCGATGCGAGGGTCTTGTTGCGGACCGTGACCGTGACGTTCGCGGCGTCGGCCACGACGAAGAGACCGTTCTCACGGGCCTTGGTGGCGTTCGCCGGCATCGTCGAGAGGACGTTGGTGGAGGCGTCGCCGGGGGTGGACGCGAGCACCGGGCACCCGACGGTGATCTGCAGATCACGCGCGGTCTGCGCGACCAGAGGTGCGGCGACCGATGCCGACTCCGGCTTCAGCTCCTGGCCCTGCGGCCATGTGATCGACGCCGTCGACGTGCTGACCGGCAGAAACGGGGTCAGGACACCGGCGACGACCGCGACCAGCCCGGCGACCGCGGCCACGATCGCCACAGTGCGGGAGGAGCGGTCGGAAGGATGCGCTGCAGGGGTATCGGCGCCGACGGCGGGCTCGTCTGTTTCGGACACTCCAGGCGACTTTGGCACAGGCGCATCGTAGTCAGCGATGCTGTGACAAACCCAAATCGTCCCGCTCCCTGAGTTGGCCCCGGAGCTTGCGGAGCGGCGGCGTGGTGCTCCCTGAGTAGCCCCGGAGCTTGCGGAGGGGCGTATCGAAGGGTCAGGCGAACCGCGCGAGAATCGAGTGAACGGCCTGGGTGACGGTCATCCGGTCATAGGTCTGGACGAACTCGAAGGTGCGCTCCAGGTCGGGTCCGGCGTCGTGCTGGTCGCGAGCGGAGAGCAGGGCCGCGAAGTGCGGACCGAGAACCGCGACGTTCCATTCGTTGATCAGGTCGTCCTCGGGATCGAGGGGCGCGCGATGCACGTTGCCGTCGCGGACGTCGGGCAGTCCGACCCCGTAGACACCGGCCAGGCCGGTCTTCTCCGACATCTCCCGCCACCGCTTGGCGGTGCGTGGGGTGAAGTGTTCGGCGTACTGGAAGGTGCCCAGGACGATGGCGGCGCCGCCGATCGCAGCCTGGTGTTCCAGCGCCTTGCTCATCTCGATGAGCAGCCGCTTGTTGCCCATCCGCGGTTCGATCGAGCTCGAGGCGATCCGATACGGGGTCGACTTGTCCGGGTCTGGGGTCGTCCACACCGGCATCTCGGGCAGCGGCACGATGGTCCGCGACGCCAGTACGGACGGGTCGGACACCGGCGGGTACAGATCGCCGATACCGAACGCAGCACCCATCGTCTGAGCGGTCACGCGGGACTGCTCGTCGTCGACGCCCTCGGCGATCACCACGGCATGACTGCGCTCGGTGTGCGCGGCCAGCGCGTGCGCGAGTTGGGCGGAATCGGCGGTCGCCTGCTTGGCGAGCAGTTCGGCGCCGGTCACGATGATGTCGGGTTCGACGAGCGAGAGCAGGGTGGCGGCGTGCTCGCTGCGGACCAGGCCGTCGACGCAGATGATCTTGCCGGCGTCCCGCGCCCGGGCGACCCGGGCGAGGGTGCGTTGTGGGCTGCGCTCGACGGCATCCGGCAAGACCACCATCACATGGCGCTCGAGCGTGCGCGTCGTCTCGTCGTCGAGATTGTCGATCAGTTCGAGGTCGAGATTGACCAGCAGCGGGAGGATCTTCGCCAGCGACTGTGCGCGCGGGTCGGCAGCCATCTTGCGTTTGCGTTCGTCCAGGACCGGATGTTCCTCGACGAGTCGCGCGGCCCGCTTGAGGGCGGCGGCGGTGGCGAGTCGGGTCCCGGCGGGGCCACGAAGCTGCAGTTCGACGGCGGCCAACGCTCCGTCCGACAGCCGGCAGACCTGCGCGAACTGCATGTGGAGCTCCAGATCGTTGAACAGCGTGAATGATCGTGTATCAGCCACACGTACCTCCCCGTCAGAGCGAGGACGCCCCGATTGATCCGGTCGGACGCGCTGTCTTCACATCCTGTTCACGGCAAAAGCCTGTGCTCAGAGTAACAAAGCGTCGGTTCCCGGACGTGCGGCGATCACCGCGTCACGTCGAGAGTCGTTCGTGCAACGTGATCGGTTCGAGGGAGGAGAAACCGCGGCCGCGAACTGGGTGGTGTGGGCATTCGCGACCGCGGTTTCGGTGAGGGCCGGGGGACGGCCCTCACCGGGCTAGCGGATTTCTCGGTCAGCGCGCGGCATCGGCGGCTTCCTTCTCGCCACTGGCGCCGGCGTGGGTCAGCTCCCCGGTGTAGCTCTCGAGGTGGGCGCGGACGAACCACTGGAACTTCTCGAGTTCGGCGGTCTGCCCGATCAGGATGTCCTCGGTGATCGGGTCGATCTCGCCGATCTTCTCGATCGCGTCCCGGTGCGAGGTGATGAAACCGTCGTAGACGAGGTCGAGGGCACCGAGGTGTGCCTGCGCGGTGTCCCGTCCGATCGAGTAGTCACTCCACGAGCGGTCGGTCTCGATCGCCTTGGCCGTGCCCCGCGGCGACGATCCGAGCGTCGCGATGCGCTCGGCGACGGTGTCGGCGTAACCGCGCACCAGTTCCACCTGCGGATCGATCATCTCGTGGACGCCGATGAAGTTCGCGCCGACCACGTTCCAGTGGATGTGCTTGAGAGTGAGGTGCAGGTCGTTCAGCGCGCTGAGGCGCTCCTGCAGGATTCCGGCCACCTCGTCTGCCGATTCCGTACTGAGTCCTGGTGCCGTGAATTTACTCATGAACACGACGCTAGGTCCCGATCGCGGCCTGTTCGAGCGTCACCGGGGATGAGTGACGCAACCGAGATTGGAGATCACGGTGCGGTAACGAAGGCGGGTCGCCAGGTTTCGACGGGGCCGTCCTGGGTATCAGCCGCGCGTCCCCGTCGTCCCTGGTCACGACGTGTCAGTACCCGCTGGAACGCATCGGTGCGGGGTCGTACAGACCCGACCGTCGTGCCTCTCCGAGGTCGATCTCGGCCGGTGGCGCCGGGATGATCTCGGTGAACCGCTGCAGGCCGCCCCAGTCGCGTCCCCAGTTGTTGCGCAGGTAGGTCGGCAGCAGGGTCGGACGCAGCATCGCCTCCGTGATGCCGAGCGGACCGCCCGCGGTGCCCGACATCCAGGTCTGGCTGTTCTTCCGGGTGGCCTCCGCGTCGGGCATGATCCGCCACTTGGGCACCTCGAGGACGCCGTTACGCACCTTCATCGGCTGCTGGCACGGGAAGACCAGGCCGGGCAGCCAGTCGATGAACACCGGATCGGTCCGGCCGACGACGTCGTCGAGTGTCGCCAGCTTGCCGACGCGCGGCGGCGTGATGGCCACCCACTCCGACGACGCCGCGGCCGTGTCCTCGACCAGGATGCGCACCACGGTGGACTGCGGCGGCGAATCGGCGAGCGGGAACCGCAGGTTGCGCCACGTCGGGACCTCGCCGATGTCGATGGGGAACATCTGGCCGGTCGGCACCACGCGGCCGTCGGCGCCGAGGCGACCGAACTGGGCGATCACCTTCTGGCCCGCGTGCACGACACCGATGCCGTCGACCGCCTCGACCGATCCGGCGACCGCCATGGTCAGCAGCGGTGCGTCGTCCGAGCGTGCGGGCAGCTGATACCAGTCCGTGGTCAGGGAGGCGGAGCCCGACGGCGCTCCGTAACTGCCGAGAACCGGTGTGGCGGAAGGGTTCAGACCGAACGGCAGGCGCACCGTCGACCCGTTGATGCCGCGTGCGCCCTGGCCGCCCTCGGTCCCGCCCTGCGCCGACGACGAGTTGGCGGACTCGTCCGCACCGGCGCCGGTCTGTGCGGTGTTCTGGGCGCTCGTGGTGGCGGAGTCGTTGTTCTCGGTGGCGTCCACCGACAGCTTGTCGGGGACGCCGTTGGGCGTGAAGCCGGTCGCATCCGGACCCGACAGTGCCTGCGACACACCGGGTGCGGGACGACCGTTCACCGCTGAAGGAGCGAGCAGGCCGGCCGTGGGGTCGGCCTCGACCAGGACGTCGTTGGCCAGGCCGCACGAATTGCCGGTCAGGGCACGAGCATTCGACTTCATCCAGGACCAGGAATCCCGCTGCTCGTAGGCGCCCTTCAGGAACGATGCGACCATGAACAACACCATCAGGCCCGAGATCACCGGCAGCGGTGAGAACTTGAGCTTCGAATACCAGTGGTCACCGCCGCGGGTACGGGTCTGTTCGTCGACGAAGTCGTCGCGGAAGTGGAACCACAGTCCGGCCAGGGCGGTGACGACCGCCGCGAGGAGGATGAACCACGCGACGTTGACCCCGCCGACGGCCGGCGGACGGTCCCACCACGGCACGCCGTAGCTGCCGACGAACCACCAGCCGTTGGTGCCGGCGAAGGAGATCCCGGTGATCGCGAGAACAGTGGCCGCGAAGAAGGTGCGGTTGCGGCGTGACCGCAGCACCGCCGGTGCCATCATCGCGCCCGCTGCGGCGGCGAGACCGGCGGCGATACCCGCATACACACCGAAGTGATGGGTCCACTTGGTCGGGGTGAACGCGATGAAGAACATCGTGCCCAGGGTGACCGCGACCAGACGCCAGATCGGAGCGCGCGCAACCCCGTTCGGATGCTCGCGACGCAGCAGGCGCAGCAGCACGACGAACAGGCACAGGATCATTGTGAGCACGCCGAAACGACGGGCCAGGGTGCCGTCCGCGGTGGGCAGGATCAGGTAGTAGTACCGGATCGGTTCCTGCCACCACTCGAGAGTAGGTCCGACGTCGGAGGCGACCTTGTTGCCGGCGATGAGCGCGCCGATCGGCTGGTCGAAGAAGATCTGGAAGAGGACCGCGGTGCCCGCCGCCAGGATCGGCGCGAGCATCGGCAGCAGGCCGTCGCGGTTTCTCCGGGACACCAGGGTCTTGACGATCGGCCGGATGCCGGCGAGGAGGGCGGCGACCGCCATCAGTCCGCCGGGCGCGAGGGCCAGCGTGAACGCCGCGGTCACCACCGCGATCGCGTATGGCAGCAGACGTCTGGTGGCGATGGCCCGTTCGACGCAGCACCAGGTGAGCAGCGCACCCACGGCTTCGGCGGGTTCGGGACGCAGACCGTTGTTGAACGGCAACCAGATCGCGAGGAACACGAAGGCGGCCGACCACACGGCGGGGGTGCTGTTGCGGACCGCGCGTCCCAGGCGCGGGATCACCTCGCGGCTGATGAGCCACCAGCCGAGGAGTCCGAGCAGGAAGGCCGGCAGGCGCATCCACGGCGTGGCGACGCTGACGTTCGTCATCCACGAGATGACCTGGAAATGCCAGCCGAACGGGTCCTGGGGGACGCCGAAGTACCGGAAGTAGTTGTCCGCGTAGCCGGCCTCGCTGGTGATGCGGCCGACCGTGAAGTTGTAACCGTCGTCGGAGGTGTTGGCACCGGCGAACCACCAGAAGGCGAGAATCGCGACGACTGCGACATCCGGAGGGCGGATCGTCCACCAGCCGGTCGGCAGGAATCGCTTGTGCGCGCGACCGTCCCGGCGGTCCAGGACGCCCAGTGCGATGAGCGAGAGGATCGTCATCACGATGCCGACGACGATCGCCGCGAGCTTGAGGGGCGTCGGCGAGCTGACGTAGCGGGTGTCGATGGTCGCGCGCAGCGACAGTCCGTCCCGGGACGCGTCGGCGGGCAGATCGCTGTAGATGCCGACGATCTGGGGGCGCATCTCGTGGTCGGGGATGGCGAACTCGTGCAGACCGCCGGTGGCGGCGTCGGGCGCGGGCAGGCCCTCGAAACGGCCGTCGACGCCCTCGCCGTCGGCGTGCATCACGATGCGGCAGTTCGGGTTGGCCTGCGCCGCCGCACGATCGGTGTTGAGAAGCACCACGTTGCGGTCGATCATCGTCAGCGTGTCGGCGGTGGCGCGGACGAAGAGACCGCGGGCGGAGTCGTCCTGGCCGCCCGCCGGCGTCGTCGAGAGAAGGACCCCGCCCTGCGCGGGTAACCGGGAGGCCAGCGAACACGGCACGGACATGTCCATGTCGATCGGGACGAAGGCCACCAGCGGCGCCGCCACATCCGACACGGAATCGCCTTGTGGCCATTTGAGTTCGGCGGTGGTCTGGTTGACCGGCAGGATCGGCGTGACGATGGCGAGCAGGAAGCCCAGCAGGCCCGTGACGACGGCGACGATCTTCGCGGTGCGGTTGGATTCACTCATCGGATTGGGGCTCCACCCTGATCGAGCCGGTGCGTGACCAGCCCCATTGCGTCGTCTGTGCGGTGTCGATCTGTGCATTCGGTGCACCGGGCACCAGCGGCGTCAGCTTCTCCAGCGCGCCCCAGTCGCGGGCCCAGTCGTCCTCGAGATAGGTCGACACGGCCCGTGCCGAGGTCGTCGCCTCCGAGATGCCCAGCAGGCCGCCGTCGACCCCGGCCTGCCAGGTCTTGGACTGCGAGTTGGTCAGCGGGTAGTCACCCAGGATCCGCCACTGCGGCACCTGCGCGACGCCGTGCGAGACACCCATCGGCTGCTGGCACGGGAAGTGTGAGGCCACCCCGAAGTCGATCAGGGTCGGCGCCGACGATCCGACGACCTCCTGCAGAGACTGCAGCTGCGGAGCGCGGGGCGGGGTGATCCCGATGAACTGCTGGTCGCCGAGGTTGTTGTCCTGCAACGACAGTCGCATCACGGTCGCCGCGGGCGGGGCCGCCGACATCGGTATACGCATGTTGCGCCACGGACGGTTCAGGATCACCGGTCCGGGATCGATGGGCAGCATGTCCGGGCCGACCTGTTCGAACGAGCCGTCCGGTCCCGGACGGCCGAACTGCACGACCATCTTCTGCCCGAAGTTCCGGACCCCGAAGGTGTCGATGGTCGAGACGGCGCCCGCGGTGCTGAACACGAGCAGCGGCGAGGCGGCACGGTCGGCGGGCAGGTCGTACCAGCCGGTCGTCAGACGCGCCTCCCCGTTGTAGCCGTGGCTGCCGAGCACCGGGGTGGTGGCGGGATCGAGTCCGAAGGGGAGTTTGGCGGTCGAACCGTTGACGGTCTCGGGTCCGCGACCACCGGTGGTGCCCGCACCGAGTCCGCCGGTGATGGCGAACGGGCGTGCCATGCTCGCCGAGACGTTCATCTGGCCCGGTCGCTGACTTCCGGGTTCGGGCTGGAGGTCATCCGGAATGCCGTTGGGGGAGAAGCCCACCGGGTTCTCGCCGCGCAACGCCGCGGTCGCCGACGCACCACCCGCGGGGGTGAGCATCCCGGTGTTCGGATCGAGTTCGACGAGCACCTCGTCGGCGAGGCCACACGGGTTGCCGCGCAGGGTGTTCAGGTTCTCGGCGAGCACCGTCGGCGCGGGATACCGGGTGACGGCCGCCTTCACGAACAACAGCATCTCGACGACGACGAGCAGGCCGGCGATCACCGCGATCGGGGAGGAGGCGAGGAACAGGCGACGTCGGTCTGCCCGGGTTTCGCCGGGACCGGTGTCGCTGTGTGCGAGTCCACGATTGGTGACGTAGTCGAGCCGGAGATGCTGCCACACCGCCAGCGCGGCGGCGAGTACGGCGAGGATCAGGAACAGCGTCGACGCGCCGTATCCGGCGATGACGGGCGCCCGGTCGAACCAGGAGATGCCGTATTCGTAAGCGAACGGCCACGAGTTGTAGCCGGCCATCGCCGCGGCCATCGCGAAGAGCAGACCCGAGACGAAGACGGTCAGGTTGCGAGCCGAACGCGCCGCCGACTGCACGACGGCGATGGTCGCGGCCGCGGAGATCGCGGCGGCGAGACCCGCGAGCACGCCGAACTGGATCGTCCACTTGGTCGGGGTGAACACGAACAGCAGCAGGGTGACGCCGACGGCCCCGACGAGACGCCACACCGGGCCGGGATCGATGCCGCGAATGCGGGTGCGCCGCAACATCACCGCGACCACCACGAACAGGCCGGCGAGCAGCAGGAGGAGCGGTACGCGTCTGGTGAGCGAACCGTCGTCGGTGACGACCGAGATGAAGTAGTACCGCAGGAACTCCTGGTGCCAGGAGATCACCGGACCGACGGTGTAGCGGAGTTTGATCGCCTCCAGCACAGTCGCGAGGGTCTGGTCCCGGAAGACGACGACCAGGACGACCATCCCCGCGGCGACGATCGGCGCGACGAGCGCCGCGGTCGCCGTCCACCGCGAACCACCGAGTTCGTTGCGGCGGCGGAGCAGGATGTGCAGCAGGGCACGCGCCGCGACGAGCAGGATCGCGATACCGACGACACCGTGCGGCGCGAGCGCGAGGGTGAACCCGGCGAGCCCGGCGGCGAGTGCGGCGGGAAGCAGACGACGGGTGGAGATGGCGTGCTCGGCTGCCCACCAGGTCAACAGGGAGCCGAGGACGATGATGCCCTCACTGCGGAGTCCGCTGCAGAACGGCAACCAGAACGCGGTGAACGTCAGGGCGGCGGCCCACGTCGCCCATGCACTGCGGCGCACTGCCGGACCCAGGCGTGGCAGAAGCACCCGGCTGAGGACGAACCACGACACGAGGCCCGCGACCATCGCCGGGATGTGCATCCAGAGGATCGACGAGGAGATCGACGACCACACCGAGAGGAAGCTGTAGTACCAGTCGAACGGCGCCTCGGGGATGCCGTAGAAGCGGTAGTAGTTCGCCAGGTACCCGAATCCGTCGGCCGTGCGGCCCATGTTGAGGATGTAGCCGTCGTCGGGCGATCCGGCGCCGAGGAACAACCAGATCAGCAGGATGGCGGTGACGACCAGGTCGGTGGCCCGCGGCTTGAGCGAGTGCCACCAGGCACGGGTGCGCGCCCCGATCCGGCGGTGGTACCCGAGGATTCGGTCGAGTTGGGCGAGCGCGATGAGCGCCACGATCACCGAGATCACGGCGAGGACCATCACGACGATCTTCAGCACCGTCGGCGACGACTCGTAGCGGTTGTCGACGCGGATCGAGACCGACATCCCGTCGGCGGCCGCGGCGCGGACCCGCTCGGGGCTCAGGTTGCTGAAGATCCCGGCGACCTGCGGGCGCTTCTCCGGCGGGAGCACCGTCGAGTCGCCGAGACCGACGAACTGGGCGCCCGGCCCGCTCGGTGCGGAGAATATGTGCAGTTCACGGCAACGGTCGAGGTCGGCACGTGGCGCCGTGGCCGCGACACTGTTTCGGAACGTGACGGTGACGGCCTGATCGGTTCCGGTCACCCACAGCGACGAACCCTTCGACGTCGGTGCGCTCACGGGCATGGTCGCCAGGATCACGCCGGTCGGGGCACTCGCCAGCGTCGAACACGGTATCCGGGCGTCGAGAGTCTGCGGGGTCTGCGCGATCAGCGGCGCCATCACCGACGACGTCTCGGCGTTGAGCTCCTGACCCGCCGGCCAGGTGATGTCGGCGTCGGTGGCCTTCACCGGGAGCAAGGGCGTGAGTGCGCACAGCACCACGCCGAGGACACCCGCGACGATCGCGATCAGACGGGCGGTACGTGCGGAAACACGAGACGTCGGGGCTGTCACAGGCACGGTGTTTGATCGTATGCGACCGGCACCCGCTCACCTACCGCGCACCCTGACCTTGGACTGAAGTGTCCGCTCGTCGTCAGTATCTGATCGGCGCGGGACTCCACAGACCGCTGCGGGTCTGCGTACCGGTCTCGATGTCGGCGAGGGTGTCCACGCCGCCGTACGGTTCGTAGCGTTCCAGCGCGCCCCAGTCGCGACCGATGTCGGCCATCAGGTACGTCGGCAGGGCGGTCGCCTGCTGGGAGACCTCGATCCAGCCGAGCGGGCCGCCGCCGAAGCTGTTCTGCCACGCCGACACGGCTGCGGCGAGATCCGACCCCGGCTTGATGCGCCACTTGGGGATCTCGGCGACACCCACGTCGTGGGTGAAGGGCCGCTGGCAGGGGAACCCGAGCCCGGACGTCCAGTCCACGTGCACGGGGTCGGTGCTGCCGACGACGTCCTGCAAGGTGTCCATCTGCGGAACCCGGGGCGGGGTCAGCACGATGAAGCGGTCCTCGTTGAGGTTGTCGTCGGTGGCCACGATGCGGACCGCAGTGGTGTCGGCGGGCAGCTCGTCGGTGTTGTAGCGCAGGTTGCGCCAGGCCGGGCGGGGCCCGGGGTCGATGAGTTCGGTCTCACCGGCGGCGGTCAGGTCGGCGTCGGTGGTGTCCGGCCGGATCGGGTCGGCGGTGTATTCGAGCATCACGTTCGGGTTGTCGTACTCGCCGGCCACCGACATCGTCAGCAGCGGACGGTCACGCCAGTTCTTCGGGAGCGCGTACCAGCCGGAGGTGAGGCGGGCCGGAACCTGGTCGAACTTGGAGTAACTACCCATGACCGGCGTCGTCGCGGGGTCGAGGAAGAACGGTAGTGCCGCGGTGCTGCCGTTGACGCCGGGGTCGGGCAGTTCACCGCCTCCGGTGCCCCCCGGGTTGGAGTTCAGGATCTTCGGGTCCGCCCAGACGTTGCCGGACAGCACGCCCAGCGAGCCCTCGCTGGCGGTCGACGCCAGGTCCGTCGGTACACCGTTCGGGGAGAAGCCCGAGGTGGCGGGCGAGGCGCCGGGGGCGGGGGCCGGACCGCCGAGCGGGTTGGTCAGCGACGAGTCGACGGGACGCAGCATGTCGCGGTTGGGGTCGGACTCCACCCACACCTTGTCGGCCATCCCACATGGCTCACCGGCAACCGCCGCGAGGTTGGACCGCGGCACCGAATACGAGGAGCTCTGGTGGATGCCCGCGAAGATCGCGGTGATGATCTGGAAGAGGACGACGGCCATCGCGAGATAGGCGAGGGGTGCGGCGGCCACCGAGGCGAACAGTCGCCGGTACCAGCGTTGGTCGGACGTGTCGACGGGTGCCTTCGGATCCACGTCGGTGACATGCGGATCCGCGGAATGCGGGTCGGTGCCGGTGAAGGGTTCACGGAAGTGGAACCACAGCGCGACGAGGAGAAGTGCGAGCGACGCGTAGAGCAGGACGCTCCCGAGCATCAGGCCGCCGATCGTCACCTGCTGGATCCCCCAGGGCATTCCCCAGGAGGAGTAGTAGTAATAGGAATTCGGGCCGGTGAACGCCAGACCGCCGATGAACAGGACGAGCGCACAGAACAGGGTGCGATTGCGTCGTGAGTGCATCGACTGCTGACTCGCGGCGATCGCGGCGATGGCCGCCAGCGCGGCGGCGATACCGGCGAAGACACCGAAGTGATGGGTCCACTTGGTCGGTGTGAACATGAGGAACACCAGCGAGGCGAAGGTGATCGCGACGATGCGCCGAGTGGGTCCGATGGCGGTGCCGGGGATCCGGTTCTTGCGGATCAGGACCGCCGCGGACACCACGAGGCCGAGGATCATCGCGAGGACCGCGAAGCGTCGTGCGATCGACCCGTCGGCGGAGAAGGCGAACAGTGCCGAGTATCGCCCGAGCTCGTTGTACCAGTTCATCGACGGCCCGAGCGCGGTCTTCATGCTCGACGCCTCGGAGAACGAGCGCAGGGTCAGGTTCGAGAACACCACGAAGACCACGAAGCTGCCGGTGGCCAGGATCGGGGCGATCAACGCGACGAACGACCATCTCAGCGCGTGACGCGAGGTCGAGTCGCCGGTGATCACCCGGGCGCGCTTGATCAGCGCCATGATCATCGGTCGTGCACCGGCGATCAGCGCCGCGACCGCGAGCACACCGGTGGGACCGGCGGCGATGCTGAACGCGCCCACCAGACACGCCACCGCGGCCGGCAGCAGCCGACCGGTGGCGATGGCGCGTTCCACCGAACACCAGGTCAGCAGGGCGCCGAGGCAGATGATCGGCTCGGGACGCAGTCCGTTGTTGAACGGGAACCAGCAGGCGAGGAAGGCGAAGGCGGCGGTCCACGCGACCATCGGGCGGGTGACCGCGGCACGACCGAGCCGCGGGATCACCTCGTGGCTCACGATGAGCCACACCAGGATTCCACAGGCGAGCGCCGGAAGCCGCATCCACGGACTGGCCACCGAGACATGACTGAGCAACCCGAACACCTGGTAGTACCAGCCGAACGGCGCCTCCGGGGCGCCGTACCAGCGGAAGTAGTTGGCGGTGTAGTCGCTGTCCTGCGCGACCCTCGACATCGTCAGCAGATAGCCGTCGTCGGAGGTGTTGGGGCCGATCATGTGCCAGAGGATCAGCGCGCCGATCACCACATAGTCACGTGTGTTGAGGCGCCACCAGCGGGCCGGGAAGATGCGCCGGTGCCGACGACCGTCGGTCGAGTCGAGGACTGCCAGTGCGGCGAGCGAGAGCAGCGTCGAGCTGACACCGACGATGACGACGAGCAACTTCGAGATGGTCGGGGCGGTGTTGTACCGGGAGTCGACGGTGACATGCGCGTCGAGGCCGGCGACATCGGACGCCGGACCCGACAGGTCGGTGAAGAGACCGGTGACCTGCGGGCGCTGATCGGGCGAGTTCTTGAAGGCCTCTTTGTCCTCGGTGGTTCCCGCGAGCGGATCGCCCGCGTCGTCGGTCATGCCGACGAATTCGGCTGTCACCGCGCCGGAATCGGCGTGGACGACGATCTCGCGGCAGTCCTGCGTGCGGATGTCCTGGAGGCTCGCCGAGACCAGCGGGACGTTGCGGATGACGACCTCGACGCCCTGGCGGTCGGCCGGGACGTCGGCGGCACCGGTCTTGCGGATGAACAGGCCGCGCTCGGCGGACTTCTCCGCCTGCTTCGGTGTGGTCGAGAACAGTACCGAACCACCGGGCGGCAGGTCGTCGACCGCCGTGCACGGGATGGTGACGTCGAGGTCGACGGGGGTGTAGCCGATGAGTGGGGAGGCGACCGAACCGATCTGTCCGTTCTGCGGCCAGTTGATCTCCGCGGTCTTCTGTTCGACCGGCATCAGCGGCGTGGCCAGCGCGAGAAGGAACCCGAGCAGGCCCGTGACTATGGCGACGATCCTCGCTCGTCGAACGGTCTGCGCTGGCACAAAGAGAGATGGTAGCCGCTGAGGTGTCTCGCCCCGGTCGGCGAGGCGGCGGAGACTATGGTGAACCCATGTCCGACTCCACGTCCGATGCCGCCGGCGTCGAACCGTTGCCGATCCTGCTGCTCAACGGGCCGAACCTGAACACACTCGGCACCCGGGAGCCCGCGATCTACGGGTCCGAGACACTCGACGACGTCGTCGACCTCGCCGAACGGACGGCATCGGAACTCGGCTTCGGTCTGCGCGCCGCGCAGACCAACCACGAGGGACAGATGATCGACTGGATTCACGAATCGGTCGGGAAGATCAGTGGCATCGTCATCAACCCCGGCGGGTGGACCCACACGTCCGTGGCCCTCGCCGACGCCCTGGTCGTACCCGGCGTGCCGATCCTCGAGGTGCACATCAGCAACGTGCACCAGCGCGAGGCGTTCCGGCACCACTCCTACGTCTCGCCCATCGCGGCAGGCGTCATCGCGGGCTATGGCATCCGTGGATACGAGTTCGCGATCCGGAGACTCGCCGAGTTGGTCGACTGAACGTCTTATTGCAACCGGAGGGTTGCAAGTCGTGGGTCATGGTGCAACCATTGAGTTGCATCATTCGAAACGGCCCAGGAGGCGTCATGAGTGGGACCGATCCCCGATCCGCAAACGAAACGACAACCACCGCAATCGATGACGAACTCGATCGGATCGAGCGGGAGATCGCCATCGAGGCGACCGCCGAGCGCGTCTGGCAGCTCGTCAGTGAACCCGGCTGGTACATCAACGACAGCGTGATCACCGATCATCGAATCGAACGCGACGGAGATCTGTCGACCGTTCACGATCCGGTTCACGGCGCCTTCGTCTTTCGCACCGTGAAACTCGACGAACCGCGATACGCCGCCTTCCGGTGGCTGGCCGACGCATCCGATCCCGACTCGGAGTCGACGCTCGTCGAGTTCTGGATCACCGACTCCGGGTCCGGAGTGATCCTCAAGGTCGTCGAGTCGGGATTCGCCTCGCTGTCGGGTTCGGATGCGGATCGGCGGGCCAAGTTCGACGGCAACACCGAAGGCTGGAAGATCGAGCTCGAACTGGCACGCACTCACCTGACGAGCGGTTCTCGTGCCTGACGTCGCCCCGGTCGAGGTCTTCGGTGCTCTCGCCGACGAGAGTCGCTGGCACATCCTCGTCAGATTGGGAACCGAACCCGCGTCGGCGTCGACGCTCGCGACCGAGTTGCCGATCAGCCGTCAGGCGATAGCCAAACACCTCAAGGTCCTGACCGATGCGGGCCTGGTCACGGCGTCACGGGCCGGTCGTGAAATCCGTTACGAGGCGGTCGGTTCGGAGCTCTCGCGCCTCGCCCGGCACCTGGACACCATCGCGCGAGGATGGGATCGTCGTCTGGCAGGCATCAAGAAGGCTGCCGAGGGAGACTGACCCGTCAGAACGGCGGCGGGTCTGCCTGGTCGGTGAGGCGTTGCTTCTTGTTGCGGGCACGTTCGGCCCGCCGGCGTGCGTGTTTGTTGGCAAGCCGGTTGGTGGGCGGCGGGGCGTCGTCCCCGGTGATGACCCTGGGTGTGGGTGGTGCCTGGGGTGGCTGTTCGTAGCGGATGCGTCGCAGGTTGGGGAAGAAGTCCTCGAGGGTTTCGGCGTCACCGGGAATTACCACGCCGTCCGGGGTGCGGTATTCGGTGACCAGGTGGCCGTCGTCGTCGCGGTACTGGACATCGATCCAGTCGCCGAAGGTTTTGTGCAGATGCCCGAACCGGCATTTGGCGTTGAGGTTTTCACTGGAGGTGTCCCCGCCTTGGGTGGGGTTGGTGTGGTCGTACTCGGTGACGTGGTCGAGGTCGCTGTCGAATGACGAACCCGCGCAGCCGGGTTCGGTGCAATAGCCGTCGCGCACGCGCACGAAGTCGGCGCACGCGGTGGTGGGCCGGTACGGATCGGCGGATTGCGCACCGGGATAGACAACGACTACACCCGACGAAGCCGCCTCCGGCGAATCGGCCGAGTTCGACTCCGTCGACTCACCAGTCGCACCGGCGTCGGGTCGCGAACGCTCGGCCTGACGCGACTGTGCGTCGCCCTCGTCTTCACCGGCCGACGAGTCCGACTCTGCGGCAACACGTATGGGTGCCGTGCGGACAGGGGTGATGGGTTTGATGATCGCGTCGGGCCGGGCGGCGAGGTCGCGAATGTGTTCATCGGAGATGACGCCGTGACCGTCGACCCAGGCGATACCGGGCGCACCGTCGAGGGTGGCGGGGTCGGTGACGGCGTGGATCACGATCTCGGTACTCACCGACCGGACAACCTCAGCCGGGTCGGGGATGTCGGCGTCGCAGTCCTCCCGCTGGCACTGACACTCGAAAGCGGTGCCGGTCAACAGCGCGAACATGGCATCAGAGTTCCGCTGGTTCCGCGTGCGACCATCATGGGCGCAGACGGTGTCGGCCAACGCTTTCACCGCTTTCTCGGCGATGCGCACGTTTTCGGCGGCCATGACGCCGGTGATCTCGCCGGTGCCGTCGGCGAAGTTCTCCGTCCACATGCCGCGTTTGTCCAAGGCTTCGCGGCGGCGTTCCCGGACCGCGTCGGGGTCGTGACGGAAGACCAGGCGATCAACCATGTCGCGCAGTCGCACTGTGGTCCACGCGCCCGTGCGGCTGCGCAGGATGCGTTCGATCTCGGTGTCGAGGTCGGCCATGATCGTGTCGTCGGAGATCAGGTCGGTGCGGGAGACGACGGTCTGGATCAACTGGCGTGAGAGGATGCCGTCGCGCAGGGTGGTCAACACCTTCGGCAGCCGCTCGCGCAGCGCGAGTGCTTCGCCGACCCACCGATCAGCCTGGTAGCGCGTGATGGCGTCTTCGCGGCACACCCGGGTCACCATCTCGGTGTAACGGTCGATGAAAAACCCACCAGTGCCGTTGACGACGAGCTGGTCGTAGACGATGGCGATCGACTGGTAGCGACACCAGGCCAGGTAGGCCTCGCCGTGGCGGACCGACCGTATCCGTTCCATATGGGTTGCGGTGTCGGACGATTCGGGGTGGGCAGGATCGACCCCGGCGAAGAACTCGCCCGGTAGATCGGTCCACCTGTTCGACACGCTGCCCCCACAACGTCTACAGCCCAACCTGGATGGCTGAATCTGTTACCAACCAAGGTAGAACACCCCACCGACAAGAACAGATGTCCATCCACAGACGGCGTGACCACGGGGTTGTGCAGCAATCGGTTACGCCTGACTGACGTCGCGTGCGACCTCAGTCCGACGTGCGCTCCAGGACCTGATCGATCGCCCGCGCGGTGGCGGCGACGTGCGGTGGGCGGATCACCGAGATGTGGTCGCCGTCGACGTCGACGAACTCGACCCGGCCCGAGGTGAAATGGCCCCACAATGCCGGATCGTCGGTGTTGGTGCGGGCCCGGATGACCGTGATCGGACCGGAGTAGGGGCTCGGTCGGTGCCGTCGGATCATCTCGGTGCCGAGCCGGAAGAAGACCACCCACTGCACGGACGTGGACAACGGCACGAGTCCGGCGGTGAGCACCAGCACCTTGAGGGCGATCTGCTGCAGCGCGTGCTGCAGAGGTGAGCCGCCGGGCTTGCTGTCCTCATCGCTACCGGTCCGGTCGGGCAGGGTCTCCTTCGCGGCGGTGAGTGAGCGCAGCGAGCTGCGGATCCGCTGGATCAGGTTCGGGCGTTCGCCGGAGAGTCGCTGCGCCAGAGCGGGATCGATCACGGAGTCGAGCACCGCCACGGTGTGGCAGGTCTCGCCCGCCTTGGTGAGGCGTGCAGCCACCTCGACGGCGATGAATCCGCCCAGCGAGTATCCGCCGACCTGGTATGGGCCGCGCGGTTGCACCGAGCGGATGTCGGTGATCGCGCGGCGTGCAGCAGCACGGACGGAATGGTCTGCACGGCCCCGCTTCTCGACGCCCCGGGACTGGATGCCGTAGACGGGACGGTCGCCGGAGAGTGCCCGGACGATGGGCGTCAGGCTCGTCGCGAGACTGCCGGCGCCGGCCATGAGGAAGATCGGGTCGCCGGTGCCCTTCCGCAACGGGATCAGAGTGGCGCCCGAGGCGTTCTTCGACCGCTCCTTCGCCGCGGCCTCGATCCGGGCGGCGAACCGAGCGATCGTCGGCGCCTCGGCGAGCATCGCGGTGTTCACGTCCAACTGGAGATGGTGTCCCACCTCGGCGAGCATCTTCGCGGCGGCGAGCGAGTCGCCACCGAGTTCGACGAAATCCTCGTTGCGTCCGATGCTCTCGAGTCCCAGGATGTCGCACCAGACTTGGTGCAACGCAAACTCGGTCAGCCCTCGAGGGGGTTCCGGAGCCGGCCGCGGCGGCGGTGGTGGTAGCTCCGCGCGGACGACCTTGCCGCGCTCGTTGCGCGGGAGTTCGGACAGCACGATGATGTCCTGTGGGATCATCCACGGCGTCAACGACTTCCCGAGCTCAAGTCGGATCTCGGCCGGCGATGGCGACCATTTCGCCGGATCGACCGCGACATGTGCGGTCAGGCGTCCCTCGTTCCGGTTCGCGGTGACCACCGCATCGACCGTCCAGGGCAGGGCGAGGAGTGCGGCCTCCACTTCCAGCGGCTCGACGAGGTAGCCGCGGACCTTGACGGCGTCGTCATCTCGTCCGAGCAGCGAGAGCTCGCCGTTCTCGTCGAGGCGGCCCAGGTCGCCGGTGCGGTAGCGCGTCCGACCATCGGGCAGCGAGGTGAATCGCCGGGCCGTCAGTTCCGGATTCGCGTGGTAGCCGGAAGCGATGTGCGCGGACTCGACGACGACCTCTCCGGTGACGCCTGTGGGCACGTCTGCGTCGTGCTCGTCGACGATGCGGACGCGTTTGTCCGACGCGGGACTGCCGACCGGTATGGCGCCGGCCTCGACGTCCCGCTCGGGCGGGAAGAGGTTGAAGGCGAGGTTTCCGACCTCCGACGCCCCTGCCCAGCAACAGAACTCGCCGCGTGGGAGGATCGTCCGGCGTGCGCGCAGGACGTCGTCCCCGTGAGCGGGTTCCCCGCAGGTGGACAACAGGCGTAGTGATCCGATGGCGTCGTCGGCGGAGAGTTCGCCCAGCCATGAGCGCAGAAGTGACGGCGTGCAGTGTGCGGTCGTCGCGCCCGTCGCGGACAGCCAGTCCCGCAACCCGGTGGTGGTGCGGCGGCGCACATCCCAGAGCAGCATGGTCGCGCCGTTCAGCAGGCTCATCGTGAGCGCGTCCAACCCGCCGCCGAAGCTCAGCGGGAGCAGGACCGCAGCCCGATCGTCGGGGCCCAGACGCAAGAACCGACGTCCGTCACGCGCATGGTTCACCGGCATCCGTTGGGGCAGCACCACAACCTTGGGGGCGCCGGTGGAGCCGGAGGTGAACAGCAGCACCGCCGGGTCGTCGGGTCCCGGCTCGACGACCGTCCGCCCGCGGGCCTCGTCCCCAGTGGGAGCCGGTGCGGTCGACGGTGTCGGCGGGTTGACCCCGGACAGTCGCAGGATGTTCGCGCGCCGATCTTCGGGCAGGAACGGATCGAGCAGGACGAGACGTCGTCCCGAGCACCAGACCGCCAGCATAGAGATCACCGAGTCGATGTCGGACTCGATCTCGACGGGGACGGCCTCGCCAGGCTCGGTGCTCGCGACGATCCGGTCGGCGAGCAGCTCCACGCGGGACGCCGCCTCGGCGAAGGTGATCGACGCCTCTGGTGTGCGGACTGCGACGGCGTCGCCACGGCTCGCGGCGACGGCTCGCCATCGGGCGGCGACGGTGCTCGACTCGGGGGGTTCCGATGATCCGGGTGTGGGAGACGGACTGGAATCCAGGTGCTTGTCGCCGTTCATGTCCTCGAACTTTCCCCCGTGCTCGCCGCTTTGTGAGGTAAACCTACCCTTTGTTCGGGCAGGCGGCACGGTCACCCCGGGAGAACGTGGCAGGGCTAACAGTCGCGAGGCCATGGCTCAGTAGGGTGGAGACGGCCGCCCGTCGGATGCCGGATGGGGCCGGGGCTCGATGAGAGGTTGACGATGCAGTTCGACGAAGTGATTCTGGGACGCCGCAGCATTCGCGGTTTCACACCGGATCCCGTGCCCCGAGAACTGATCGAGGAAGTTCTCGCGCTGGCCATGCGGGCCCCGTCCTCGATGAACACCCAGCCCTGGAACTTCCATGTGATCACGGGCGAACCGCTGGATCGCATCCGTGCGGGAAACACCGAACGCAACCTGGCCGGTGTGCCGCACTCTCGCGAGTTCCGGACCGGGGCGGAACGGTTCACCGGCGTACATCGCGATCGTCAGGTCGGCGTGGCGAAGCAACTGTTCGCCGCGATGGGCATCGCCCGCGACGACACGGAGATGCGGCAGGACTGGGTCCTGCGAGGATTCCGTCAGTTCGATGCGCCGGTCGGCGTGATCGTGACCTACGACCGCATCCTGGACGGCAGCGACGACACGCCCTTCGACTGCGGAGCGGTTTCCACCGCGTTGGTCAATGCCGCCTGGTCCCGCGGTCTGGGTGCGGTGATCAACAGTCAGGGCATCATGCAGTCGCCCGTCGTGCGAGAGCACGCGGGAATCCCGGACGACCAGGTCATCATGAAGAGCATCGCGCTGGGCTGGCCGGATGAGACCTTCCCCGCCACTGCAGTGGTCTCCGAGCGCAAGTCGGTCGAGGAAGCCGCAAGGTTCGTGGGTTTCGCGGAATAGCTCAGAGCGCGAGCGCCGGCGGCGATTCAGAGCGCGAGCGCTCGGCGGGCGGCGTCGGCGACCCTGCCGCGATACAGCGGACCGTGACCTGCGAGTAGCAGGTCGGCCTCGAGGCCGGTGAATCGCTCGACACTGCGACGAGCGGTGGGCTCGTCGTGCTGGAACGGCGACGGAATGCACTGTGGCCCAGCGATCGCCGACACCTCATGACCGCTGACCAGTGCGTCGCCGGAGACCAGCGCCCGCCCGTCGCCGACCAGATAGGCGCTGTGGCCGTCGGTGTGTCCGGGACTCGCCACCGGCACCGGCGAACCCGGCAGATCGAGCGGCTCCGGGAACGGTGCTGCCGCCGACAATCCCGACCTGCTCAACACCCCGAGGGGCAGGGTCTTCGCCAGCCACGTCCACAAACCTGGACGGACGGCGAGCGGTGCGAGGTCCAGCGGAGTGGCCTGCTGGAGGTGATGGCGCAGTGCGTGATCGACCTCGACGGGATCCATGAACACGTCGAAGCCGTACCGCGAGTGCAACTTCGCCAGCCCGCCGAGGTGGTCGACGTGCGCATGTGTCAGCAGTGCGCCGCGGATGTCCTCCGGACGCCGGCCGATCTGCTCGATCGACTCGACGACCTGACCGGCCTGCCCGGGGTAACCGCCGTCGATGAGGGTGAGCTCACCATCCTGTTCCAGCAGTACCCAGTTCACGACATCGGTGTGGACGAAATGCGTTGTCGACGAGTCACCCTCGATCCGCGTGATCTCCATCGGCCGGGTGCGCAAGGGTCGACGCATCGGTCACTTCCGGACGACGAGGACGAACGGACCGATCTCGGTGACCTCGAACCTCGGGTCGTCGAAGACCGTGGGGTCGAAGGTGACGGTGTAGCGCTTCACGTTCGGATCGTTCGGGTAGACGTCCTCGGCGAGCCGCAGCGTGTATCCGTCGGCGCTGTACCGGAACAGGAAGACGTCGGGGGCCTTCCACGGCGACTCGTCGAGGTGCCGGACCAGCTGATCGGCGTCCTCCGACTTCGCCCACCGCGCGATGGCCGCGGCGCGCTTGTCGAACTCGGCCAGCGGATTCGCGTAGTGCGAGGTCAGTCCCTGGAAACCCCAGTACGGGTAGATCGAGAGGAATCCGTAATCGGCGGTGAGGACGATGTTCTCGGTCTGTGGTCGGCCGGTCTGTGCGGCGATGCGCTTGTCGATCTCGGCGAAATACGATTCGGCGCCGGCCGGACGTGCATCCGCACGCTCTCCGTATCCGTCGGTGTCGGTGTACGCGGTGGTGATCTCCGTGCCGAGATGGCCCGGAATGCTCTGTGCCGCTGCGATCGCGGCGAGTACGGCCACCGCACCCACGACCACGCGTACGTCACCGAACCTGCGCACGGCCCAGTGGGCGATGTCGACGACACCGAAGACGCCCGCAGCGGCCAGCGCGCACACCAGGATCGGTTCGAGCCGGAAGGACAGCAGCGTGGTGCCCATCGCGGTCAACAGCATCGACAACAGACAGAAGAGGTACACCGTGACGACGGTTGCGCCCATCGCCACCGCGACGGTGCGGGTCCGGAAGCGCAGCAGGATCCACAGGAGGCCGATCAGCGTGATCGCGCCGACGAGATTGACCCCGAACATCGGCAGGGGGAACACCGAACCGCGCTCGGGAAGGTAGTGCTCGGCGGTGCCGCCGCTGGCCGGGGCGCTGGACAGGCGCTTCAGCAGATACGGCGCCCACACCAGTAGCGCGATGAGCCCGGCGATCACCCCGACCGACACGAGACGACCGATGACGGCGACCACGATCTCGCGCCGGTGTGCCCTGACCGTCGCGGCCGGCGTCGACTTGTTGGTCGCCGCCAGCCAGCCCTGGACGAGGAAGTAGCAGGCCAGCACGACCGCGGTCAGCGCGAACAACCCGGTGTAGAGGGTGTAGGTCGCAGCCGACACCCCGAGGAACACACCCGCGGCGACCACCGCGGGCCAACTCGTCGCGCCCCGCAACGGCCCGGCCGGTCCGTCGGCCGCACGCGTGCGGCCCCGCAGTGCGTAGGTGAGGACGATCATCATCGGCACACCGACGATCACGAGGATCGCGGCGTACGGTTCCGGCGAGGCGTACAGCAGCGCCATGGTGGTCACCGCGAGTCCCAGTGCCACACCACGATCCGCGCCGAACATCCGGTTGAACAGGATGACGCCGACTGCGGCCGCCACCGCCATCGAGACGATGGCCCAGGGCTTGTAGGCCTCCCACCCGGGCTGGCCGAGCAGATTCGCGAACCGACCGCCCCACCAGAACCAGCCGGCCGGGTAGTACGGCGGCAGATCCGGGTAGGTCATGTCCGCAAGCCGAAGACTCGACGTCATCCGCGTCAGGTACTCGGTGCGGAACTCCTGGTCGACCGACAGGCCGAACAGGTAGAGACGCGTTGCCCCCAAGGGCATTCCGATGGTGACCGTCACGAACGCCGACATCGCCGCCGCCGACAGGACCGGGATGAACACCCGGCCCTTGCCGTAGCGGTACAGCAGCGCGACGACCACCAGCACCGCGATCGCGAGGACCTGACCGGCGGTCGTGAGCGACCTGGTCACGTTCGACGAGTTGAAGGCCGGCCAGTTGACGGTGTCGATCGCCTCGAGACCGACGAGCGACACCACCGCACCGACCACCACCGCCGTCAGCAGCGCCAGAGCCATTCGGCCCAGGCGTGATGCCGTGGTCGGGTCTGAGCCTGCTCCCTGAGGCGCGGTGGTGGGGTCCGGCCGGTCAGTGCTTACGGAAGTCGTCATCGCGTCGCAATCAGTCGGCGTCGAGGCGGCTCAGATGGGCAGTTTGCGGAAGATCGGGCGCGGGATGTGGCGCAGGACCATCATGATGTAGCGGAAAGGTCCCGGGACCCAGACGATTTCCTTGCCCTTGGTGGCTGCCGCCACCGCGAGGCGTCCCACATCCTCCTTCTCGACGGTCAGCGGTGCTTCCTTCACATGCGCCGACAGTCGAGTGCGGACCTGTCCCGGACGGATCACGAGGACACGAGGACCGAAGGGGCGCAACGCCTCACCGAGTCCGAGGTAGAAGCCGTCGAGGCCGGCCTTGGTGGAGCCGTAGACGAAGTTGCTGCGACGGACGCGCTCACCGGCGACCGAGCTCATCGCGATGATCTGGCCGTGGCCCTGGGCGCGCATCTTCTCGCCGAGCAGAACGCCGACGGAAACTGCTGCGGTGTAGTTGATCTCGGCCTCGGCGACCGCGAGTCCGTGATCCTGCCAGGCCTGCTCGTCGTCGCCCTGGATGCCGAACGCGACGATCGCCACGTCGACGTCGCCGTCGGCGAAGGCCTTCTCGATGACGTCGCGGTGGGTGTCGGTGGCGCGGGCGTCGAAGTCGATCACGGTGACCTCGGTGGCGCCGGCGTTCTTGGCCTTCTCCACCGCGGCCGCGGCGGTCGGATCACCCGGCAGGGTGGCGAGGATGACCCGCGCCGGGCCCTTGCTCAGGTACTCGGCGGTGATGGCGAGCCCGATCTCCGAGCTCCCGCCCAGGACCAGGATGGACTGTGGGACGCCGACGGCGTTCATCATCTTCGGCTTCTCGCTTTCGGTGGTCTGCGGCCGTGCCGCAGGGATGGGGAGGTCGGAACCGGTTGAGGGTCAGGCGAGTTCGAGGCGGCGGCCCATGTCGGACATGAACACCCGGTTGGGGTCGATACGACGACGCGTGGCGATCCACTCGTCGATGCGCGGGTACATCGCGTGGAAGTTCGCCGCCGACGTTCGCGAGTCCTTCGCGGTGTAGAGGCGTCCGCCCATCGCCATCACACGACGGTCCAGGTCGTTGAGGAACTCGGCGAGTCCGGCCTTGACCGGGAAGTCCAGGCAGACGTTCCAGCCCTTGAACGGGAAGCTGAGCGGGGCCTTGTTGCCGTCGCCGAACAGCTTGATCACGTTGAGGAAGCTGACGTGTCCCGACGCCTGGATGTGCTCGATGAGGTTGGTGAACTCGGCCTCGTTGCCCGTGGGCACGATGAACTGGTACTGGCAGAAACCACCGCCGCGGCCGTAGGCGTTGTTCCAGTCACCGAATACGTCGAGCATGTGGTAGAACTGCGCCAGATTCTTGACCTTGCCCTCGCTGGGCGGGCCGATCCGGTAGTACGCCTCGCCGACCGCGGAGAAGCTGAGCTTGTTGGCCAGCCCGCGCGGGAAGACGTCCGGGAACCGGACGAGCGGCTTGTTGTTGAACGACAACGGGTTGTCGCGGTACTTCTCCGGGAGTTCGTCGACGCGTGCGAGGTTGCCGCGCGAGAAGGTGCCGCGCCCGAGCTTCGGCGGTGCGCTGATGGTGTCGAACCAGCCCGAGGCGTACTCGTAGCCGTCCTCGAAGCCGTCCTGCAGATGCAGGTCGAGCGTCTCCTGCAGCGATCCGGTGCGCGCGGTGTCGGCGATGAAGTAGGCACTCTCGGTGCGCTTCATCTGGATCTTCGCGCGCAGCACGATGCCGGTCAGGCCGATGCCGCCGACCGTCGCCCAGAACAGTTCGCCCGTCGGGTCGTCGCCGGAGCCGTCCGGGGTGAGCGTCAGGATGCGCCCGTCGGCCACGAGCAGCTGCATCTCGACGACGTGGTTGCCGAAGCTGCCCTGGCTGTGGTGGTTCTTGCCGTGGATGTCATGCGCGATCGCACCGCCCACGGTGACCTGGCGGGTGCCCGGGAGCACCGGCACCCAGAGGCCGTACGGAAGCGCGGCCTGCATGAGGGTGTCGAGGGACACGCCGGCGTCCAGGTCGACCGTCGCGGTCTCCGCGTCGATGGCATAGATCCTGGTCAGCGGGGTCATGTCGATCGTGAGACCGCCGCTGTTCTGGCCCGACTCGTTGTAGGAACGGCCGAGCCCACGGGCGATGACACCGCGCTTGAGGTAGTCCGGCTTGTCCGCGTTGTCGTCGGCGACGCGGGCCACCGCCTCGGCGATGACCTCGGGGTACGGCGTGGACAGGACGTGGCCCTCGATCGGGGTGGTGCGAGACCAGCCCACCAGCTTGCGGGTCGTGATCGGCAGCAACTCTTCAGTAGACATCGCTGAAGAGAGTACTCGGCCGCCGTGGGTCGACGATGAGAGACGACGTGCGAGGAGCGTCGCACCTCGGGTGTGGCTGTGGCGGCCGGCTATGGCACGGCGGCGAGTGCTTCGACTCCCAGCACCGCGGCCGCGGCGTTGCGGCCCGGGATGCCGCTCACCCCGCCGCCTCGTCGTGCGCCGGCGCCGCACAGCAGCAGTCGCGGGTGCCGGGTCTCGACGCCCCACGTGCCGACCTCCGACGCCGTCTCCGCCCACGGCCACCGCAACGACTGATGGAAGATGTTGCCGCCGGGCAGCCCGAGCATCTCCTCGAGGTCCTGGGGAGTCTTGGTCTCGATGCACGGGCGGCCGTCGAGGTCGTGGGCGATGACGTTCTGGATCGGTTCGGCGAGGAGTGCGTTGAGCGAGGCGAAGGTCGCGCCCACCGCGTGCTCGACGGCGCCCGGCTCGTCGAACACGTCGGGTGGCATGTGCAGACCGAACAGCGTGAGCGTGTGTTTGCCGTCGAGTTCGGGGCCGAGGATGGACCGGTCGGAAAGGGTGTGGCAGTAGATCTCACACGGCGGCAGTTCCGGGACCTCGCCGCGCGCGGCCTGCCGCCAGGCCTCGTGGAGCTGGCTCGCGGACTCGTTGATGTGGAAGGTGCCGGCGAACGCCGCCTCCGGTGACACCGATTCGTCGCGCAGCCGCGGTAGGCGGTCGAGGAGGAGGTTGATCTTCAGCTGCGAACCGCGGGGCTGTGCCTCGCAGGCGACCGGCTCGTCGAGCAGCGTGTTGAGGACCTGGGGCGCGCACGCCGCGTGGAGCATCGAGCCGCGCACGGTGCGTGCGCCGTGGGTCGGGTCGGTGAGTTCGACCGTGCCGTCCGCGGGATCGACACCGGTCACGGTGATGCCGGTGCAGATCTCGGCACCCGCCGACGCGGCAGCCTGGTAGAGCGCACCCGACACCGCGCCCATGCCCCCGACCGGGACGTCCCAGTCGCCCGTCCCGCCACCGATCACGTGGTAGAGGAAGCAGATGTTCTGCCGCAGCGACGGGTCGTCGAGGTCGGCGAAGGTGCCGATCAGGCCGTCGGTGGCGGCGATGCCGCGCAGCAGGTCGTCGTCGAAGTACTGACCGAGCAGGGTGCCGAGCGGCAGGGTGGTGAGCGCCTCCCACAGCTCGGCGTCGGAGGTGTCGGTGCCGACGGCGAGTTCGTGCATGTCGGCGGCGGTGCGCAGCGGCTCGGTCAGGGTCGGGAAGACGCGCTGCGCGATGGTCCCGACACGGCGGTAGAAGGACTGCCACGCCACGAAACCGGCGTTGGAGAATCCCACGGCGTCGGCTCCGACGCGGTCGGCGCGCAACACGCGGCGGAAGGATTCCGCGGTCGCCTCGTCGTCCTGTGTGTCGATGAGGATGCCGCGCGTCGGATCGGCGGGCAACGGAGTGTACGAGGAGTAGCGGCGGCGGATCAGTGAGATGTCGAGGTCGAGGTCGACGATGATCTCGCGTGGCATCAGCGAGACCAGATAGGAGAACCGCGACAGCCGTGCCGCCAGGCCGGGGAACGGCATCGCCGAGACGGTCGCCCCGCCGACGTGGTCGGAGCGCTCCAGGACGAGGACCCGGCGTCCGGCGCGCGCCAGGTACGCGGCGGCGGTCAGGCCGTTGTGTCCCGCGCCGATGATGACGTCGTCGTAAGAAGCAACTGCGATGCCCATCGATCCTGTGCCCATCCGTTAAAGGGTCTCAGATCGACGGACACCGCAGCGGTGATTCCGGGTCAGCGCAGGATGCGGGCCACGAACGGCGTCGAGTCCTTCATCGAGGCCAGGACCGCACTGGAGTGGTCGTCCTCGGGGTAGACGAACAGCTCGACCGGCTGGTTGTTGGCCTTCATCTGTGCGTACAGCGACAGCGCCGACGGTGCCGGAACGTCGACGTCACGCAGGCCCTGTCCGAGGAAGATCGGACGGTCGTAGCCCTTGTACGGCGTCGCCATGTACTCGTGCAGCGCCGGGCTCAGACCGGGGATCGACATCAGCGGCGCGCGGAACCAAGTCCGTACGTCGTCATCGGCGAGTGCCTTCTTGAGGATCGGGTAGCAGGTGGTGCGACCCTCGGCCAGGCGCTCGATGCCCTTCGGCGTCATCACCTTGGTGATGTTCATGTCGGGACGGGTGTCGTCGAAACCGGCCAGGATGTACGCGGTGTAGGCGTTCAGGCCACCGGGCAGGTTCACCGGCGGGACGACCGGGCCCAGGTTCTGGTACAGGTATTCGAGGTTGGCCGGGATGCCGGTGGCGACGACGCCGCGGTAATCCAGACCCGATCCACGGCTGAACTCGGTGGCGTAACGCGCGCCGTTCAGCGCGGCGGCCGCACCCTGCGACTGTCCGATGATGGCCCAGCGCTTGGCCAGCGGCAGATCCATCTGATGCGATGCGACGACGATGTCGACGTTCGCGTGCGCCGCGGTCACGCCGTTCAGGTAGGCCATCAGACCGGGGGTACCCAGCCCGACATAGTCGGCCGCGACCACCGCGTATCCTTGGTTCAGCCAGTGGCCGAGGTACTTCTGGTCCCGCTCGCTGCGCGGGAAGGCCGACGGAGTGCAGTCGTCGTTCATGCCGACGGTGCCGTGCGCCCAGGAGATGATCGGCCAGCCACCGGCCGGGGCGTCGCCCTTCGGCAGGAACACCGCGCCGGTGCCCGTCGCCATCTTGCCGTGCTGGTTCAGCGACGAGTACTGGATTCGGTAGGCCTTGCCGGCCGCCGGCAGGTTGAGCGACTCGGCCAGGGGGACCTGCGTGATGAGGGTGCCCGCCTTGGCCGGGATGGGACCGGCGTACTCGGTGACGTCCAGACCCGACCAGTTCGGGATGCCCACGGAAACCGCGTCGTCCGCGTGCGCCGGGGCGGTGGTCCCGAGCAGGACCATGCCGAGGCCGGCGAGGACGGAGACGAGTGTTCGCATGGTGCGTGACACAGGTGATCTGGACGTGAGGGCAGACATGTTCAGAACAGTAAGGGGAGTCGTGCGTGGCGCACAGTGCGGGTCGGCGAGGATTCGTGCCGTTCGGGAGCGCTGATTCGTGCCACCCAGGGTTGCCACTTGGTCTCGGCGAAGCGTCCGAGGGGGTGTCCGACCTATCCTGGTCAGGTGGACATCCCCTCGGTCGAGCTCAGCAACGGTTCCTCGATCCCCATGGTGGGACTCGGGACCTACAACATGCTCGGCCGGCCGTGCGTCGGTGCGGTCAGCACGGCGATCAAGGCGGGCTACCGGCTTCTCGACACCGCTCCTCGGTACAGCAACGAACTCAGTGTCGGGATGGGAGTGCACGGTTCGGGTGTCCGGCGTGACGAGGTGATCGTCCAGACCAAGCTCAGCGGTGGCGACCACGGGTTCGACGAGGCGATCACCGCCGCCAAGGAGAGCGCCCGCCGACTCGGCGTCGGCTACCTCGACGTGTATCTCATCCACTGGCCGTGCCCGAGTCTCGGACGCATGGTCGACTCGTGGAAAGCGCTGCTCACGCTCACCGACGAGGGTTACGTCCGCACGCCCGGCGTCTCGAACTTCAAACCCCATCAGTTGCAGACGCTCTTCGACGCGACCGGACGGTGGCCGGTGCTCAACCAGATCCAGTGCTCGCCGGCGCTGCCCCGGACCGAACTCCGGGAATTCATGGCCGACAAGGGGATTCATGCCCAGGCGTGGCATCCGACCGGCCGCAAGGAAGGTGTCCTCGGCGATCCGGTGATCCTGCGGGCCGCCCGCAAGTACGGCAAGTCGCCCACCCAGATCGCCTTGCGGTGGGCCGTCCAGCACGGGATCAGCGTCGTGCCCAAGTCCTCGCACGCCGGCCGTCAGCTCGAGAACGCCGACCTCTTCGACTTCGCCCTCGACGACGCGGACCTGGCCGAGCTCGCCACGCTGGACCGCGGTGAACGTGCCGCTCGGGACTCGGACGTCGACGAGGAGTTCTGATCCCTGCTCGTGCCGCCCCATGCT
>NZ_BANS01000047.1 GCF_000332995.1 Gordonia amicalis NBRC 100051 = JCM 11271
CGCGAACCGCGATCCGTATGACGTCGAGTCCGCGAACCGGGCTTGATGTCGTACGGATTCGGTCGACCTCAGGGAATGTCGCGCCGTCGGAATCCGGCGAAACCGATGGCCAGGAACCCGACGGTCACCATGCCGATCCACAGAAGGCCCCACCAGTTCGCGCCGGCGGCAACGACGTCGGGTACATGGTGGAACGGGCTGAAACCGAGTGCCCACCCGGGCAATTTGAAGCTCGGGCCGAGAATGGTCATCACGAAGGACACCAGCACGCCGAGCCAGATCGCCGGACGGGCGACCGGTCGGGCGCCGATCACGGCGACCGCGAATGCGATGACCGTCCAGGTCGCCGGGATCGTCGCAAGGGCTTGGAGCAGCGCGTCGCCGAAGGTGATACCGATGTCTGCGGTGGACGCGAAGATACCGACCACCACCCCGGCGATCAGCAGGAACGCCGCCGTGGCCAGCAGCGCGACAGCGACATTGGTGGCGATGTAGCGCACTCGGGCAACCGATGTCGCGAGCACCGCTTCGGCCCGGTCCTCGAGTTCCTCGGTACGCACGCGGTTGACGATCTGCACGCCCGCGACCGATGCGACGATCCCGACCAGACTGAGGATCGTCGTGACGAACGCGGAGATCAGATCGGCCGGGGACGCGGCGCCGGAGGCGAAGACCCCGGCCATCGCCGGATTCGCCTCCAGCAGGCCTTTCACCGACCTGGTGAAGTAGCCGAAGACAACGCCCAGACCGATGAACGCCACCGACCACGAGGCGATCGGGGCTCGGTTGAGGCGGACCGCGAGGTCCATCGGCGTTCTGCTCCGCCCCCGCGGCGGTCCGGGCCTGGACGGGACGAGTCCCTGGCCGAAATCACGTGAGACCTGAAGTGCGAAGCCGACTCCGGCGAGAACAACCGCGAGTGCGACTCCGAGTGCCAGCGGCCACCAGTGATCTCCGGTCGCCGGCCGCGTCTCCTGGACCCATCCGAGCGGGTTGGCCCACGTCGTCCAGGTCGGTGCGCTCACCGAATAGAGAAAGCCTCTCAGGACGAACAGCACGCCGAGCAGCGACACCGAGATCGTCGTCGCCGCACGGGCGTCGGCGCCCACCTGAGCGCTGACAACCGCGACGGCGGCGAACATCCAACCCGTGACGGTGAAGCCGGCGCCGAGCAACATCGACGACTCCCAGGCTCCGCCGCACAGTCCGGTGACCACTCCGGCCACGACACCGATGGCCAGTGAGCACAGCATCGCCATCACCAGCGCCGTCAGCAGGCGCGCCGACCGGCCGAGAACACCTGAAGCCAGCAATTCGGCCTGGCCGGAGTCCTCCTGCCCGCGACTGGCCTTGACGACGATGAAGATCGCGCCGAGCGCCGCGACGAACCCGCCGAGTGCGAGACTGCGCCAGGCGTTGAAGCCGTCGACAGTCGACAGGTCGTAGGCCGGGCCGAAGATCAAACCCAGCGCCGGGTTGGCCCCGACCGTGGCGGCGAAGGCCCGCCTTTCCACGAGGTCGGGAAACAGCCAGGGGTACACGAGGACCGACGACACCGACAACGCCGTGGGCAGCACGATCCACGGAGCGAACGTTCTCGCCTCGTGGTGCAGCGTCGCGGTCAGCAGCGGTCGCGTACCGGCGATCGAGGCGACGGCCATCATCACTTCTTCCCCGACTTCGAATCCTCGGACCCGTAGAGCCGGAGGAACAGGCTTTCCAGCGACGGCGGTTCGACGGTCAGCGACCGCAGTCCGCACGACGTCAACACCTCCATCGCCGCACCGATGCGGTCGGAATCGACTGTGGCACTGATCCATTGGCCGTCGATGTCGACTTCGTGCAGTTCACCGAGCCGATCCTCGGACGGGATGGTCTCGAGCTCGGCACGTACCGATGTGCGGGTGCGACCCCGTAGGTCCGACAGGGTCCCCGTCGCGACGATCACGCCGTCGCGAATGATGCTGAGACGATCGGCGAGGGTCTCGACCTCGGCAAGGATGTGGCTGGACAACAACACCGTGGTACCCCGGGACTTGGCCTCTTCGATCACCTCCTGGAAGACGTTCTCCATCAACGGATCCAGTCCCGACGTCGGCTCGTCCAGGATGAGCAGCTCCACCTCGGACGCGAGCGCGGCGACGATCGCCACCTTTTGCCGGTTGCCCTTCGAGTACTGGCGTCCGCGCTTGGTGGTGTCGAGTTCGAAACGCCGGACGAGATCGGCACGACGACCCTCGTCGAGTCCGCCGCGCATCGAACCGAGGAGATCGATCATCTCGCCGCCGGTCATCGACGGCCACAGGGCGACGTCACCGGGGACATAGGCCAGTCGTCGATGGAGTTCCACGACGTCGCGCCACGGATTGCCACCCAGTATCCGAACCTCACCCGCGTTGGTCCGCAACAATCCCAGCAGCACGCGGATCGTCGTCGACTTGCCTGCTCCGTTCGGCCCGAGGAATCCGTGGACCTCCCCCCGCCGGACCCGGAGGTCGAGACCGCGCAGTGCTTCGAAACGGCCGAACGACTTGCGTAGTCCTCGTGCGTCGATGACGAGATCGGGCGTGTCTACGGGCATGGCGTACCTCCGGGCTCGGTGAGTCGCCACGATCGTTCCATGGTGCCCGAAGCGCTGCCGGTGCAACGCGCCGAGAGGTCACACCAGCGTCTACGGCCACGCGGCCGACCCGACCGCTCGGGCGTAGACTCCGCGACCATGGCGATCATCAATCGAGGGTTCGTGGGCCGTCGCGACCGTGATGCTCGTCGGCTGCCGCCCGGTCAGTACACGACCCTGGACTTCCCGGTGTTGTCGGCCGAACCGACACCGTCTGTCCCCCTGGACAGATGGTCCCTCGCCATCCAGTCGGCTGAGCACCGGGCCACGACATTCACCTGGGAGCAGTTCCAGGCGCTGCGCCACGACGAGGTCACCACCGACATCCACTGCGTCACAAGGTGGTCGAAGTTCGCGACGCGCTGGCGTGGCGTCTCCTTCGACACGCTGATCGATGCGTTGCCCTTCGAACCCGCCCCGTACGTCATGGCGCACTGCTACGGCGGGTACACGACCAATGTCCCGCTCGCCGATCTGACCGGTGGACGAGGCTGGATTGCCGACACCTACGGCGGGGAACCGCTGGCACCCGAACACGGCGGTCCCGCCCGGCTCCTCGTCCCTCACCTGTACTTCTGGAAGAGCGCGAAATGGATTCGGCGCCTTCGATTCATGCCCGAGGACACGCCGGGATTCTGGGAGGAACGCGGATACCACATGTACGGCGACCCCTGGCGCGAGCAGCGGTACTCGTGACCGACTGGCTGCTGACGACGGTGACCTCCGTCGTCGACATCACCCCGACCGCACGCACACTGCGTCTCGCGCTCCCCGAGCCGATCCACGTGCTGCCCGGTCAGCACGTCGACATCCGGCTCACCGCCGAGGACGGCTACTCCACCGCCCGCACCTACTCTGTGTCGGACGCCCGGGAGAGCCGATCGCTCGAGGTCACCGTCGAGCGCCTCGAGGACGGTGAGGTGTCCCCTTACCTGGTCGACGTCGTCGAGGTCGGTGATCCTCTGGAGATCAGTGGACCGCATGGCTGGTATTTCACCTGGGCCTCCGGCGACGACCGGCCGGTGCAACTGATCGGCGGTGGATCCGGGGTCGCGCCGCTCATGTCGATGATCCGGAGCCGCGAGGTCGACGCACCGCTCACGCCCTTCTCCCTGGTGTACTCGGTGCGCAGTCCGGACCGCGTCTACTACCGCGACGAGATCCGGCAACTCATGGAGCACCATCGCCTGGATCTCCATCTCGTCCACACCCGTGACGCACCAGCCGGATCGGCGCGACCGGCCGGACGCCTCGACTCGGCGGAACTGGCCGCACTCACCATGGATCCGTCCCGGTCACCGACCGTGTACATCTGCGGGCCCAATCGGTTCGTCGAGGACTGTGCGAAGTGGATGGTCGACGCCGGCCACGACCCGACCCGTATCCGTACCGAACGATTCGGCGACTGATCCGCGGCACCTGCGGGTTCGGGCCAATGCGTTTCGTTGCGCGCGGACCGGAAGTAGCGTGGCGGCATGACTTCCGCGTACGACTTCACCGCGACCGGGATCGACGGCAACCCGGTCGACCTCTCGCAGTTCCGGGGCGACCCGCTGCTGATCGTGAACACCGCGTCGAAGTGCGGCTTCACACCTCAGTACCAAGGTCTCGAGACGCTTCATCGCGACTACCAGGAGCAGGGACTGCGTGTTCTGGGTTTCCCGTGCGACCAGTTCGCACATCAGGAACCCGGCGACGAAGAAGAGATCAAGAACTTCTGTTCGCTCACCTACGACGTCACCTTCCCGATGTTCGCCAAGGTCGACGTGAACGGGCGCGACGCCCATCCCCTCTTCGAGTGGTTACGTACCCAGAAGTCGGGAGTGTTCGGCGGACGGATCAAGTGGAACTTCACCAAGTTCCTGGTGAACCGCGACGGGGTCGTCGTCGAACGCTTCGCACCGGCCACCAAACCCGAGAAATTGGTCGGGCCCATCGAGAAGCAGCTGTGACCCGCCGACGATAGGACGAGATCTCGTGAGCCGGACAGCGTCGTTCGTGCGCGTGGTGCTCGCCTACCTGGTGGCGTTCGGTGTCGCCGCCGCATGGTTGTGGCTGGGTCCCGACACCGGCCACCTGTGGCTCGACACCCTCATCGCCGACCTCTGGGCGACGCTGGTGATCTTCGGTTTCAGTCGCCGGTACTCGAACTCGAGCATGTATGACGCCTACTGGAGCGTCATACCGCCCGCACTCCTGGTGTATTGGTGGGCCGCCGGCGATGTCGGCATCGACGCGGTGCACTGCTGGGTCATCGCTCTCGTCCTCGGAGTGTGGGCCGTTCGGCTCACCGCCAACTGGGCCGTCGGGTGGCCGGGTCTGGATCACGAGGACTGGCGCTACCGACTGCTCAAGCAGCGTGCCGGCCGTGCGGCCTTCGTCGTGGACCTGGTCGCCATCCACGTCATCCCCACCATTCAGGTGTTCCTCGGCATGGTCCCGGTGTATGTCGCAGTCACCCGACATGATTCGACGATCGGCTGGCTCACCGCACTGGCCGCGGTCGTCGGATCGGCCGCCGTCGCCCTCGAGTACGTCGCCGACACCCAGCTGCGTCGCTTCACCGCACACCGCACGCCTGGGTCGGTGCTGGACTCCGGCGTGTGGTCGTGGTCCCGGCACCCGAACTACTTCGGTGAGTTCGGTTTCTGGGTCGCGATGGCGTTGTTCGGGATCGCCGCCTCGCCCGCCGACTGGTGGTGGTTGCTCGTGGGTGTGGTGGTGATGCTGGCGATGTTCCTCGGTGCCAGCATTCCGATGATGGAGCAGCGCAGCCTGTCCCGACGTCCCGGCTATCCCGATGTCGTCGACCGGGTGTCCCGGTTCGTACCCCGCCCACCTCGCCGAACCCGTCCGCCGCATTCCGCCGACCGCATCCCCGGATGACTCGCCGCGTTGTGGTCGCCGGCCTCGGTGACACCGGCATCCTCACCGCCATCCATCTGTCCCGCCACGCGGACGTCGTCGGGATCTCGTCGAAGCCCGGACTGGTCAGCGGTCAGGAACTCGGGCTTCGCGTGAGTCGGCCCGACACCTGGGCCCGCGACTACCGGATTCCGTTCGAACGATTCCGGAAGCTCGACCGCGTCCGCACCGTCCACGGGTCGCTGACCGGAGCCGACCTCGCCGAACGAACCGTCACCGTACGCAGCGCCGACGGAACCGATGTCATCGAACCGTTCGACGCGCTGGTCATCGCCACCGGTGTCCGCAACGGCTTCTGGCGACGTCCCGGTCTCCAGTCCCCGACCGATGTCGACCGGGACCTGGCCGCTGCACACCGCCGTCTGGCGGTCGCGGATTCGATCGCGGTGATCGGAGGGGGTACCGCCGCGGTGAGCGCGGCGGCGAACCTGGCAGCGACCTGGCCGGGTAAACGGATCGATCTCTACCATCCCGGTGAGCGCGCACTGCCCCGCCACCATCGGCGGACCTGGCAGAACGTGTCGGCGCGGCTGCGCACACTCGGTGTGGGTGTGCACGGCGGACACCGCGCCCAGGTGCCCGCCGGCTTCGGCTGCGACGAGATCACCGGCGGATCCGTACGCTGGACCACCGGGCAGGACGCCGTGCACGCCGACGCGGTGCTGTGGGCGATCGGTCGGGTGACCCCGAATTCGGAGTGGTTGCCTCCGCAGATCCTCGATCCGGGCGGATTCGTCTACGTGACACCGCAGCTCCGGGTTCCGGGACATGAACTCGTCTATGCCGTCGGCGACATCGCCGCCACCGACGCCCTCCGTGGTTCGGCCCGTAACCGTGCCGACCGGCTTCTCGCCCACAACATCCGCGTCGACCTGGCGGGCCGGCCGGACCGGGCGCGGCGCTACGTGCCGCCCCGCCGACGGTGGGGATCGGTTCTCGGAGTGCAACGCGACGGTCTGCAGGTGTTCGCGCCGAACGGTCGCGCGTTCCGTTTCCCCGCCTGGTCGGTCGACACGGTGCTGCAACCGTGGATCGTCCGACGGGGGATCTACGGCGGGATTCGCGACGCGGGTTCGCCGGCCACCACCGATCGTCGGCGGCGTCGCACCTGAAAGGTCATCTTCCGCGCTTACACTCGGCCCATGAGCAACGAGCAGTTCTCGGCCCATCCGACAGACCCGGTGGACCCGCCGCCCGGTTCGAACACCGCGCCGGTCCCGCCCGCGTCGGCACCGGCGGGATCGACACCCCCGGGAGCCCCCGCGACCACCGATGCACCACTGAAGCCGACAGCCGCCGAACGTGCGAACACGATCGTCAGGAAGGTCGTCATCGGCCTGATCATCGCCGCCCTCCTGGTGATCACCTACTTCATCCTCGAGGCGTTCCTGCCGCGCTGGTGGGCCGGCCAGATCGGTCGCCGGGTCGACGGATCGATGGCCAGCGGTGTCTGGACCGGACTCGTCCTGGGTGTTCTCTGCACCTTCGTCCCGCTCCTGTTGTTCACGCTGGCGTTCCTGAGCCGCAGCCGGTTGCGGAACGTCCCGGCGATCGCGTTCGCCGTCGCCGGCATCGTCGTGGCGATCCCCAACCTGTTGACGCTCTCCGTCGTCGCCGGCGGCGGCAACGGTGCCCACGCGGGTGAACGCATCTTCGACGTCGAAGCCCCCGGCTTCCGCGCCGCCACCGCGTGGGGCGTGATCATCGGAGTCCTTCTCGCGATCCTCGTCGGCTGGTTCATCTGGCGCTATCGGCGGCGTGGACGACAACTCGAGGCGACGCGCCCGAAGAAGGACAAGAAAAAGGACAAGAAGAAGTGATGGTCGGATAGACCCACCCAGAACGGGTCAACCCGCCACCTCACGAAGGTGGCGGGTTGACCCGTTTAGGGGGCGGAGGCGGTCAGTCGGCCAGCCCGGCATCCTTGCTGCCGTAGCTCTCCCGCAGCTTCGGCTTCACGACCTTGCCGCCGGCATTCCGGGGCAGTTCGTCGATGATCACGAGGTCCTTCGGGTGCTTGAACCGCGCGAGATTCTCGTTCAGATGAGGTTCCAGCTCGGCCAGCGTCAGATCGATGACGCCCTCGGCCAGGACCACGACGGCGACCGGCACCTCGCCCCATTTCTCGTGCGCGCGACCGATGACGGCCGCCTCCAGGATCGAGGGATGGCCGTACAGGACGTTCTCGACCTCGGCGCAGTAGATGTTCTCACCGCCGGAGATGATCATGTCCTTGGCTCGGTCGACGACGTAGAGGAAGCCGTCCTCGTCTTCTCGCACCAGGTCGCCGGAGTGGAACCACCCGCCGCGGAACGCTTCCGCGGTCTCCGCGGGCTTGTTCCAGTAGCCCTTCATCAGGTTGGGTCCGCGATAGACGATCTCTCCCACCTCGCCGGGCTTCACGTCGTTCATCAGCGGGTCGACGATGCGGGCGGTCACCGCCGGGACCACCTTGCCGATCGAACCCTGCTTGCGCAGTGCGTCCTTGCCCTCGAGGATCGTCGTCACCGGAGACATCTCGGTCTGCCCGAAGGCGGTCATGTTCAGCGCCTCGGGGAAGGCCTCGCCCATGGCGTTGAGCACGGTGTCCGACGCGGGGGCCGCACCCCAGCTGATGTTGCGCAGACGGAGCTTTCGCGGCCGCGCTTTCTGCGCCGCGCACACCGCCTGCCACTGTGCGGGCACCATGAACACCGAGGTGGTGCCTTCTCTCTCCAGGGTGTCGAGCATGGCGTCCGGGTCGAAAGCACCGAGTGGATGGATGACCGCACGGATGCCGCGGTAGAAGACCGGGGCGAAGGCGGCGAGCCCAGCGATGTGGAACATCGGCGGTACGACCGACGCCACGTCCTCGGCATCGGCGGACGCGGTGGTCGCCATCGTGGTGACGGCCTGCGCGTGGAAATTCTGGTGGGTCAGCATGGCGCCCTTGGGCTTTCCGGTGGTACCCGAGGTGTACATGATCGCGGCGACGGTGTCCTCCGGGACATCGACCGCCGGCAGATCCGAGTCCCCCTGCGCGACAAGGCCTTCATAGTCGAGATGCTGAGGGTTCTCACTGCCGTCGACGACGATGAGGGTGTCGATCCCACCCGTGGACGCACTCACGGCATCGGCCAGCGGCGCGAGGAGTTTCTCGGTCAGTATGACCTTGGCCCCACTGTCGGCGACGAGATAAGCGACCTCGGCGGGGCTCATCCGGATGTTCACCGGAACCGGGATCGCGCCGATCAGCGTTGCGCCCAGCACGGCTTCGACGTACTCGGTGCGGTTGAGTAGCACCATGAGGATTCGGTCGCCGAACTCGACTCCGAGTCGGCTCAATGCTGCGCCGAAAGCCCGTGACCTGTCATCGAGTTGCTTCCACGTCGTGGACTTGTCCAGGTATGTGATCGCCATGTTGTCCGGCGTCATCAGCGCATGCCGGTGGACCTGGTTGTTCCAGTGGTTGCGGCGCGAGCGGTAGGGCTCGGTGGTCAGGTCGGCGGTGGCGTCGGTGGTTGCGGTCATCCCTGCTCCCGTGTCGATCGTGCGATGGTCGACATTGTTGTCTGCGTCACACCCTACGCAGACCGGGCGGGTTGCTCGTCAGATTTCGACGGGTCAATCGGACAAACCGGCGTCCTTGCTGCCAAAGCGCTGGCGCGCATGGGTTTCGTGACCTTGCCGCCGGCGTTTCGCGGCAGGGCGTCGATGATCACGAGATCCTTCGGGTGCTTGAAGCGCGCCAGGTTCTCGTTCAGGTGGGGTCCCAACTCCTCCAGGGTCAGGTCCTCGACACCGTCGGCGAGCACGACGACCGCGACGGGCACCTCGCCCCACTTCTGGTCCGCCCGGCCGATGACCGCCGCCTCGGCGACAGCGGGATGGCCGTAGAGGACGTTCTCGACCTCGGCGCAGTAGATGTTCTCACCGCCGGAGATGATCATGTCCTTGGCACGGTCGACCACGAAGAGGAATCCCTCGTCATCCTCCCGGACGAGGTCACCGGAGTGGAACCAGCCACCGCGGAAGGCGTCCGCGGTCTCCTCGGGCTTGTTCCAGTAGCCCTTCATCAGGGTCGGCCCGCGGTAGACGATCTCCCCCACCTCGCCGGGCTTCACGTCGTTCATCAGCGGGTCGACGATGCGCGCCGTCACCGCAGGCACCACCTTGCCGATCGACCCGATCTTCCGCAGGGCGTCCTTGCCCTCGAGGATGCAGGTCACCGGCGACATCTCGGTCTGCCCGAACGACGTCATGTTGAGAACGCCCGGGAATGTCTCGTTGATGGCGTTGAGCACGGTGTCCGAGGCGGGGGCGCCACCCCAGCTGAGGTGACGTAGACGCAGGCCGCGCAGACGTGCCTGCTGTGCGGCGCACACTGCCTGCCATTGTGCGGGCACCATGAACACCGATGTCGAGCCCTCTCGCTCCAGCGTGTCGAGCATGACGTCGGGGTCGAAGGATCCCAGCGGATGGATGACGGCCCGGATTCCTCGGTAGAAGACCATCGCGAAGGTCGCGAGGCCCGCGATGTGGAACATCGGCGGGACGATCGATGCGACGTCACCGGGCTGCGGGTTCGTCGTGGAGATCGACGTGACGGCCTGCGACTGAAAGTTCTGGTGGGTCAGCATCGCACCTTTGGGACGGCCAGTGGTGCCCGAGGTGTACATGATGATCGCGACAGCGTCCTCGGGGACGTCCACCGGCGGGAGATCCGAGGAGTCCTCGGCCAGGAGGTCCTCGAACGAAAGATGGTCGGGGTTGTCGCTCTCACCGACGACGACCACGGTGTCGGAGGTGCCTCCCAGGGCTCGCGCGGCATCCACGACGCCCGTCAGCGCCGATTCGGTGACCACGACCTCGGCGCCGCTGTCCGTCATGAGATAGGCGATCTCGCCGGGACTCATGCGAACGTTCACCGGCACCGCGATCGCACCGATGAGGGTCGCCCCCAGAATCGCCTCGACGTACTCGGTGCGGTTGAGCAGCGCCATCATGACCCGGTCGCCGAACTCCACACCGCGTCTGCTCAGCGCCGCGGCGAAAGCCCGGGAGCGGTCGTCGATCTGCGTCCACGTGCGCGTCTGGCCGAGGAAGGTGATCGCGGGTTCGTCGGGAGTCGTCAGAGCGTGGCGGCAGACATGGTTGTTCCAGTGGTTGCGGCGCGAGCGGTAGGGCTCGGAGGTCACGTCGGTGACGGCCTCGGCGAATGCAGTCATTGCGGTCTCCCGTGTCGTCGGACACTCGTTGTCCGACTCACCACCCTAGGTCGTGACTGTCACGGAATACGCTGTGCAGCCGATGATTTGCGCCTATGGAAGGGTTAGCCGGCTCCTATGGACGACGCCGGGGCGGCGTCTGCGCACGTGTCCCCCGGGACGGAGTCACCCCATGCGGTCCGCCCGGCACCGCAAGTACTCCCGGACGCGAGGGTCGCGGGCGGACGTCGCGGCGCGCTCGAAGTGCCGACGTGCCTCGTCGAGTGCGCCGGTGCGGGCCAGGAGGTCTGCGCGTGTGGCGTGGAAAGGCTGGAAGTCGTCGAGGTCGTGCTGCTCCTCGAGTTGCCCGAGCAGCGCCAGACCATCGGCGGGCGACGTCGCGCGCCCCACGATGGCGGCGTGCGCGACCCGTGCACCCAGTGTCGGGGTGACGGTGAGGAGGGCGGTCGACAAGGTCTCGAGTACGGCCCAGTCGACGACGCCGGTGCGTACGCGATCGGCGTGGACCGACTGCATGGCGGCCTCGAGCTGGAATCGCCCCATCGGTGCGCCGAGTGCGGCGGCACGTCGGAGCATCGCCTCGCCGTCGCGGATCAGTTCGCCGTCCCACAGCGCGGGGTCCTGCTCCTCGAGCGGGACGAACGGTCCGTTCCGTGCCGGCGCACGTGACAACGACAGGGCGATGAGAGCGGCGAGTCCCCATGCCTCGGGCTCGACGTCGAGGAGAGAGGCGAGTGTCACGGCGAGATACAGCGCCTCCCCCGTCATCGATTCGACGGCGTCGGGACCGCAACCGGTCGCGTCGTCCCAGGCGATCGCGAAGCACCCGTAGACGGCCTCGAGCACCGCGGGCAGTCGTCCCGGCATCGCCGTGCGGTCGGGAACGGCGAACGGGATGCGGGCGTCGCGGATGCGTCGCTTGGCGCGGACGAGTCGTTGCGCCATCGTCGCGGGGGCCACCGCGAAGGCCGCGGCTATGTGAGTGGCCTCGAATCCCAGCACCGCCTGCAACATCAGGGGTGTCCGGATGGCCGGGTCGATCGCGGGGTGAGCGCAGGTGAACAGCAGTTCGTGTCGCTTGTCGCCGATCGCGTCGGGGTCGAGATCGTCGATGGGTGTCACGCTGGCCTCCCCGGCGGTATCGGCGCGGTCGTCGAGATCGACCGACATCCGGTGCGACGCGGACTTCCAGACGTCGCGCTGGTGGTTGCGGGCGACCGTGAGCAGCCACGCGGTCGGATTCTCGGGTATGCCGCGTGCCGGCCACGTGACGAGCGCACGTTCGAAGGCGGTCGACAACGCGTCCTCGGCGAGCGCGAGGTCGCCCGATGATGCGGCCAGGAGCGCCACCAACCGCGAATACGCTTCGCGAGCGGCGTGTTCCGCGGCGGCGTGCGCTCCCGGCCGGTTCATCCGTTCGGTGTCCACGCCCCGTTCACGGTGTACGTGGCCCCGGGTCGGATCTCGACGACACCCCAGTCGATGGGGGGCGCCTGACGTGCCCACTCGATGGCGGCGTCGAGGTCCTCGACATCGACGACGATGGACCCGCCGAGCTGCTCCTTGGTGTCCGCGAAGGGACCGTCCTGGATGACGAGTTCGCCGTCCACCTTCCGCAGCGTGGTGGTGGCGGTCGAATGCTGGAGCACCTCGGCACTCACCAGGACGCCGGCGTCCTGCAATGCCCGTGCGTAGGCGGAGAATGCTGCCTGACCCGACCGGATGGCGTCCTCGCCGAGCGTCGTGGCGTCCTGCTCCGGGTAGTGCAGCAGAAGTGAGTAATGCATGGTCTACCTCCTGGTCACCGGACCGCCTCTCGGTCCGTGTGAGGAGATGACGAGCGTGCGACCCGTCGATCGACAGCCTACGGCCGATGAATCAGATTCCGCGGCGATCCGCCCGGACCGCGGCATCGGGCCACATCGGCGGGCACGCTGTCCCGGGTGTCGTGGCCAGTTCGAAATGCCACCACTCGTTGACGAATGTCCGGCACAACCCCCAGCGATGGCCGTTGCGTTCCAGCCAGGCAGCGCCCTCCCACGGGCCGACGTCGACGGCCTCACCGCGAACGTGCGGTGACTCCTCCGCGGGAAGAACCCAGCGCCGGGCCGCCGCGGGACTGCCGTAGGTGGCGATGGCGTTCCGCCACAACTGTCGCTGTTCGGCGTCGGTCCGTTTGCCGGAGGTGATGTACATCTGAATCCCTTGGGCGCGGCCGTCGTTCGCGGCGAGCGTGTACGACACCGCCAGTCCCGGTACGAGTCCGGCCGTCCCGGGGGCCAGGGCGGTGGGCGCTGCCACCGCCGGGCCGACGCCGACCACCGCACCGGTCACGGCACACGCAGCGCCGGCCACCGCGAGCGCGGCCCGCGTGAGTCCAGACGCGAAGATGCTCATCAGACCAGTAAACCGTACGACCGACGTGTGCTGCGTGGACCGGTGTGCGGCATTAACGTCGAATGTGTCGGGCCCGTCGACGCAATGGAGGGGCTGCATGAGGAAACGCCTGATCATCTGCTGCGATGGCACGTGGAAATCATCGAAGGATCCGCGGGTCTCCAACGTGGAGAAGATCGCTCGGGCCGTCAAGACCGATGCAGCCGACGGTGCCGTTCAACTGGTTCACTACGTGAACGGTGTCGGGACGGGCTCCGCGTGGTCCGACCGTGTCCTCGGAGGCGCCTTCGGTCGCGGGTTGAACGCGAATCTCGTTGACGCCTACCGTTTTCTCGTCCTGAACTACGAGCCCGATGACGAGATCTTCGTCTTCGGTTTCAGTCGAGGCGCGTACACCGCCCGCAGTCTGGTCGGGATGATCAGCAAGGTCGGGCTGGTCACGCCACGCCAACTGGCCGAGAACCCCGCGAGCAACCTGTTCGAGAAGGCCCTGCAGTTGTATCGGGACGAGAACAAACGATCTGCCCTCGGTCGCGAGGTGCCGGTCGCGTTCATCGGCGTGTTCGACACCGTGGGAGCCCTCGGCGTTCCCGGTATCACCCGGTACAAGCACAACTTCCACAATGTGAATCTCGGCGCCAAGGTCGAGGTCGCGCGACAGGCGCTGGCGATCGACGAGTGTCGGCTGACGTTCGACCCGTGTGTCTGGGAGACCGCCGGTAACACCGAGACCGATGTGAAGCAGGTCTGGTTCGAGGGCGTGCACTCCGACATCGGCGGAGGTCTGAAAGTCGTCGAACCGTCCGAACTCACCCTGGCCTGGATGGTGCGGGAAGCGAGCCTGCGCGGTCTCGAGTTCTCCTACGACCGGTTCACGGCGATCCGGCAGCCGGTCGATCCCGTGTGCCCCGAGTATGCCGCCAACAAGTCGATGAACACCGCGTACCAGGTCATCAACCTCGTCAAACTCGCGATCGGACCATTTCGACTGCACGGCACCACCATTCGCCATCGGCGCCAGAGACGCAGGCTCGAGGTCGAGAAGGATCCGGCGTCGCCGATGTTGATCGCCGAACCCGCGCACACGCGATGGGAGACCGATCAGGACGGGCGCAGACGGAAGGCGCCCAACATCGGATGGTGGATCGACATGTTCGACGGCGACCCCGCTGCGTTACGCGCCCGCGTCGTCGAGATCCCACCACTCTCGGCGCCACTCGCCACAGGGTGACAGCAGCCTTCGGATCGAGACCGAACGCCAGCACCCGCGGGCGAACGCCTCCCCGCGGCCGGGTCAGGCCTCCTTGACCGCGGCGATCTGGATGAGGTTGCCGCAGGTGTCGTCGGAGACGGCCACGATTGCCGTGCCGACGTCGGTGGGCTGTCATGCCTTTCGTGGCGTGGGCCACCGTCTGGCGATCTCTGCCAGCGGTGCCGGATCGAAGTGATGGAACTTGGCACGTCCGCGTCTCATGTCTACGCGACTTGTAGAGATGACGAAGCGGGTTCGTGGACAGTGTCCGCGAACCCGCTTCGAGTAGTTCAGGTCAGTCCCTGGGGAACGGTACGCCCATGCGCTCGTAGGACTCGTAGACCTCTTTCATCTTGCCGTCCCGGAACGAGCCCAGAAGTGCCTTCACCGCGCGGCGACGAGTCGCGGCGATCGGCTTGGGGTACTGCCTGGTGTTCATCAGCTTCTGCGCCCATTCCGGATGGAGATCCTGGATGGCCCAGTCGACGAGGCTCACCACCGGACGCTGCCACGAGGGGTAGCGCCACGGTGCGGTCGGATTGAGGAGTTCGACGGTCGGCATGGTCACGGCCAGGTACGGCAGTGAGTCGGCGAGATACTTGTCGACGCCTTCCTTCGTGGTCGGCACGTTCGCTCCGCCCAGCTCACGACCCATCCGTGCGTAATCGTGGAAGAACTCCTCGAGACGTTCGTCGCTGAGCGGGTCGGGATGGAAGGCCTTGTGCGACGCTGCGAGAGCCCACGCCTGCGTGCAGTAGTTCCAGGTCAGCAGATCGGCGTCGCTGGCCTTGTAGGCGTGGCCGTCGGGACGCACACCCTCGATGCGGTTGTGCATCCCCCGGACCGTCTTCGACACCCGTTCGGCCACCGGCGTCGACGCCAGTGCGACGCCGAAGAAGAAGGACAGGGTGTGTCCGGAACGTGAGGAGAATGCCTTCTCGTCGAACTGGCCGGTCGGCACGCCGTCGATCCGTTCGATGGCGCGCGTGTGCTCGTACGGCATCCAGGCCATGTCGGGGTGCAGGGTCTCCATCATCGCGGCGGCACCCATGGCGATCTGGACCGTCGGCAGGTGCTCGTGGACGTACCAGACAGCGCTCCCGGGTCCGAACCACCCGGGATCGCCCTTCGGTTCGGTGAACTGGACGTTCCGGAAGAACTCGTCCCGGATCGACTGGAAGGACTTGGCCACCGCCCAGTCGAAGACGCTGCGCTTGTGTGGGACAGGCGCGACCGACGGGGTCGGCTCAACCGCGGGGTGGTCGGGTGCCCCGTGTGGTGTGGTTCTGCGGAAAGCCTGCGAGGTACCGCGTACTGTGGCCGCACAGGTAGATTACATAGTTTACTAGGTGAGCGTAGAAGTATGGGAGGTTTGACCCGATGATCACCGCGGAGCAGCGGGAACTCGCCGAGTCGGAACGGGCATGGCTCGGCAAGCACGATCCGATCGACCATCTGCGATCTCAGTCCGGACGAGCGGGGTCCCCGGAAGGGCTGGCGTCCGTCGATCCCCGTGCCCTGACCCACGTACGCGAGTCGGGTCTCGCTTCGATCCTCACCGCCGATGCGGGCGGCACCCATCCCGACCTCGCGGTCCTGACCGCCGAACACGGTCGGGCCGCGAGTTCGCTGCCGGTCGCGGACCTCGCCCTCGGTGCGTGGCTGCTCGAGTTCGCGGGTCGCGCCGACCTCGCTGACGCCCACGCGTCCGGTGACCGCGTCGTCACGGTGGTGACGTCACCGTACGGTCAGTCGCTGCACGGTGACCGGATCGCGGCGATCAGCGCACCTTTCGTCGTCCTGCCGGACCCGGCTGATCGCGATCTCGTGGTGCTGACCGACGATGATGCGCTGTTCGTCCTTCCCGCCGGCGCCTCCCGGAGGACGATCGAGACGTTCGCCACCCTGGACCTCACCCGCCCGTGGGCTCGGACACGACTCGACGTCGACGCCGCAGAGCGCGTGGCCCTCCCCGTCGGTACGGCGTCGTGGTACCGGGACGCCATCGCGGTCCACCGCGCCGTCGACTCCGTCGGTGCCGCCGAGGAACTGCTGGCCCGCACGGTCGAATATGCCGTACAGCGTGAGCAATTCGGTGCGGTGATCGGCTCGTTCCAGGCGGTCAAGCACCATTGCGCGACGATGGCCGTCCGGGTCTCCGCGGCGCAGGCGACTCTCGGTGCAGCCGTGGATTCGCTCGCGCTGTCGGAGGCTTCAGATCGTCGCCGACCGGTCGATGCCGCGGTGGCCTACGCGGCCGACGCCGCGAACTCCGTTGCGGGGCTCGCCCAGCAGGTACACGGTGGGATCGGCTTCACCTGGGAGCACGACCTCCACCTGTACCTACGGCGCATCAAGGTGAACGGGAACATCGACGGCGGCGTGCGGGAACGGCGCCGCGCGCTGGTCTCCTGACCCGCCGGGATTCCGTCGAGGGAATGCGCGCCCATGTGCTCATTCCCTCGACGGGATCCGTGAGTCGTCAGGAGCGGGGCATCCCGAGCCCGCGCTCGGCGATCATCGTGCGCATGATCTCCGACGTGCCGCCGGCGATGGTGAACGCACGCGCGTAGAGCCACTCGTCCTGCCACCGGTGCATGTCCGGCGTGAGTTCGAGGCCGGGCGTTCCGCACAGGTCGAGTGCGAACTCGGCCATCGCGAGATTGAGTTCGGAGAACATCAGTTTGCCCATGGCGGCGTCGTGGATACGTTCGGCGCCGGACAGCCAACGGTCGATGTTGTCGGTGGTGAGCGCCGCCAGTGCGGTCACCTCGGCCGTGAAGGCGCCGAGCTGCTCCCGGACGGCACCGTCCGAGATCGCCGGTGCGCCATCGATCGTCACGGTGCGTGCGAGTTCGGTGATCGCGGCCAGTGTGAGTTCCAGCCGGACGACGATCGCGCCGACGTTGGTCCGTTCCCGGCTCAGGGTCTCCGACGCGATCCGCCAGCCGTTGCCCTCATCCCCGATGACCGCGTCCTCGGGGACGAAGACGTCGTCGAAGAACACCTCGTTGAAGTCGGAGGTGCCGGTGATCTCGCGGAGCGGACGCACGGTGACTCCGGGCGTCGACATGTCGAGGACGAACGCGGTGATCCCCTTGTGTTTGGGGGCAGCGGGATCCGACCGCGCCAACAGGTATCCGTAGTCGGCCCAATGGCCGTCGGTGGTCCAGACCTTCTGCCCGCTGATCCGGTACCCGCCGTCGACCTTGGTGGCGCGGGTGCGCAGCGACGCGAGGTCGCTGCCCGCGCCGGGCTCACTGAACAGCTGACACCACAGCTCGCGGCCGGATCGAATCGCCGGGAGGTGCCGACGACGCTGGTCGTCCGACCCGTGTCCGAGAAGCGCGTGCGCGACCAGCGTGCCGGCACTCGGTGCGCCGGGCACCCCGGCTCGGGCGAGCTCCTCCCCACGATGATGTCGCGACGCGGCGAATAGTCCTCGCGCCCACCGTATTCCGTCGGCCAGTCGGCGCCGGCCAGACCGGCTCCGTAGAGCTCGGCCGTCCAGGTCTTCAGGAGCTCGAGTTCCGCCGCGTCGTCCGCGCTGCGCACCCCGGCACGCGGCGGGATGTCCGGCGCATGGGCGGCGATAAACTCGCGCACCCGGCCACGGAAATCCTCCGCCGATTCTGTCTCGGTCCCGGGTTCAGCGGACATCGAAACCGTCATGACGTACCTCGCTTCGCGTGACCTGCTGGGTGGAGATCGGGTTGCCGATGTCGGTGTACGACAAGCCGGTCGCCAGGGCATGGGACCGGGTCGAGTCCAGGGACTCCCAGATGGCCCGAACCGAGCCCTGGACGGCCACCGGCGGTTTGGCGGCGATGCGGGCGGCAAGCTGCGCGGCCCGGTCCCAGAGTTGCTCGCGCGGCAGTACTTCGGTCACGAAACCGATCTCGAGGGCCCGTCGCGCCGACATCCGCTCGTCCAGGCCGAGCAAGGTCATGCGCAGCACTTCGCCGATCGGGATGCGCCGGACCAGTCCGATCGGCTCGAGAGCTGCGACCAGGCCGTAGGAGACATGGGGATCGAAGAACTGGGCGTCGTCGGCGGCGATGATGACGTCGGCCTCGTTGAGCCAGTACAGCGCGCCGCCGGCGACCATCCCATGGACCGCGCAGATCAGCGGTTTCCAGCAGTGATTGAGCTTGGGCGACAGATGCGCGCCGGGATCGGTTCGGCTGAAGGGATTCTCGTGGAGCTGGTAGCCCTCTTTCACGTCGGCGCCGGTCGAGAAGGCGCGGTCGCCGTTGGCCCGCAACACGATGACGTGGACGTCGTCCTCGGTTGCCGCAAAAGCCCAGAGGCGCGTGAACTCGTCGAGCATCGCCCGGTTGAACGAGTTGAGCGCCTGCGGTCGGTTGAGAGTGATCGTCAGGACGTGGCCGGACAGCGTCACCTCCACCGTCTCAAAGCTTCCGACGTCCATGGTCTCCTCGCCTCTACTCGAACTGCCGACAGCGATCGGTCGGACCGAACGCATCTGGGACTTTACATGTGTTACTAAGTTATCCTGCTTACACTTACGGAAGTGGTCGATCGTCGACCGTTCCGATCCAGCGATGTGTGGAGGTTGCGATGCAGTGGGGCCTGCCCTGGCCGGGTGCCGAACAGGCACGGGCCGCCGAAGCCACCGGCGCGATCGCTTTCTGCACCGGAGAGTTCGCCGACGTCGACGCCTATGTCACGTCCACCGAGATGGCGCTCGGCACGTCGTCGGCCGTCGTCGGTCCGGGCATCGCCTATGCGTTCGCGAGGTCGCCGTTCGTCCATGCCTCGGCGGTGCGGCACCTTCATCGTCTTGCTCCTGAACGCGTCTTCCTCGGACTGGGGGCGGGCAGTTTCCGTATGAATCGTGACTGGTTCGGCGTCGATTCCAGCCACGCCGCGCCGCGGATGTCGGAGCTGATCCAGGCGATCCGCGCGTTCCTCACGGCCGAGAACGGTGAGCGCATCACGTTCGACGGTCGCTTCTATTCGATCGACGCCGATGTGCGCGCCCCCGTCTTCGGTCCGCTCGACGTCCCGATCCTCATCGGCGCGTTCAACAAGTACATGGTGCGGACGGTCGGCCGGGACGCCGACGGCATCCTCGGGCACGGCATCTTCACCGATCGCTGGTGGTCGGAAGCCATCGCACCCGAACTCGCGGTGGGCGCCGCCGATTCGGGGCGGGCGGTGGACGAGATCACCCGCTGGGGATGGGTCATCACCGCGGTCGACGACGAGGATCCCGAGGCCGCGATCGCTGCCGCGCGCCGCCAGATCGCCTTCTATCTCACCGTCAAGACCTACGACCCTCTCGTCGAACTGCACGGGTGGCAGGACGAGGTCGCCGCCATCCGTCACGCCTTCCGTGAGTCGCCCACCACCATCGGCGACCATGTGTCCGACGACATGCTGTGGTCGATCGCGATCTGCGGGGACACCGCACAGGCGTCCGAGATGCTCGGCAAACGCACGGATCTGCCCGATGTCGGGTTCCTGTCGTGTCCGGGCTTCCTCGTCGGTCGTCGGGCCCGGGCACGCTTCGCCGGCGCCGCGATCGGTTTTGCGCGCGACCACCTCGCTACTGTTGGGTAGAATCGACCTGTATCACTGAGTTTGACAACTGGGTGTATCAGATCGGCCAGTGTTTCAGATCCGCTTCGGCCATCGCGCTCACATCAGGGGGCGTCCTGGTGACGCGAGAGGAAGGTACCCATGACCAAGCCTGTCAACCTGGCTCCCATGATGGTCCCCACGACCACCTCCGGTGCGATCCGGTCCCCCAAGACCGCTGAACTGGTGGCGCGCACCCTGCGCCGGATGATCGTCGACGGCCAGCTGAACGAGGGTGACTTCCTTCCCCACGAAGTCGATCTGATGGCCCACTTCCAGGTCAGCCGCCCGACGTTGCGTGAGGCGGTCCGCGTCCTCGAGTCCGAGCGTCTCGTCGAGGTGCGTCGTGGCTCCCGTACCGGCGCCCGGATCCGCATCCCCGGCCCCGAGATCGTGGCGCGTCCGGCGGGCCTCCTGCTCGAACTGTCGGGGACGTCGCTGGCCGAGGTCATGCGCGCGCGTGAGGCCATCGAACCCGCCGCCGCGGAGATGCTCGCGGACACCGGGAATGCCGAGGCGTTCGACGAACTGCAGTCGATCATCGACAACGAGCTGAAGGACGCCTACGAGAACGGCACCATGGCCCAGGCAACGGTCTGGTTCCACCGCCGGATGATCGAGTTGTCCGGCAACTCGGCCATGGCGATGATCGCGGGCATGCTCAACGAGATCGCCGAGCGGCACATCGCCAGCACCATCCACGACGGCCCGATGCCGCGGTCGCAGTACACCAAGCTCATCCGCTTGTATCAGAAGCTCGTCGACCTCGTCCGCGCCGGCGACGGCGCCGAGGCCGCCGCCCACTGGCAGCGGCACATGAAGAACTCGAACCAGGCGCTCCTCGCCGGGCACGAGAACACCCGTGTCCGGGACGTGATGGACTGACTGTCCGCTGGTTGAGCCCCCGCTGGTTGAGCCGGCACCGAGCGCAGCGAGGAGCCGCGTCGAAACCACCCGGCGAGCTGACCTCGATACGGCCGACAGGGGTTACGCCCACCGGGCTTTCCGATCAGGTTGCGTTTTGTCCCGGCAAGCGGGACAAAACGCAACGTGATTCAGATACCCAACTCGGCGAGGCGCGCCCGCAGCTCGTCGGGATCGGTGAACTCGATCGTCGCCATCCCGAGGTCGGCGGCGGGCGGCAGGTTCTCGGCGAAATCGTCGATGTAGACGACCTCTGATCCGTCACAACCCAGGCGCCGCAACAACTCCCGGTAGATCAGTGGGTCGGGTTTGCGCACTCCGACGTCCGCGGAGTTGAGGATGAAGTCGAAGTGGTCGAGCGGCAGCGTCGACGCCAGGTGATCCCGGTTCTCGGCGACGTTGTTCGTCAGGACTGCGAGGGTGTAGCGACCGCTGAGTTCGGCGACCAGCTCGAGCATGGGTTGCCGCAGGGTGCGGGTGTCGGCCATGGCGGCGCCGAGCCGTCTGATCTCGACGTCGACTCCGTGCTCCTCGTGGACCCGGACACAGACGCCCTTGAGGAAGTCGCGGACCGACAACTCGCCCCGCTCGACCTTCGCGAACTCCTGGTCGCCCCGGACGAATCGGTGGAGTGCGGTCTCGGGGAGGCCGAGTTCGGCACTGTACCGGCGCAACCCGGACAGAGGCGACTCGGTGAGAACCCCGGACCAGTCGAAGACGATGGCACGGATGGTGGCCGTCGTGGTGCCAGGTGTGGGCGTGCTCATCCCGGATTCGACACCAGCGCGGCCTGATCCGCCGACCCGACCTCGAGCACCGTGATGGTGCCGGCCGATCCGTCGACCTCGACCAGTGCCCCGTCCGGGATGCGTGACGCCGCGACCTGGGTGTCGACGACGCACGCGACGCCGAATTCGCGGGCGACCACGGCGGCATGCGACATCACACCGCCGATGTCGGTGACGACGGCGGCGACGTGACCGAACAGTGCGGTGTAACCGATGTCGGTGACGTGGGCGATCATGATCTCGCCCGGCTCGACGTCGTCGATGGTGTGCGGCTCCACGATTCGCGCCCGGCCCACGACCTTGCCGCCGCAGATGCCGATACCGCCGAGCTTCTCTCCCGCCCCGAGCGGCTTCAAGACCTCTGCGGCCTGCCACTTCTCGGCGAAGATGGGCGGCATGTGGAGTTGTTTGAGCTTCTCGCGCTCGGCCTTTCGTCGTGCGACGGTCTCGCGGACGCCCTCTGGCGGGTCGATGAGCACACCCAGGGTGAGGTGGAAGAGATCGTCGGGGGCGTCGATGCGGCCCTGAGCGGTCAGGCGTCGGCCCTGTTCACGCACCAGTCGGCGCATGATCCAGGTGAGACGAACACAGCGGTCGCGGTTCTGTTCCCGCTGCCGCAGCAGCTTCGCCGCGATTCGCTGCGGCACCGAGAGTTGGGACTGCTGCACGGATAGGTGACAGTTGGGGTGTCATGCCGCGGCAGCTGCGGTGTTGATCATTGCTTCGAACTCGACAGGCGTCAACCGACCGAGGCGGACTTGCCGGCGCCGGCGGTGGTAGGTCCGTTCGATCCAGGTGACGATCGCGATCCGAAGCTGTTCACGGGTGTCCCAGCGTTGGCGGTCGAGCACGTTGCGCTGCAGGAGCGCGAAGAAGCTCTCCATAGCTGCGTTGTCCCCGCACGCCCCGACCTTGCCCATCGAACCAACGAGATCGTGACTGTTCAAGGCGTGCTGAAACTTTCGCGATCGGAACTGGGCGCGATCGGAATGGACGATGCAGCCAGCGACCTCACCACGACGGGCCACCGCACTGTGCAACGCCGCCACGGCCAGCCGGGACTTCATCCGCGAATCGATGCTGTAGCCGACGATCCGCCCGGAGTAGACGTCCTTGATCGCACACAGGTACAGCTTGCCCTCACCGGTGTGGTGCTCGGTGATATCAGTGAGCCACAACCGATTTAGCTCCTCGGCGGTGAAGTTGCGCTGGACCAGATCATCGTGGACCGGCGGCCCGGATCGTCGGCCGTTACGCCCTCGTTTCTTGCCGAACACCGACCACCAGGCGTTGTCCCGGCAGATGCGCCACGCGGTCCGCGCAGCCATCGACTCACCCACGGTTGTGGCTTCCCCGGCGAGGAATCGGTAACCGAATTCCGGGTCCTCGCGATGAGCGTCGAACAGGGCGTTGGCCCGATACGCCGCGGCCAGCTCGGCATCGGTGACCGGGCTGGCCAGCCACCGGTAGTAGGGCTGGCGAGAGAGCTGAAGTACCCGACACGACACCGCGACGGCAATCCCGTCGGCGGCAAGCTCTCTCACGAGCGGGTAGAGCCTTTTCCCGGCAGGTTCGCCTGCGACAGATACGCCGCCGCCCGACGCAACACCTCGTTCTCCTGCTCGAGCAAGCGGATCCGCTTACGGGCCTCGCGCAGCTCAGCGGACTCACTCGAGGTCACGCCAGGGCTGCGGCCCTCATCTATGTCCGCGCGTCGCATCCACTTGTGCAGCGTCATCGGGTGCACACCGAAATCTTTGGCGACCTGCTCGATCGTGACGCCTTGGCCACGATCACGAGCCACCCGGACCACATCGTCACGGAACTCCTGGGGGTACGGCTTGGGCACAGCTACATCCTTCCCGACCGCCCAAAGGCAAGCCAGATCAGATGTCACCTATCCGTGCAGCAGTCCCGAGCACCGAGATGCACTGGCGGGTGTCACCGAGGATGCTCACCGCGTCGGGGTTGTCGGCGAGGCCGGCGGTGATCTGCGGGGTCAGGTCGGCGGCACCGGTCGGGATCGTGACGACGTTGAGGGCCACGCCCGCGCGCTGGAACATCGGGTCACCAAGCGCCTTGACCGACGCGGCCGCGTCACCGGAGTCGCCGATGATGAGGCTGACCTTCTTGAGGCCGTCCTTCGCGGCGGTGGCGGCCTGGCCGGCGAGCACCGCGACGATGCCGCCGGAGAGCATGAACGAGCCGGGCGTCGCCATCTCGGCCTGTGAGACCGGAGCCTGTGCGACGTAGGGGATTCCGGCGCCGGCGACGATCGGCAGCATCACCGCACCCTGCGCACCGAGCGGTGACACGACGACCGAGACCTTCTCCTCGACCATCTGGTTGGCGCACTTGGTCGCCGAGGCCGGCTCTTCCTGCTGCTTGCACACCACGAGGTCGATCTTGTGCCCGCCGATGCCGCCGCCGTTGTTGTTCAGGTACTCGACGGCCGCTTCACCACCCTCGCGCACCATCGGCGTCGTCACCGCACCGCCCTCGGGCGTGATGAATCCGATCTTGATCGGGTCGCCGGTCGCCGCGTTGCTGGGTAGCGAGCTGGTCTCTCCGGCGCTCGAGCTGTCCGAACTGTCGTCGGTGCATGCCGTGAGTGTGCCGAGAGTCAGGACGCTTGCGCAGCCGAGGACGGCGGTCGTGCGAACGACGCGTTTGAGTGCAACTGGTGATTTCAACTGCGATCCCTTCGATAGGAGATGACGCCCGCCGCGATGGTGCTGCCCGAGCAGGTGAAAAGTCGTCGGCGTCGTGGTGACTCTAAACCCGCACACTGTCGGTTATGAGTAGTTCCGTGAAAGTCGTCGTGCCTTGCTTTCGTTGAGGCACAGTGGATTACAGAGCCCAATGCGCGACGCGCACGTCGAGGACACGGCAGCCGCCCCACCCTGCCGGCGGAGTAGCTCGACCGCGAACACGGCAGCCGCCCCACCCCGCCGGCCGAGTGGCATCAACCGCGGACACGGCAGCCGCCCCACCCCGCTGGCCGAGTAGCGTCGACCGAGCGCAGCGAGGACGCTGCGTATCGAGGTCACCGTGGCCTGCGTCACAGTGGACCTAGAGGCAAAAGTTAGACCACCATCCAGAAATCGGTGGGCGAATGTAAGAATTGGCCCCCAGGAGCGCCACCGGGCTGCTCGACGACCCCCGACGGAGGCAGGCCGATGACCGAGGTTGCACCCGTCGGACGTCGCGAACGGAACAAGCAGCAGACACGCGACCGGTTGCTGGTCGCGGCCCGCGAACTCCTCGCCACCCGCGGCACGGCTGCGACGGTCGAGGAGATCGCGGAGCGTGCCGAGGTCTCCCGCGCGACCTTCTTCAACTACTTCCCCAGCAAGGATGATCTCGTCACTGCGTTGTACGCCGAGCTGATGAGCGTCTTCGGGCGCGTCGTCGACTCGATGCTGCGACGACCGGTCAGCACCCACGATCGCGTGGTCGGCGTGTTCATCGACTTCGCGCAGTCATCGCTGGCCGACCCCGACTACATGCGTGTGGTGACCGGAGAGATCGAGCGTCTGGCGACGGCGTCGGAGGGGCTCGGCGAGCGCAGCCATCTGTTCACCGCTCAAGTGCGACGTCTGATCGAGCCGGGCCTGGAACAAGGCGACGTGCGCACCGACCATCCGGTCGAGTTCCTCGCCCAGATGGTGGCGGCGATCTACCTGTCGACGATGCGATACTGGCGGATCGATCCCGACCTCGACATCACCGAAACATTCGAGCGCGCAGGACGATACGCGGCCGAGTCGATCGTTCCTCGCTGAGCGTCATTCGTCACCCGGTCGCGGTACCTCGTTCTCCCAGCGTGCGCGACGCTCGTCGTCGGTCTGCTCCCACCAGGGAGTACCTCGCTCCCCCAACGCGACTTTCGCGGCCTGGACGCCGGCGCGCGACTCGGGGGCACCCTGTGTCCGTTTCACGTCCCGTCGCCACGCCATGAGGATCGACTGCAGTTCGGATCGGCGCTCGTCCGGAATGAGCGGGTCGGTGGTACGCCACTTGCGACCGTTGATCACCACGTAGCGGCCGTCGGGGGTGCGCTCTGGATCCGTCATGGGTCCACGGTGCCATGGGCACGAGTTTCTCCCCCGCATAGCTCACTGCGAAGGTCCGACCGTCGGCGGATGACGATCGACGAGGCGATCGGCCATGCTCGCGACATCATCGCCGAGCAGGGTGCCGGAGCGGTGTCCATCTCCGAGATCGCCCGCCGGATGCAGATGCGACCCCCGTTGCTCTACAAGTACTTCCCGTCGCTGACTGCGCTGTACGACAGCCTGTTTGAGGCGGGGAATGTCGAACTGACCCGGTACGTCGACGACGCACGCATCGGCCATGAGCCAGGGTTGGATCGGCTGCTCGAACAGTCACGGGCGATTGTCCGATGGTCGATGACCGAGCCCGGGCTCGCCGCGCTGTTGTTCTGGCGACCGGTGCCCGGTTTCGAGCCCAGCGACGCGGCATTCGCCCCCGCCCGGGCGCTCGTGGGCCAGGCTCGAGAGGATCTGGCGACCGCGGTCGCGCGCGGTGAACTAAACCCTGCCGCGGACTCCGATGATGCGCTGCGTCTGCTCACGTCGGTCGTCTCGGGCATTGGTTCACAGCAGATGTCGAACGAACCGGGCGTCACCTACGAATCAGGTGCTTACACGCGACTACTCGACGACGCCCTGCAGATGTGGGTGCGTCACTTCACGCCCTGAGCGAGCCTCGGGGCACTCAAGGAAGGAACCATCATGCGTCAGGATCTCACCAGCGACTCGGTGTCGCGCCACATCGACGCGAGCCCCGAAGAGCTGTACGACATCGTCTCCGACGTCACGCGCACACCCGAGTTGTCCTCGGAGATAGCCGATGTGAAGTGGCTCGACGGGGCGACCGGTCCGGCCGTCGGTGCGCGATTCCGTGCCCGCAACAGCGTTGGCCGCGGACCGGACTGGTTCAACAAACCCGTCATCACGGTCGCCGATCGTGCGCGTGAGTTCGCCTTCGAACGGACGGCATGGATCGGCGGCACTCTGCGGTGGAGCTACCGGTTCGAGCCCGACGCGACCGGAACGACGGTCACCGAATCGTACGAAGTGACCGAGCCGCTCAATGCATTCGGATGGTTCCTGATCGGCACGCTCTACGGCCTCAAGGACCGGAAAGGTGATCTGCGGCAGGGTATGACGGAAACCCTCGAGCGGCTGGCGGTGATGGTTCGGCAGCCGGCCTGAGGCCTGTTCAGGCCGGGTCGGCGAACGTCCCCGCATGCACCGTGGCGTCGTCGCCGAGTGGTCGTCGGAGAGACCACCGTTCGGTGAGGGTGCTGGCAGCCATCCTCCACTCGTCGTCCTCGACGACGTACTCGTCGTCGTACTCCCCTGTCATCACGGTCTCGGTACGGTCGATCAGATTGACCTGACGGAACTTCAGGGTCCAGCGCCCGGTCGCGGTGGTCTCCGACGTCAGCGTGATGTCGGGATGGAAGCCGTGGTGCATGTCAAAGATGACGTACTGTCCGTCGACCTTGTGGAGAGCGACCTGCTCGAAGATCTTCGCCATCGGCTCTGCGTCGTCGAAGGTGCCGAGCGGGCCGTAGTCGATGCGTGCTCCGTGGGCGATGAAACAACTGCGAAATCCGTTGACGTCCTTCGCGTCACATGCACGCCAGTATCGGTGCTTGAGTTGAGTGATGGCTTCGATTCGGGCGAGGTTGTCGAGGCGTTGCGTGAGGTCGGACGGCATAGTTCCACCATAGGCTGCCGCAAACGCCACGAGGTTTCGCCATTTCAATCTGGATTGGAGCTCGCGGAGCGGGTGGCCTCGCACCTCCCTGGCCTTCACTGCAGGTGGATAGGTGGGAGACACACGGAAACGAACCCACCCTGGTTCGAAGCCGTCGGGCATGAATTCAGGTGTCAAGGCGAACTGGTCCCCAAAGATGGTGAGCAAGCTCAGGTCTTCGTTTATATGCACAGCCGTCGGCCGGATGGAGACAGTCCAACGACCACCCAGGTCGATGAAAACCACCTCGCCGCGGGCCTCAACCAACTGCAACTCCAGATAGCCGTCAAACGCACGCGGTGGTGGAGCTTCGGGGAACTCCAGCCTGACCGGGGTCACTTCCTCGTAGATGTGGAAGAACTGCTGGACCGAGCCACATACGAAATTGCAGAGTGCAGATTGCACGGTTCAGCCTCGATTCTTAATCTGTTGCACTAGTTGATGACCAGTCCGCAGTGCCTCTACGGGTCAAACACATCCAGTACGACTATTTCGCGTCCGCGGCATCACGGCGCGGGCCCATGCCACCGTCGTTGGCGGCCACTGCAGCTTTCCGTAGAGCCGATGAGCCCGCGTCTCGCGCCGTCGCCACCTCGGGGAAGTGCGTATCGACCTCAAAGGTTATCCGGCCATACTCATATCTTCTATCGAGAAGACTTGAATGAATGCGGATATGTCGACCCGTGATCATGAGGGCGGATAACTCTTCTGAAAACTCGTACTCCAGTGGAGAGAGCTCCATGAGAATGCCGTCCCCCAACGGAATCTGCACTTGAACTCCATCACACCGAATCTCACCGAGCTTGTAGTAGTAATCGTACGGCTTTCCGAAATTCCCATCGGGTAGCTGGAGGTTTATAACAAATGAACTATAGACCGAGAAGAATGTTTCGACGGCTGTGCGAGTGGCTAGAATCAGCTGTAGGCTCAATTCTTCTCCTTCGACGATTTAACCGATGATCCACGAGTGCGGAATGTTCAGCCAGGTCCCGAAGACCATTTGATACCCACCACCGAGAAGCGCACTACCTCCGATCGGTACAGGACGTCCACCCAGCGTGAATCTTCCGGTTGCTCCGAGCTCCTGCTGCTCTACGGGACGTTCGAGGAAGACCGTCACGTTGCGCGACGTGTCAAGCGGCCGAGGGCCTCTGTTCGTACCCATTCATCGTCGTCGTGCGTTAGTTCGCGCAGCAGTTCGACACTCAGCTTCGGATTGCGTGCGATAGCGGCGCGGATCCTCGGGTTTGCATCCGAGACCAGGAGCCGCGCAATGGAGTCGCTCTTGCCCGCGGCGCGTCGCATCGCCACCCAGAACCTGACGTCAGGGTCGTCATCCGCAGCAAGGACACGGAGAACCTCATCCGGCGAAGTCTTGTTTTGGGCTACAAGCGCGCGGAACTGGGGGTGGGCGGCGACGACCTCCAGCCAAACATCTGTCGGCGCTTCATCGTGAATCGCACGATCTTGGTCGTCCGGATCCTCGCTGTCCCACAGTGCGAGATATTCGGCAACGGACTCGATCAATTCAGATCCTTCCACGGTATGAACTTGCCAACCGGTCCCTTGTGCTTCCCGCGGATGAACGTACCGTACTCATCTGCGTCGGCGATCCAACGCAATCCGCGACTGTCCTCTTCGAAAACCTTCCACACAACTCTTCCGTGGCCCGCTGTGTCACGTGACCACCAGAGCCCGTCCGTCTTACTCTGATCGTAGGTATGTCCACCCAGTTTCTTGGTCTTGGCTGTCCCTTCCTTGGTGATCTCCCAGAGTTTCCGCTCCGGCGTCGATTGCTCGGAACCGCCTCGGTCGTCGCATGCGCCAGTGGGTGAGAGACCGAGTGGGTCAGACAAGACCGTCGGATTAGACGGATACGCGTGCGGATTCGGTGCCGGCGCGAGGCCGAGCGGGTCGGAACTTAGGTAACGGCCGGTGTCTGAGTGGTAGTAGCGGTGGCGGTTGTAGTGCAGGCCGGTCTCGGTGTCTAGGTATTGGCCTGGGTACGACCATGGTGTCGATGCACCCGTCCAAGAGGTTGCGCCGTATAGAGTCCGAACCGATCGTCCCGCGACCTCCCCGCTGTCCGGATCGATGAGGGCGGTCGGCGCTGCGATCTGGTCGGTGACGACCGCGAAGAACTCGCGGTCGATCTCGGTCTGCGTCCAGCGGCGCGCCGAGGGTGGCGCAGCGGAAATGCCGTTCCCGAGGTTGAGGCTGAGATCGCGGTCCTGGTCGTCAGCGTTGGTCGAGTCTGCCGCGTCGTCAGCAGGGCCGATCGGCTCAGAAGTGACCGTCTGTGCCAGCGGGGCGTACGCGGCCGGTGAGTAGGTCCAGGTCGTGGCCCGTAGCTGCTGGTCGTGGCCGGACACGACGTCGGTCTGCTCGACGAGGTGCTCCCCGTGCCAATGGAAGCGCGTGGTCTCACCGGTCGACTGGTTCGTTTTCGACAGTCGCCGTCCCACGTGGTCGTAGGTGTAGGTCCACACCGTGCCGTCCGGCGTGGTCACCGACCGCAGATGATCGTGGGCGTCCCAGACGTAGTGCCACACATCCGGTTTGCGCGAGAGTCGGCGCCGGCTCATCGACACGACGCGACCGGCAGCGTCGTAGCGGTAGGACGTTCGGCCGTCGTCGACGAGGAGAGTGCCGGAGTAGCGGCGGCGGTGGCTCTTCGCGCCCTTCGAGGCTCGGCTAGCGCCTCGCACCTCAGGGAGCGGAGGTCCAGCGTCGGCAAGCACCTCAGGGAGCGGGGGCTGGTCGCCGCGACCGGAAGACGCGTAGTCGGTGATGTTGCCGGTCGCGTCGTACGAGAATTGCTCGGTCCCAGCAGGACTGGTGGCCTCAACGACCCGACCGAGCACGTCGACCCGGTAGTCGGTGCGACCAGCGGTCAGTGTCGACGTCGAAGTGGTGAGAATCCCGTCGGAACGGTAGCGGTACTCGGCAGCTGCGACGGTCCGGTCGGGGGGCTTCTCCCCCACGCTCGCACCGGGGCCGAGGTTCAGCGCCGCCGGGCGCTCCGATACTGCCGCGACGGAACGTCCGGTGAGGCGGCCCACCGGATCCCACGTCGAGTCGATGGCCGAGCCCTCGAAGCGCCGCCGCTGTTCACGGCCGGTCGGGCTCGTCGTGATGTCGCAGGAGCGTCCCGCACTGGACAGGAAGTCGAGGACACCCCGCGGGTCGTAGCCGTACCGGGTGCTGACCCCGGTCGGCGATCTCAACGACGCCAGTCGTCCCGCGCCGGTCCAGGCGGATTCGATGACCCAGTCGCTCTGACCGTCGTGAAGACCGGTGAGCTGCGGCAAGCCCGCTGCCGTATAACTCGTATGCCAGCGTCCGAAGACACCGGTCGCACCGTCCAGTCGCCCTGCCGCGTCGAAGCTGTATTCCGTTGTCTCCCCGTCGAGATCGGAGTTCACCGGATCAGCAGTCAGGTCGCTGATCAGGCGCCCGGCAGCATCGTAGGTGAAGAACACCGTCTGCCCTGCGGCGTTCGTCCGTGATCCCAGCCGACCTTCGTCGTCGTAGGTGTAGGTCGTTGTCGCGTTGTTGAAGTCGGTTTCCGTCGCCAGCCTGCCGTCGGCGTTGTAGGTGTAGGTCCACACCAGGTCGTCGGGGTTGGTGACCGCGACCAGGCGACGTGTGGCGTCGTAGCTGAACTCGGTGCGCGACCCGTCGGCGTCGATGCGTGCGACCGGCAGGTCGTAATGTCCGTACTCCCACCGGGTCACCGCGCCGACGGGATCGGTGTACGCGACACAGTTGCCTTCGCCGTCGTACTCCCACCGCGACCGACCGCCATCCGGCGCCGTGACACTTGTTCGGTTACCCATCGCGTCGTAGGTGACGACGGTCCGTGCGCCTTCGGCATCGACGACCTCGGTCGGTCGCCCGTAACCGTCGTAACTAATCCGCGTGGTGTTGCCGAGCGTGTCCGAGATTGCGACCGGAAGCCCGGCGGCGTTGTTGCGATAGCGCACGACGACGCCGTCGGGGCCGGTGCGCGACGTCAGCGCGCCGTGCTCGTCATACGTGTAGCTGGTGACCACACCGGCGTTATCGACGACGCTGGTCGGTAAGCCGTTGTCGTCGTGACCGATTCGTGTCGTGATGCCGCCCGGTTCGACGATCCGCACTGGCTGTCCGGGTCCGGCGTAGGAGACCTCGGTGACCTTCCCGTCGGGCGCGGTGATCTGCTCGACGTCGCCGAACGCGTTGTAGTGCAGCAACGTACGCGCACCACCTGGGCTGGTGACGGAGAGCGGCTGACGGTTGGCGTTGTAGTCGGTCGCGGTGACGCGTCCGGCGGGATCGGATTCTTGGCGCACGCGTCCGTCGGTGTCGATGCCGTACACGGTGGTCGCGCCGACGGCGTCGCGGTAGGTCGTGTACGAGCCGAGACCATTTGGGCGGAGATGATACTCGAACCGGCCCGACCAGACACCGTTCATACCGGACTGGATTGTCACGCGACCGAGGTCGTCGTAGCGGTTCCAGTACTCCATGCCCAGCGAGTCACGCCACCAGGTCATCCGCCCGGCGTCGTCGTAGCCGAAATAGGTTGTGCCACCGACTGCGTTGGTAACCGCCGCGAGATTGCCCTGGTGATAGTCGAAGGTGCACAGCTGCTGGTCGACCGGGATACCGTCCAGACCTGCGGTCAGCCGGTAGCCGAGGATGCGGGCGCCGTCGCATCGCACCTTGATCCGGTATCCGGCCGAGTGTTCCACCGCCGTGGGTCGCCCGCGGTCGTCGAAGATGAACTCGATCCGATTGTGGTGGCGATCGGTCATCGCCGAGACCGCGATATCCCCGGCGCGCACATCGACCCCGTTGAGTTCGGGGATCGGAACGAAGAACCAGCTCACGCGGTCGCGGATGTGGGTGACCTGATAACCGCCCGTCGGGGTCGTCCGCAGCTCCCAATCGGTCGCGTTGACACTCCGCGACACCGAATCACCCTCGGGCTTGGGGAAATTCGTCAGAGTGCCGTCGGCGTCGACGATCGTGACGAGTTCGTCGCCGACGATGGCCCGCGCGTCGAAGGTCGACGGTGTCGTCGGACCCATCCAGCGGCCCCACCGGTACCGCGACCGATGCCGATGCGTCAGGCGCAGCGGCAGTACGCCCGGTAGCTCGACGTCGGTGAGCGGCAGGAAGTACTCGCCCGTGGCGACGTTGACCGGTTCACCGTTGCTGCGGCACTGCGACGGTGCCTCGTTGCCCTCGCTGGTATCGGCACGATCGGGAGCGCCTTCGTCGGTGCGCCCGGGGTTCGCCGGGTTGTGGGGCTCCCGGGTGTCGTGATCGATCTCGGGCTTATCCGAGTCGGGACCATTCGACTGGTCGGGGTTGCGCGGCGACGAGGGCGAATCCGGCGTGGTGTCGCGGTGATTCGGTGTGGGCGAACGATCAGGTGTGATCGGACGGTCCGGGAACACAGCCGGCGGGATCGGCCGGTCGTCCGGCATGATCCGCGTGTTGGTGGGGTTGCCCGGATCGCGGTCGGGAGTGTGTCGGACCGCGGGTTCCGGCACGTTGTGAGCGTTCGACGGAGCCGGCCGAGCGCCATCGCGTGCAGGGGTGGCGTGGTCCGGGGTGGTCCGCGCGAGTGTGGTGCGGTCGGGCGTGTGATCGGGTGCCCGTGGAGGTGCGGCAGGCGTGTCGGCTCTGGCGGCAGCACCAGGACTGACCGGTGCGCTGGTGGGCTTCGGCTGGCCTGCGTCCGGCACGGCGTGTGAAGGAGCGTGCGGCCCCGACACAGGGTGCGGTCCAGAGACAGGTACGACCGGCGTCCCGTTTGGTGACTGACCATCCGAGGGAGTTCTCGTCGAGGCGTCGGGTCCGTTGTGTGACCCGACAGGTGACTCGGGATGGACCGTCGGTGTCGGCCGTGCGTTGGGCCCGGGTGTGTTCGCATCCGGACGAGCAGGGTGTGGTCCAGGCGACGCGTTGTCGTCGACGGGTTTGGACGGATCGGGACCTGAAGGTTCGTCGTTGCGCACGACCGGTTGCCCTATGCCGTCGCCATCCGATTTGGTCGGTGCATGGTCAACACTGGTCGGTGTGACGTCGCTTCCGCGGGCATCTGGGTCGTCGTGATGCCCCACGTTCTGTCCGTCGCTGTCACCGTCGTTCTTGGTTGACGGTGAATCGCCACCGGGACTGTGTTCGACGGCGGGTGTGGTCGTTTTACCGCGATCAGGACCTGGCGGGTCGTCATCACCTGATCCCCTACCGCCCGGTGTGGTGTCCCCCGCGTCCGGTGTGGACGCGTCCGGTGCGTCTGTTCGCGTCGCCGAAGGGGCTGCCGGTGTGGATGTAGGAGCTGGGTCACCTGAGTGTGGCGAGGTCGGTGATGGACTGTCGAAGGTACCGCCGCCGACGGGTTGATCGGGCGTGGCGGAATCGGAACGTGGTGTGGGCGAGTGCGGTGGCCCCGCTGCGGGTGTGGGTTCGGGTGGAACCGGTGGCGGGGCAGCATGATCTGGCATGGGGGCCGAGGACGACGATTCGGAGTGGGCTGGCGTTCCGGGACTGGGACCGGGGTCGGGCTCTGGTGGAAGCGGTCTCTCATGAGTGGGTAGATCGGGTCCGTGGTGGACAGGCAGATCTCGGGACGGGGTGGCTCCAGGTGTGGGCGCCGAGCCGTCGGCAGATGCCGAGTTGGGCGCAGACGGGGTGGGAGACGTCGGGTCGGTGGGCGCCGGCGCATCGGGCGCTGTTCCGGCGTGCGGCCTGGTGGACGGTGTCGGTACGTCGGGCGCCGCTTTGGTGAGCTTGAGAAGTGACAGACCTTTGGGTCCCGGAGCGGCAGTCGCCGCCACATTTCCGAGCAAGGTGCCGAAGCTGCTCGCCGGATCGGTAGACCATCCGCCACCGACAAAATTTCGGACAGCGGCGTCGGGGTGGGCTACCTGGTTGGTGAGACCAATGACCAACCCGGCGGAGTTGCGTACGTACTGATGCGGTCTGGCGACGTTGTACGGATTCTGCGGGGCGAGCATCCACAGCGACTTGAACATCTCGGTCCCCGCGCCGATGAGCCCGAACTCGAAATGGTTGAACGCTGTGACGGCGCCAGTTCCGATGTCTTTCGCCTCCATCTGGGCTTGTTCGAAGGCCGAGGGCATGGGCGGCGCCAGGTTCGCGGCCGCGCTGAGTTCGGACTTCGTACCCGGCGCAGCCGAATTCCGGTGATCCCGACCGATTTTCAGAACCCGTCGCGCCTCGCTTTGATACTCCGGCCAGGGATTCGGCCCAGGGTGGACGGGCGGTGTGTCGCGGCGGTCGTTCCGATAGTCGTCGAGTTCGGCGTTGTAGGTTTCGGCCTTGGCTTTCCATTCGTCGCGTCGACTTTCGCCCTCCTCCCAGATCCGGATGGCGTCGGCCGCCTTCTGCTGGGCGAACTCGACGACACCGGCCCATTTCGTCAAAGCTGCGGCGGCATTCGACGCGGCTTCGGCGGCGGAGAACCACCGCGGAACCTGCTGGCCCATGGCGTCGTGGAATCCGTCAGCGCCGGCGCCGACCCAGTTGCCGGCCGAGATTCCGCGGAGTCCTTCTCCGGCCTTCGTGAAGTTGCCTGCGAATCCCTCGAATGTGCCTGCGGCTGCGGTGATGGCGCCGGGATCCCCGAGGATGAGCTCTTTCGGGTCGTTCGTCTTTCCCAGTTCTTCCTCGTCGGGCATGGCGCCCATCGAATTCGCGATGTCATCTCCGAAGTCCTCGACTTCGATCGCGATCTTCTCGAGCCCTACTGCACGAAGACCCTTGCCGACGAGATCGGTGGCACCGTCGACGAGTCCGCCGACGAGTTCCCGTCCGCCCTCGAGGATGCCTGAATGGATCCATTCAGGCGACCTCAGTCATGCGGTGTCCCAGCCGAATCTGGCGCTCGAACCGTACGTTCGTCGCCCGGGGGCTCGCCGGCCGTGAAGCCATCTCTCTCGAAACCGTCCATGGTGTCGTCGATCAGGGTTCGCGGGTCCATCTGGTGACGCTTGATGGTCGCGAGGTCATTCAAGAAACTCTCGCGGTTCTCCTCGGCGAAGTCGAGGTGACGCTGTTTCTCGGCGTCGCTCAGCGACCATTCCGGATTCGTCAGCACGTTGCGGTTGTGGTCCCACAGGTCGCCCCACGACATCTTCTTGATGTCCTCGGCAGTCAGGCTCGGGTCACCGGCGATGTCCATCACCATGTCTTTGAACTGACCTTCGGCCCACTTCTCCTCGCGCTCATAGTGACTCGCCCCGAGTCCGAGTCCGCGCGACAGTTCGGCCGCGCCTGTGACGAGCGCCCGAACGCCCCATTCCCAGCGATCGCAGTATTCCTCGAGTCCGGCTTTGGGATCGGCGTGACCGATCGACTTGCCGTCGAGGTCGAGATCCCCGTACCCCCGGCCGAGCGCTGCGGTGTACCCGGCCGCGGCGCCGGTGTCCCCGAGACCGTCGATCACGCCGTTGATTCCCTCGCCGGCCTTCTTGATGTCGTCCGGATCGACAGTCAGTTTCTCGGTCATCGGATGATCTCGCCCTCGTCGTCGTAGTAACAGTGCGGGGTGAAGTCCTTCAGCGGAGGGAAAGTCATCTGCGTGGGTGTCATCGGGTCGACGACGAGGCCCGTCGGTTCGGGGGCTATGTCGAGCACCTCGTCGATCAGTGCCTGACCCTGGACGTCGATATAGGTGACCTCGGCGGGGTCGCGGTCGGTCAGGTCGGCGAAGTCGCGCAGACGCTGGGGCGTGGTGAACGCGAGCATCCATGGCAGTCCGCCCTGGACCAGGGTGAAGAAGCGTCCGTGGACATCGAGCGGTACCGATAGGTGCGCCTCGCGCAGTGCGTCGTAGAGCTTCGGAGGGTCGCCGAAACCGGACAGGTACGCGCGCACCTCACCTGCATACGTGACAGTCACCGAATCCCCCGACATTCATCCCCGTGCCGGATGATGCTAGTTCACCCGGCGCGGGTCCTCACGGCGGCTGTCCACAGGACCGATTCCGCGGTCGACGAGCCACCGCGTCTTCCGTGGCGCCTGACTGGACGTTTACGCGACGACGGTCTGTCGAAGTGACCTCGCCCACTATGAGCGCCACTTCTCAGGGTCTACTTAGGTCTCTGTGGGTAACCTCGCCGTGTCCTCGCCGATATCAAACTGTTACCGAGACGGAAATGCTGTGCCTCTACACCGACTGAATGCCCACAACTCTATCCACGCGTTTAACTCGACCTCGCGGAGCCGCCGACCCGGCCGGCATCGCGCCACCGTGCCGACCACCGTGAACAAGGCGGTGCGAGCGGGCGCGCTCACCGCATTCGTCGGCGCTCTTGGTCTGACCGTCGGCAACGCTGCCCAGGCAGCCGCGCAGCCCGCGCCTCAGCCGAAGATCGCGCTGCCGGAGAGCGTGAAGATGCCGGCCGGTCTGGTCCTGCCGCCCGAGGTCGACAAGTTCGCTCGCGACATCCTGCCGCCGTCGGTATTCACTCCCGCCGTGCCCGGCCACCCGGGCATCCGCAAGGCCGTCAAGCCGGTCAGCGGCACCGTGACGTCGGGCTATGGCCCGCGTTGGGGCACCAATCACAACGGAGTCGACATCGCCAACAAGATCGGCACCCCCATCTACGCCGTGACCGACGGAGTCGTCCTCGAGTCCGGCCCGGCGTCGGGCTTCGGGCAGTGGATCCGCGTGAAGCAGGACGACGGCACCATCGGCGTCTTCGGCCACGTCGACCAGAGCTTCGTCCGCGCCGGCCAGCCGGTGACGGCCGGTCAGCAGATCGCCACCGTCGGCAACCGCGGCCAGTCCACCGGCCCCCACCTGCATTACGAGGTCTGGGATGCGAACGGCAACAAGATCAATCCGCAGGTGTGGCTGAACCAGCGCGGCGTCCACCCGTGACGGACGCTTCTTCCTGAGTCCTAACGTCGGAGCCGGCGTGTACTGCGAATCGCGTACACGCCGGCTCCGACTGCTAAGACGACCATCCCGGCCAGCACGGAGGTGAGCGGCAACGTGAACGCCACCACCACGCACCCGATGACACCCACCACGGGGATGGCTCGCGCGGGACGGTTCTCCTCGCGGGTCAGCGTCAGCGCCGACGCGTTGGCGACCGCGTAGTAGAGAAGTACGCCGAACGACGAGAACCCGATGGCCGCGCGGACATCCGCGGTAGCGGCGACCACGGCAACCACCGCCCCGACCACCAGCTCGGCGCGATGCGGAACCTGAGTCCGAGCGTGGACGGCGGCCAGCGTACGCGGCAGGTGACCATCGCGGGACATCGCGAGCACGGTCCTCGAGACACCGAGGATGAGTGCGAGCAGTGAACCGATCGCCGCAACAGCAGCGCCTACGCGGACGACCGGGACCAGCCAGTCGACGCCTGCGGATTCGGCGACAGCCGTCAATGGTGCTGCGGCGTTGCCGAGTTCATCAGCCCCGAGAACGCTGAGCGCCGCGGTCGCGACCAGCGCGTAGACCACGAGGGTGAGTCCCAGCGAGATGCCGATCGCGCGGGGAATGGTGCGGGCGGGGTCGCGGACCTCCTCTCCCAGCGTCGCGATCCGGGCGTAACCGGCGAAGGCGAAGAACAGCAGGCCCGCCGCCTGCAGCACGCCGAGAACGCTGGCGTCCGAGCTGAGCGTCAGACGGTCGGGGGTGGCGACGTCCGATGTGAACGCGGACACCACCACCGCGGCCAGCACCGCCAGGACGAACGCGACGATGATCCGCGTCAGCCACGCCGCCTTCTGCACTCCCGCGTAGTTCACCGCGGTCAGGGCGACCACGGCGGCAACCGCGACGGCGTGGGCGTGCTCCGGCCACACGTAGACCCCGACCGTCAGCGCCATCGCCGCGCACGACGCGGTCTTCCCGATGACGAACGCCCAACCGGCGAGGTATCCCCAGAATTCGCCGAGTCGCTCCCGGCCGTACACGTAGGTGCCACCCGAGACCGGATAGAGAGCCGCCAACCGCGCGGAAGATGTTGCGTTGCAATACGCTACGACGCCCGCGAGAGCGAGGCCGACGAGCAGCCACGAACCGGCAGCGGCGGCGGCCGGCGCGAGAGCGACGAAGATCCCGGCACCGAGCATCGCCCCGAGCCCGACCAGTACCGCGTCGTGGAGACCGAGTGCCCGACGCAGAGGGGCCTGGGAGTCCGTCATCGAGTTCCTTCGTTCGGTGGTCGCACGACGCTGTGGATCCGCGCGGAATCATACGGGGTGATGTCGCGAGGCCGCTACTCAGTGTCGGGCCTCGGGCTGGGCAACCGCCATCCGAAGGTCGCGGTCGGCGGCGCATCTTTGGCGTACAGCCGCGCCGGGCGACCACCACCGACCCGGGTTGCCGGGTTGCCCTGGGCGTCGACCTGTGGCGCCAACAAGGGCTGAACCCTCCGATTGAATGAATCGCGCATGAGGCGTCGCCCGAGGATCGCTTCGTGCAGTTCCCGCAGTTCGGACAGCGTGTAGGGCGGTTGGAGGAGGTTGTCTGGATCGGCCTTGTCCTCGTAGCGGTCCCGCAGATTGTCGGTGGCCGCTGCAATGATCTCGGCGTGGTCGTAAAGGACCCGCTCCCCCGACGCCAGCCTGCCGGTTGACGTCACGGGCGCGAGTTCGCCGGTGACGTCGGACAATTCGGCGGCCGGCAGAGCGACCGCATGCGCGACCGAGATCGTCCACCCGCGAGGATCCCGGTCAGGATCACTAAAGACCGCCAGAAGGTGCGGCCGCACGTGATCGGGCGACAGCCCCAGTTTGAGTTCGAGCACCTCCCGCACCGTCTGCTCGACGGTGCGCCGTTCCCGGACGAACCGCCCCGGCAACGCGGCCCTCCCCTGCTCGTCCCGCTGGATCACCACATTCAGCGTGGCGTCGGAGACGGTGAGGACCGCGATGTCGACGGCCACGTTCGGTCGTGGGTAGTCGCTGAGCGTCGTCGAACCGGTGGCCACGAAACAAAAGACTATGCGAATGTCTGCGCAAAGGTCTATTCTCAGAAACGCGCAAAGTCGCCGTCTCGCTCCGATGCCGGGACGGAGGAAGGAATGACGATGAAACTCTCCGCTGCTCTGGACGTCGAGATGGTGGCCCACGAGACCGCCGATGAAGTGACCGTTCTGCTGGAACTGCAGGTTCCTGCCGGGCCCGAAACCAACCGCACCCCAACCGCTGTGCAGGTGGTGCTCGACCGGAGCGGGTCGATGTCGGGTGGCCCGCTCGAGGGTGCGAAGAAGGCGCTCGCCGGCGTGGTCGCGCAGCTGGATCCGTCGGATGTGTTCGGCGTAGTGACCTTTGACGACGACGCCCAAGTCGTCGTACCGGCCGCTCCCCTGTCGGACAAGCAACGCGCGGTGGATGCGATCGGTTCGATCGAGGCGGGTGGCTGCACCGACCTGTCGTCGGGCTACCTGCTCGGCCTGCGGGAACTGCGGCGTAGCGCGCACGCGGCCGGAATCTCTGGTGGCACAGTGCTGATCATCAGCGACGGCCACGTGAACAGTGGGATCCGCGAGGCCGACAAGTTCGCGAGCATCACCTCGAAGGCCGCGGCCGACGGGATCGTCACCTCCACGCTCGGGTACGGGCGCGGCTACGACGAGTCGCTGCTTTCGGCGATGGCGCGGGCGGGCAACGGCAACCACGTCTTCGCCGACAACCCGGACGCCGCGGGCGCGGCGATCGCCGGCGAGGTCGAGGGCCTGCTGTCGAAGTCGGCGCAGGTGGTGACTCTCACCGTGCACTTCGTCCCGCAGGTGACGGAGCTGTCGCTGTACAACGACCTGCCGGCGCATCAGACCGCCGACGGCGAGGTGATGATCGAGCTCGGCGACTTCTACGCACTCGAGGAGCGGAAGCTGCTGCTGCGGATGAAGGTCGACGGGCTTGCTGCGGTGGGGTTGGCCCAGATCGCGACCCTCGAGCTGCGGTATGTGGAGACTGCGACACTCACCGAACACACGGTGTCGCTGCCGATTTCGGTGAATGTGGTTCCCGGTGACGAGGCTTCGGGTCGCGTTCCGGATCCGAAGGTGGAGTCCGAGCGGCTGTACCAGGAGGGGCAGGCGGCGAAGCTCCGAGCGTCGGAGGCGTTCGAGGCCGGCGACCTGGATGCTGGCAACGAGCTGCTGGGCGAGTCGGCGTCGCAGCTACGACGGGCCTCGGCGTTCGCGATGCCCGAGGAGCACATGCTGATCGAGCAGGAGTTGCGGAGTATCGAGGCGTTGGGTGCGCAGGCCAGGGTCGAGGGTGCGGGGTACGCGTCGAAGATGACGCGGGACTCGTACCACCTCGCGAATCGGAAGCGGGGGCGTCGGCGGGGTTAGTTGATCTTCGCTGGGTGTGGCCATCGGGTACATGCGCGATGGCCACACCCCCTTTGTGCGGACCGCCCCTGTGGACGCGATGGCTCGTCGGCAGGTGTCGAGATCGAGGGAACTCGAAGGTTGGTCTCCACAGGTAGTGGGATCAGATGGCGGAATCAGCGAGCCGCGCTAGTCTGTTCGGCGAGGGTGGGGCGCCGTCGGGGCGCGCGAGCGTGAGGGGGACTTGTGTCGACACCGTTCTCGGACGACTCGTTGTTGCCCAAACCTGCACCGGCGATGCCGGTGAGTCCGCACGGGGATGAGTACTTACTGCGGTCGGCGCGGGCTCAGTGGGAGCGGCGGGCGACAGTGGCGGCAGACGCGGCCTCCGAGCTAAAGAAGGCCTTCAATTCCCTCTCGGCTCCTATAGAAGCTAATCATTTCGGGGAATGCATCGAGGGAAACCAGGTCTACGAGGCGTTCCTATCCGCGATTTCGAAGCTGGCGCAGGAGTGCCTCGAGCACGCAACGCGGGCAGAACAGCTCAGCGGGCAGTGTCGCGCCAGCGGGATGAGTTTCGACGATGCCGATCGACAGGGAGCGGTCGGGTTTGCCACGTAATCCTCTTACCACCAGGGCTATCCGTTTCGTTGCTTGCACAATTCTCGGTGTGATCTGCGCCGGGTGCACGACGAATGGAGATCCCATCGCCAGCGTCAGTAGCCCCGCAACTGCGCCTCCGACCTCAACGGCCGGGATTCGACAAACCGACGATGCCGGAAGGTCGTTGCCATTCACGACCGAGTATCCAAATCGGTGGAGCATCAACAACGACGGGACACCATACGAACCGTGTACACAAGTCTCCGACGAGGTCGTGGAACAGTTCGGTCTGCGCAGAGACTCAGTGGAGGACGTGGCAGGATCTGACTTTCAAACCGCGCGTGGCTGCAGATGGACGTACGTTGACGACGGAATGTCCTCGATCTCCCAGTTTGTTGGCAACATCCTCCGGCCCCAACTTGGTCTCGACGGATACAAAGCCAAGAACTCTGCCGGAAAAACTTGGTATCCAGATACATTCATCAATACCCGCCGCGTGCTTGTTGGGTCGATCGGGGCTGGCGTCTGCTCGGCCTACGTCCAGTCCGGTGGTGCTGTGGTCGTGACTACAGTTTCCAGATTCGATATCCCGCCCCCTCCGAGTGCCGAGGTATGTAGTACTGCGGTCGACTTCCTGAGGGCGACTATAAGTGAAATCCCGGCATGAGGACATGTCCCTGCACCACCCTTTCGTCCAAGGATGACCTACCGCGCGAAGTTGGGTTGCGACTATCCGGTTGCCCCGACGCAAACCAACTTGACCAACTCCGCCCGGTTCCGTACCCGCGTAGCCGTGAACACCCGGCTGACCTACTTCTTCACAGTGTCAACCCCCAGGTTGAGTATCGACGCGATCTCTTCGTTGGTATGCCCATCCGCAACGAGCTCCGCCAACTCGATCTGCCGCGGCGAAAGGCACTCCCGCCACGATGGGAGCGTCTGCCGGGTAGCAATTTCGCAACGTTGGACAGTTGCCGCGACAACAGCCCCATGGCATGCAACCGAACGCGGTCTGGTTCCTTACCCTCCGAGTCGAACAACCCGACCAGCCCATGACAGTCGTTCGCGAGGTCGAGATGCATCACGGATGCGCTGTGTAACTGCTTGCGGTACAGGAAGTCTTGCAGATAACTGACCGAGTCGGTTGCGAGCCCGCCGAGTTTGTCCGCAGAGATCGCCGGGGTCTTCGACAGCGCCGCACGCGACTGCGCGGACGCGAAGACATCCTTCGGGTACCACCGCGCTTGATACTCGTCGATGACCGGCGTGATCCGCCCAGTGACCACCGGGCTGGGATCCGAGAACGCGGTGACAAAGGTCGGACCGGTGAAGAAGGTGGTGTTCAGGCAGTCGTAGTGCTCGTGCAGCGCACCCATCAAGACGTTCTTGAACGCACGAGCGTCTCCGCCTCCGAGCATGCGTCGAGAATGGCGAAGACCCGTTCGTACTCGTCCACAGGCAGCGCGACCGACTGACTGGCCAACGTCCACTCCTCCCTACGGCACCAATCCCCGAACTGTACCGGCTCGAGTGTGATGCGGAGCACATGCAACGTCATGCAACGGTCGCACGCCCCGATGCCTTGGAGGCGCCGCGCAAACCGTCCACTTTCGTGCACTGTGGCACCAGTCACACTGTTTCTAGTCTCGGGGTCGTGGCCGACAGAACGTCGGCCGAGTAGATCGACAGGAGATCCCATGAGCAGGCTTCGTTTCGGATACTTCATGGCGCCGTTCCACGCACCCGGCCGCAACCCCACCGCAGCCCTCGAACGCGACCTCGACCTGGTCGAACACCTCGACCATCTCGGATACGACGAAGCCTGGTTCGGCGAACACCACTCTGCAGGCAGCGAGATCATCGCCTCCCCCGAGATCATGATCGCCGCGGCCTCCCAGCGAGCGAAGCGCATCCGATTCGGTACCGGCGTCACCTCGCTCTCCTACCACAATCCCTTGTGGGCGGCCGACCGCATCATGCAGCTCGACCACATGACGCGCGGGCGGACCACCTTCGGCGTCGGCCCCGGTTCCCTACCAACCGACTCCGCGATGATCGGCCTCAACCCCACCGACACCCGTGAGCTGTTGCAGGAGAACCTCGACATCGTCGTGCGACTCCTCCGCGGCGAGACGGTGTCCGCGAAGACCCGCACCCATGAGCTATACGACGCCAAGCTGCAGCTGGCGCCCTATTCAACCGATGGAATCGACGTCGTCGTCGCTGCCGTGGCTTCACCCACTGGACCTCGTCTTGCCGGCACCCACGGCCTCGGCCTGCTGTCGATCGGCGCGACACTCTCCGCCGACGGGTTCGACGCCCTCGGCCACCACTGGAACGTCATGGAGGAGCGGGCTGCGGCCAACAACGTCACCGTCGACCGCAGCAAGTGGACCCTCGCAGGGCCGTTCCACATCGCCGAGACCGAAGCCGAGGCGTACCGCCAGGTCGAGTACGGCATCGAGCAGTGGTTCGACTACTTCCAGCACGTCGCGGCGTTCCCTCAGATGACCGTCTCCGGAAGCAAGCTCACGGAAATGATCGACTTCATCAACGAGGCCGGCATCGGCGTCATCGGTACCGCTGAACAGGCGCGAGCTCAGGTCCAGCGGCTGTGGGATCAGTCGGGCGGCTTCGGGTGTCTGCTGCAGATGGGCCACGACTGGGCGAACCCGCAGGACACCAAGCGTTCCGCGGAACTCTTCGCGCAGGAGGTGTTCCCCCACTTCCAAGGTCAGGCGCAGGCGACGCTCGACGCCGCCGAGCATGCACGTGCCGTGCGGGAGGGCCATGCCGCGAAGCAGCTCGAGGCCGTTGACCACATGACGCGCAAGTATCAGCAGGAGCTGGCAGAGAAGTCATAGCTGTTCAGGTGTAGGTCGGTCGTCGTCGACACGCTCGACGACGACCGACTTCGTTGGCCAGCTGCTACACCCGCTTCGTGCCGCCGCCTTGACGCCCCGTGATGCGCACAGTCAGGTTTGGAACAATGCGAACATGATCGAACAAAGCCTCTGGATGCAGCAGGTAGCCGCGGACCCGGACCATTCCCACTGGTACGTCGAGCGCTTCCGCAAACTGGAGCGTGAAGGCAACGACGTAGTGGGCGAGGCCCGACTCATCGACGCGATGGCCGCACGCGGGTCGCATATCCTCGATGCCGGCTGCGGACCTGGACGGACCGGCGGCTACCTACACACAGTTGGACACCGCGTCGTCGGCGTGGACGTCGATCCTGTGCTCATTGCCGCAGCCGAGGAAGATCATCCTGGACCGCGCTGGGTGGTCCAGGATCTCGCAGAACTGGACCTTCCTGCGGTCGGTATCCCCGACCCGTTCGACATCGTCGTGTCCGCGGGAAATGTCATGGCGTTCTTGGCACCCAGTACACGAGTCACCGTACTGAGACGGCTCCGTAGCCATTTGCGTGACGACGGCCGTGCGGTGATCGGGTTCGGTGCCGGTCGCGGGTATTCGTTCGACGAGTTCCTGGCGGACGCCGGGATGGCGGGCTTCACCAGTGACGTGTTGCTGTCGGCGTGGGATGTTCGGCCGTTCACCTCGGACTCGGAGTTCCTGGTGGCGGTGCTGCGGCCGAGTTAGTTGCTGTCCCGAACGGGCAGCAAACTGATTGCACGTGGGCCATTTGTCCGGCCGCTTGGCTCACCGATCACCGGGCGAACTGCGAATTCTCCTGGCATAGAGGATCATTCGTGCAATCGCGACCAGCCTGTGGACAACATCCTCGATATCCCCACAAGCCCAGGTAACGTCCCGGGCGATTGAAGGGGGCAGTCGTGGAACTGACAGCGCATCTAGCAGCGCTGCGCGCAGTGTCGCAAGACGTGACAGCGCTGCATGGCGACGTCACCGAGGAATGGTCGACGATCACCAAGCGCGCCGAGGATCTCTTCGGCGTCAGCTGGTCTGGGACCGCAGCGGACTCGTATGCAGAGCCTTGGGCGAATTGCTGCGAAGGTGTGGATCACATTCTGAACGGCCTCAGCTCGACGGGGCGTCTCCTCGTCTCTGCCGCACAGGTCTACGCGGAGGGCGACACCGCTGGCGCGGAAGGCATCAAGGGCGCGACCCCTTTCACCCCCTTGAAACTGCCGTGACCTCCGACGATGCTTACCGCATCGAGTTGGCCGCGGTCGAGAGGTTCGTTAACGATCTCGTGAGATTCGCGACAACAGTCGACGAACGGATCCGCGCTCTGGATCGGCGAATCGACGATCTTCACCTGGACTGGAGTGGCGAAGGCGTGATCGCTCACCGAGACGCCCACCACCGGTGGAAAGAGGGAGTAGCAGACATCCGCGAGGCCATCGTCGAAGTCCGGAAGGCGGCAAATAGGTCGCACTCGGCGTTCGGCGGCCTGCAGGAGCATCAGCGAAAGATGTGGCCTTGACGCCACCTATCGCTGTTCGCCCGGCGACGTTCTCGACGGCAGCGGATGCGTTCTTGGATGTCCACGCCGAGATCGGCAGGACGGTCAACGACCTCTACTCTTCACTGCAGTCTTGCAGGCAGATGGCGGGCCAAGATGGGGCTGGACGAGCGTTCGCCGACCACTACGACAAGACAGTCAACGGCCAACAGAGCCTCCTGGCAGGTATCGCCCTGATGGGTAACGCGTGCGCCAAGATGGCTGAGCTGCTTGATGCCTCGGCGGTCAATCACGCGAACGTGAACAGCGCGATTGGACTATGCACGCCCGCTACCCCTACCGGGAATCTCAAGCAACTCGACAAAATTCCGACGCTGTCGTTGGGTTCCTCGTTCGGCGGGCCCGGAGAACCCAGCAACTGGGAGAAGCTGAGGGAATTCGTCGAAGGGGAAGTCTTTCCCGATGGAGATCCCGCCAAGCTCGAGAACGCCGGGGACGCCTGGACACGTGCGGCGACTTCTCTTCGCAGGCAGCAACAGGCCGTTCGCTCTGCGATAAAGCCGATTGCCGGCGAACGCTCAGCAGAGGTCGGCCCAGCTCAAGATCAAGCATCCTTGATCGACCAGCACCTTGGCGGGATTGCGGAGTCGTGCGATGCCACGGCCAAACTGTGCAATCAGTTCGCGGACGAAGTTCGTAAGACCCGCGACAGGATCGGCGACCTCGTCAGGGAGCTGACGTGTGAGCTACTGGTGGCGGCAGCTATCGGTGTCGCACTGGTGCTTGTGACTTCTGGGCTCGGTAGCCTGCTGGCAACCGCGGCGGGCGTGGCGAAAGCAACTCAAACAGGGGCGCGAATCGCGGGAGTGATCCGCGGGCTGATGGCCGCGGCCGGCCCTGTCCTGCGTCCGGCGGCTTACGTCCTGGATCCGGTGGGGGCTGCTGTTGGTGACCTGGGCGCACTGATGGGCGCTCGCGCGGCGATGTTCGGCATGAGCATGTCTAGAGGCTCCGTGCGGGCGGCCCAGTTAGCGGCAGCATTGGAGAAGATCCCCACCTGGGCTCATGACGAGCTCAAGAGAGCCGTCGATCCTGACTTCCTGCGCACGTCTTTGGAAGCCGGCGGCGTACCAAAAAACATCATCGACGATGCGATCGCCAGCAACCCGTACCGCAATATGACGCCCGAACAGATCTTGGAACGGTACTGGGACGGCAACGGCTGGGCGTACCCACCCAACAACGGGTTCAAGGGCGACTACCACGTCTCCGACAACATTCCCGAAGGCACTCGTCTGGACAGGATAGGTTCGAGCGATGGCGGATTCATGGGGCGGGACGGGGATTCGTACGGCGCGCGAGCGCTTCCGCCGGGCAAGTCCGGTGCGTACCACGAATACGTTGGCACGGGTAAGCAACTCCCTGATGAGTGGGAAGTCCGGCACGGAGAGGTAGCGAGAGCGTTCGATCGTGAGGGCGGGGGTCGCCAGTGGGTCGTGATCGACAAACAGACGGGTGATGAGATATCTGTCGGCGACCTGCTGGAGCGCGGTGTGATCGCACCCAGGACGCGTTGACATGAGTTCGACTTGGAGGGAAGAAATGGATCGCTGGCACGGCCTGGCAAACCTGTTCGCCTCGCTGGACTATTGGTCCGAGGTGCAGACGACGCTCGCTCAGCAAGGCGCCTTCGAGACTGCAGCGCCCCTGTTTGGGCGTCCGTATCTGGATGGCAACCGGTTGTTGTTCCCCCGAGGACCCGGCGCCGATCAGGACTCCGAAGGTTACACCGACTACTCGATTCACGACGTCGCCGACCACTTCGCACTCGAAGTATCCGGGCAGCGTCGAGGCAGAACATACGAGAACGTGGCGAAGGCGTGGTTCAGCGACTTCGCCGATATAGCGAAGTACTTTGTCGGTTCGAACGTTGCTAGCCGCACGCGCAGTAGGTATCGCCCGGCCAACCTCGAGATCATCAATCATCGGTGGCTGGACCGCGGGCCGGCGCCTCTCTGGGATCAAGTGAGAGAACCAAACCCGGGCGGATTTGATCGTGCGGTGAAGTACTTTCGTTCCGACCACCCTGAGCGGTGGTACTTCACCGTAACCACTGACTCGGACACGTCATTCATGCTGGATTTGCCTTGGCGCGAACTGAATTCCATTTTCAGCGAGGGGATACCGGGGATCGAGCACATCCCGTTTCCGAAATTCTCGGACGGCTGACTGTATCGGCCTTGCTGATCAGAGTAGTTGGCGACGACCGTCCACGAGCGGATCTTCAATCTCGACAAGTCCACAACCGACTCAGGAGGCGTGGCGTGAGCAGTAGCCCCGACAAGAGGAAACACAAAGACTCATCATGGATAAGTGGAGCGGTCTGGCAGACCTACTGTCGTCACTGGAGTACTGGTCGGAGGTTCAAACAACCCTCTCGAACGAAGGTCACTTCCAGGGTGCTGCCCCGGTGTACGGGCGTCCCTACCTGGAGGACGGGCGGCTGGTTATCCCCCGCGGGCCCGGCATGGCGAAGGACTCGGACGGCTACACCGACTACTCCATCCTCGACAGCGATGGGTACTTCAGTATTCGAAGCTCCGGCAGAAGTCGGGGGAATCTGTACGCGGATTCGCCGGAGTCGTGGTTTGGAATGTTCAGCGACGCGGCAAAGCATTTCCTGGCGCGTGAGGTGGCGCTGACTACGCGACTGCGTGTTCAGGGCAAGCGTCTCGAGATAGTCACTCGCAGATTGAAGAGCCTCGGACTTGCTCCCTCGTGGACGGAGGTCGCCCAGCCGAATCCCGGCGGGTTTGTTGACTCCAAGACGTACTTCAGGAGTGATGACCCAAGCAGGTTCTACATCACCGTCAATCCAGATACTGCAACTTCCTTCCTCCTCGACCTGAACTGGCGAGAGCTCAATTCAACCTTCAGCGAAGGAATCCCGGGTTTCGAGTACGTTCCACTGCCGAGCTTCAGCTG
>NZ_BANS01000046.1 GCF_000332995.1 Gordonia amicalis NBRC 100051 = JCM 11271
CGAAACCCGGTTGCCACACCCCACCGACCGGCTTAACCAGCATGGCGCCAGGTTTCGACGCGGTGGCTCGCTCCGCTCGCTACCGGCTCAACCAGCAGTGCCCACGTCGGTTGAGCCGACACCGAGCGAAGCGAGGCGTCGTGTCGAAACCCGGCGCAACCAGCAGATGCGCGTGGGCCACGCCCGGCGAGCGCATTCGGGTCGGGCTCGCGCTCATGCGACCGGCCGGGGCCGGACGACATGCGCTCGCCGGTCCAGGTAGTAGAAGGCGCGGCCGTCGAGCCGACGGAAACGCGGTCCACCGAGCTTGATGAGCAGCTTGAGGATGCCGGGGAGACGGGCGAACACCGCCTGGCGGTCGGCGTCGGACAGACCCTTGACCATCATCGGGCTCATCTTGAGCATCTCGCCCAGACCCGACTGCTTGCCCATCTTGGCCTCGAACTCCTCCCAGTCGTGCATCGTCATCCGGCGCTGCACGATGGCGATCGCGTCGGTCTCCTCGTGGGCGAGGTGCTCGCCGAGGATCGGCTGGGCGCGGACGAGTGCGTCGACCAACTCGGAACGGGTCTGCTCGTCGGCGTGGGCGGCCATCGTCGTGAACCCGGCGTCGCACTCCTCGAGGATCGGGTCGATCTGGTCGTGTTCGGCATCCATCGCCTCGAGGACCCGCTTCTCGGCGTCGTCGCAGCGCTCCTCGAGTAGCGGCCACAGCTCGACGTCCTCGCCGTTGTGATGGTGATGAAGCGCCGTGGCGAACATCGTCCAGCGGTCGGCGAGAGCGCGCCAGGTACCGGCGTCGTCGAGCTTGGTGCGGGGTACGGCCGCGGCGAAGTCGGCGAGGTCGCGTCGGAACGCGTGGTGGAGGACGTACATCATGAACGGGTCGATCGGCCCGTTGGGCGCGGCGGCCTGGCCGGGGAGGCGGAGCTGGATCGGGAATGTGGTGGCGGGGTGGGTCGTCATCGGGTGGGTCCTCATCTGGTGTGTCGGGGTTCGGCTGACGGTGACCACTGTCGGTCTCGCCTCTTGTGGCGCACTTGAAGACGGCTTGAGCGTCGGGTTTCGCGAGGTCACGAGGTGCGCGGCGTCGGTCGGTCGAACGGTTGCGGTGTCGGGCTAGGGTCGGTGCAGTCAGGGTCGGTCGTGCTACCGGCACGCCGGAGGAGAGGAAGGTCGGACCGATGTTCCTGTCGCCGACGACGATCGACGAGAACGTATGGGACTGGGTCGTCTCGAATCGCTCCGAGCCGTGGAACACGATCGCCGAATTCGTCACGCTTCTCGGCAACACGTTGATCCTGACCACCCTCACCGTCCTGGCGGTGGTCTTTGCGGCGGCCACCGGTCGGCGCGTCGACGCCGTGTACGTCGGCGTCGGAACCCTCCTCGGTTACGCGCTGATGCAGGGACTCAAATTCGGGTTCGCGCGCAACCGGCCGCCGATCGAGGACCGGTTGCTGAACATCGACTCGTTCTCCTATCCGTCGGGCCACGCGATGATGACGATGATCGTGTTCGGTCTCTGCGCGGTCGTCGCGTACCGCTGTTTCGCGTGGGTGCGCGGACATCGCTGGATTCTTCTGCTCGCACCGCTGCTGTCGATCCTGGTGGGACTCACCCGAATTGAGCTCGGCGTGCACTGGACGACAGATGTGGTGTCCGGCTGGATCTTCGGGGTGCTGTGGGTGGCGCTGTGCACCTGGGTGCTCGCACGGTACGAAACGCGGAGGCGTGCAGACGTTCCCACCGGCCGCGCGGGCTGACGCCGGGAAATCGTCCGGGCAGGGGATAGTTCGGGCGCGTGCGACTGGGATTGACTGTGAAGATGTCGCATCCGGGTCCGCCGTCCGATGGGGATGCCGACGCGCCCCGACCACCCGACGAGTCGCCGACGACCATCCAGCCGGCCCGTCCCACGGTTGTACCCGGGGTCTCGCTGAACAAGGACAGTCGCCCGGACCCGCACGCGACGACGCCCTCCGGCACCGGGCCGGCGCAACCCGACCCGTACGCGTCGACGCAGTTCGGCCAGAGTCCCCACCCGTCGATCGGCATGGCGCCCCCGATGGGCCCGCCCGGGTATCCACCGCCGGGCTATCCGCCGCCACCCGGCTGGCGGCCGCCGCCGGGGTATCCACCTCCCGGGTATCCACCGCCCGGTTGGCAGCCGCCGCCTCCGCGCCGGTCGAACACCAAGGCGTATGTCATCACCGGGATCGCATTGGCATGCGTGCTCGCCCTCGTCGTGGGTGGCGTCGTGTGGTGGAAGACGACGCAGTCCGCGGAGGAGCCCGACCTGCTCGCCGGACAGTTGACGGGGTCGTATCCCACGGCGCCGAGTGCGGCGTGGACCGTCGAGTCGGGATCGTTCGGGGCGGATTCGTATGTGTCACCGCTGACGATGGAATCGTCATACGAGACCCTGGGCGCGGTACACGACGACCAGACACTCGTGACCCTGCTCCGAGCGGACCGTGGGAGCTCGTCCTCCGGACACCGTGTGCTGGGGATCGATGTCGCATCGGGAAACCGGTGGATGTTCGACGAGCCGGTGTCGTCATGTTCCGACGCGATCGTCGATCACACCATTGCCTGTCTCGGCAACGGGAGCGCTCACTTCATCGACACGCGAACCGGACGCTCGGCCGGCAGTGTGCCGGTCCCGGGGTCGGCCTTCGGCATCGCGTTCAACGGCAGCGCGGCATTCGTGCGGCAGTTCGGTGGCGGGCAAGGCCAGATGACGCTGATCAAGCTGACGCCACGGGGCACCGAGTGGCAGAAGACGGTGACCCTTCCCGAGGCATTACCGAGCGGGGACTCGTCGCAGTTCACGGCGACGGACAAGTTCGTCGCAAGCGCTGACGGCGTCATCGGGGTGGTGTCCGCCGACGACGGACGTGTGGTCTATACGAGCCCCGGCCGGACCGGCATCGGACGCCTCGCGGACGGCTCGCTGATGTTGTTGAGCGGCAGCATGAACGACGAGCAGCCGCAGAACGGGCCCGTCGTGCACCTGCGCGCTGACGGCACCACCGCCCGGTACGCGGGTGTCGACGTCCAGGTCCCCGTGGTGGCGACGCCCGATCAGCGCGACCGGACGATGATCGGCGGCACCTACGTCGACCTCGGTGATGGGCGGTCACTGTGGTCGGTGCCGGGTACGGGAAACCTTGCGGTCGCCGCACTCGTCGCGGATGACCGCGAGTTCGTCTACGTGCGGAGTGGGGATGTGGTGGCAGCGGACGTCGCCACCGGGGAACAGCGGTGGACCGCCGAGGCAGCCGGGTACGCCGGGCGCACGGGCTACGGAGTCACCGACGGCGAACGCCTGATCTTCCCGTCGGCTGATGATGGCGTGGTCGCGATCGACCTGGCCGACGGTTCTTCGCAGTGGTCGTTGCCGGCAGCGTCGGTCGGCAACACCGGAACGAATGGTGGGGCGCCCGGGCCCGCACGCACCTTCGCCATCGGCGACCGTCTGGTCACGCTGACCTCGACCACGATCACCGGCTTCGCCCCGACGGGTCCGCGCGCGATCGTCCCGGGCACCACCCGGGCGAGCGACAGCGGCTCCGACGGTGGGGGAACGGAGTACGTGACACCGTGCGGGTCGCCGCCGGTCTTCACACCGCAGTCGTTCCGCACCGCAACCGGTGGCCTCGTCATCACGATGAGGGTCACCGCGGAGTGTCCCGGTGGGGACGTCCTGTTCGGTCCGCAGACTCGGATCACCATCTCCGACGCCGGAGGTCTGGTCGCGTCGGGCATCTTCGACTTCCAGCGATCCCCGGTCGCCGTCCCGGCGCCCGATGGTGGAGGCGCCCTCGATCTCGAGCTGACCTACCCGCCGGGCAGTTTCTTCCGGTTGCCCGACACTCTGAACGGGAGCGGACCGAGTTCGGGTTCTGCCGGTGGCTCCGGCTCGGGTTCGGCTGGGGGACAGTATCTCGTCGACTGTGACAAGGGCCCGACGCCGGGGCCGCCACCTTCGGTGACCACGCCGGACTCGGGTATGCCGGCGGCGTCGTCGGTCGCCACGGACGCCGCGTTCCCGGCCGGCACGGATGTGACCGCGACCAGCGTCGACGCCCTTCGCCTGCAAGCCGACGCCGACCGTGCGTTCATCCTCGCCAACCTGAACAACCGCTGGGTCGCCCAGCTCAGCTCGAAACGTCCGGGTCTCGTGGCCGACGGTCGTACCTGGGACGATCAGGCCATCCTCGATGAGTTCCTCGCACTTCGCCTGCGGTTCAACGATGTTCGGTTGCTGTGGAGTGATGAGTGGCCGGTGTTCTCGTACCAGGGCTGGTGGGTGACGGTCGCGGCGGCGACGTTCCCCGGCCCGGTGGAGGCGAACAACTGGTGCCGAACCCAGGGCTTCGACCCCGACCACTGCTTCGCCAAACTCGTGAGCACCACGGCCGGACCGGACGGCTCGACGCTGTACTGGAAGTAGCCACCGGGAAGGGGCCTCCGCGATACGGTCGGGGAATGGATTTCTCTCCGTCACCACGGTCCGCCGACCTCACCGAGCGAGTGCGGGCGTTCGTCACCAACGAGATCGAACCCGTCGAATCCCGGATCCACCAGGACATCAAGGAACGTCGCGAGGGGGACGGCAATCCTTGGACGCCGTCGCCGATCATCGCCGAACTGCAGGCGAAAGCACGTTCCGAGGGTCTGTGGAATCTCTTCCTCCCGGCTGCCCACGCCGGCCGCTACGCCGCCGACTTCGGGACCGACGGGGGAGCGGGCCTGTCCAACGTCGACTACGCCCCGATCGCCGAGGCGATGGGATCGTCGGCGCTGTCGCCGGTTATCTTCAACTGCAACGCCCCCGACACCGGGAACATGGAAGTCCTGCTGCGTTACGGCTCCGAGGAGCAGCGCGAGCGCTGGCTGGAGCCGCTGCTGCGGGCCGACATCCGCAGCGCCTTCTGCATGACCGAACCCGCCGTCGCCTCCTCGGATGCCACCAACATGGCGGCGTCGGCTGTTCTCGACGGTGACGATGTGGTCATCAACGGCACCAAGTGGTTCTCCACCGGTGTCGGGCACCCCGACTGCAAGGTCCTGATCTTCATGGGCGTCACCGACGCCGAGGCCGACCGCAAGTCGCGCCACACCATGGTCCTCATCCCGATCGACACGCCCGGCGTCAAGATCGACCGGATGCTCACCACCATGGGCTATTTCGACGAACCGTTCGGCCACGGCGAGGTGTCCTTCACCGACGTCCGGGTCCCGGCGTCGAACATCCTCCTGGGACCGGGCCGCGCCTTCGAGATCGCCCAGGGTCGTCTCGGACCGGGACGCGTCCATCACTGCATGCGCGCCATCGGCCTGGCGGAACGCGCACTGGAATTCGGTGTCCGGCGCGCACTCTCGCGTGAGGCATTCGGCAAGCAACTGGCCCGGCTCGGTGGTAACAGCGAACGGATCGCCGACGCCCGCATCGCGATCAACAGGTCGCGACTCCTGGTCCACCATGCCGCGTGGCTGCTCGATCAGGGCATGTCGCGGGAGGCGTTGTCCGCGGTCAGCGAGATCAAGGTCGAGGTGCCGAACATGGCCTTGTCCGTCATCGACATGGCCATCCAGCTCCACGGCGGCGCCGGCCTCACCGACGACTTCCCGCTCGCACAGGCCTGGGTCGGTGCACGTTCGCTCCGTCTGGCCGACGGCCCGGATGAGGTGCACCGCAACGTCGTTGCCCGCCTGGAACTCGGGAAGTACCGCTGACCGCGCCCGTCCACACACATCCACGAACGAGAAGGGTGAACTCCCACAATGGCTGACCAGGTGACCGAGGCGCGCGAGGTGCGGGACGAGGACGCGTTCGACGTCGAGGCGGTGGCAACGTGGCTGCGGACCGCGGCGCCGGACGTCGAGGGCCTCGACGCGGTGCCCGAGGTGCGGCAATTCGCCGGTGGCGCTTCCAATCTCACCTACCTGCTGCGGTACCCGACGCGGGACCTGATCCTGCGCCGGGCCCCGCGCGGTACCAAGGCGCGCGGCGCGCATGACATGCGCCGCGAGTACCGCATCCAGTCCGAACTCTCGGGGGTGATCCGGTACATCGCACCGATGATCGCCTTCTGCGACGACGATTCGGTCCTCGGCGCCGACTTCTACGTCATGGGTCGCATCGACGGCGTCATCCCGCGCAAGGAGTGGCCCGCCGACGTCCCGCTCGACGCCGATCAGGCACGGCAACTCTGCTTCAACTTCATCGACACGCTCGTCGAGGTGCATTCGGTCGACCCGGCGAAGACCGGTCTCGGCGACCTCGGGAAGGGACTCGGCTACGTCCGGCGCCAGGTCGACGGCTGGACCGCCCGGTTCCGCAACGCGCACACCGACGACGTGCCCGATTTCGAGACGGCGATGGCGTGGCTGGCCGACAACCAGCCCGAGGATGTCGCGAACTGCATCATCCACAACGACTTCAAGCTCGACAACGTGGTGCTCGACAAGGACGACCCGACCAAGGTGATCGGCATCCTGGACTGGGAGATGGCCACGCTCGGTGACCCGCTGATGGATCTCGCAGGATCGATGGCCTATTGGATCCAAGCCGACGACTCCGACGAGCTGCAGCTCATGCGCCGCGTCCCGACGAACCTGCCGGGGATGATCACGCGTGCGGAGTTCGTCGAACGATATTGCGAGCGTATGGGTTTCGAGATGTCGCCGGAGCGGTGGCGGTGGTACGAGGCGTTCGGACTCTTCCGGGCCGTGGTCATCGCCCAGCAGATCTACTACCGCTACTACCACGGGCAGACCACCAACAAGGAGTTCGAACGGCTGGGTTTCGCGGTGGGCATCATCGGCAACCGGCTGAACGAGATCGTCGCCGGCTGACCGGCCGGGACGACCCGCCGTCTCGGGCTTCTACAGTGATGACGTGACGGCCTCGCCGCGTTCGATCGCGCCCCTGTACCTCGCCGGTTTTACCACGGCGTTCGGCGCGCACGGCGTCGCGACGGTTCTCGGTTCCGAGAGCGACGACATCGGACTGTCGCTGCTGGGCCTGGGCCTGGTGCTCGCGTTGTACGACCTCGCCGAGGTGGTTCTCAAACCGCG
>NZ_BANS01000045.1 GCF_000332995.1 Gordonia amicalis NBRC 100051 = JCM 11271
GAACCGGCATGGGGGCGGAGCTCAGAGGTTTCGCAACCGTTCCGCGGCTTCGGCGATAACGTCGTCGCGTTTGGCGAAGGCGAAGCGTACGAGGTGGTGCCAGGGTTCACGGTCGTCGGCGAAGACGCTGACCGGGACCGCGGCGACGCCGATCCGTTCCGGCAACGACCGGCAGAACTCGATGCCGTCGTCGATGCCGAGGGGGCGGGGATCGGCGCAGACGAAATAGGTTGCCTCGCTGCGATGTACGTCGAAGCCGGCGTCGAGTAGCGCGTCGGTGATCATATCCCGCTTCTCCTGCAGCGCGGCGGCCGATCCACGGACCCAACCGATCTCGTTGTCGAGTGCGTGCGCGACGGCCGGTTGGAACGGTCCGGAACCGACGTAGGACATGTACTGCTTGGCCGTCTTGGCCGCGGCGACCAGTTCAGGTGGTCCACTGATCCAGCCGACCTTCCAGCCCGTGCAGTTGAAAGTCTTACCGGCGCTGGAGATCCGGAGCGTACGCTCGCGCATCTCGGGCAGGGTCGCCAGCGGGGTGTGGGTGCGTCCGTCGAAGAGCAGGTGTTCGTACACCTCGTCGGTCACCGCGATGACGTCGAATTCGATGCACAGGCGGGCGATTTCGGCGAGGTCGTCCTCGGAGAGCACGGTGCCCGTCGGATTGTGCGGCGTGTTCAGCATGAACACGGCACTCTTCGGGCCGAAGGCGTCCGCGAGACGTTCGCGGTCGAGGCGGAAACCGTCGCCGTCGGGGACGAGCGGTACGACGCGTCGGACACCACCGGCCATCGCGACGGTCGCGGCGTAGGCGTCGTAGTACGGCTCGATCATGATGACCTCGTCGCCCGGCTCGATGATCCCGACGATGGCACCCGCGACCGCTTCCGTCGCGCCGACCGTGATCAGAACCTCGCGGTCGGGGTCGTAGTCGAGGTCGTAGTGCTCGCGCTGGTGGCGCGCGACCGCATGCCGCAGTTCCAGGACCCCGATCCCGGGCGGGTACTGGTTGTGGCCGTCGGTGATGGCGCGCCGGGCGGCTTCGAGCATCGCTTCCGGACCGTCGGTGTCGGGGAAACCCTGCCCCAGGTTGATGGCGTCGTGCTCGACGGCCAGCGCCGACATCTCGGCGAAGATCGTGGTCATGAACGGCCGCAGACGGGTCGCGGTCCTGCTCTCGAATGACATGCGTCCAGGGTGGCACATCGCCGGGCCGTGCAGCGTCCGGACCGCGTTTGACCTGCCTGATTCCCGGGCTTTGCAACGTCATTGCAGCGTACGATCCTCGCATGACAGCGCCGGCGAAGGTTCGAACGTCTGGTCGCGTGCGACCCGCGGGCATCATCGCGATCGTGGCGTGCGCCGCGCTGGTGGTGCTGGGCGGATGTTCGTCGGTCGAGCGTGTGACGAACAACGTCTCCAAGCCGTCGGATGTGGCGATCGGTCAATGTGTGCAGGTCAGGACGGCCGGCGGCGACGATGCAACGGTCGAGGCGACGAAGTCGGATTGCGACGCCGACGCGATGACCTTCATCGCGTCGCAGATCGTGTCCGGCGAGTGCGGCGAGTTCGAGAACTACCTGACCTTCCCCGAGACCTCCGACCGTCTGTGTCTGATGCCGAACTTCGCTCAGAGTGAGTGCTACTCGATCCCGCAGTCCGCGGGTGGGTCGCTGGTCGACTTCAAGGAGGTCGACTGCGACGCCGACGCCGGCCCCGACTCCGTGATCTATCGCGTCGAGACCACCGGCGACGGCTCGCTCGAATGCGCCGAAGGCCAGGTCAAGGCCACCTACGAGAAGCCGGAACCGCGCGTCTACTGCCTGGCGTCGCTGTCCGGCGCCTGACCCTCATCGCCCCTCGACCGGGCCACCGCCGCATCGTTCCGGGGTGGTCCGGTTGAGCGACGCCGGGACACGTTGTGGTCGCCGCACACGATCTGGAGGTGACAGACTTGGACAACCTGCCGAGAAGGATGAGGAGGGGCGATGCCGCGGAACCCCGGGGAGCACTTCGCCGGATACACGATCATCCGACTCATCGGTCGGGGCGGAATGGGCGAGATCTATCTGGCCCGACACCCGCACCTGCCGCGCAACGAGGCGCTGAAGGTCCTGCCTGCCGAACTCAGCCGTGACCCGATGTACCGGCAGCGGTTCGTCAAGGAGGCCGAACACGCCTCGAGTGTCGTGCATCCGTCGATCGTCACCATCTTCAACTCCGGTGAGTACGACGGTCATCTGTGGATCGCGATGGAGTTCATCGACGGCATCGACGCCCTCAAACTGTTGCGGAAGACTCCGCAGGGACTCGATCCGCAGACCGTCATCGCCATCGTCCGGTCCGTCGGCGCCGCCCTCGACCGTGCCCACGCCACCGGCCTGCTGCACCGCGACGTCAAACCCGCCAACATCCTGCTCCAGGGCCTCGACAGTCCAGAACCGCGAGTGTTGCTCGCGGACTTCGGGATTGCCAAGTCGGAACAGGACGTCAGCCATCTGACGTCGACCAACGTCTTCCTCGGCACCGTGGCCTACGCGGCGCCGGAGCAACTGCTCGGCGACACCGTCGACGGCCGCGCCGACCAGTACGCGCTCGCCGCCACCGTCTTCGAACTCCTCACCGGCCGGCCACCGTTCCAGGGCTCCGGCACGGCGTCGATCATCGCCCACCATCTGCAGTCGATGCCGCCACGACTGTCGAGCCTGCGTCCCGGGATCTCGCCCGCGGCCGACGCGGTGTTCAGTCGCGCACTGGCCAAGGAACCCGAACGCCGCTATCGCTCGTGCCGTGAGTTCGGCGTCGAACTCGAACGAGCACTCACCACACCGGACCCGCCGAAGCTGTCCAAGGGGCCGCCGCTGCCAGCCCCCGGTTCGACGCCCGGACCGGGAATCGGTGCTCCGTATCAGCGGCCGGGGAGCCATGGGCCGCAGCAATCGCCTCGGGCCGCGCAGCCGCCCTACGGGGGTCAACCGTCGTATGCCGGGGCTTCGCCCGGCACCGGGTCGCCGGGGTATTCGCCCGGACAACCGCCACCGGGTTCGTATCCCGGCGGCTACCAGGGGTATCCGTCGCAACCCGGATACCCGACGCCGCCGCCCGGGAAGAAGGGGTCGGGGGTACTGATCGCGCTCGGTGCGCTCGCGCTCGTGCTGGTCCTCGCCATCGTCGGTGGCATCGTCTACGTGGCGACCAAGGTGTCGAGCCCACCCGAGGCGTCGGGGACATCGACGACGAACGCAGCCGGCCCCACGGAGTCCGCCGGGACCACCCCGGGCCAGAGTCCCGCGGCCCGCACCACCGACACCACGCCACTGTCGGTCACCGGACCCGACGACGTGCAACTCGGCGAATGCGTCAGCATCGCCATGCAGGCGGGGTCGTCGACGACGGTGCTGGCGTCGAAGGTCGACTGCGACTCGTCGGGCATGAACTTCTACACCGCGTCGATCATCCCCGCATCCACGTCCTGTGCCAGCGAACAGAATTCGACGCTGACCTTCCCGAACAGCACCCGGAAGCTGTGCCTCACACCGAATTTCTACCAGGGGCTCTGCTATCTGATCCCGAAGGAGGGCGGGTCGCTGTCGGACTATCGCGAGGTTCCGTGCACGAGTGCGCCCGCGTTGCGGACGGTACTCGCGCGCGTCAGCACACGGGCCACCTCGTCGGTCACCTGCGCCACGGGCGAAGCCCGCTGGACGTTCTTCCAGCCGGAGTCGATCGGATATTGCCTCGTCGAGATCTGACGGGGGACAGGGGCGTGGTCGACCCCGGCGGGTCTCGCCGCCGGGGTCGGGGCCTGACTCAGTCCGCGGAGGTGGTGTCCCCGATGGTCGGGCCGAGGAGGTCGTCGGCGTCGGTGATGCGGTACGCGTAACCCTGCTCGGCGAGGAACCGCTGCCGGTGTGCGGCGTAATCGGCGTCGAGGGTGTCGCGGGACACCACCGAGTAGAAGTGGGCTTGTCCGCCATCGTGTTTCGGTCGCAGCAGGCGACCGAGGCGCTGGGCCTCTTCCTGGCGTGACCCGAAGGTGCCCGACACCTGGACGGCTACCGACGCCTCCGGGAGGTCGATGGAGAAGTTCGCCACCTTGGACACGACGAGCGTCTGCAACTCGCCGGAACGGAAGCGGTCGAACAGGATCTCGCGCTCCTTGTTCTTCGTCGACCCCTGGATGACCGGGCAGTCGAGTTCGCGGCCGAGCTCCTCCAGCTGGTCGATATAGGCGCCGATCACCAGCGTCGGCGCCCCCTGGTGCTTGTTCAGGATCGCCTTCACCACGTTGACCTTGGTGTGCGCGGTGGAGCAGAGCTTGTACTTCTCCTCTGGCTCGGCGACCGCGTACTGCAGGCGCTCCTCGTCGGTGAGCGTCACGCGGACCTCGATGCACTCGGCGGGTGCGATCCAGCCCTGGGCCTCGATGTCCTTCCACGGGGCGTCGTAACGCTTGGGGCCGATGAGGGAGAAGACGTCATCTTCGCGGCCGTCCTCGCGGACCAGGGTCGCGGTGAGGCCGAGGCGTCGGCGCGACTGCAGGTCGGCGGTCATGCGGAAGACCGGGGCGGGCAGCAGGTGCACCTCGTCGTAGATGATCAGGCCCCAGTCGCGGGAGTCGAAGAGGTCGAGATTCCTGTACTCGCCCTTCGACTTTCGCGTCATCACCTGATAGGTCGCAATGGTGACCGGACGGATCTCCTTGCGCTCGCCGGAGTACTCGCCGATCTCCTCCTCGGTCAGCGTGGTGCGGGCGATCAGCTCGCGCTTCCACTGCCGGCCGGCGACGGTGTTGGTCACCAGGATCAGTGTGGTGGCGCCGGCCTTGGCCATCGCGGCCGCGCCGACCATCGTCTTGCCCGCACCACACGGCAGCACGACCACACCGGAGCCGCCGGCCCAGAACGAGTCGGCCGCCATCTCCTGATAGTCGCGCAGGTGCCAGTCGTCCTGGGCGAGGGCGATGGGATGCGCCTCGCCGTCGACATAACCCGCGAGGTCCTCGGCCGGCCAGCCGACCTTCAGCAGCACCTGCTTGAGGCGGCCGCGCTCGGACGGATGGACGATGACGGTGTCGTCGTCGATCTGCGCACCCAGCATCGGGGCGACCTTCTTGTTGCGCATGACCTCGAGCAGCACCGCACGGTCGAGGCTGACGAGGGTCAGTCCGTGCGCCGGGTGCTTCACCAGCTGCAGGCGGCCGAAGCGGCCCATCGTGTCGACGACGTCCATCAGCAGCGGCTGCGGCACGGCATAGCGCGAGTAGGTGACCAGCGCGTCGACGACCTGTTCGGCGTCGTGACCCGCGGCGCGCGCATTCCACAGGGCGAGAGGCGTGACCCGGTAGGTGTGCACGTGCTCGGGGGCACGTTCGAGCTCGGCGAAGGGTGCGATCGCCGCACGGGCCGCCGGCGCGTCGGGGTGGTCGACCTCGAGCAGCAGCGTTTTGTCGGATTGCACGATCAGGGGTCCATCGGTCACCCGCTCCATTGTCCAGATGGGAGCACCGATTGTCAGCGACGGGCCTCTTTGTGGGTCAGAACACGGGGATGCCGAGCCGTCGGCGCACCCGCAGGTCGACGATGTTCAGCCGGAAAATACCCCGCAGAAGCGGTGCCACGACCGGGTCGACGACGCGCATCGCGGCGAGAATCGACTGGTAGCGGCGGGCGTCGTCCTCGGTCCAGGTCCAGCCCATCATCGCGCGGAACTCCGGGGGGAGGCCTGCGTTGATGGCGTAGGTGAGGAAACCGCCGAGGGTCTTGTGGGCGACGGTGCCCACGACGCCGGCGCGGAACTCGAGGAACGAGAGGTCGGCGAGATTGCGTAGTTCCTGGCGCACCGGCTCGTCGATCCGCAGTTCGGCCAGCTGGCTGTTCCAGTAGACGAGGAGCTCGTCGTAGGTGGCCGGCCACTTGTCGCGGGGGACGTTGAGCGCGGTGCCGAGCGGATGCGCCTCGGTGAGGACCATCTGCTTCTCGGCCTCGGTGAGCGGTCCGTAGATCAGTTCGTACTGGTCGATGAAGTACTTGAGCAGGCACACCGCGACCCACAGCTGCAGACGCGAATCGTTGGCGCTGTAGCGGACGGGGCTGGTCTCGGTGGAGTAGACCTGGTCGTGGACACGGCCGACGAACTCGTGGATGTAGGCATTGTCCTCGTCGCTGCCCATCAGCGCGACGGCCAGGAAGGTGCCGGTGGTGCGGGCCCGTTTGGTCGGGCGCTTGATGGCGTTGCCCCGCGGGACGCGGCTCTCGTGGACGCCGTACCCGACCTTCGGGTTGGACAGCTGCATGATCACGTTCGCGACGGAGAGCGTCGGACCGATGACGGTGACGAGGTCGGCGGGGCGTGTCACCGGACGCCGGCGTCGTGACGGCGGTTTGATCCTCGATACCAGGTCGTGCTGGTAGGTGTCCGGGACGTCGGCGGTAGCGTCGGCGAGAGGGCGCACAGCGGTCATGACGGGCCAACTTTCCTCGGCTGAGTACCCGTGAGCCTACCAAGATTCTGAGACGGATGTCACAGGTCGTTCCATTGGGCGGCCGGACGGCTGAGAAATTCGTCCCCCTGAAGGGTGTCCGGGGGCAATATGCCCTCGGGTGGTGCTCAGGGGGACGAGAATTTCGCCGGACCGGCGCAGACTAGGCGTCGAGCAGCTCGACGCTGGTGAGGCGGTGCAGGGAGAACCGCTGCTCGGTGTCGTTGCCGTCTTCGACGGCCACCAGTTGGCCGGCGCCGAGGACCTTCGGGGTCACGACGTGGCGGCTGGCCGACCCCTGGGCGTCGACATATCCGACGCGGAGACGCCGGTGGGCGCGCAGTGCGAGCTGGATCAGCGCGGTGGCCGACTCGCCGCCGCCGGTCGCCCGCACGGGTGTCGAGGTCGAGGTGGTGCGTACCGGGGTGGCCGCCGCGGCGCGGTCGGTCGAGCGGATCCGTCCGACCACCGAACGCAGCTGTTCCGCCGACGGCGCGCTGCGGCGCGGCTGGCTCTGGCGACGTGCCCGCGACACGGTGACGCGACTGCCGCGTTCGCGGAGGTCGACGACGGCGCCCGACGAATCCTCGCCTGCCGGAGCGAATCCCGCGGCGCGCAGCTGATCGATCACCTCGCGCACCTCCGACGGCGAGATCGCCACGGTCGGGGCGAGCGCCCGCAGCGCAAGGGGTTCGGCGGCCGGACTGCGCAGCACCGCGGCCAGGACCGTCGAGTCCTCGCAGCGGATGAAGGCCGACGCGACGCCGACCCGCAACTGTCCGTGCTTACGGGCGACGTCCTCGATCAGATACGAAAGAGATTGTGGCACCGGAGTTCTCGAATGGGTGGTGAACATCGACAGCAGCTCGTTGCTGCTGCGTCCGGCGTCGAGCGCGCGGCGCACGCTCTCCGGGGTGATCCGGTACACCGACGCCGCGCCACCGGATTCGAGGTCGGCGACGAGTTCGACCTGCTCGGCGAGTTCCGGTGTCATCGGGCCCGGCACGGTGAGCGTGAGGTCGGCCTGGGTGAGGAAGTGGTCCACCGGCTCGGGCAGTACGGCCCGCATCGCCGCCAGGACCGCGGCGTCGGCGTCGGCGGGATCGGCGTCGGCCGGCGGTTCGACGGTGTAGGCCCGGCCGACGGTGGTCAGCGCATCGTGCGCGACGAGGCCGATTTCGCGTGCCTCACGCAGGGTTTCGGCGACGAGGCGTCGGCTGAAGCGTCGGATCTGGCGCGGCCGATGCCAGTGCAGGTTCGCCAGCACGGCGTCGGGCGACACCGCGACCGCCGGATCGGCGTGGGCGAGCGTCGACAGGATGAGCTGCCGCTGGATGGGGGCGTAGGCGTCGTGGAGTTCGGCGGACAGGGTGGCCATCGCGTTGCCGTCGCGGTCGGGGTCGCCGACCTGCCAGGCGCGGCGGGGCATGTGCAGCCAGGCGTCGGCCAGGGACAGCCACTGGCGTTCGCGCGGCTGGTGCATCCAGGTGTCCGCGGTGGAGGTCGGGGCGAAGGCCTGCTCGCCGGAGTCGTTGGGCGGCGGAGGTTCCGGGAACCCGGCGTCGATGATCCGGAGGTAACCGGCGAGTTCGATCAGGAAGGCGACGCTCCCGGTCTCGATGCCGGTGAGCTTGGCGAGGCGTCGGAGTTCGCGGACGCCCAGCGCTCCGGACCGCAGGACCGCGGCGGGGGTGGCGCCGAGGACGTTGATCAGCGAGGTGAGGTGGCGGATGAGTTCGAGTGCCTCGCCGCCCGCCGCGGCGTCGACCGCCTTGGCCGGGAAGCGGGGCTTGAGACCCGGTTCGTGCAACGGAGGGGGAGTGAGATCATCGGTGCGCCAGGCTGGTTCGTCGCGGATCACCGCTCCGACCATGGGTGGGAGTTCGACGGTCTGATTGTCGACGCGGGCCAGTAGTCCCGACGAGATCAGCTGTGCGACCGGCGTGGACGGGTCGGCGTCGGGGGCCGCGTCGCGGCTGCGACCCAGGGCCGGACCGCGAGCGAGGGTCTCCAGGAGCTCTCTCGGTCGCTCGTCGAGATCGGCGATCATCGCGGCGATCTCCTCGCCGGTCCGCCCCGCCATCGGGCCGGTGAGATGCGATGACCGCCACGGCATCGCGGACTCCACGTGCTCGCCGGCGCAGAGAGAGGTCTTGTCGCCCCAGAGGATCGCGCGGCGTCGGAGAAGGTCGATGCGCGCCCGGACGGCATCGGCGTCGGCGCGCCCGGACAGCGCCTTGACGATCTTGGTGACCGATGGGCGCTTGGTCTTCGCGGTACTACGGCTGCCCAGCGCGATCGCCTGCTCCAGGACCGTCACTGCCAGGACGTCGAGATCCTCCCCGGCCAGCGCCAACGACGCCGCCGAGAGAGCACGCTGCGCCAGGACCCGGGTGCCCTGCGGAGTTGGGGAGGCGAGGTCGGGGCGTTCGATCAGCAGTTCGGTGAGCTCGTCGTCGGAACGCGCGGCCAACTCATCGGCCAGGCCGGCGTGCTGGTCATCCGAACTCATTCGATCGAGCTTACCGGGTGGGGCATCCGGCACTGTTCTGGCTGTGGGCGGTGGTAACGCCTCGCTACGCTCGGTGGCGGGCGGGGTTTCGACGCGACGCCTCGCTACGCTCGGTGTCGGCTCAACCGGCATGACGCGACGCGTCGGGCGTACTCAGACGTCGCCGCGGCGGAGCATCCGACCCCGCGGGGTCTCGAAGTCGACCCGCTGTCCGCGAACCCAGGTCCCCGTGACCACCCCGGCCAACGCGCGGCCGTCGTACGGGCTCACCGGATTCTTGTGGTGGAGCCGGTTGACGTCGACGATATGGGCGGATTCTGGCTCGAAGATCGCGAAGTCGGCATCGCAGCCGAGGGCGATGCGGCCCTTGGTCGGCAGGCCGGCGAGATCCGCGGGCTTCGACGCCATCCACTCGATGACCTGCGGAAGGTCGATGCCGCGTTTCTTGGCCTCCGACCAGATGAGCGACAGCCCGAGCTGCAGTGACGCGACGCCGCCCCACGCGACGCCGAAGTCGCCGTTCTCGGGGTCCTTGAGATCGATGGTCGACGGCGAGTGGTCGGAGACGATGCAGTCGATCGTGCCGTCGAGCAGTCCCTCCCAGAGCAACTCGCGGTTGCCGGCCTCGCGGATGGGCGGACAGCACTTGAAGGCCGTCGCGCCGTTGGGCACCTCCTCGGCCAGCAGGGTGAGGTAGTGCGGGCAGGTCTCGACCGTGATCTTCACCCCGTCGTTCTTCGCGCTGGCCAGCATCGGCAGGGCGTCCGACGAGGACAGGTGGAGCACGTGTGCACGCACGCCCGTCCATCGCGCACGCTCGATGACCTCGGCGATCGCCAGGTTCTCGGCGCCCCGCGGCCGCGACGCGAGGAAGCGGGCGTAGTCGTCGCCTTCCGGTGACGGGGCGTTGTCGATGGCGCGGGAGTCCTCGGCGTGGACGATCATCAGCGAGTCGAACTCGGCGAGCTTCGCCATGTCGGCTTCCATCTCGTCGGCCGTCAGGTGCGGGAACTCGTCGACCCCCGAGTGCAGCAGGAAGCACTTGAAGCCGAACACGCCCGCGTCGTGCAGTCCGCGTAGGTCGTCTTCGTTGCCGGGGATGGCGCCGCCCCAGAAACCGACGTCGATGTGCGTCTTGCCCTGCGCGGCTGCGCGCTTCTCGGCCAGCGCGTCGACGTTCACGGTGGGCGGGATCGAGTTGAGCGGCATGTCGATGAGCGTGGTGACGCCGCCGGCGGCCGCCGCACGGGTGGCCGAGTCGAAGCCCTCCCATTCGGTGCGGCCGGGCTCGTTGACGTGCACATGGGTGTCCACCAGTCCGGGGATCATCACCTGGTCGTCGGCCAGCTCGATGACCTCGCGGCCGGCCAGTCCGCTCCCGAGCGGTTCGATGGCGACGACACGCCCGCCGCGGATGCCGATCTCCCGCGCCACGATACCGGCCGTCGTCAGCGTCTGGCGGCCCCGCACGACCAGGTCGAACGGCGCTTCGGTCACGTCGGAGGCGGAATCGGAGAGAGGGGTCGGGGCACCGGTTTCTGCGGTCATGGGGCGGGACTCCTTGGGTGGTCGCCGTGTCCGGGGGTCGGTCCAGAGACTAACCCAGCAGATTCCTCATCGTGGAATCTTGCGATGCTATTTCGGAAACGCGGCTCGCGAGTAGTGCTGGGCGGTGCTATTGACAACGCCCCTGACGATGCGGATAACCTTCACGCACGCGGAACACTAATTCCACATCACGGAAACTTCGCGAGTGTACGAGCGCGGTCATCGACCGTCCGACCGAAAGTGCAGAGATGAGCACTGAACCGTTCACGATCCAGCGCGACGAGGCGACGTCGACGACGTCCCGGACCGGCATCCCCGTCGCCGAGGACGCGCACGGTGTGACCGGAACCGTCCCGGCCGGGCTGAGTCCCAAGCTGTACAACGACGACCTGGCGCCCACCAGCCGCGTCGGCCGACGCTGGAGCAGCTACAACATCTTCACGTTGTGGGCCAACGACGTTCACAGCCTCGGCAACTACGCGTTCGCGATCGGCCTCTTCGCGCTCGGACTGGGCGGCTGGCAGATCCTGACGGCGCTGGTGCTCGGCGGCGTCTTCCTCTTCCTGCTTCTGAACCTCTCCGGTTTCATGGGCGAGAAGACCGGTGTGCCGTTCCCGGTCATGAGCCGAATCTCGTTCGGCATCCGCGGCGCGCAGATCCCGGCCCTCATCCGCGGTGGAGTCGCCATCGCGTGGTTCGGCATCCAGACCTACCTCGCGTCCGTCGTCCTCCGGATCATGCTGGTCGCGCTGTTCCCGGGTGCGGCCGATCTGGACACCAACCGGTTCCTCGGGCTCTCGACCCTCGGCTGGATCTCCTTCGTGTCGTTGTGGGTCATCCAGGTGATCATCGTCAGCTACGGCATGGAGATGATCCGTCGCTACGAGGCCTTCGCCGGTCCGGTCATCCTGATCACGATGGTCGCGCTGGCCATCTGGATGCTGAGCAACGCCGACTGGAGCATCGCGTGGTCGACGCCCGACTCGCTCACCGGTGTCGACATGTGGCTCAAGATCATCGGCGGCGCCAGCCTGTGGGTCGCCATCTACGGCACCTTCGTCCTGAACTTCTGCGATTTCACCCGCAACGCCGAATCGCGAAAGGCGATCGTGCGCGGCAACTTCTGGGGCATCCCGCTCAACATGCTGCTGTTCGGCGGCATCGTGGTCGTCCTGGCCGGCGCCCAGTTCCGGATCGACGGCCGCGTCATCGAGTCGCCGTCGGACATCGTCCAGACCGTGCCCAACACCTTCCTGCTGGTGCTGGCCTGCCTGGCGCTGTTGATCCTGACCGTGGCGGTCAACCTGATGGCCAACTTCGTCGCCCCGATCTACGCGCTGTCCAACCTGTTTCCGCGCCACCTCGACTTCCGGCGTGCAGCATTCGTCGCGGCGGTCATCGGCCTGGTCATCCTGCCGTGGAATCTCTACAACTCGCCCGCGGTGATCAACTACTTCCTCGGTGGACTCGGTGCGCTCCTCGGGCCGCTGTTCGGCATCGTCATGGCCGACTACTGGCTCGTCCGACGCTCGCGGATCGACGTCCCCGCGTTGTTCAGCGAAGCCCCGGATGCCGCTTACCATTACCGCAACGGCGTGAACATGCGGGCCATCGTCGCCCTGGTCCCGACGGCCGCCATCGCCCTGGTGATGGCCTTCGTCTCGGCTTTCGAGGTGGTCTCGGAGTTCTCCTGGTTCATCGGTGCCGGTCTCGGCGCGGTCGTCTACCTGCTGGTGGCCGACCGCCGGGGACCGTTCGCCGAGGTGTCGGGTGAGCCGATCTCCGTCCCCAGCACCCACTGACAACCCCGGAGGAAGATCCGATGCGCATCCTCGTCGCCAACGTCAACACGACCGAGTCGATGACCGAGGCCATCGCCTCCTCGGCACGCTCGGTCGCCTCGCCCGGCACCGAGATCGTCGGCATCACACCACGGTTCGGTGCCGACTCGTGCGAGGGCAACTTCGAGTCCTACCTCGCCGCGATCGCGGTGATGGACGCGATCCTCGCCTACCCCGAGCCGTATGACGCCGTCATCCAGGCCGGGTACGGCGAACACGGACGCGAGGGACTGCAGGAACTCCTCGAGGTCCCGGTCGTCGACATCACCGAGGCCGCGGCGTCGACGGCGATGTATCTGGGTCACCGGTTCTCGGTCGTGACGACGCTGGACCGCACGGTCCCGCTGATCGAGGACCGGCTCAAGCTCGCCGGACTCGACCAGCGCTGCGCATCGGTCCGGGCCTCGGGTCTCGGTGTGCTGGAACTCGAGTCGGATCCGGAACGGGCGGTCAAGGCGATCGTCGAACAGTCCCGGCAGGCGGTTGCCGACGACCACGCCGAGGTGATCTGCCTCGGCTGCGGCGGGATGGCCGAACTCGAGGAACAGGTCCGCGCCGCGACCGGCGTGCCGATCGTCGACGGTGTGCGCTCGGCCGTCACGATCGCCGAAGGTCTTGTCCGGATGGGACTCTCGACGTCGAAGGTCCGGACCTACGCCAAGCCGCGGGAGAAGAAGATCACCGGCTGGCCGTTCACGATCTGATCGACGGGTATCCGTTCCGTCCGAGGGGCGTCCGGAGATGAGGCCCGCACAACGGCTAGTTCTGTGCGGTTGTCCGAGACCACCGCGGGTCCCGACCGGTCAAGCCGGCGAGCCGGTCGGCGAGGGGTGCATCGTCGGGCACCTCGACCACCGGTCCGAACATGCCGTCGCGCTCGTCCTGCGGTTGCGGTGGGAAGTGGAAGTCGAAGACGACCTAAAGGATCTCATCGGGCACATCGAACGAGATGCCCGCGGCGCGCGCGATATCCCAGCCGTGTAGCACCAGTTCCGATAGTGCCACCATCCCCATGATCTCGGCGGGCAACTCGACACCGCCGGCCTGGGTCATCCCCTCCCAGGCGGCATCATCGTCCCACGAATCCGCGAGGTCGTGCACGTGACGTTGCATATCGTCCCGCCACTCCGACGGCAGTTGGGTCTGCTGGTTCTGCGTCGGGTCTGGCGGCGTCGACGTCAGCGGGCCGAACTCTTTGCGTGCCGCAGCCGAGAACGCCTGCGACAGGCCGTCAACATGGGTCAGCAGGGCGGCGAGGTTCAGGTCGCGACACGGGGTCGGACGGGCCAGTTCCGTATCGGCGATCGTGGCAGTCATGGCGACCACGTGATCGGCAGCTGCCGATATCGATCGCGCCTTGGGGTTGTCGGTGGACATGCGCTCCCTCTCGTCGTCTCCGGGTACTCACCGGGACTGACCGACCAACAGCGGACTTCTCATCGGCCGGCGACGTCGTGCGGCCTCGGCGTAGCCGGCCTTCGGGCAGAACGCGCGACGTTGACGTGGTGCTCCAGGCGTGCACCCAAATGCGCCACCGCAGTCATCCCGGGTTCACGGGGACGTGTCGGCTGAGGAAATCGAGCTGGTCGGAGACGTTGCGCTCGAAGTCGTCGCCGACGTAGATGTCGAAGTGGCCGGCGTCGTAGAGCTTGATCTCGCTGCGTGGCGCCTGGGCTGCGTACCTCAGGGTCGGTCGAGGCGGCGCCACGCTGTCGCGCTCGCAGATGGCGAAGAAGATCGGGCAGGTCACGTTGCGTGCCTGCCGGCCCGGGAAGTGGCGCACGATGTCGAGACCGAACCGTGCGGCCACCTCCTCGGGAATGTCGCTGCCCTCCGGGATGAGCGCGGTGATGCCGGCGATGCTGTCCGGGGTGGACATCAGCGACGTCGATCCGGGCGGACCGTAGGTCGGGATCATGACCGGAGGCCGGCCGAACCTGGCCCCGATGGCATCGCGTAGAGCGCGGCCGGTGATCTTGATCGAGCTCAGTGTCGGGATCGCCCACGCAGAGGCGATGCCGTCGGTGAACGGGCATTGCGCGATCACGGCGGCGACACGAGTGTCGCGAGCGGCGGTGATGATCACGTGGCCGCCGGCGAAGGATGTTCCCCACAACACGACTCGGTCGGGGTCGACGCCGTCGAGGGTGCGCGCGTACGCGACGGCCGATTCCCAGTCCTGCAGTTGCTCGTTGATGTCGAGCAGTTGGCGTGGCTCGCCCGAACTCCCACCGAAATGGCGGTAGTCGAAGACCAGGCATGCGTAGTCCATCGCGGTGAAGCGGTCGGCGAAGGCGTCGAGGCGCATCTCCTTGACGCCGCCCAGCCCGTGAGCCATCACGATGACCGGCCGTGATGTGCCCTCCTGCCGGGGCGGGGTCGGCTGATAGAGCCATGCCGCGCAGAAGCCTTCACCGGAAGGGACGTGGATGTCGGTTCGGGTCATGATCGAGAGTGTATGGAACACGTCTCGCCGGAGTGCCTGTGTCAGAGCACGATCTGCCGATTCACGTCCTTGTAGAGCAGGTACCGGAAATTCGACGGTCCACCGGCGTAGCAGGCCTGCGGGCAGAAGGCGCGCAGCGACATGTAGTCCCCGGCCTGCACCTCGACCCAGTCCTCGTTGAGGCGGTAGACGGCCTTGCCCTCCAGGACGTACAGCCCGTGCTCCATCACGTGGGTCTCGGCGAACGGGATCGACCCGCCCGGCTTGAAGGTGACGACGTTGACGTGCATGTCGTACGCGAGATCCTGTGGATCCAGCATCCGCGTGGTGCTCCACGCGTCGGTGTCGGGCATGGGGGAGGGCTCGATGTCGCGTTCGTTGCCGAACTTCGGCGCCGGCGTGTGACCCGCAATCGGCTGGTAGCGCTTGCGGATCCAGTGGAAGGACGTGGGGGCGTCGCCGGCGTTGTGCGCCGACCACTCGGTGCCCGCCGGCAGGAAGCCGAAACCGCCCTCGGTCAGTACGTGCTCCTCACCCGCGACCGTGACGGTCAGCGCGCCGGCGGTGACGAAGAGAAATCCCTCGACCTCCGGCTGTGGTTCCGGCGCCGGCGATCCGCCACCGGGGGCGACCTCGACAATCGCCTGGGAGAAGGTCTGCGCGCCACCGGGAACCGGGCTGTTGATCACCCAGGCGCGGGTGTCGGTCCACTCGGGGAAGACCGACGTGACGATGTCGCGGAGCACGCCACGCGGGATCACCGTGTAGGCCTCGGTGACCACCGCGCGGTCGGAGAGCAGATCGGTCTGCGGCGGAAGTCCGCCGGCGGGTGTGTAGTACGGCGACGCGGTCATCGAGAAATCCTTCGAGTCGGAAATGGTCATGGTGGGCTTGGGGTTCGGTTCAGGCACCCGAGACCGGTGGTCGGTGCAGGGCGAGGTCGCGAACCTTCGAGATGGGCAGGTCGGTCGCGGACTCGACCTCGTCGACGGTCAACGCACCGCACACCTCGCCGCGCCGGATGAAGCCGGCGAGCGCGCGAGCCGTCGCCGGTTCGTCGAGCACCGACGAGGAGATCTGGTGCGCGTAGTTGCGTAACCGCGTTGCGGCGGAATCGAATCCGTCGCGGTAGAAGGCATACGTCGCCAGGAACCTGGTGACCAGCTGGGCCGGATGGAGATCCCAGCCCTGGTAGATACCGCGCTCGAGGTGACGGCGGACCAGACGTGAGTGCAACGCCCAGCCGGCCTCGACGGTCTCGCGGTCGCCGACCGGGAGGATGTTCGTCGATCCGTCCGACAGGCGCACACCGGTGCCGGCCGCGGCGAGCTGCATGACGGCCTTCGCGTGGTCGGCCGCCGGATGTTCCATCGACTGATAGGCGGCGGCGATACCGAGGGACGCCGAATAGTCGTAGGTCCCGTAGTGCAGCGAAGTCACCCGACCATTGCCGGCGTGGATCATCTTGGCGACGGCGGCCGTGCCGTCGACCCCCATGACCGCCTGCGGGGTCTCCACCTGGATCTCGAACCCGATGCGTCCGTGGGGGAGCCCGTGGACCCGTTCGAGCTCGTGGGCGACGGTCACCATCGCGGCCACCTGGTCGACCGAGGTGACTTTCGGCAGGGTCAGCGTCAACCCGGCGGGTAGGTCGCCCGTCTCTGCCAAGCCGGAGACGAACAGGTCGAGGGTGCGCAGTCCGCGGGCCCGGACGTCGGCCTCGAAGCACTTGAAACGGATGCCGATGAACGGCGGGGAGGTGGCGCCGGCGTCGCGGACTGCCGCGACGGCAGCCGCCACGGCCTCGTCCTCCTCGTCATCGGAGCGGACGCCGTAGCCGTCCTCGAAGTCGATGCGCAGATCCTCGATCGGCTCGGTACGCAGCTTGTTCTCCACGAGGTCCGCGAGTTCGGTTGCGGCCGAGTCGGTCCCGGCGTCGGTCGCGCGGGCGATCGCCGCGAGTCCGCCGTGATCTGCGGCGGTGTTCAGTGCCGCACGTCCCCACTCCTGCGAGAGGTCCGCTGAGAAGCGGTCGGCAGGGACGTAAACCGTGTGGACCGGCTGACGGCTTCCGTCCTCGCCCGGATACCGGTCGGACAGCAGAGCGTCCGCGGGGGCGAGGGCTGCCTCGACCTGGGCGAGAAAGGCCGCACCGAGGCGACCGGACTGCACGCTCATGAAGACCCTTCGTCGATTCGATGGAAAAGTAATTCCGCAGAGTGGAGTTTAGCTGAATATCTCCACGTCGGCAGCTTCATGTTCGCGTGGACTCTGATTGTGGTTTCACATGATGGAACGTAAAGTTGCGCCGGACTACGGAGGTGGCGATGGCGGGGAACTCGGGCGGTGTCCAGTCGGTCGAGCGCGCGTTCGAGCTGCTCGAACTCATCGGACGCGCCGGCGGCGAGTGTTCCCTGAGCCATCTGTCGGCAGAGTCGCCGCTGCCGCCGCCGACCATCCACCGGCTGCTGCGGACCCTCGTCGGCATCGGATACGTCCGGCAACTGCCCAATCGCTCGTATGCTCTGGGTCCCCGGCTCATCCGACTCGGTGAGGTGGCCAACCGCCAGCTCGGGGCAGTGGCCGCACCCGTGCTCACGTCCCTGGTCGCCGAGCTGAGCGAGACCGCGAGCCTCGCCGTACTCGACGGCGACATGGTCATCTACGTCGCCCAGGTCCCGTCACCGCACAGCATGCGCACCAACAACGAGGTCGGGCGTCGGGTGACGATGCACAACACCGCCGTCGGCAAGGCGGTCCTCGCCGAACTCGACGACGCACGAATCCTGAAACACGTCACCCAGGCCGGTCTCACCGCCGCCACCGAGCGGAGCATCACGTCGTTGTCCGGCGTGTTCGCCGCTGTCGAGCAGGTGCGGGCGGAGGGCGTCGCCACCGACGAACAGGAGTACGAGGTCGGGGTCTGCGGCATCGCCGTCGCGGTGCCCGGTGCCCCGACACCCATGGCGGTCGGCATCTCCGGGCCGGTCGCCCGATTCGACGAGGACCTGCGCGCCCGCGCGGTCGGGGCCCTTCGAGCGGCGGCCGGGATCATCTCCGAGGCGCTCATCGGCGCGCGGGAGTCGTAGACCAGGCGCTCCGCCTCAGATCGTCAGCTTCGTCGGCGTCGTGCGATTGGCCGATTCGCCGCTCGAGCCGTCACCGATCTGCCCGTCGTTGTTGAAGCCCCAGCACCAGACCGAACCGGAAGCCATCGCGCACGACGTACCGTTGCCGGTCGAGATCGAGGTGACATCCGTCAGACTGCTGACCTCGCGGGGGATCTTCACCGAGCCTCCGCCGGAGCCGAGCTGGCTGCGGTCGTCGTCGCCCCAGCAGTACGCCTTCTTGTCGGCGACCGCGCAGGTGGTTCCCCAGTCGGTGGAGATGGCCGACGCCTTGGAGATGCCGTTCACCTTGGTCGGTGTGTTCCGCGGTTCGGCGGTGCCGTTGCCGATCTGTCCGTAGGCGTTCGCGCCCCAGCAGTACGCATCTCCGCCGCCGGCGATCGCACACGCCGTCTGGTAGTAGGTGCTGGTGTTGGTGCTCGGGTCGTTGTCGTCGTCGGGATCGGACTCGTGGTAGCCGCCGAGGGTGATGTCGGCGACGTCGCTCAGGCCGCCGATCTTCACCGGCGCCGACCGCTCGGTGGTGCTGCCGTCGCCGATCTGCCCGTTGTCGTTGTTGCCCCAGCAGAACGCCGACCCGTCGGACACGGCACAGGTGGTGCCGTAGGCGGTGGTGATGTCGGTGACGACGCCGAGGCCGGGGACCTTGGTGGGGACCGAGACGGGGTCGGTGCCGCCGGTGCCCAGCTGGCCGTACTCGTTGTTGCCCCAGCAGTAGGCGTCGGTGCCCGCGACCGCGCAGCTGGTGCCCCAGCCGGTGCTGACCGCCTTGACGTCGGAGATCGTGCCGATCTTCGTCGCGGCGTCGACCGTGTTGCCGTCGGAGTCGTTGCCGACCTCGCCGTAGTGGTTGTTGCCCCAGCACCACGCCGCGCCGGCGGCGACCGCACAGGCCGTGCCCACGTACTTGTTGTCGCCGGTGAGGTAGCCGCCGACGGAGACCGATGTCGCGTCGGTGACCCCGCCGACCGTGGCCGGCCGACTGTGCGGAGTGGTCGTCCCGTCGCCGAGCTGTCCGGTGGTGTTGTCGCCCCAGCAGTTCACGGCGCCGTTGACGATCGCGCAGCTGGTGCCGAAGTTGGTGCTCACCAACGGTTGTGCCACGGTGGCCTTCTCCGGGTCGTCGACGGTGCTGCCGAGGAGGACCAGGCCGGCGATCGCACCGATGACAACCACCAGCACGGCGCCGAGGACGCCGGCGATGATCAAGCCGGTGCGCTTCTTCTTCGGCGGGGTGGCTGGTGCGCCCGGGTATCCCGCCTGCGCGGCGGCCGGCGGCTGCGTGCCGTAAAGCGGCTGCGGCCCAGACATGTTCGGCCCAGACATATTCGGCCCAGACATATTCGACCCGGAGATGTTCGGGCCGGCCATGCCGGGACCGGAGGGATGGTTCATCAACGGCTGTGGACCCGACGGTCCGGTCATCGTCGGCTGCGGCGGCGGGGTGTACTGGCCGTAGGTCTGGCCGTACGGTTGCTGCGGTGCCGACGGTGCGCCGGTGCTGCCGCCGACGAGGGTCGGCGGGGGAACCGCTGCGGCCGCGATCGTATTGCCCTGCGCCGCAGGTGCTTCGATCGCCGATGTCAGTGCGGCGGCGAAGCTGCGGCAGTCGGGATACCGGGCCGCCGGGTCCTTGGCGAGTGCACGCTGGAAGACCGGGTCGAGCTGTGCGAGGTCGCCGCGTAGCTGGCCGATGTGGGGGACCGGGCGCTGGATGTGGCCGAGCATCACCGACGGCGAGGACTGGCCGACGAACGGCGGCTGCCCGGCGAGGAGGGCGTAGGCGGTGCAGGCCAGCGAGTACTGGTCGGAACGTGCTGTGGCGTCGGCACCTTCGAGGGTTTCCGGTGCCGAGAACGCGACGGTCCCGATGAACGAGTGGGTGCCGGTGAGGTTGGCCGAGCCGGCGAGCTTGGCGATACCGAAGTCGAGCACGAGTGCACGATCGATCTGGCCGGTCGCGGGGTCGCGGGTCACGAGGATGTTGGCGGGCTTGATGTCCCGGTGCACCACCTGGTGCCGGTGGGCGTAGTCGAGGGCGTCGGCGACCTGGGTGACGACCGTCGAGACCTCGGCCGGCTTCAACCGCTCCTCGGTGAGGTCCTTCCCCTCCACGTAGCTCATCGAGAACCACGGCGAACCGTCCTCGATGCCGTACTGGTGGATCGTGATGATGCTGCGGTGGTCGAGCTTCGCGGTGGTACGTGCCTCGTTGGTGAAGCGCTGGTTGAACCCGGGCTGCGCACTGACCGCCGTCGAGATGACCTTCAACGCCTCCCGCCGCTCGAGTTGCAGGTTCTCGACGAGATACACCTCGCCCATGCCACCGGCACCGAGCTGGGAGATCACGCGGTAGCCGGCGATGTGGGTGCCCGGACTCAACGGCACGGCGACACCTCTTTCTGACGATGAACTCGGACTCCTGGCGGACGTACGCTGGGACGATACCGAAGGCACCTCCGTCTGGGGCACCCTTCAACCGGATGACCCCCGGCTGTACGCGACCGTGCCTAGTACGCGACCTGAGTGGGTGTCAGGCGGTCGTCGGTGTTGCCGACGCCGAGCTGACCGGTCGCGTTGAAACCCCAGCAATAGACATACGACGACGCGAGGGCGCACGTCGTTCGTTCGCCCGCCGAGATCGCGGTGACATCGGACAATCCGTTGAGCCGGGTGGGATTCGGACGGTCGGTGAGGGTGCCGTAGCCGACCGATCCCCAGGCGTTGGCGCCCCAGCAGTAGCCGGCGGCGCCGGCGATCGCACAGGTCGTGTGCCCCGTTCCGGTGCTGATGCCGGTCACGCCGTCGACGCCGGACACCTGCGTCGCGGTGGTGCGCGACTCCTTCGTGCCGTCGCCCAGCTGCCCGAAAGCGTTGTTGCCCCAGCAATATGCGCTGCCGCCGGCGATGGCGCAGGCGGCCTGGGCGCCGGCCGACACCGACGTCGCGGCGTCGAGGTCGGCCACCCGGGTGGGCTTCGACTGGTTGTAGGTGGTGCCGTCGCCGACCTGACCGTTGTCGTTGAGGCCCCAGCAGTAGGCGTCGCCGCCCGCGACCGCGCACGTGAAGTTGACGCCGACACTGATCGAGGTCACGTCCTCGAGTCCGGCGACGCGCACCGGGCGGTACTGGTTGGCCGTCGAACCGTCACCCAATTGGTCGAAATCGTTGGTGCCCCAACAGTAGGCGAGTCCCGCGGAGATCGCGCAGGTCGCCCAGTTGGCGGTCGAGATCGCGGTGACGTCGGTGAGATCGGCCACCCGCGTGGGCTTCCACCGACTGGTCGTGGTGCCGTCACCGATCTGCCCGTAGTCGTTGTTGCCCCAGCAGTAGGCGACGCCGGCGGCGATCGCGCAGCTGTCGGGACCGCCGGTGGTGATGGAGGTGACGCCGGACAGGTCGGCGACGCGCGTGGGTTTCCAGCGGTTGGTCGTGGTGCCGTCGCCGAGCTGCCCGGCCTGGTTGTCGCCCCAGCAGTAGGCGGTGCCGTCGCGGATCGAACAGGTGGTGCCCAGGCCCGCGCTGAGCGGGACCTCGGACGCCTCGGCGGCCTGCGGGCCCGACGCAGCGCCGCCGTCGTCATCACCACCTTGGGTGACCAGTGCGACGGCCGCGACCGCCGCCAGCACCGCGACGATCGCAGCCGCACCGGCGATCCACGGCCATCGGCGTCGACGACCCGGCGGCGCGGCCTGCGTGGGGGCCGAGTGCGCGGGGAGCGGGGGAGTGAAGCCGGGCGACGACCGGTGCTGTGTCTCGGAAGGAGGCTGCCGCCCGGACGGGCTCTGCGCGTACAGCGGGGGACTCTGTTGGGGCGGACTCTGCTGGGACGGACCCGGATACCGCGGCTGCTGGGCGGGCGGCGGCAAGGTCTCCGGTGCCAGTGGCGGGACGAAGTGAGTCGCCGAGGTGCCGGATCGGGCGTCGGGTCCCGACCGGCCGAGCGCCGCACGCAGGTCCGCGGCGAAATCGCGGCACGTGGGGTAGCGGTCCAGCGGGCCGCGGGCCAGGGCACGGTCGAAGACCGGGTCGAGCGCGGCGAGGTCGGGGCGATACCGGCTGATCCGTTCCGGCGGCGACGTCAGCTTCGCGACGATGTGCCGGGTCTGGGTGTCGGCGTCGAACGGGGTGGTTCCGGAGAGCAGCTCGTAGGCGGTGCAGGCGAGCGCGTACTGATCCGACGCCGGGCCCGCGGGCTTGCCGTCGAGGATCTCCGGGGCCGCATAGACCAGCGTGCCGACGAACGACGACGGTGCGGTCAGCGTGGTGGCGGTGGCGAGTTTCGCGATCCCGAAGTCGAGGACGACCACCCGGTCGAGGGCGCCGTCCATCGCCCGCCTGGTGACGAGGATGTTGCCCGGCTTGATGTCGCGGTGCACGACGCCGTGCGCGTGGGCGTAATCGAGGGCGTCGGCGACGCGGTCGACGACCGTGAGGATCTCGTCGGGCCGGAACGAACTACGACGCAGGTCCTGTCCGTCGAGGTAGGTCATCGTGAACCACGGGTCGTCGTCGGTGACGCCGTAGTGATAGATGGTGACGATGTTGGGGTGGTCGAGGGCAGCAGCGGTCTGGGCCTCCCGGCTGAACCGACGGACGAACTCCTCGTCGACGGTCTCGGCGATCGAGATGACCTTGAGCGCCTCACGCCGCCGCAGTTGGGGGTTCTCCACCAGGTAGACGGTCCCCATGCCGCCCGTGCCCAGGCGGCTGATCACCCGGTAGCCGGCGACCTGTTCAGGGTGGTGGGCCATCAGCGCCTCCTGGTGGCGTGACCGGTGATGCGACGACGATAGCCCCGCTCCGGCCGCCATGCCCCGGACACGGCACTTCTTCATTCGAATGGCGTGGCACAATGCTCCCGTGGCAAACAACAGTGGTGAGAAGGCCGGCAAGAAGCGCTACGTCGACAACGGCTGGCCCCAGGATGACAACGGTGACGCCGCCGACCATGCGGTCTCCGAACTCGCGACGCACATCTCGGGTGCACTGTCCCCGTTCGGTGAAGTCGAGTTCCCGCTCCCGGTCGACGATCTGCCCTTCGTGCAGTCGAAGACGGTCGTCAACCGCTGATACCGATGCCGACCACCGGAGATGACAGCGGCGGGTCGGTCTTTTCGGGTGAGGGTGCCGACGCCGGTCGCCTGACGCACATCGACGACGCCGGGACGGCGCGCATGGTCGACGTGGGACACAAGGCCCCGACGAAGCGTCGTGCGATCGCCGGCGGCACCTTTCACACCACGGCCGAGGTGATCGGCCTGCTCAGTGAGTCGAAGCTGCCCAAGGGCGATGTTCTCGCGACCGCGCGCATCGCCGGGATCATGGCGGCCAAACGCACCGACGAGCTGATCCCGCTCTGCCATCAGCTGGCGTTGTCGTCGGTGGAGGTCGACTTCACCATCGGCACCGACTCCATCGACGTGACCGCGACCGTCGCCACGTCCGGCCAGACGGGCGTCGAGATGGAGGCACTGACCGCGGTGGCCGTCACCGGGTTGACGCTGCACGACATGGTCAAGGCCGTGGACAAGCGGGCGCGCATGGACGGGATCCGCCTGCTCGAGAAGACCGGCGGGAAATCCGGCGACTGGTACCGGGACGACCCGGCCGATGGCTGAGAACACGCCGCCCGACCCCGCACGACGACGCGTCGCGCAGATCGTCGTCGCGTCGACGCGCGCGAGTACCGGGATCTACCCGGACCGCACCGGTCCGATCATCGAGGGCTGGCTCGTCGAGCAGGGTTTCCGCGTCGCCGAACGCGATGTGGTGGCCGACGGGCCGCCGGTGGGCGCCGCGATCCGCGCCGCCGTGTACGCCGGCGTCGACCTCGTGATCACCACCGGCGGAACAGGTCTCTCACCCACCGACCGCACCCCCGAGGAGACGCGACCGCTGCTCGACGTCGAGATCCCCGGCCTGGCCGATGCCATCCGTGCGGCCGGACTGCCCGAGGTCCCGACCGCCGTGCTCTCACGCGGCCTCGCCGGCGTCGCCGGGACGACACTGGTGGTGAACCTGCCCGGCTCGACCGGGGGCGTGCGGGACGGCCTGACCGTCCTCACGGACGTAGTGCACCACGCACTCGATCAGATCCGCGGCGGGGATCACTGATCGTCCCGCGACAGGACAGGATTCGCGAATGACCGTAGTCGTACACACCGCGGTGTCGGAGGAGCCGATCGGGCTCGCCGACCACGAGGCGATGGTCGCCGACGCCGCCGACGGGAAGGCCGGCGCGATCGTCGGCTTCGTGGGCGCGGTCCGCGACCACGACGGCGGCCGGAACGTCGCCGCTCTCGACTATTCCGCCCATCCGACGGCGTCCAGGGTGCTGACCGAGGTCGTCGAGGAGGTCTCGTCGGTCGACGGTGTGCGCGCGGTCGCGGTCTCGCACCGCGTCGGAGAACTCGAGATCGGGGATGTCGCCTTCGTGGTGACCGTGGCCGCCGACCATCGTCGCGCCGCATTCGAGACGTGCGCGCGGCTCGTCGACGAGGTGAAGGCGCGTCTGCCGGTCTGGAAGCACCAGTACTACGACGACGGCACCGAGGAGTGGATCAACTCGGCGTAGCCCTTCGAGGCTCGTCGCTATCGCTCCTCGCACCTCAGGGAGCGTGAAGAATTGGAAAAGGGCCCCGCACGGATCGCTCATCGTGCGGGGCCCTTCGTCTGTGGCCCTCTGCGGTGCTCCGGATCGGTGTCCGGGCTACCTGCAGATCAGGGGTTGGGCAGCAGGTGCTTGTTGTCGTTGAACAGCTTGATCTGTTCGGGACTCAGCGAGACGCCGCTGCTCTTGGCGGCGTTCCAGAGGTTCTTGACCTCGGGGCTCACACCGGAGTCGGTGAGGGCCGAGGTGACCTGGTTGGCGACGTCGTCGGTGGTCTTGGCCTCAGGGGCCTTGACGAGGCTGAAGCTGCCGTTGCCGTCCTGGAGCTGCTCGACGATCGGGGCCGGGACATCGCTCGGCGCGGTGCGCGGGGTGTGACCCGAGAGGCCGACGCCGCAGGTGGGCCATGCGCCCTTGCCCTGCGAAGCGAGCACGCGCTCGGCGACGACGATCTGCTCCTCGCGGGTGGCCTGCTCGGCGGTCGGGGCGAACTCGCCGCCGCCGTGGCCGCTCCAGGTGCTCGGCGAGAACTGCAGGCCGCCGTGGTAGCCGTTGCCGGTGTTGATGGCCCAGTTACCGCCGGACTCACACTGGGCGACCTTGTTCCATTCGGCGTCGGTCGCGGCATTCGCGGTACCGGTGCCCATGAGGGCGGCTCCGCCACCGAGGACGGCGCCGGTGAGGGCGACCTTGGTGATGGTCTTGGTGGTCGAGCTGGTCGTCTGCTTGCGGTGACGTCCGGTCATAGATCGATTCCTCTCTCCACGCGCCTACGAAGTCAGCTGTCGGGTTCGAGCGAGAGGTTGCTCGGCCCCAGTGCGTCCCCGTGAATGTTAATCACGGTTCTGCGCCTGGGACTTAACCCCGAGGACACCTGGTGTGGTGCCCGGTCTCAGGGGATGAGGTTGGGTCCCCCGTCCTCGCTCCTAGATTCGTTCGGTCGTTCCCACCGGCGGAGCGAGGCTCGGCGCGGCCGGCAGGACGTATGTTCTGTTTCCTTACCGTGACCTTCGAGAAGGTCGCTTCGTACAGTACGTCGTTCGATGGAGTGATTCACCTGCTAGTTCGCAACGGATTTTCGCGCCAGATCCTGGTCTCCCGATCCACTTTCGGCGTCATCCCAGTTCATCGGGCCGGATGCGCTCCCGTGGCCTACTCGTTATCACTCCGTTATGTGATAAAGGTCACATGCCGGAAGTGGTATCAACCACCGGCAAACGGCGGGAGGACGTCCAGTGTCGAGCAGATGCCGAGCGGCTGTGAACGGTCAGTCAGCGCGATCTCGTCGCGGAGGTAGGAGCAACGCTCGAGAACCGTCGCCAATCCGGGGTTGCCGGCGGACAGCGTCGACTCGAGATCTCCGAGGGCGATCGCCGGGTCGATGTCGACGACCCGTGACTCGGTGCCGGCGGCGGCGCGCGCGGCGGCGAAGAAGCGGACGGTGAGGTTCATCGGAACCCGAGCCTATCCACCGATGGCGGACATGGGCCGCGACGGCTGCTGGAAGCCGGCGGCGTTCACCTCGTGCCCGGACGCCTTCTGCCACATGTCGGTGCGCCACAGCGCCGCCACGGCCGCGTCGACCTCGTCGTCGGGCAGCGTTCGCAGGGTGGTGCGCAGATCTGTTTCCGACGACGCGAACAGGCAGTTGCGCAGCGAGCCGTCGGCGGTCAGCCGGGTGCGGTCGCAGTCGCCGCAGAACGGGCGGGTGACCGACGCGATCACCCCGACCTTTGCCGGGCCCCGGGGCGTCCGATGGCCGTCGACGAGCCACGTGGCCGCCGGCGCGCTGCCGCGCGGTGCCGGATCGGGCAGCAGGGTGAACCGTGTGCGCAGGGTCGCCAGGATCTCGTCGGCGGTCACCATCCGGGATCGCTGCCAGGCGTGATCGGCGTCGAGTGGCATCTGTTCGATGATGCGCAGCTCGTAGCCGTGCTCCAGGCAGTAGGCGAGGAGATCCGGTACGGCGTCGAGGTCGGCGCGGTCGGGGATCACGGCGTTGACCTTGACGGGGTCGAGTCCCGCGCGTCTGGCGGCCGCCAGACCCGTCAGCACGTCGTCGAGCCGGTCGCGTCGGGTGATCTCGGCGAATCGTTCCCGGTCGACGGTGTCGAGGGAGATGTTGATGCGGTTGAGGCCGGCCGCCACGAGCCCGTCGATCCGCCGGGAGAGTCCGAGACCGTTGGTGGTCATCGCGATCTCCGGGCGTTGCGGCAGTGCGGAGACGGCGCCGATGATCTGCTCGAGGTCGCCCCGCAGCAGCGGCTCGCCGCCGGTGAACCGGATGCGTTCGATCCCCAGGTCGCGGACCGCGACGGTCAGCACCCGGATCAGCTCGTCGGCGCTCAGCACCGCCTCGGTCGGCATCCAGTCGAGGCCCTCGGCGGGCATGCAATAGGTACAGCGCAGGTTGCACCGGTCGGTCACCGAGACGCGAAGGTCCTTCGCCACCCGCCCGAACGTGTCACGCAGGGGGCCCTGCGTGGGAGCGTCGGCGGGTGCCGCGGCCGAGTGCGGCCGTGGCATCGGAATCCCGAGGCCGACCGTGCTCATGCTGACCTGCGGATCACGTGGCGTTCGGACCCTTGCGGGCTTCGAGAGCGCGGAAGGTGCTGGCGTGGAACACGAGTGGCTCGACACCGGGATCGGCACGCAGGGTGTTGATCTCCAGCAGCACCACGGTGTGGTCGCCCGCCTGGATCTCGTTGTGGATGCTGCACGACAGGTGGGCGGCCGCATCGGGGACGAACACCGCCCCGGCGTCGGTGCTCAGCGGTGTGATGCCGTCGAACCGGCGCTCCGCCGGACCGGCGAGCTGCTTGCAGACGTCGGTCTGGTCGCCCGCGAAGACACTGACCCCGATGGCCGGCGCGGTACGGATCTGCGGCCACGTCGTCGACGTGTTCTGGACGCACACCGACACCAGCGGCGGGTCGAGGGAGACGGTCGTGAAGGAACTCGCCGCCATTCCGATCAGTGTGGTCGAATCTCCCTCACCCCGTAGGCAACACACCGCCACGACGCCGCTCGGGAAGCAGCTGAACGCCTCCCGGAGGGCCTTGGCGTCGGAGACGGGGGCAAGGTCTGGAGTGGTGTCGATGGTCGCTGTCACGGTCCTCACCTGGCTCGGCGTCCGGCACGGAGTGCGTACACCAGGCCGAGGAGAAAACCCAGAGGTGCGCACATGGTCAGCAGGTAGACGAAGGTCGGGGCGGTGTCGCCGTCGGTGAGGAGCGGGGTCACGAACAGCGCCACGAGAGCGATGAGTCCGATCGCGAAGATCACCATGGCCACCTGCAGCAACCGTGGGGACGTCGTCTTCTGCATGCCATCCACGGTAGTGCACTCGTCGGCACGACGACGCCGAGTGATGGGTGGAACGGGGTGCGCGGAGGTAATGGTGTGACCGGCGGTGGGGTGTTGGCTACCATGGGGCAGCAGGCGCCTTGCATCCGTCTGGGCCCTTACGGACTTCCCGGGGGGCTGTAGAGATGGGTCACGGCGTCTTTTGTTGTGACAGGCAGATCTTTGACGAGATCACGACGTACAGATGAGGGTGAGCACAGTGCCGACCGGCAAGGTGAAGTGGTACGACGCGGACAAGGGCTTCGGCTTCCTCGCGCAGGAGGACGGCGAGGACGTCTATGTCCGTGCGTCTGCCCTGCCCGACGGGGTGGAGGCCCTCAAACCCGGGCAGCGCGTGGAGTTCGGCATGGCCGCCGGTCGCCGCGGGCCGCAGGCGCTGAGCGTCAAGGTCCTCGAACCCGCGCCGAGCGTGTCCAAGAACGTGCGCGAGGCCGCTCGTAAGGACGTCAAGCGGCACACCCCCGACGAACTTCACGGCATGGTCGCAGATCTGATCACCCTGCTCGAGGGCAAGGTGCAGCCGGACCTGCGCAAGGGGCGCTACCCCGACCGCAAGACCGCGCAGCGGATCTCCGAGGTCGTGCGCGCGGTGGCCCGCGAACTCGAGCACTGAGTTCGACGGGCCGCGCGTTCGTCAGCCGAGGTACTTCTGGAATTCCTGCGGTGCGGTCTCTGCTGCCAGCACACCGCGCGGGATGATCTCGTCGTTCTGCGTCAGCCTGGCCGACGCCGGGTAGACGGTGATCCCCAGCAGGACGTACTCCGGTGCTGTCTTCAACGTGACCGTGTAGGTCTCGCCCGACGCCTGGGGTTGCTCGTCTTCTACGAGTCCCTTCGGCGTCCAGTAGACGGCGGCCAGGTTCCACGGACCCTGCGCGATGTCACCGGAGACCGACAGCATCACCGTGTCGCCGACCGCCACCGGAACCCGGGGCGCCTCGCGCTGCGACGTGCCGAGCGGCGGGTCGCATTCGTCGAGCATCAGGTCGCACCAGCGCACCGGTTCGACGGTGTAGAGGTTCTTCCCGACGGCGATGTGAAGGTAGGGCTTGTCGTCGTGCGTGGAGTTGCGGGTCAACAGGAACACCGAGGTGCCGACCACCGCGACGAACGCGACCACCACGATCGCGATGATCGCGAGTGCCTTCTTCTCTCCACTGGTGATCACTGTCTGCGATGTCCTGTCTGGTCGGGGGCCTGGCGGTCACCGTGGGGCCGGTCACCGGAGTTCGGGAAGGGTGCCGTCGACGGCATCCGCGTGGTGGACGGCCGCTGGGTGTGCGGCCGCGTCGGCGCCGATCCCGGGCTGGTCCGGCGGGACTGCGCGGCGTCGTCCGCGCCGGCGGCCCGGAACGCGACGGTCGGTGCGGCATGGTCGGGGCGTCGACCACCCAGACCGGGCACCAGCGACGAGCCGCGGGTCGTCAGCACCGTCTGGAGCAGGCCGAGGCCGAGCAGCACCGAGACGACGGTGAAGCCGATCCACAGCGTCGGGGGCAGCAGCACACCCAGCGACGCGCCGAACACCCACGACAGCTGTAGAACCGTCTCGGAGCGGCCGAACGCCGATGCGCGCGACTCGTCGGGCAGGTCGTCCTGGATCGACGAGTCGAGGCACACCTTGCCGATCGCACTGGTGCCCGAGGCGACGAGCGCGGCGACAGCGGCCGCGGCGATGTTGCCGAAGACGGCCGCGAGGACCGCGACGACGAAGCAGGCGGCGGTCGACCACACGATGATGTTCGGCGGATTCTTCAGTTCCAGCCTGGTGCCGACGCCGTTGCCGACCATGTTGCCCACGCCTGCCGCGGCACCGACCGCGCCGAGCAGCAGCAACTGCGTCCAGTCCGACGCATCGCCCTGCTGGGACTTGGCGTAGAACGCCACGAACAGCGTCAGGAAGCCGGTGAGGATCCGGATGGTGCCGTTGCCCCAGAGGCCGGCCACGACGGTGCGGCCCAGCGGCTGACGCATCTTGGCGGCCAGCATCTTCGCACCCTCGCGAGCGCTGGTCGGCTCGTGTTCGGGCGCGCTCGAACGGGCCGGTTCACCGTGATAGGTCAGGGTCGTGGGGATCTCGCCCTCGGTCGACTCGACCCACGACGGGATGCGCATGCACAGGTACGCCCCGGCCGCGGCGACGATCGCCAGCCACACCATGGCTCCCGGCAGATGCAGCGGCAGCAGTTTGCCGAGCAGCATCTCGACGAGCGCGGCGAACGCACCGCCGACGATCGTGCCGCCGATCAGTCCGAACGTGGTCAGGCGGGAGTTGACGCGCGGCAGGTCGATGGTCGGCGGCACCACGCGCGGGGTGACCGCCGATTTGAGCACGCCGAAGGACTTCGACAGGACCAGCAACCCCAGAGCGCAGGGATAGAGCACCCACGGGTCGTATTCGAGTTGCTGGGTGACGTCGTTCCACTGGACGTTGGTCATGATCAGCAGGGCCAACACGACGCGCAGGCCGAAGGTCGTGGCCATCGCGATGCGACGTCCGCGCTGGAGCCGGTCGAGCAGCGGACCGATCAGGGGGGCGATGAGCGCGAACGGGGCGATCGTCAGCGCCAGATACAGCGCGACGTTGGTCTTGGATTCACCCGATGCGGCGGCGAAGAACAGGGTGTTGGCCAGCGCGACGGCCATCGCGGCGTCGGCGGCGAAGTTCGCGATCACCGGGAGGGTGAGCGCGGTGAGGCCGGACTGGTCGGCTCCGTCGGCGGTCGCGGCCCGATGGATCTTGCCGATGCCCTTGCTCGTCAGCTCGCGGCTGCGCATTGCGGCGACGCGCATCACGGTGAGCTTCTCGGGCGTTCGGGGCCCGTGCTCGGTGGGCATCGCGCGGGTCGCCGACTCGTCGTGGAACGGCTGACCTCGATCGTCGAGCGGCGGTAGATGCGGATTGTGTGTGGGCGGGGGCAGGTAGGCGTTGCGCCCGGGGCCCGGGCCGGGCGGCGGTCCCCAGCCGGGTGCCGGCCGGCGTGCCCTCATCTGGCGGGTCTCGTCGGCCGGGTAGTTCGCCGACCCGGGGTGCTGCGCGGCACGTCGGCCGCGATCATCGGTCGGCGGTTGAGGCTGGCTCGCCGGACCCCTGGGGGCCCCGCGCCCATCGTCGTGTCGGGAACTCCGTGGGATCACGAACACGATTGTTCCTCATATCGTGCCGGTGCCGCTTGAAGCGGGTCGTTGTGTGGCACACGTCGGCGATATTGCACACTGGAACCGTGACTGACGTAAGTGAGGGCGGACGACTGCTGGCTGCCGTCGACATCGCACGAGCCGCGCTGGTCGACGACGGACAGCAGCCCGGGGCACATCGGCGCAGCGTGGCCGAGGGAGAGTGGGCTGCCGCACACTATTTCGACGCCGAGCTCGCAGGCTACCGCGGCTGGCAGTGGTGTGTCGTGCTGGCCGGCTCGCCGGGCAGCGACGCGATCACCCTCAGTGAGGTCGTGCTGCTGCCGGGCGACGGTTCGCTCCTTGCGCCTCCGTGGGTGCCGTGGGCCGAGCGCGTCGCCTCCGGCGATCTCGCGCCCGGCGATCTGCTGGCCGCCGAGCCCGACGACCCGCGTCTGGTGCCCAATCAGATCGACACCGGCGACGAGTTCCGCTTCGACTCCGAATCCGAGGACCCTGACGACATCGGCCAGGTGGCCGGCGAGATCGGCCTCGGCCGCCGCCGGCTGCTGAGCTACGACGGCCGCGCCGACGCCGCGCAGCGCTGGTACGACGGCGACTTCGGTCCGTCGTCGGAGATGGCGCAGGCGGCCCCGTTCTCGTGCTGCACCTGTGGTTTCTACGTGCCGCTCGCGGGCGCGTTGCGCGCCGGGTTCGGTGCCTGCACCAACGAGTACGCGGCCGATGGTCGGGTGGTCTCCGCCGAGTACGGCTGCGGCGCACACTCCGACGTCCAGGCCCCGAAGGGTGACGGTTCACCCGCGTACGACGCCTACGACGACGGTGCCCTCGAGATCATCTCGATCACCCGGGACGCCGAACCGGCGAACTCCTGAGCGACACGCCCTCACCCATGAGCGCCGATCCGTTCGGCACCGCCGCGCTGCGGTCGTCGACGCTCGACGGGTGGGTGGCCTCGCCGACACGCCTCGCCGAGGATGCCGCCGCCGAAGCTGATCTGGTGACGGTCGGATACCGCGACCGTCTGCTCACCGAACTGGCGGCCAACGCCGCCGACGCCGCGGCTGCGGCGGGGATTGCCGGCGAGCTCTCGATCTGGGTGGATGGTGACGAGCTGCATGTCGCGAACACCGGTGAGCCACTGACTGTCGAGGGCGTCCGGTCGCTCGCCGCGCTGCGGGTGTCGGCGAAGACACCCACCGGCGGTCAGATCGGACGGTTCGGCGTCGGATTCACCGCCACCGCAACGGTCGCGGACCGTGTCGAGGTCCGCTCGCGCACCGGATCGATCGTCTTCGACCGTGCCCAGACCGTGGAAGCCGTTCGGGAAGCCGGGCTTTCGGTTGACACCGTTCCGGTCCTGCGGCTCGTGTGGCCGTCGAAGGTCGAACCCGCGGAGGGTTTCGACACCGAGGTGGTCCTGAGCCTGCGTGAGCCCTCCGGTCCGCTGATCGAGGCGATGCTGGCCCAGGCCCCCGATCTCGTGGTCGAACTTGCTGCACTGCAACGGATCACCGTCGGCGGTGTGGAGATCGAGGCCGAGCGGTCCGCCGGGCCAGAGGTCGACGACGACGAGGCCTCGTCGGCGATCGTCACGGTGTCCGTGAGCGGCGCCGGGTCGTCGTCGACGCAGCGCTGGCTGGAGGTCACGCGTGGCGGTACACGCTGGCTCGTCGATGCCGACGGTGGTCGCACACCCGATCACGATGTCCTGCGCGCACCCACGCCCACCGACATCGAACTGAGCCTGCCGTGTCGGTGTATCACCGACCTCGCGCTCACCCCGGACCGTCGGCACCTGCACCCCCGGGCCGAGATCCGTGACGCCGCAGCCGGTTACGTCGACCTGCTGCTACTCCTCGACCCGGTGCGTCGACTGCAACTCGTCCCGGAACTGCACCTCGCCCGGAATCGCGACGACGTCAGGCTGATCGAGGCGGTGCGTGAGCAGCTCCGCGACACGGCGTGGTTGCCGGGTGCCGACGGCGAGGCGTTGTTGCCGTCGCGTTCCGTCGTCCTCATCGGGCTCACCGATCGCCTGGCCGAGATCCTCGCTGAACACTTCGCCGACCTCGTGCATCCCGACATCTCTTTCGCGCAACACCTTCCGACGATGGGTCGGCTGGGGGTCGAGGAGTTGGGGCTGGCGGCGCTGGCCGAGCGACTTGGCGGACTGCAGCATGAACCGTCCTGGTGGCACGACCTGTACGAGGCGCTCGCGCCGCTCGTGTCCACGGGACGCGAGGTCGAGGAACTGGGCGCGCTGCCGATTCCGCGGTCGGACGGCCGGATGTCGGTCGGGGTTCGCGGCCTGTTCGTCAGCGATCGCATCGCGACCCCGATGCGGTGGATTCCCACCGTCCACCCCGACGCCCGCCACTCGCTGCTGGAACGTCTGGGCGTGCAGGAACTTTCCGTCACCGATGCGCTGGCCGACCCGGCACTGCGGGTGCTGATCGAGGACTTCGACCCCGAGAGTGCCGGTGACGACGGGTTGGCCGCCGAGATCTGTGCGGTACTGCGCGCCGACCCGGACGCGGCGGTACCGACGTGGCTGGCCACGCTGCCGCTGCTCGACACGGACGGCGAACTCCGTCCCGCCGATGAACTCCTGCTTCCCGACAGTCCGCTCCTCTCGGTCCTCGTCGACGATCATCCGTTCGGCGTCGTCGACGACGAGGTCGTCTCCGAGTGTGGCGCAGGCGAACTGCGACGCCTGGGCGTCGGCTGGGGTTTCCTCACGGTCGACGACGAGCTGCCGGTCGCTCCCGACCACGACCTCCCCGACGAGGAGGACTGGTGGGACACGCTGCCCGACGCGCCCGAAAGGCTCGCCGCGGTACGCGATCTCGACCTGATCGACGACCGGTCCTGGTCCGAGGCGCTGACCATGATGGCGACCGACGAGGACATCGCGCCGCTGCTCGCCGACCGGGACGGGTACACCTCCTGGTGGTTGCGTCGGCACGCCGAGGTCGACGGGTTGCTGCTGGGGGAGTACCGCGCACCGTCGGACGAGATCCTCGCCGGGATCATCGACCCCCTCGACCATCCGCACGCCGACGCGCTGGTCGGTGCGCTCGCACGCCTGGAACCCGACACCGCCGTCGATGCCGACCTCCTGCTGACCCGCCTCGGCGATCCGGAGCGGGACATCTCCGCCGGTGCCGCGGTGATGGTGCACGCCGCCGTGGTCGCGGCGTGCCGTCGCGGCGTCATCGATCCCGCGGATGTCGAGGTGCCCGAACGGGTTCGGACGATCGCCGGCATCGTCACCGAACGCGCGGTCGTCGTCGACCAGCCGTGGTTCCTGCAGGCCGTGCCGGACCCTGGAGGCGGCTCTCGCCGGACCGACGATCACTCCCGCCGACGCCGAGGTCCTGGCGACGCTGCTCGACCTGCCGCTCGGTTCCGAGGAGTACACCGCGACCGTCCGCGACCCCGGCGACACCGCGACCTGGGCCCACCCCGAGGCGGTGCGTTTCGGTGCCGAACGCGGGGTCGAGGTGCCGCGTGGCCAGGTGCGGTTGCATGACGAGTTGTGGATCTCGTTGCGCTCTGCGGATTCCCGGCGGGACATCCGCGTGCGATGGTGGGTCGAGGACGGGGTGACGCACCTCGAGCTCCGCGCCACCTCCACGTCCTGAAGGCGGACTGACTTCGATCAGGATTCAGTCTGCGAGCGGCGCAATCAGATTCGCTTCCTGATACGCAACCCGCCCTGCGGTGCGAGAAGCGACAGCGACGAGCCTCGAAGGGCTGTGACGCGGCCTCGCGACGCAATCTCTGGTGCAACGGCGCGCGAATGCGCGGCGGGCTGGGTTCTGGTGAATATCTCGTCCCCATGAGCACCGTCCGAGGGCAATCTGCCCTTGAGTACTCATGAGGTGGACGCGATCTTCTGCCGTGCAACGACATTGCCGGTCCGGCGGTCGCCGGCGGTCGACTGGGGAGGCAACGGACGCTCGGACCGGACGGTCGCTGTAGCTGTACCTACCCCGCGTCGATCCCCGCGGTGAGGATGCTCGCGAGCTGGCGGTATGCGGCGGCGTCGTCGAGGCCGGTGGCGGCCCAGACCTCGCGGCGCTGGATGCGACTCATCATCGAGGCGGCGAGGTCGGCGGCGAAGGCGGCGTCGATGTTGCGGAAGTCGCCCGCGGCGACACCGTCGGCGATCAGCTTCTGTACCCGGGTCGCGGCCGCGGCGGTGTTGAGTTCGTAGAGCGAGCGGGTCGGGGTGAAGGCGTCGAGGTCGCGCATGAACGCCTCCGACGCCGGTGACAGCGCCTCACCGACGGCGACCAGGTATGCGATGACCCGCTCGCGTGGGCTGTTCGACGCCGCGACCCTCGCCTCGACCTGCTCGGTCGCGGTACGGAAGAAGTGGGTGACGGTTGCCGTGACCAGCTGTTCCTTGCTCGCCGCGAGGGTGTAGAGCGTCGACTTGGAGCACCGGAGCTCGGCGGCGATGTCGGCGATGGACAGGTGGGCGAAACCGTCGCGCAGGATCAGCTCGAGCAGGGCGTCGAACAGGGCGGCACGACGCCGCGTCGCGAACCCCTCGCGTGGCATACGACTCCTCCTCCCGACTGCGTCGGCTGTACCTGCCGCTCCCGGAATAGTACTGTGCAAAGGACTGGAGTACTAGTTTGATTACCTGAGCTCTCTGACATGGAGGTACCGATGCCGGTCGACCGTCTGCTCCCCAACGACGAGGCTCGCGACCTGATCGCGCTGGTCCGCGACATCGCCGACAAGCGGATGAAGCCGATCGTCGACCAGCACGAGAAGGATCGGCAGTATCCGGAGGGGCTGTTCGCCGAACTGGGCGAGGCCGGCCTCCTCGGACTGCCGTACCCGACCGAGTGGGACGGCGGCGGTCAACCGTACGAGGTCTACCTGCAGGTGCTCGAAGAACTCGGCGCGCGCTGGGCGTCGGTCGCGGTGGCCGTCAGCGTCCACGGCCTCGCGTGCCATCCGCTGTTCAACTTCGGTACCGAGGATCAGAAGCAGCGCTGGCTCCCGGATCTGTTGAACGGCAAGCTGATCGGCGCCTACAGCCTGAGTGAGCCGCAGGCCGGGTCCGACGCCGCGGCGCTCGCGTGCCGCGCCACCCCCGCCGAGGGTGGTTACACGATGACCGGCTCCAAGGCATGGATCACCCACGGCGGTATCGCCGACGTCTACAACGTCTTCGCGCGGACCGGCGAAGGATCGAAGGGCATCTCCTGCCTCTTCGTCGCCCGCGACACCGAGGGTCTGACCTTCGGCAAGCCCGAGGACAAGATGGGTCTGCACGCGGTCCCGACCACCGGGGCGTCGTACGACAACGCGTTCATCGACGAGGATCGTCGTCTCGGTGCCGAGGGACAGGGTCTGCAGATCGCGTTCTCCGCGTTGGACTCCGGGCGGCTCGGCATCGCGGCGGTGGCGACCGGGCTGGCGCAGGCCGCTCTCGACGCGGCGGTCGACTACGCGCAGGAGCGAGCCGCGTTCGGCCGCAAGATCATCGACCATCAGGGTTTGTCGTTCGTGCTGGCCGACATGGCCGCCGCCGTCGATTCGGCGCGTGCCACCTACCTCGATGCGGCGCGTCGTCGTGATGCGGGAATGGAGTACTCGCGGGCGGCGGCCACCGCGAAGCTCGTCGCGACCGACGCCGCCATGAAGGTCACCACCGATGCGGTGCAGGTCTTCGGCGGCTACGGCTACACCCGCGACTTCCCGGTCGAGCGCTACATGCGCGAGGCGAAGATCACGCAGATCTTCGAGGGCACCAACCAGATCCAGCGTCTCGTGATCGGGCGTGCGCTCGCGAAGTGACGTCTCGGCGAACCCCGACGCCGGTTGAGCCGACACCGAGCGGACCCACCCCCG
>NZ_BANS01000044.1 GCF_000332995.1 Gordonia amicalis NBRC 100051 = JCM 11271
CCCGGCGGATTCAACTGGTCGTCGCAACACCATGATCATGGAGGTGTTCGCGGTGGCTACGGCGGACTGGAGTTGGAAGACCAGCGATGTGGCGGTAGGTGTTCGTCGGCAGTGGCGTGCTGATCGTGCACTTCGGCCGGCGATGCGATCGCCGGGGCGGCCGGAGCCGTCGCGGCAGGTGCAACGTGAGTTTTGGCGGGTGGTCGCGACGGGGGTGAGCACGGCGCAGGCATCGATCGCTGTCGGTGTGTCGGTGCCGGTGGGTACACGCTGGTTCCGCCACGCTGGCGGCATGAGGCCGCTGAGTCTGGATGAGCCTTCGGGCCGCTATCTATCGTTCGCCGAACGGGAAGAGATCGCGCTGCTACGCGCCCAGGATCGTGGGGTGCGTGAGATCGCACGGCGGATCGGGCGCAGTCCGGCCACGATCTCACGTAGAGCTACGGCGCAACGCCGCAACCAGGAGCGGGAAGCTCGAGTATCGGGCGTTGGTGGCGCAGTGGAAAGCCCAGCAGGCCGCCAAGCGCCCAAAAACAGCGAAGCTCGTGGCCCACGTCGAGTTGCGGGCTCGGCCGCCTGGTCAACGAGCCGCGCACACTGCTCGACGCGCTTCTGGGATTGGACTACGCGCCCCGCTATCTGCTCGGCGCGCTGGACAAGGCATTCGAGGTGGACCGGTGAACACGCGCGCCCTGCACCCGCTCGACGAGACCCTGATGCATCAGGTGCCGTGGCCGTTCGGGTTCGCCGGCACCTCCGACCCGCGGTTCTACGACCGGTACTGGTTTGCCGGCGTCGATCCCGCCGGGGACGCCGGGTTCATCTCCGGCATGGCCCTGTACAAGAACATCGGGGTCTGCGACGGGTACGGAGCGGTCCAGCGCGGCGGTCGTCAGTTCAACTCGCGATGGTCGCGGCCGCTGACCACCGCGACCGCGCAGTCCGCCGTCGGTGACCTCGCGGTGGAGATCCTCGAGCCGTATCGCACGGTGCGGGTCGCGTGGTCCGGTGACAGCACCCCACTGGCCGCCGACCTGGTGTTCACCTCCGGATTCGACCCGTACACCGAAGAGCATTACCTCGACGCGAGTACCGGTCGGGTCACCCAGGAGATCACCCGCTACAACCAGATCGGCCGCTGGGACGGATGGCTGTCGATCGACGGTGCCCGCATCAGCGTCGACGACTGGTGGGCGGTGCGCGATCATTCGTGGGGCGTGCGTCCGGGGGTCGGCGGTATCGACCGTTCGGTGGCCGATCCGGCGGCCCGTAGCTCGGCGCCGATGATGCACACGGTGCTGTACGCGGCGACCGCCGACTTCTGTGTCTGTGTGTCCAGACGAGAGAACCAGCGCGGCACGGTGACCTACCTCGACGGCGAGGTCATCGGCGTCGACGGCCGGCACTCGACTGTCGTGATCGCCGATGTGACAACGGAGTTCGTGCCGGGGACGAGAACCTATCGGTCGGTGCGGATCGAGGTGGAGACCGATGCCGGTGCCCGCCACGAGATCGTGGCCACTCCGCTGCTGGAGCCGTGGGCCTATGCCGGCACCGGGTACGACGGAGGTTACCGGGACGGCCGCGGCCTCGGGGTGCCGCGCGGCGACCTCGTCGAACACGAGTCTACGAGCTGGTTCCACCCGAAGCCGTACTGCTCGACGGTGATCCAACCCCGAGCGGCCACCGCGAACAGTTCGCGAAGATCGTCGTCGACGGTGTCACCACCACCGGATACTGCACGGTCATGGCGCGCGGCTCGCTGCCGCATCGCGGGATCAGCTGATGGGAGAAGTGAAGATGCAGCCGGACGAAGCAGCCGCCCGCGAGGAGATCCGGGATCTCGCCGCCCGCTACAACCTCTACGGCGACACCGGCCGCACCGAACAGGAAGCCCGACTGTTCACCGCCGACGGCACCCTCGAGTTCGTCGACCTCGACGCCGCACCACGCAGGTACACCGGGCACGAGGACATCCAGGGATTCTTCGAGGGCGTGAAGTCGGCCTGGCTGGCGGAGATCCGCGACACCGGTGTCAGTGCCCGCGTATTCCACCACCTGACAACCCATGTCATCGACATGACGGGGCCGCGCACCGCACGCGGTACCGCCTATGTGGCGCTGATCAGGCACTTCGGGCTGGCGGAATGGGGCCGGTACACCGACGAATACACGCTCACCGACAGCGGCTGGCGCTTCTCGTACCGACGGGTCACCCGCGAGGGCGAGGTCGGCCCGGACGGAGATGTGCGCGGTGAGGTCCATGGCTGAGGCGGAACGGCGGACGGTCCGCGGTACGGGGTGTCGTTGCTCCGGGTCCACCCCGCGTTGTGGCGAGATGTCGCGATCGAAGCCGAGCGCGCCGGGTACGAATCGATCTGGATGTCGGACCATCTCATGCTGCCCGAGGAGGTGGATCGCGAGAAGTACCCCGACGGCGAGCTCCCGATCTCCTCGCATTCGCCGATCTTCGACGTCATGGTTCACCTCGCTGCACTGGCGGCGGTCACCACCACGCTGAGGTTGGGCACCTACGTGTACCAACCCGCGCTGCGTCATCCGTTCGTGGCGGCACGCGCGGTGGCGACGCTGGACGTGGTGTCCGGAGGTCGCGTCGAACTGGGCGTCGGCGCCGGGTGGTCGGAGGCCGAATGGGACCTCGTCGGAGTCGATTTCGCGCGGCGAGGCGAACTGCTGGACGAAACCCTGGATGTGCTCGACGGCCTCTGGACCCAGAAGAGTTTCGCCTACCAGGGTGCGCACCACGAATTCCCGAGCGTCGGCTTCGAGCCCAAGCCGGTCCAGCAGCCGCGACCGCCGCTGCACATCGGCGGCGAGTCGGCCCCGGCGTTGCGGCGGGCCGTGGCCCGGGGTGACGGGTGGATCGGTATGCACCACACTCCGGCGTCCGTGGCCGCCCCGCTCGCCAGACTGCGTGCCGCAGAGCGGGATTCCGGCCGGTCGCGGCCGCTGCAGACCACCGTCGCCGCGCATCAGGGCGAGGTCGACGCCGAGGGCTGGTCCGCGAGCGGGATCGACCGTGTCATCGTCGCGCCGTGGAGCCGGTCCGGTGAGGCGATCGACGGTCTCCGGCGGTTTGCGCGGGAGCACATCCGGCCGCGTAGCGAGTAGCGGCAGGCCGGACGCCGATGGCGCGTCGACCGCTCAGTGACTGATGAGATCGTGGCTGCGAAGGTGGCCGGTCTCGTTGACGGACTGCACGGCCCATGCCCCGTCGTGGTGGCGAACCCGGGTCACCGAGGCGTGAGCGGCGAAGAAGAAGACGTCCCGTTCGACCCCCAGTAGGGAGGCGAGGAACGTGCTGATCGCACCGCCGTGGCTCACCGCTGCGACGGTCTGCCCGGAATGCTCCTCGGCGATCGCAGTGAGTGCACCGCGGAGCCGGTCGCGCACGGACGCCCCGTCTTCGGCTTGCTCGCCGTGCATCTCGATCTCCCGCAGGTCGTTCCGGATCTGCGTCGTCAGAGGTGCTGCGGCCAGGGCGGCGACGGCGTCCGCGGTCGACACCGCGCGGGTCAACCGACTCGAGTAGACGGCCGTCAGCGGCTCGTCCGCGAGGAGTTCGCCGGTCAGCCGCGCCTGCCTGGACCCGATCGCGGAGAGCCCCGGCCCGGCCGCACCGCCGGCTTCCAGATCATCGGGATCGAAGGACTGCTGCGCATGGCGGACCAGGATCACCTCGGTCCACGGCCGGTCGATCAGCATCTCCCGCCGAAGCCGGGACCGCTCCTGGTGCAGGATGTTCGTATCGTATTCAGGCCGGTCGCCTGCTGTCATGTGTCCTTCTCCCGAATTGTCGATGGATCGACCAGCGGCGATGTCGTGGCAGCCGGCGGCGAGTCGACGAACTCATCTATGGATGGAATATCCAGTATCAGACTATCGTGGCGACGGGCAGACGCGGCGGTGTGTCGGTGCCGCGGTCAGTGCGTAGGTTGGACATCATGCGATTCGGACTCTTCATTCCCCAGGGCTGGCGGCTTGATCTCGTGGGTATCGACCCGGCGAACCAGTGGGAGGTCATGTCGTCGGTGGCGAACCGCGCCGAGTCCGCCGGCTGGGACTCGGTCTGGGTCTACGACCACTTCCACACCGTCCCGCTGCCGACCGACGAGGCCACGCACGAGGCCTGGACGCTGGTGTCGGCGCTGGCCGCGACCACCGGTCGCGTCGACATCGGACAGATGTGCACCGCGATGAGCTACCGCAACCCCATGTACCTGGCGAAGGTCGCCGCCACCGCCGACCTCATCTCCGGAGGGCGCGTGCAGATGGGCATCGGCGGCGGTTGGTACGAACACGAGTGGCGCGCCTACGGATACGGATTTCCCTCGGCAGGAGAGCGACTCGCCCGGCTCGACGAGGGCGTGCAGATCATGAAGCAGGCGTGGGAGACCGGCCGCGCGACCCTCGACGGCAAGCACTACACCGTCAACGACGCCATCTGCCGGCCGCAGCCGACTGCCGGGAAGCTGCCGCTGTGGATCGCCGGCGGTGGAGAGAAGAAGACGCTCCGGATCGCGGCGCACTATGCCGACTACACCAACTTCGACGGCACCCCCGAAGGGTTCGCCCACAAATCGTCGGTGCTCCGACAGCATTGCGCCGACCTCGGACGCGACTTCGATTCGATCGTCCGGTCGTCGAACTACAACGTCATGCTCGGTGCGACCGACGCCGACGTGGAGCGCAAGCTCGCCGACCTCGAGACGCGGCTCGCGAAGATCGTCGGACCCGACGCGGCGTCGGGCAGCATGGGGGCGTTCCGCGGGATGCCCGCGGTCGGGACGCCGGACAAGGTCGCGGAGAACCTGCGTGGGCTCGAGGAAGCCGGGATGTCCTACGGGATCTTCTACTTCCCGAACATCGCCCACGACCGTGAGGATCTCGAACTCTTCGAGCAGCAGGTGGTGCCCGCGCTGCGCTGAGTGGATCTGAGGCAGCGGGATTGCTGGTTGAGCCGGTGGCGAGCGGAGCGACCCACCGCGTCGAAACCTCGCGCCATGCTGGTTGAGCGGGTCGGTGGGTGTGATGGCGGGCGGG
>NZ_BANS01000043.1 GCF_000332995.1 Gordonia amicalis NBRC 100051 = JCM 11271
CGCCCCACGTTTCAGAGGAGAGCGGTCAGCACCGCCCACACCACGAACGCCGAGGGCAGCAGGCTGTCGAGGCGGTCCATGATGCCGCCGTGGCCGGGGAGCAGCGTCCCCATGTCCTTGATGCCGAGATCGCGCTTGACCTGTGACTCCACCAGGTCGCCGAGAGTCGCGCACACGACCAGGACGGGTCCCAGGATCAATCCGATCCACCAGTGGCTGCCGATCAGGAACGTGATGCAGCCGACCGCGCCGACCGTGCCGACGAGCAGCGAACCGACCAGGCCCTCCCACGACTTCTTGGGGCTGATCGCCGGCGCCATGGGGTGTTTGCCGAACAGGACACCGGCGGCATATCCACCGACGTCGGAGCAGACGACGACCACCATGAGCGTCGCGACCCGGGCCGCACCGTCCTCCTGCGTCACCAGGTGGACGCCGAAGGATGCCAGGAGCGGCAGCCAGGCCAGCACGAACACGGTGAGTGCCAGGTCTACGAGATAGTCCTCCGGTGCGTTCGAGATGCCCTGGGCGAGCAGCTTCCACACCATCGACACCAGGACGGTCGCGACGAAGGCGACCAGCACTCCGGTGGGCCCGTACGGCCAGCTGATCCAGATGATGACCTGGCCGCCGATGAGCAGTGGCCAGAAGGCGACGTTGTACCCGGCGGTGTGCAGCCGCTTGGTGACCTCCCAGGTGGCGATCGCGAACGCGACGGCGACGAGGCCGTACCAGAGCATCGGCGCGAACAGCAGGATCAGGATGATGCTGACCCCGAGCGTGCCTCCGACTGCGATCGCAGCCGGGAGGTCACGACCTGCCCGTGACTTCTTCTCGGGCCCGGACTTCTTCTCGGGCCCGGACTTCTTCTCGGGGTCGGATGCCTTCTCGCTCACACCTCGAGCAATTCGTCTTCTTTGTGCTTCACCAGCTCGTCGATCTGATGCACGTAGGTGGCCGTGGTCTTGTCCAGTTCCTTCTCGGCACGGGTGACCTCGTCCTCGCCGGCCTCGCCGTCCTTCTGGATGCGCTTGAGCTCGTCGGCGGCCTTGCGACGCACGTTACGGATGGCGACCTTCGCATCCTCACCCTTGCCCTTGGCCTGCTTGACCAGGTCGCGACGACGCTCCTCGGTGAGCTGCGGGATGGCGACGCGGATGATCGTGCCGTCGTTGGTCGGGTTCACACCGAGGTCGGAGTTGCGGATCGCGGTCTCGATGTCTCGCAGCGTCGACGCCTCGTACGGCTTGATGACGACCAGGCGCGGCTCCGGGGTGTTGATCGACGCGACCTGGGTCACCGGGGTCATCGCGCCGTAGTACTCGATGTTGATCTTGTTGAACATGGACGGATTCGCCCGTCCGGTGCGGATGGAGCCCATGTCCTCCTTGGCGACGTTGACCGCCTTTTCCATCTTCTCCTCGGCGTCGAGCAGCGCGTCGTCGATCATCTTCGTCCTTGTTCCGTTCGGTAGGGCCTGGCGAGGCCGTGTTCTCGTGCGGGGCGCGGGTGTTCGTCAGGTGCTGACCAGCGTGCCGATCCGGTCTCCGGCCACCGCCCTGGCGATGTTGCCCTGTTGGAGCAAATTGAACACCAAGATCGGCATCTTGTTGTCCATACACAGACTGAAGGCGGTCGCGTCGGCGACCTTGAGTTCCTTGTCGAGGACCTCGCGGTGGGTGATCTCGGTGAACATTCGGGCGTTCGGGTCGGTACGCGGGTCCGCGTCGTAGACCCCGTCGACGGCCTTGGCCATGAGGACCACCTCCGCCTTGATCTCCAGCGCGCGCTGGGCGGCGGTGGTGTCGGTGGAGAAGTACGGCATGCCCATTCCGGCGCCGAAGATGACCACGCGTCCCTTCTCGAGGTGACGCTGGGCGCGCAGCGGCAGGTACGGCTCGGCGACCTGACCCATGGTGATGGCGGTCTGCACGCGTGTGCTGATGCCGCGCTTCTCCAGGAAGTCCTGCAGAGCAAGGCAATTCATCACCGTCCCGAGCATGCCCATGTAGTCCGAGCGGCTACGGTCGAGGCCACGCTGCTGCAGCTCGGCGCCGCGGAAGAAGTTGCCGCCGCCGATGACGACGGCCACCTGGACACCGGAGTTGACGACGTCGGCGATCTGATCGGCCACGGTCGCGACGACGTCCGGGTCCAGACCGACCTCTCCCCCGCCGAACATCTCACCGCCCAGCTTCAACAGGACTCGATGGAATCCGGAACGCCCGGACCCGGAACGCTCGGACTTGTCGAGATCGGATGGGGTGGGATCGGGCGCTTCGCTCATTCGCTTCCTCACTCGTCGGTTCGGAGAACTATGGTACGTCCTCACCGAATGCGACCCGCGACACGCGTAGGTGTCAGCGTGCGAGCGCCGCGCGGAACTGGGGCCAGGCGCGGTGCAGTTCGTCCTGCCAGTACGGCCACGAGTGGGTGCCGCCGGGGTAAAGGTGGAAGGTCGCCGGCACCCCGACCTCGCGCAGCCGGCGCTGGAGGTTGCGCGTGCACTCGGCCGTCGCGGTCTCGATCACCGCACCGACGGCGAGCTGATCGAACAGTTTGGAGAGGTTCCCGTCGATGCCCGGGCCATCGATCGTGTCGTAGCGCCCAGGTGTGCCGGAACCATTGGACACATAGATCGACTTGCCGCGAAACGACGCCGCGTGCACATACGGGTCGTTGGCCCGCCATGCCGGACTCGTCGGCGGCCCCCACATGTTGAGGGTGTTGCCGTGGCCGCGTCCCTCCACGACCATTCGCACGACCGCCTGGCCCATCGGGTCGCTGGTCTGGGCACACCCGCTGAACGAGCCGAGCGCCTCGTACAGTTCGGGGGCGTGCAGCGAGAGCTGGAACACCGAGGCCCCGGCCATCGAGATGCCCGCGATCGCGTTGCGGCCGTTCCCGTCGAGACGACGGTCGATCACCGCGGGCAGTTCCGAGGTGAGAAACGTGGCCCATTTTTGCACCCCGAGCACGGGATCCGGATGCTGCCAGTCGGTGAAGTAACTCGCGGTGCCACCCATGGGTACGACCACGTTGACGTTCTGATCGGCGAAGTACGTCCGGATGTCCGTGCGGTCGAACCAGCTGCTGCCGCCGTCACCGCCGGCGGCGCCGTTCAGCAGGTACAGCGTGGGCGCCGGCCGATCCCCTCGTGCGGGAAGAACTTTGACGGTCACCGTCTGACGCATCGCCGTCGACCGCACCGCCAGGTCGATCTCACCCGCAGGCTGCACGTGTTCGGCGACGATCGACGCCGGGTTCGGCTCCGCGGCAGCACGGCTGGGCAGACCGACCATCATCGCCAGCACGACAGCGCGACGAGACCCACTGCACCGAACATGCGGCGACCGTTCACCCCGGTGAGACCTTGTTCGTTCATCCACTCCGCTTTCCCACAGCACCACAGCGATGCGATCCGCATCACAGGCGATGCGGAGGCAGTCTGCCGGACGAGAGCGACGGTGTCCACCAGGGGACCAACTGACATCAGATGTGGTCAATTGTCCAGGAAGCCTGACATTTTCACCAGAACGAGGCCCATCCGTCGGAACCCCGTTACATCGTCGACCAATCTCATGTAGCGTCCGGGCGACCGTCGAAGTGCTATAAGTCACCTGAATGACAAGCGCCTCGAAACCCGGTTCACCCGGTAGCAAATCCCCTTCAGCAAAGAGGTGGTCACACGATGATTAAGTTCGGACTGATCGAGGAGTGGGACCCGCGCCCCGGTCATCTGACGAGTTGGGTGGCCTCACTCGCCTCGGTCACCGCCGCCGGACAGGCGCCCGCCCATCCCGTCCCCGCGTCGCATTAGCAGGAGGAATACCTGAAAGTTGCGTGGCGCAACGAATCCGCCGGTTTCCGGTTCGCCCGGTTGTGCCTCATGGCATTCGACGTCGCGGCCCCGCTGGATGTGGAGGCGATGACCACGGCGGTCAACGAGTTCATCCGGCGTCACGACAGCTTCCGTTCGTGGTTCTCGATCGAGAACGACGGTTCGGTGCTTCGTCATCTCGTGCCGACCGAGGACATCGAGATGGTGCCGGCATGTGGGGTCCAGTTGAGCGAAGACTGGCGTTAGCGAGTGCTGGTGTGGTGATGCCCAGAGGATCCCTCGGGGCATCGGATTCGGGCCAGATAAATCGGCTCGTAGCGCTCGGTCGCGACGAAACGGTGCCTGCGGCGACTTCCCTGGGTGGCCGGCGTGTCGCCTGGTTGAGGAGTGAGAGTCGTTCGCGTGGAAGGATTTTCGCCTTCTGCCCATTTTTTCTGCGGAAACTGGCGCTAAGCATCTACCGCACATAGTGACGCACTATGTGCGGTAGTCTCGGGCGAGTCCTGGCGCGATGCGTCTCGTGGGCGGGGGCGACTCGGGAAACTATCTGCGGTAGTGCGTGGGGAGGTCGGTGGGATGGGACAGGTTCGGAGGCTGCCGCGGTCGGCGGGTGGTGTGCGGCTGGCCGATGCGGTGCGGATCTATCTGGCGACGATCACGGTGCCGAACACGCGCGCGACGTACGCGGCGGCGCTGGTTCGCCTCGTCGCCGACTTCGGGGCGGATACGGATGTGGCGCTGCTGGGTTCGGAGCCGGATCGGGTGAGTGGGTGGTTCACGTTCGTGTGGGGTGGCAAGTCGGCGAAGACGTTCAACATCCGGTTGACCGCGCTGGGGTCGGCGTGCGGGTACTGGCGGGAGCAGCAGTGGCTGGCCGGTGATCCGCTGGTGCGGCTGCGGGCACGGCCCGCGCCGCCCGACACCAGCAAGGCGCTGAGCCGGGACCGCGTCGCGGAGATCTTGGGATCGGATGCGGGCCTGCGGCAGCGGGTGTTGTGGCATTTGCTGTATGAGTCCTCGGCGCGTGCCGAGGAGGTGTTGATGCTGGATGTGCCCGATCTCGACATCGCGAACCGGTGTGCGGTGGTGACCCGTAAGGGTGGGGCGCGTGAGGTCATCGCGTGGCAGACCGGCACTTCACGGTTGTTGCCGCGGATGCTGGCGGGCCGCAGGACCGGCCCGTTGTTCCTCACCGACCGCAGGGCCCGCCCCTCGGTGGCCCGCAACGATGTCGACCCGGTGACGGGCCGGGCCAGGTTGTCCTACCGGCGCGCGGCCGAGCTGTTCGAGGCCCACACCGGGCACTACGACAACGGCCCGTACACGCTGCACCAGTTGCGGCATTCCCGGTTGACGCACGCGGCCGAGGACGGCGCGTCGACGCCGCTGCTGATGAAGCTGTCGGGGCACACGTCGGTGCGCAGCCTCGCCAAGTACGCGAGGGTCTCCGACGAGGGGCTGCGGCGCTATCAGGCCGACACCGACCCGGCCGCGCGTCGCCGTCCGGGTCGCTGAGCCTGCCGACGGGATCGAAACGGTCAGGTCGTCGCGGGGCCGGTGCTGCCGTGGCTGGTTTGTTGTGGTCGGGGTAGCGGCAGGAGTCGGTGGTCGGTGGTGAACACGCGCCGCACGAGTCCGAGAGTCACGACGACGGTGGTGGTGGATACCGATGCCAGGACCAGGAACATGACGACGGCTTGCAGCCGCACGGCCTGTACCGGTGCGACGCCCGCGAGGATGAGTCCGGTCATCGCTCCGGGCAGGAATACCAGGCCGGTGGCTTTGGTGGTTTCGATCTGCGGTGTCAGCGCCGAGCGCAGTGCCGCGCGCACGTACGGTCGGGCGGCTTGGCTGGAGGGTTGGCCGAGTGCGAGCCGGGCCTCGACCTCGTCGCGCTTGTCGCGCAGTTCCTCGACGAGGCGGCGGGCGGCCAGCACGGTGGCGGTCATGGAGTTGCCGACCATCATCCCGGCGATGGGGACCAGGGTGCGTGCTTCCAGGGGAAGGACCCGGAATCCGAAGACGACGCCGAGGGTGATCGCGGCGGCGGCGGCGAACGCGGTGATGGTCAGCGCCATGATGCGGGGGAACTCGGGTGCGCGTCGGCGGGCGACGTCGCCGGCGTAGGCGACCATCGCCGCGGTCCACAGCCACGACCACGCCAGTGACCGGCCGGGTTCGAGCAGCAGGCTCAGCGCGGCCCCGACCAGCAGCAGCTGAACCAGCGCCCGGACCGCGGCCCACAGGATCTGCCGGTGCAAGCCGAGGCGCTGCCACAGCGAGATCGTGGCGGCGACCCCGACCAGGGCCAGGGAGGTCGCCAGCCCGGCGATGCTGATCAGATCGTTCACGATGGGATCTCCTCGAGGGTGTCCGGTGGCGGGTTGACCGGGTCGAGGCCGACGCATCGTCCGGCGTCGATGCGTAGCACCCGGTCGGCGACACGCCGGACCTGCTGTGGATCGTGGGTCACCCACAGCACGGTCACTCCGTCGCCTGCCAGCCCGAGTACCGCGCGTTCCACGATGTCTACGGCCGATTCGTCGAGTGCGGAGGTGGGTTCATCGAGCAGCAAGACCTCGGGTCCGGTGATCAGGGTGCGCGCCAGGCACATTCGCTGCGCCTCACCCCCGGACAGCGCGGTCGCGTCGCGGTCGAGCCAGGACCCGGACAGCCCGACCCGCGCCAGCACCTCCCGCATGCGCGGCGGATCCGCGTCCGGGTCGGCGGTGTGCAGGTTCTCGGCGATCGTGCCGGGAAATGGTGTGGGTCGCTGGAACACTATGCCCACCTGTCGGCGCAGCCGCAGGGGATCGAGTTCGGCGATATCGCGGCCACCGTAGAGCACGCGTCCCGTGGTGGGAATCTCGAGCCGATTGCACAGCCGTAGCAGCGTGGACTTTCCCGACCCCGAGGGCCCGTAAATGGCCGTCACACCGTGGCCGGGGACGACCGCGCTGAACCCATCGAGCGCACGCACACTGTCGCGCACCACCACGACATCGTCGAACCCGAAGTCTGCCGCACTCATCCGACCTCCTCGAACCCCGGGCAGCCCAGCTGCATACCTGGGAAACACTATCGGAGTTCGATATCGTGAGTCGATATCTTGTTGTGTGGGTGCGAGCGATGGGCTCGTGATCGTGACGAAGGGTGCGCAATTGTCTGTGCTGACACGTCGTAGGTTCCTGATCGGGCTCGGTGCGGTGCCGCTGGCGGTGGCCGCGTGCGGCACCGAGGATCACCCAGCGCCGTGACTTCCCCGGCGTGGAAGAGGCTTGCTGCGGCCTCGGTGATGCTGATGGTGCTCCTTGGCGTGGGGGCGGCGGCAACGAGCACCGAGGTGACGCGATGGGGTATCGCGGTCGATGACGCGGTGGCCGGGTGGCGTAACGGGGTGTCGACCGCGCTGTCGATCGCCGCGACGCACGCGGCGTCCGCGGCGGTCGGGGTCGCGGCGACGATCCTGGCTCCGGCCGCACTGTGGTGGCGCCGCCGAGGTCGCGACGCGGTACAGACACTGCTGGTGCTCGGCGGTGCGCTGATGATCGCGTCCGTGATCAAGCTGGGTGTGGCCGAGGCCCGGCCCCCGAGCCGGCTGTGGGTGATCGCTCCCGACAACGCACAGAGCTTCCCCAGCGGCCACACCACCCTCGCGGCCGCCGCCGCGCTGGCCGCGGTGCTCGTGACGCAGGGCGGCTGGCGCATCCTGGCTGGGGCCGTCGGCGCCACCGCAACCCTGGTCGTGGCGGCGGCCCGGGTGTATCTGGGCGTGCACTACCCCATTGATGTCCTCGGTGGCGTACTGGCCGCCATCTGCGCGGCGTTGCTGGCCGCCGGTCTGGTCGAACTGCCACCCCTGCGCCGTCACCTGCGCACCCCGGCCGTCTCCCGTCCCTGATCCCGGTGGGCACCGCCGGATCCCCTGCCCCAGCCGGTGTCACGCATCGGCATCCGGCGACACACACGTCCGACAGAGTGGTCGACTCGCGAACCGACGGGTGGCGACCAACACGCCGCGCGTATATCGTCTCCCGATATCGGAGAACGATAGGAGAAACCGGTGGTGTCGAACAGCAACCCGTCGGGCACGGCGCGGGCCACCGACGTGCCCGACGAGCTGCACCGGCGGCTGGGGGTCGCCGACGCGGTGGTGATCGGGCTGGGGTCGATGATCGGCGCGGGCATCTTCGCCGCCCTGGCTCCGGCGGCCCGCGCGGCGGGGTCGGGGCTGTTGCTGGGCTTGGCGGTCGCGGCGGTGGTGGCCTACTGCAACGCGACCTCCTCGGCGCGGCTGGCCGCACGATACCCGGCCTCGGGTGGCACCTACGTGTACGGGCGGGAACGGCTCGGCGATTTCTGGGGATACCTCGCGGGGTGGGGGTTCGTCGTCGGCAAGACCGCCTCCTGCGCGGCGATGGCGCTGACCGTCGGCAGCTACGCCTGGCCCGCGCATTCGCACGCCGTCGCCGTCGGCGCGGTGGTCGCGCTGACGGCGGTCAACTATGCCGGGGTGCAGAAGACCGCGTGGCTGACTCGCACGATCGTCGCGATCGTGCTGGCCGTGCTCGCCGCCGTCGCCGTGGCCACCCTCACCTCCGATACCGCGCACGCCACCCGGCTCGACCTCGGAGGCGACGTCACCGCCGCCGGTGTCCTGCAAGCGGCGGGCCTGCTGTTCTTCGCCTTCGCCGGCTACGCGCGAATCGCCACCCTCGGCGAAGAGGTCCGCGACCCGGCCCGCACCATCCCGCGCGCCATTCCCCTCGCACTGGGTATCACGCTGGTCGTCTACACCGTCATCGCCGTCGCGGTGCTGAGCGTGCTCGGCCCGGATACCCTGGCCACGGCCACCGCGCCGCTGTCGGATGCCGTGCGCGCCGCCGGTTGCGGCTGGCTTTCCCCGGTGGTGCGGGTCGGCGCGGCGGTGGCCGCACTGGGGTCGCTGCTCGCGCTGATCCTCGGGGTCTCGCGCACCAGTCTGGCCATGGCGCGCGACCGGCACCTGCCCCACGCCCTGGCCGCGGTCCACCCCCGGTTCAAGGTGCCCCACCGCGCCGAACTCACCGTCGGCGTGATCGTGGCCGTCCTCGCCGCGACCGTGGACGTGCGCGGTGCGATCGGCTTCTCCTCGTTCGGTGTCCTGGCCTATTACGCGATCGCCAACGCCGCCGCCTGGACCCTCACCCCCGCCGAAGGCCGTCCCGCGCGCCCCATCATGGTGGTGGGCCTGGCCGGATGCCTCGTGCTGGCCTTCTCCCTGCCGCTGTCTTCGGTACTGGCCGGGGCCACGGTCCTGGCGCTCGGCGCCCTCGCCTACCTCACCCGCCGCGCGCTGGCACGCACAGCACCCGTGCCGGGCGAGGGCAACCACAACAACGATTGACCCTCGACACATCCGATCAGAGAGGTATCCCGTGTCCCCGTTCGACACCTGGCAGGCCCGACTGACCACCACCACCGCACCCGCGGCGGTGGTCCTGATCCGCTTCTACGTCGGCGCGGTCTTCCTGTTCGAAGGCATCCAGAAATTCCTCTACCCCGACCAGCTCGGCACCGGACGCTTCGACAAGGCCGGCATCCCCGCCCCCGATGTCCTCGCACCCTTGGACGGCATCTTCGAAATCGCGTGCGGCGCCCTCATTCTCGTGGGACTGCTCACCCGCCTGGCCGTGATCCCGATGATCGTCAACATGGCAGGCGCACTACTGATCACGAAACTGCCCATCCTGTGGGGTGATGCGGCGTTGTTCACCGGCAAGTCCGGGTGGTGGGACTTCGTCCACGAATCCCGCACCGACCTCGCGCAACTGTGCGGCAGCCTGTTCCTGCTCATCGTCGGCGCCGGCGCCTGGTCCCTCGACGCCCGGCTGCGCCCCGCCACGTCCGCCACCGCGGATTCACGCTGACCGCTCGCCGAGCTCGTCTCCGAGGACCTCTCTCGCCAGCTCCAGCAGGGCACGGCGGTCCTCGGCCAACGCCGCCCGCCCGGCGTCGGTGGCCCGATACACCCGCCGCGCCCGGCCCTCGACCACCTCCTGCCGCGAGGTCAACAGCCCGTCGGCCTCGAGCCGATGCAGCGTCGGATACAACGTCCCCGGGCTGATCCGGTACCCGTGGTGGCCGAGCTCCTCGGTCAACCACGCACCGTGCACATCCTCGAGCGCGGCGTGGTGCAGGATGTGCAACCGCACCGCACCCCGCTGAAACTCCCGCATGCCACCCTCCACACCAGCAATGACCAAACCGATATCGGACAACGATAACAGCCCGTGAACAGTGGCGATCGGTTCCGAACGCCCGGCGCTCGAGACTCATCAGTCGTCATCATCGGGAGCGTCCGGATCCCGCAGTGGCCGGTGCGCACCACCGAGGTCGGGCAGCAGAAAGGAGTAGTGACCGTCGAGACGGATGTGGCGGCGGACGAACGGCGACAGCCGGGCGGCATCCTCGTCACGCACCGGGTAGCCCTGGGCACGCAGCTCATCCAGAGCACGGCTCAGATACACCGAATTCCACAGCACAATGATGTTCAAAACGAGCCCCAGCGCGGACAGCTGATCTTCCATGCCGTCGAGGTAGGCGCGCACGAGTTCACCCTTGCGGCCGTGGAACACGGTACGGCCCAGGTCGTGGCGTCCTTCCTGAAGGTTGGCCTGTGCCTTGGCTTCCCGCCGGTAGGGTTCGTCGTCGGCCAGCCGCAGGATATGCAGGGTCTTGAAGATCCGGCCGTAGTGGGCGATGGCCTGGCCGAGATGGGTGGGATTGCCGTCGCGGGAAATCATGCGCGTGACCTCGTGCGCGGAGACCTCACCACGGTTCATCGACACCGCCACCCGGCACATGTCCTCCCAGTGAGAGCAAACTTTCTCGATGTCGATCCGCCCTCGTGCGGCCTTGTCCAGGGGCCCGTAGTCGGCGGCCGGGTCGATGCGCCACAACCGCTGGTCGGGCAAGTGCTTCAGCTGCGGCCGGTACTTGCGGCCCAGCAGATGCAGCAGGCCGAAGACAATGTCGGAATATGATCCGGCGTCGGAAATGATGTCGTCGGGAACCTTGCTGCCCTCGGGTTGACGCAGGATCACGTCGATGGCGTTGAGCGAGTCGCGCGGCGTGCCCGACACAACCATCGCGTTGAGCCCAGCGGCCTGGTCGTTGAGCATGTTCAGCCAGGTACTGCCCCGTTTCGGCCCGAAGTACTTTCGGTTGGGTCGGGCGTGGATCGACCGGACAGGTACCACGAACCGCATCCCGTCCACGCTGGCGACGCAGCCGCCGCCCCACAGCTGGGCCAACGCCACCTCGGCTTGGGCGTTGACCAGCACCGTGTTCGCCGCGGCCATCGTCTCCGCCCGTAGGTAGTGCTGGTCGACGTGGCGCAGCCGATCGCGCGTCGGCGCCAGGCGAGGTCACCGGTGTGAGCCCGACATTCATAGCCTGGGCGCACAGGAGTGCGGCCACCGACACACCCAAGTCCGCGACGCGGGCCTTGGTGCCGGCGACGTGGGTGAACGACTCCCCGAATTCCGGATACCAGCTCATCACCTCCAGGACCATCTCCGGCAGGTCCACACGCGGGATCATCGCCGCGGTGCGGCGGCGCAGATCGACCAGGCTCGGCGGGTCCGGCACCGCGTTCAACGCCGCCACGTGCAGTTTCCCGTCCTCGTCCACCGTCGCCGGAGTGTCGGCACCCAACCGTGCGGCCAGCTCCCGGTAGGTGGCGTCGAGGCTTTCGCCCAGCTCGCCCAGCATCGAGCGCGGATTGTCCGGCAGGCCGAGGACGTTCATGCCGCTGTCGCGGGCGGATTCCCACGCCATGCCCGACAACAGGTGCGCACGCGGGTCACGCCATTTGGAGGAGTTCTCGGCGAAGATGTTGCGGTGCTTGAGATGCCCGTGGAACTGCTCGAGCACACACAGGGTGTAGGCGGCCCGGTCCACGGTCTGTTCCGGCCGCTCGGGCGGGTAGACCAGGCGCTGCCAGCCGCCCCCGACCAGGTCGTGATCGACACGGCGGGCATCAAGCCAGCGGGCCGGTAACCCGCCGCGACCAGTGCGTTGCGGAGAGATCAGATCCGCCAGCGCGGCAACGGCTTTCAACACCGGCGCGGCATCGGCGGTGGCACCGAAATCGATGTTGCGCATCATCGCGGGCAGGAACGCCCGCACCGTGGCGTACCGGTTCGCCAGCTCCTCGAGCCGCTGCGAGTCGCACTCCGGATCCGCCTGCGGCACCAGCTCATCGATCGCCGCGAGCGCCGCACGCAGCTCCGCCTTGGACACGGTATTCTCGATCAGATCCCACACCAGCTCCAGCGACAAGCCCGGCTCGTTTTCGCTCATCTCCAGCAGCACCCGCACCGCCTGGGCCAGCTTGCCGGCGTTGCGGCTCACCCGCGGGTAGCGCTTCAGCTTCTCGTCCTTGGACTGGCGTTCGGCCTTGGCCATCAAGTCGGTGACCATCAGCAGGTCGAACAGCTCCAGCACGTCATCGATGGCTTTGGCGCGCAAGGTGAACACCGTCGCGCACAGCAACGCCAGTAACCGCTCCCGCTGGGATTTCAGCCGCCGCAGGTGCGCGGTCTTGCCGGTCAGGCCGTGCGCGGCCAAGGCGATCAACCGGCGCGCCGGCACCGCCGCGATATCCACCGAGGCCGGGATCACCGCGTTCACGTCACGCACCCGGGCAAGAGCGTTCTTCATGCCCGTCGACGAAGGGGTGAACGCGCCCTTACGCAGCCGCTCCAGCTCGACATACCTGCGGCGGTTCCCCTCCTGGGTGTCCAGCAGCCCCAGCAGCTGCCCAGCCTCCCTGCCCGACATCTGGCTGGCCAGCTGCGCCCACAGGCGCCGGTCAGCATCCTGCTTGCCGTCGGTGACCAGCCGCTCCAGGGTCGTGACACCAGGCAGTAGAGCGTTGCGTTTGCGCAACCAGTCCACCGCGCCCGCAAGCAGGGCCTTCGGGCCGTCGCCGGTCATCCACGCCTGATCCGCGATCCACGTCAGCAGCTCGGCCTCGACCTGCGCGTACGAGACCAGCCCCTCCCTGCGCTGGATCTCCCACGCGTGTTCGAACCGGGTCTTCTCCCGGTCGGTGTAGGACTTCACACACGACGGATCCGCGATCTCCAACTGCTCAGCCAGGTAATCGACCTCGCCCGGAACATCGAGCGGATCGGGCAAAAACATCCCCAAGTACCGAACAGTCACCAGCTGAAGCGCGAAACCGAGCCGATTCGAATCCCGCCGCCGGCCCGCGATCAGACGACGATCCTCGTCATCGAGGTAGAAGAACCGCTCCAGCTCGCCCCTCGACAGCACACCGAACTGGCCGTACCCGGCCCCGCCCTCATCACGCACAACCCGACATGCAACCACCACACGCCCGCCAACACCCACCAATCCGGCGAATCAACCGCCATAGCAACGGGTTTCGCCACCGGCACTCGCTAACGCCAGTCTTCGCTCAACTGGACCCCACATGCCGTGCCCGTCGACCACGGCGATCTCGACGCCGAGCGTCTCTGCACTCTCGTCCAGGACGAGACGGCCGGTCCGTTCAACTGGGACTGCTTCACCTTCGGTGCGATCGAATGGGATGGCGGTTTCACGGTCTACGCCGCCGTCGACCACCTCAACACCGACGGCATCTCCCAGGCGTCCACCTGCCTGGAGCTCATGACGCTCTACATGAACGCCGCGTTCGGCGCCGGGGCCGAACTCCCCTCCGTGGGAAGCTACATCGACTATTGCGCACGTGAACGCGCCATCTCCCGGCAGCTCACCCGGCGCTCGCCCCACGTCGAAAGGTGGATCGAGCTGGTCCGGGCCAACGAGGGCCGGTTGCCCAGCTTCCCGCTCCCCCTCGGCACCGGCGACGAAGGCTACACGCGGAGTGCGCTTCTCAACGCGACGGTGTTCGACGAGGCTGCCGCCCAGCGCTTCGAGGACGTCTGCCGCGAACTGGGTTCCAACGTGATCTCCGGGGTCATGGCCACCGCCGCCTTGGTCTACGCCGAATTCACCGGCAAGAACGAGTATTTCGGCATGACACCGAAGAGCACCAGGTCCGGCGCCGAGGAGATGAACTCGGTGGGCTGGTTCACCAGCCTCATCCCGGTACCACTGACGGTCGACGACACGACGACGTTCCGCAGCCTCGCACCGCAGGCGGCACGCAGCTACGCCGCCGGAAAAGAGCTAACCGACATCTCCTTCCACCGGGTGCTGGAGCTGGCCGAACCCCGGGACGGGCTCGATGTCGTGCCCGGCTGGTCGGTGCCGATGATCTCCTACATCGACGTTCGCAAGCTGCCGGGTGTAGAGATCTTCGAGGCCGGAAACGGTTGCCTGTTCGGCAACCGCGGTAGCAGCGAAGAGGTCTACATGTGGGTGAACCGCTTCCCCACCACGACCTCGATCACCTTCCTGTACCCGAACACCGACATCGCGCGGGAATCGGTGCAGCGCTACGTCGAACGCTTCGTCGAGGTCATCAGCACGGCGGCCGAGCAGGGTGACTATCGAGCCTCCTTGCCCGCACTCACCTCGTGACCGCAGGCCCGGCGTGGCTGGCCCTTGCCGGGTGTCTGCTGGGCGTGTTCATGCAGATGCTGGACACGACGATCGTCAACATCGCGCTCCCCGACCTGACGGTCGACCTCGGGGCGTCGACCTCGCAGCAACTTCTCGTGCTGACGGTCTACACGTTGTCGTTCGCGTGCACGCTGCTCACCGCGGCGACCCTCCGCGGACGGTACGGGCGTCGGCGCTTGTTCCTGATCGCGATGATCGCCTTCACCGTCACCTCGATGTTGTGCGGCATGGCAACGGCTCCGGTGATGCTCATCGTGTTCCGCGGTGCGCAGGGCATCAGCGCGGCGCTGATGTCCGCACAGACACTGGCCTTGATCGCCGCCCTGTTCACCAGGGAACGCCACGGGCTGGTCTTCGGGATCTACGGCGCCGTGGCGGGTCTCGCCGCGATCCTGGGTCCCGTCGTCGGTGGACTGCTCGTGCACGCCGACGTCGCCGGATGGGGTTGGCGCACCACCTTCTTCGTCAACCTGCCGCTCGGGGTCGTCGCCTGCGTGCTGGCGTGGCGTCGACTCCCCGCCGACGTCGACCCCGATCCCGACCGGCCCGACATCGTCGGGATGACGCTCTCGGCAACCGCGCTGCTCCTGCTGTTGTACCGACTCGCCGTGGGGCGGGAACAACAGTGGCCGGCACTCCTCTGGGTCATGCTCGGCGCCGCCGTGGTCCTGTCGGTCGCCTTCGTGTGGCAGCAGAAACGGCTCGCGGCCCGGGGCGGAACACCGTTGCTGCGCATCGATCTCTTCTCTTCCCGCCGGTTCGCGGTCGGACTGGGCATGTCGCTGCTGTTCTTCAGCGTCTTCGCGGGCTTCTTCTTCACCGTGTCGATCACGGCGCAGTTCGGTCTCGGGTACTCGGCGCTGGAGACCGGACTGCTCGCTCTGCCGTTCGCCTGTGGGGCGGCCGTGGGATCGGTCGCCTCGCCGTGGGCCGTCGCCCACCTGAGCGCGCCACGGGTTCTGCTCGGCGGTGTTCTCACCGTCGGGGTGGCGTTCGCCTGGATCGCGCTGGTCCTCGACCCGGCGTCGGAAATCCTTCCGGTGACGGCGATCCTGGCTCCCCTGGTCCTCGGTGGTGTCGGTACAGGATTGTTCGTCGCCCCCCCCTGCAGGCGGTCATCCTCTCCGACACCTCGGCGGAGACGGTCGGGTCGGCCAGCGGCACGATCCCGACGGTGCAACAGATCGGCGCATCGATCGGACTGGCGCTCGTGACGATGTTCTTCTTCGGACAGGTGGCCGGGCAGACCGGCACGAGCGTGCCCGCCGTGCACGCGGAACTCGCCGTCGCACTGGAGGATTCGCCGGTCGATCCGATGTTCCGGCCGGCGGTGGCCGACCGGTTCACCTGGTGCGCGACACGACAGCTCACCTCGCCACATCCGGAACGACCTGCCACCGGATGTGCGGGCACCCCGGCGAACAGCACGGTCGCGGCGATCGCCGGCGAGGCGCAGCCCTGGACGCAGAGTGCGGCACGCGCGGTCACCGCACGCACCTTCCTGGGTGCATTCCGCATGACGCTGTGGGTTCTGGCCGCACTCGCGATCGGTGTCGGCTGCCTGACGCTGGTGCTGCGGCGAAACGACAACCGCCCCGCCTCCACGATGGGAGACGGGGCGGTCGAGTCGTCGTCCGGGGAGGCCCGGGAAACGATCAGGCCTGGCCGACCTCGAAGCGGGTGAAGCCCTTGACGGTCACGCCGGCCTCGTCGAGCAGGGCCTTGACGGTCTTCTTCGAGTCCTGGACGGACGGCTGGTCGAGCAGCACGACGTCCTTGTAGAAGCCGTTGACGCGACCCTCCACGATCTTGGGCAGAGCCTGCTCCGGCTTGCCCTCCTCCTTGGCGGTCTGCTCGGCGATGCGACGCTCGTTCTCGACGACGTCCGCGGGGACCTCGTCGCGGGTTGCGTAGCGCGCCTTGAGAGCTGCGACCTGCATGGCGGCGCCGCGGGCGGCCTCATCGGCACCCTCGCCCTCACCGGAGTAGGACACCAGCACGCCGACGGCGGGCGGGAGATCCGAAGCACGCTTGTGCAGGTACACGGCGACCGGGCCGTCGTAGTAGACGACGCGACGGAGCTCGAGCTTCTCGCCGATCTTGGCGGAGAGGGCAGCGATGGCCTCGTCGACGGTGCCGCTGCCGAGAGCAGCCTTCTTCAGCTCCTCGACGTCGTTGGTCTTGGCCTCGGCGGCCGCGGCCACGATGTCATCGGCGAGCTTCTGGAATTCGTCGTTCTTGGCGACGAAGTCGGTCTCGGAGTTGATCTCGATCATGGCGCCGCCCTTGGCGGCGACCAGGCCCTCGGCGGTGGAGCGCTCAGCGCGCTTGCCCACGTCCTTGGCACCCTTGATGCGCAGCTCCTCGACGGCCTTGTCGAAATCACCGTCGTTGTTGGCCAGCGCGTTCTTGCAGTCCAGCATTCCAGAGCCGGTGAGTTCGCGAAGACGCTTCACATCGGCTGCGGTGTAGTTCGCCATCGTTGGCGAGCCTCCTTCGAAAGAGTGTGGTGGGACCGAATTGCTGCGGCGGTGTTACTGAGCAGCCGGGGCGTCGGTGGCTGCCTCGCCACCGGCGGGAGCTGCGGCCTGGGTCAGCAGCTCCTGCTCCCACTCGGCGAGCGGCTCGCTGCCGGCTTCCGGCTTGGCGTCGCCACCGGCGGCACCGGCGCGGGCCTGGAGACCCTCGGCGACGGCCGAGGCCACGACGCGGGTGAGCAGGGCGGCGCTGCGGATGGCATCGTCGTTGCCCGGGATCGGGTAGTCGACCAGGTCGGGGTCGCAGTTGGTGTCCAGGATCGCGATGACCGGGATGTTCAGCTTGCGAGCCTCACCGACGGCGATGTGCTCCTTGTTGGTGTCGACGACCCACACGGCCGAGGGAACCTTGGCCATGTCGCGGATGCCGCCGAGCGTGCGCTCGAGCTTGTTCTTCTCGCGGGTCAGCATCAAGATTTCCTTCTTGGTGCGACCCTCGAAGCCACCGGTCTGCTCCATGGTCTCCAGCTCCTTCATGCGCTGGAGACGCTTGTGCACGGTGTTGAAGTTGGTGAGCATGCCACCGAGCCAACGCTGGTTCACGTACGGCATGCCGACGCGGGTTGCCTCAGCGGCGATCGACTCCTGAGCCTGCTTCTTGGTGCCGACGAACAGGATGGTGCCGCCGTGGGCGACGGTCTCCTTGACGAACTCGTAGGCCTTGTCGATGTAGGTCAGCGTCTGCTGCAGGTCGATGATGTAGATGCCGTTGCGGTCGGTGAAGATGAATCGCTTCATCTTGGGGTTCCAACGGCGGGTCTGGTGCCCGAAGTGTGCGCCGCTGTCAAGCAGCTGCTTCATGGTCACGACAGCCATGAGATGTCCTTTTGTCGCAGTTGTCTGTCGACACCGGGTTGGTGCCGACCCTGGCGCCTGCCGGCGAGTGCCACCCGAACCGGTCGATGACCAGGCCCGGGACTGCCCACTCGGCGTGTGTTTTCGCAGGCGCGCGAAGTCACCCCATCAACAACCGATGAGGTGCGGACGAAAGTTTACGCGCGTCGACCAGCGAAAACCAAAACGTTCCGGCCGCCGACCCAGGCCACGGATCCGGATCGGCGCCGCGTGCGTCCAAGAGGTGTGCCGCCCGCTTGTTCCCGCCTTGTGCTCACCGCGTTGTTGTGGCTGGCCGTCCTGTGCCCGACCCCGCAGGCCGGTACCGCCGCACCTCGCCCCTATTCTGCCCCGCTGTCTCCGCGTCCGACGGTCGTGACCGGCTTCGATGCGCCGGAGAAGAGATGGCAACGGGGTCACCGGGGTGTCGATCTCGCGGCCGCACCCGGAGTGCCGGTCGCCGCGGCGGGAGCGGGTCGCGTGCGGTTCGCGGGCCGGGTCGCCGGACGCCCGGTCATCTCGGTGCAGCATCCGGACGGGGTGATCACGACGTACGAACCGGTCGATGCCGCCGTCGACGAGGGCGACCATGTGTCCCGCGGCGAGCTGATCGGCACGCTCGTCGCCGGGCATCCGGGCTGTCCGGTGCCGGCGTGCCTGCACTGGGGCGCTCGACGCGGGGTCGGACGCGATGCGGAGTACCTGAACCCGCTGGGCCTCCTCGGGGCGGTGCGGGTCCGGCTCAAACCGCTGAAGCCGGGGCCACCACCGTGATCAGGCGCGGGGGTGTGCCTGGCGGTGCACCGCTCGCAGGCGTTCGACGCTCACGTGGGTGTAGATCTGCGTCGTCGCCAACGACGAGTGCCCGAGCAGTTCCTGCACGACGCGTAGGTCGGCTCCACCTTCGAGGAGGTGTGTCGCGGCGCTGTGCCGGAGGCCGTGTGGTCCCATCGCCGGGCCGCCGGCGGCCGCGACCGCTTGGGACACGACCGACCGTGCCATCCGCTGGTCGAGCCGGCCGCCGCGTGCCCCGAGGAGCAGCGCGGCTCCTGATGTGTCGGTGGCCAGGGCGGGACGCCCGCGTCGCAGCCAGTCGTCGATGGCCTTGGCCGCCGGTTCGCCGTAGGGCACGGCACGTTCTTTGTCACCCTTGCCGATCACCCGCAGGATGCGTCGCCCGGCGTCCACGTCGTCGACGTCGAGCCCGCACAGTTCTCCGACACGGATTCCACTGGCGTACAACAACTCCAGGATCAGGCGATCTCGGAGTGCGATCGGGTCTCCGGGGTCGCGGTCCTGAGCGGTCGCATCGATCGCGGCGTCGGCCTGTCCGGGCGCGAGCACCGCAGGCAGGGTGCGATGTGCTTTCGGAGCCTTGAGTCGCTGTGACGGATCGGTGGCCATGATGCCCTCGCGAACCGCCCAGGTGCAGAAGGTCTTCGCCGCGGAGACCTGCCGCGCGATCGTCGTGCGGGCGGCGCCGCGGCGTGTCAGTTCGGCCAGCCAGGCGCGCAGGAGGGCGAGGTCGATGTCCGCCGCGGCGACTCCGCGGGCACCGGCGAACGACAGCAGCGCCCGCGCACCACCGACGTATGCGCGGATGGTGTGTTCACTGCGACCTTTCTCCAGGCGCAGGTGATCGGCGAAGTCGTCGAGCATGTCCGTCAGCACAGCGTGCGGCAGGAGCGGGTGCAACCCCACACGCGGTGCCGTGGCCGGATCGATGCCTATCGGCCGGCTCTACCGACCGACACCGGCGCCTCTTCGGCGGCGCGCAGTTCGGCCTTCCATTTCCGGAAGCCCTCCTCCGTGCGGCCGCGCCGCCAGTACCCGGAGATCGAGGCGTTGCCCGCGCTCACCTTGCGCTCCTTGCGGATGTAGCTGCGCAGGTTGTGCATGACGGCCTGGGCCTCGCCGTGGATGAAGACGTGGGGTTCGCCGTCGAGCCACTGCGCCTCGCGGACCGCGGCGATGAGGGGTGCGTTGTCGCCGGCGACCGAGTCGTCGACCTCCCCGGCCGGTCCGCCGCGGTGTACCCAGACGATCTCCGCGCCCGGGGGCGCGGTGAGGTCGAGCTCGTCGTCCGGCCCGGCGACCTCGATGAACACCTTGGCGACCGCGTCGGCGGGCAGCGCCTCGAGTGCGGCGGCGACGGCGGGCAGTCCCGCCTCGTCGGCGGCGAGCAGGTGCCACGGAGCTTCGGACTTCGGCCGATACCCGCTGCCCGGTCCGATGAACCGGACGGTTTCGCCCGGCTCCACCGAGGCGGCCCATGGGCCGGCGATGCCCTCGGTGCCGTGGACGACGAAATCGACGAGGATCTCCCGGGCCTGGGGATCGACACGGCGAACGGTGTAGGTGCGCAGGACGGGTTGCTGTTCGGGAGGCAGCGTCGTCCGCAGTTCCTGGAGGTCGAAGGGCTCCGGGTAGGTCACCCCGTCCGGCGCGAAGACGAACTTCACGTACATGTCGGTGTCGGCGTCATCGGGTGCCCCGACCGCCTCCTGGAAGTCGTCGAAACCTTCTCCGCCCAGGTAGAGGCGGACGAAGTGCGGGCTGATCTGTTCCCGTCGGAGCACCGTCATCGTGTTCACGCGCTTGGCCATGGAACCTCCTTGTCGCGACCACCTTACGCCTCCTACTTAGGCCCACATAAGAGATGATTTCGGTTCATTCCGGCGAACTCGCGGTACGCGCTTGTAAGGTTTTCTCACGATCAAGCGATGTGATCCGAGAGTTTGCAGTTCTTGAGATCCGACGTCGCGAGACCCGACCAGAGGCGATTCCATGCCGGACCACCCCGCGGAGCCCCAGCCGACCCGAGAGGGCGCTCCGACGCGCGGATCGCGTCTCGGCGCCGACGACTGGCTCGACGCGGCGGTGGAGGTCCTTCTCGAGGACGGGATCGACGGTCTGAAGATCTCCCACCTCAGTGCCCGGCTCGGCGTCACCAAGGGCAGCTTCTACTGGCATTTCACCGACCTCGCGACGATGAAGTCCGAGCTCGCCGCCCACTGCAAGAAGGTTCAGGCCGCAGCCGTGGCACAGATCGCGGAGCTCGAGGTGCTCCCGCCCATCGAGCGGATCGAGGGCATGACGCGGCTCATGTCCGACCCCCGGCGTTGGCGCATGGAGGCCGCGATGCGCAGGTGGGCCGAGACCGACGAGTCGATCGCGGACTCGATCTCCGAGCTGGACGGTCAGATCTTCCAGATCGCCCATCAGGCGATGCGTGAACTCGGCTTCGACGAGGCGGAGGCCCATGCCCGCGCGACCACGCTGCTCTACGCCGCTATCGGCTTCGTCCACGCCCACGGACGCCTCGGCGAGGCGACGCCCGACGACCTCCGCATCTTCCTCGACATCCTGACGCGGAAGTGAGTCACCCGGTGGCCAGTCGCCACTGGCCGCCGACGTTCTCCACCAGCCCGTCGATGTCCAGTCGCGCCAGAGCCGCCCGCACGGCCGGTACCTCGAGCCCGGCCGCGAAGGCGATCTCCTCGATCCCGACACCACCCCGACCGGGGATCGCGTCGTGTACCCGCAACTGATCGGCGCTGAGCCCATCGGTTGGCTTCGCCCGTCCTCGGCCGAAGTCTCCCCCGCCGTCGGGCCGGACGAGGTTCACCGCCGACGCGACGTCGGACACCAGAACCGCCAATCCGTCGGCGATCATCCGATGACTGCCGACCGAGGTCGCCGACGTCACCGGTCCGGGGACCGCGCCCAGCGGACGGCCGAGCTTGCGCGCCCACGCAGCGGTGTTCGCCGCACCCGACCGCCGGCCCGCTTCGACGACAACGGTTGCCCCGGACAGTGATGCGACCAGCCGATTACGGGTCAGGAAGCGGTGTTTGGCCGCGGTCGTCCCCGGCGGATACTCGCTGATGACCGCGCCGGTCCGGGCGATCTCGGTCAGGAGCGCCGAATGCGCGGCCGGATAGTCACGGTCTATCCCGCAGGCCATCACGGCCGCGGTCACCCCACCGGCGGACACGACGGCGCGGTGGGCGGCACCGTCGATGCCGAAGGCGCCACCGGAGATCACCGCGAATCCCTCACCGACGAGACCCGACGCCAGCACCTGCGTGACGTGTTCGCCGTAGGCCGACGCCGCGCGGGAGCCGATGAGGGCGATCGAGGCGGCGGCGAGATCGTCGAGGCGGGCCGGTCCGCGGACCCAGAGTGCCAGGGGTTCACCACCGCGAGCGGCGGTGTCGGCCTGGCTCAACGCGAGCAGCGACCACGCCGGCCATTCGGGATCGGAACGGGTCACCAACCGCGCCCCGATCGCGGCGGCGGCATCGAGGTCCTCGGCCGCACGGTCGGAATCGCATCGTGCCGCGGTCGCGGCCAGCACCGGTTCATGACCGTCGGGCACCGTGCGGCTGCGGATGGCCGACGCCGCCTCGACCGCACCGACCTCGTCCACGAGCGCGATCACGTCCGCACACGGCGGTTCGGCCACGCGCGCCAAGTAGGTCCACGCCGACAGCTCCGACGGGTACTTGCCACTCACCAGGTCGCTCCTCGGTCTCGGTACAGAAGTGCTTGTGCGACATCGTCTTCGACGGGAGCGTCGGTGCCGCGCAGATCGCTGAGGGTCCAGGCCAGGCGCAACGCACGGTCGGCGCCGCGTGCCGTCACCCGCCCGTCGCGGAGAAACAGTTCGATGGGCCGGAGGACGTCGGGGGGTAGCCGGAACTTCTGCCGCAAGGCCGATCCCGGCACCTCGGCGTTGGTGCGCCACCCGAATTCCGACCACCGCTCGACCGCAGCCGCACGCGCCGCGGTGACCCGCGCGCGAACTTCGGCACTCGACTCTCCCGCCCCACTCATCAGCGCGGCATTTCCCGGCGGGTCCATGCGGACCCGGATGTCGACACGGTCCAACAGGGGTCCGGACAACTTGCCGAGATAGCGGCGTCGCACGACCGCGGTGCACACACAGTCGACGTCGTGTGCGGGTGCACACGGGCACGGGTTCGCCGCGAGGATGAGCTGAAACCGCGCGGGATATACGGCGACCCCGTCTCGGCGCGGCACTCGCACCTCGCCGTCTTCGAGCGGCTCCCGCAGGGATTCCAGGACCTTGACGCTCATCTCGGCACATTCGTCGAGAAACAGAACTCCGCGGTGTGCCTTGGAGACCGCACCGGGACGGGCGAACCCGGTTCCGCCACCGAGGAGCGCCGTCGTCGACGAACTGTGATGCGGGGCGACGAACGGCGGTTCGGTGATCAGCGGACGCCCTGCTGACAGCTCCCCGACCAGCGAGTGGATCGCCGTCACCTCCAGGGAATCCTCGAGACCCAACGGCGGGAGGATGCCCGGCAGTCGTCGCGCGAGCATGGTCTTGCCGATGCCCGGCGACCCGGTCATCAGGACGTGATGCGCTCCGGCCGCGGCGATCTCGAGTGCGTGCCGCGCCTCGTGCTGACCCACCACGTCGGCCATGTCCGGGATCGGCGGCGGCTTCGTGGGTGCCGTCCGGTGGAAGTTGTCGAGTACGAGATCACCCGCGAGCCAGGCCGCCACCTCCTTGAGGCTCGACGCACCACCGACGTCCATCCCCTCGACCAGCGCAGCCTCCGCCACCGTCTCGATCGGCACCACCGCACGTCGATAACCGGCTTGACGCGCAGCGATCACCGCCGGCAACACTCCCCGGATCGGCCGCACGTTCCCATCGAGCCCGAGTTCACCCAGGAAGATCGTCGACACCAGCTTCTCCGACGACACCTGTTCTGTCGCAGCCAGAATCGCCACGGCCATCGACAGATCGAACCCCGACCCGACCTTCGGCATGTCGGCCGGCGACAACGCCACCGTCACCTTCAGATCGGGAAACGTGAACCCCGAGTTCTTGATCGCCGCCCGCACTCGGTCCCTAGCCTCCCGCACCGACGCATCCGGGCTACCGGTCACCGAGAAACCCGGCAACCCCGACCCCACACTCGCCTGTACGTCGACGACATGCGCCGCAAAGGCGTTGAGCCCCACCGCCTGCGTTTGCCCCAGCATGGGCACAGTGTGGTCGAGGAGCCCCTACCCGGAACCGTGTCACCACCGGCGGACGGGTGATCTGTGGATGAACGTCGAGTTGTTCAGCGGCCGGACCATGGCCTGGGTTCTACGGAACGAAGTCGCACGCGATGTCAATCCGGCTAAACGACTTCGGCTGAGATCGCGTCGACGGATCGATGTCGCACGCGATGTCAATCCGGCGGATTCGACTGTCGCGCACTACCTGACAGCCGGACCCTGTGGACACGAATCAGATCTTGTCGGTGATCGGGTCTACATTGGTGGTCAGCAAGTGATCCGGTCGAATGTGCCGGATCTGCAACACTTCTGGGGGCAGGGTGTCGGACGATCGGATCGACCCATCGGGCGGATCATTCGCCGGGGTCGATCCTGCCCACCCCTACGACGCCGACATGAACTCCCTCATGGACGCGTTGGCAGAGTCGCAGCGCCGGGATTCTCACGAGGACTGGTTGCGGTACCAGCTGGTCACCGCCATCGCCGACCGTTGCATCGCGGTCCGCAGCACCCTGGCCGGCGGGATCGTCGTCAGTGGCGAAGCCGACTGCGTCATCCGAGTGGCACGGCAACTATCGCTCACTCGACGACAGGCAGAGATCCTCGTCGACGAGGCCATCGGCCTGCGCGAGTCCCTTCCCGAAGTTCTCGACACACTCCGTGACGGCATCACCACCCGCTGGCAGCTTCAGGTGATCCTGTCCCGCACCGCACTCGTCCCGCCCGACTCATCGATCACCCCGACCCTCGACGCCGCGATCGCCGCCACCCTGCGCAGCAAGAAAGGGTCGTGGACCAGGGCACGGTTGCGTGACATGGTCGACCGGCTGGTCTTCCGGCACGATCCCGACCTCGTCCGGGAACGGCGCAAAGAAGCACTCGACAACCGTGGCATGTCGACTCACACCCTGGACGACGGGACCGCCGAGATCACCGGTGTGATGGCCGCGGAGAACGTGCGCATCGCGGCCAAAGCCGTTCGCGTGTTGGCTGATTCGGTGTGCAAGCACGACGGTCGCACCGTCGGGCAACGCAACTCCGACGCCATGTTCGCGCTGTTGACCGGCACCGTGTTCGAGTGCTGCTGCGACCGTGAGGACTGCACGGCCGAGGTCCCCGAGCCCGGAGCGGCACTCGCCTCGGTGCGCAGCGAAGTCATCATCCATGCCGTCACCGATCCCGCGACGCTCAACGGCGCACCCGGGATCGGCTGGATCGACGGCCACGGCGTCATCTCCGACGAGCACGTCCGCGACCTCGCCAACCGGCCCGACGCGACGATCAAGCCGGTCACGCCGGCACGTACAGCACCCACACGTTTTGCCGCCGAAGCGCCCTCTCCGGAAGACGGCCGCGACGAGCGTGACGCACAGTCCCGCGAAGCCCGGCGCCCGCAACCCGCAGCCACTCCGAACGATGAGCCGGTCGCGCCGAACGTTCCCGTCGCGCCGTCGTCGGATGTCGTCGTCATCTACCCCGGTTCTCAACCGTCTGACCCCTACCGCCCGACCACCGCGTGCGCCGACTTCGTCCGCATCCGTGACGGCTACTGTGCCGAGCCGGGTTGTGAGCGTTCGTCTTTCAGCTGCGACCTCGACCACGTCACCGAGTTCGACCATCAGCGCCCGACCCGCGGCGGTCTCACCTCGAGTGAGAACCTCAACGCGAAGTGCCGGTTCGGCCACCTGCACAAGACCTTCGGCGACTGGGTCGACGTCCAGTACCGCGACGAGGACGGCCGCCTGGTCACCGAATACATCACCCCCGAGGGCTACCGCATCCACGGTGACGCCGAAACCCTGGAAGACCTGTTCCCGAACCTGCGCCGAATCCGATTCGAACAACCTGCCCAAGCCCCACCCACACCACGGGTCATCACCGGTGCCGACACTCCGCCACCGAACAACCGAACCGCCGCGAAACACGCCCGGCGGAGGGCCGAACGCGCCCGCAACCAGCGCGAACGCGAACGGCGCGAGCAGACCGACGGACCGGCGCCGTTCTGATCGATCGTCGTCGCTAAGCTCGACAACCGATGACTGACGGAACTTTCGACAAGGCGTTCGTCGGCGACCTCGACCGACTCTTCCGCTGGCGACGCGACGTCCGTCGATTCAGCCGCGAACCCCTCGAACCACACCTCCTCCCCGAGATCCTCGAGTCAGCGGAGTTCTCTCCGTCGGTCGGCAACAGCCAGCCCTGGCGCTGGGTCGAGGTGCAAACCGCATCGGCGCGGGAGGCGGTGCGCGACAGCTTCATCCGATGCAACACCGAAGCACTCGACGGCTACACCGGCGAACGCGCACAACTGTATTCGTCACTGAAGCTCGCCGGCCTCGACGACGCACCAGTCCATCTCGCCGTCTTCTGCGCGCCCGACGCCGAGCAGGGCCACGGCCTGGGTCGCCAGACCGTGCCGGAGACGCTCGAATACTCGGTCGTCACGGCCATCACCACGATGTGGTTGGCGGCCCGGGCCCGCGGCGTCGGCATCGGCTGGGTGTCCATTCTCGAACCCGATGCAGTGACCGAAGCACTCGCGGTTCCGGCCACGTGGAAACTGGTCGCCTACCTCTGCGTTGGATATCCCGAACACGAGAACGACATCCCCGAACTCGAACGCGTCGGGTGGCAATCACGCACCGACTCGGAGACGCGGCACCTCATCCGTTGACACCGCATCGTGACCCTTCTCGGACCCTCCTGTAACACAACTCCAGTAACAATGGTCACGTCAATAACTTCAGAAACACCTGTCACACGGAGGTCTGCGTGCCCAGCCGTTTCACCAAGGGTGTCCGACTGGCGCTGGCGGGAGCCTTCGCAATCGGTACCACCGCGATCGTCCTGACCGCCGGTACCGGCATCGCCGAGGCCGCGCCGTGCGGGAATTCCGGAAACGGTTCGAGCTTCCTCGGATTCGGCTCGTCGGGCTCATTGGGTTCGGGCTCCGGCTCGGGTTCCGGCTCCAACGTCCCCGACCCGGGACCTCAGCGACCACTCATCCCCTATGTCGGGTCCATCTCCCGCAGCGTGGGCTGGGTGACCGGCCCGTACAGCAAGAACGACACCTACGACCGCTTCGGCATCGGCGGCACAGATCTGGGAATCGCCTGGGACAACGGCCGCGGCCAGACCCTCATGGCCTTCGGCGACACCTTCGGCAACTGCAACGCCCCGAGACAAGAGTGGCGGCACAATGTCCTCTTGCGCTCGAACGACAACGACCTCGCCGACGGGCTGAAGGTACCGAACGGAGTCGCGGGAGACATCAACTCGGGCACCGTGATCGGGGATCGGCCGAACTTCGCCCAGGAACTCATTCCCTCACTGGGCATCTCGAACATCGAGGTCACCACGATCCCGACCGCGGCGATCTCGATCCCCCACGGCGACGGCTTCCGCCAGTACATCAACTACATGTCGGTACGGTCGTGGGGTTCGGCGGGCAACTGGGTCACCAACTACTCGGGCATCGCCTACTCCGACAACAACGGCCAAACCTGGACCAGCGACCCCGACACGATCCTCATCAACGCGCCGATCGATCTCGCCCTGCCCGGCAACCTCCGCGCGATCGACGTCAACAACGGCAAGTTCCAGCAGAACGCGTACATGCGCGGCCGGCCCGGCACCGATGAAGCGGGCTACATCTACCAGTTCGGTACGCCCAACGGCCGTTTCGGCGCCGCGTTCCTGGCGCGGTTCAAGCCGGAGGACATTCTCGACCTCGACAAGTACGAGTACTGGTCGGGCGAGCGGATCGGCTGGGTCGACAGCATCAGCGACATCCACGACACCGAAGGTGTCGTCGCCCGCCAACCCGTCAGCGAACTGTCGGTCTCGTGGAGCCCGTATCTGAAGAAATACATCATGCTCGATGGGGACAACGGCATTCGGCTCCGCACCGCCGACCATCCGGAAGGCCCCTGGAGCGGCCCGCGCACCATCGTGGCACCCGGCAACCCGGTCGTGTACGGACCCATGATGCTGCCGAACTCGCCTGCGCTGCTGGGCACGGGCAAAGATCTGTACTTCAACGCCTCACGCTGGAGCGACTACAACGTCATGCTGATCCGCTCCGATCTCAGCAAGCTCTAGAACCGCCAAAGCTCTCGACCACTCAGTCGTAGACGCCCCGGTGATGTCTCACCCGGGCACGTGCGGGATCGTCCGGGGTGAAGCCGTCGAGTTGCACGCTGATGACGTCGAACCGGATCTGACGCCATCGTCGTTCCTGCCCGGCGAGCCAGGTGCGCGCGAGCCGACGCATCCGGGCGAGCTTGTCCGGCGTCACCGCCATGACGGGATCGTCGAAAGTCCGGCTCGCACGGGTCTTGACCTCGACGACCACCAGCGTCGGGCCGTCCGTGGTGTGCGGGTCGACGCCGACGAGGTCGAGTTCGCCGTATCGGTTGCGCCAGTTACGTTCCAGGACAATCCAACCCAGTGACCCGACGAAGTCGGCGGCGATGTCCTCCCCCAGCTTGCCGACGTGCGCGCGACGATTGACGGGACGACCGGCAGACGGAACGGTATCGCTCATGCCCTGAGCTTCACCGAACACAGCACGGCCGCGGTGGGACTGCTCCCGCCGCGGCCGCATCTGTGGACAACCATCGGGTTCTGCACACTGCTGAGTTGCTCACCCGAGAAGAGTTCAGGGTTCGTCGGGAAGCCGCAGTTCCGGCTTCTCGAGTTCCTCGATGTTGACGTCCTTGAACGTGATCACCCGAACCTGTTTGACGAAGCGCGCCGGCCGGTACATGTCCCAGACCCAGGCGTCGCTCATCCGTAGCTCGAAGTACACCTCACCATCGGTGTTGCGGGGAATCATCTCGACCGCGTTGGCGAGGTAGAAGCGCCGCTCCGTCTCCACCACGTAGGTGAACTGCCCGACAATGTCCTTGTACTCGCGGTACAGAGAGAGTTCCATCTCGGTTTCGTACTTCTCGAGATCCTCAGCACTCATCCTGTAAGCCTATCCCTGTTGTCGTTTGCGCTGGAGACCACTCGTGCCGCGACATTTCGGTACGACATGCGGTGTTGTGGTGACGGTCCCGCCGCATCGATGCGGGACATGTGAAGTGGCGTGCTGTATCCCTTGTGGATCGCGAAGTCGTAACCGGGCAGGTCGGAGTCCATCGCGACCATGATCCGATCCCGCGTCACCTTCGCGATGATGCTCGCGGCGGCGATGCAGGCTGCGGCCCCGTCTCCACCGATCACCGGCAGCGACGGCGCGGTCAGCCCGGGGACGACGAAACCGTCGGACAGCACATATCCGGGCGTCACGTCGAGGGCTGCGACCGCTCGGCGCATGCCCTCGATGTTCGCGACGTGGATGCCGATCCGGTCGATCTCGGCGGCGTCGATGACGACCGCGCTCCACGCGTCGGCATACCTGGTCACCGATCGGTACAGCGTTTCTCGGGTCTTCTCGGTCAGCCGCTTGGAGTCGTCGAGTTCGGCGAGCGAGGCCAACTGCGTCGGCTTCAGCACGCACGCCGCCACCACCAGCGGGCCGGCGCACGCACCGCGACCGGCCTCGTCGACCCCCGCGACCGGGCCGAGGCCCTGCCGGTAGAGCGCGAATTCGAAAGTCCGCAGTCCCGCCGCACGACGGACGGGCGAGCGCGGTGGCCAGCGACTCATGGTGTGCGTAGTCCCCACATGATCATTGCTGGGGATTGATCGAACCGACACCACCGATCCGCGAGAAAGGATAGATGATGGTTCGGACCTTGCCGCGGATGTCACTGATCGGCACGGTGCCCTGGTACCGGTCGTCGACGTGGTAACGCGAGTCCTGCGAGTTGAGGCGGTTGTCGCCCATCACCCACACGTTGCCCTCGGGCACCTTGATCGGGCCGAAGTCGGGACCGAGGCACGGCGGGACCGATTCACCCGGGCCGGCGACACCGGGACCGAATGCGGCGACGGTCTCGCGCTGCAGCTCCATGTTGATGTACGGCTCGTGCAGCGGCTTCCCGTCGACCTTCACACCGACACCTTCGTCGTTGCGGCACTCGACGGTCTGCCCGCCGGTCGCGATCACCCGCTTGACGAGGTTGTTCTCGTCGGGCGGGGCGAAACCGAACCACGACAACGCATCCTGCGCCTTGTGCATGACCGGGTTCGTCGATCGCGGGGACACCCACGACCCGTTCCAGGACTCGGACGGCCCCTTGAAGACGACGACGTCACCGGGCTGGGGGTCACCGAAGCGGTAGACCATCTTGTCGATGACGATGCGATCGTTGGTGCACCCGTCGCAGCCGATCAGAGTCGACTCCATCGACTCCGACGGGATGACGTACTGCCGTCCGATGAAGGTCTGCAGCAGCCAGGTGAGGAGCAGGACGCACCCCACGATGATCACGACCTCGCGCAAGAGCGAGCCGGATCCCGACTTGCGCTTGCCGTCCTCGGTCTCGTCCGGATCGGACTTCAACCGCCAGGGACGCTTCGCACCGTCGTCGCCGTCGGTGTCAAGGTCGCGATCGTCGCTGGGTCGCTGTGTGTCGGCCACCTCGTCAGGGTAGACGCGTCAGCGCTTTTCCTTGATCTTTGCGGCCTTGCCACGCAGATCACGCAGGTAGTAGAGCTTGGCGCGACGGACGTCACCGCGGGTGAGGACGTCGATCTTGGCGATGTTCGGGCTGTGCACCGGGAAGGTGCGCTCAACGCCGACGCCGAAGGACACCTTGCGAACGGTGAAGGTCTCGCGGACGCCGCCACCCTGGCGACGGATGACGACACCCTTGAACACCTGGACGCGTTCCTTGCTGCCCTCGATGACCTTGACGTGGACGTCGAGGGTGTCGCCGGGGCCGAAGTCCGGGACATCGTCGCGGAGGGACTGCTTGTCGAGGAAGTCGAGCGTGTTCATTGGTTGGGTCCTTGTCTGGCGTGAACGTTGAGCAGAGGAACCTGGCGGGCCGTCGGGCTTCGAACCGGTTCGTACTCCGAGTCGTCGGTGCCCGTCAGCGGGACAGGCAACCCGACTATTGTGCCAGAGAGACCCCGGTCCGACGAAATCGCCGGTCAGGGGCGTGAACCGGGCCCCACCGCGACGATGTCTGCGGCCCGGAGAGCCGAGAGTGTGGCCGACTCCATCGGGGTCGCGGCGGCGATCGCGGTGGGAGTGATCCCCGAGGCGGTCATGTGTTCGACGATCGCGAGTTCGGGTGCCCGGCCGTTCGCGGTCAGGGCCTCGTCGTCGGCGAGTTCGAGTCCCGCGCGCTGGTACGGCTGCGGATCGTTGGTCCCCACGACCACCACCCGCCGCCCACGCGCCCCCACACCGACCCCCACCGCGGTGCGGAACCACCCGGCGATGGCCGGCGGCACGCTCGCCTGCAGGTTCTCGGCGCGCCGGCGAAGCCAGGTCAGGTCTCCGCCGGTGGTGTCCCGGCCGGCTCGCGACCCGGCGGCGCCGATCGCCGCGCCCAGTCCGGCGGCCCCCAATCCGGCACCGAGGGCTCCCGCACCGCCCAGCGCACCCATCGGTGCGAACGGCATCATCCCGCTGGTCGCTGCGGGCGGGGTTCCGCCCGCGGATTGCCCCGCCTCCTCCGACCGTTGCGTGTAGTCGTCGCCGGCGGCCGTCAGGGCCAGACGGCCCGCACTCGACGCACTCACCCGCCACGAGTCGTCACCGACCTCGGCGAAGACCTCCGCCCGACGCCGGTCACGGTCGGCGACGAGGGCGATGGTCGTCATCTGCTGCTCGGTCTCGACGACGACGTCGGCAAAGCTCTCCAGCGACGCCGCCATGACGCGAAGCCGCCCGGCGACGTGCGGCAACGAATCCGGACCGGCACCGGTGATCTGGGCCAGTCCGTCGACGGTGGCGTCGCCGAACTCCCCCTCCACGGCCACGCCACCGATGGCCGGCGAGGCGTAGGCGGCGGTCGCCGAGACGACCACGTCGGTCACCCGCTCCACGGACTCGGCCAGAGCCCGCGCCCGCCGCGCGGCCTCGCGCAGCGACACCGGATCCGCGCCAGGCCACACACCCGGCGCGAGTTCATCCGCGATCTGCCTCGCCGAGGAGTTCATCGCGTGTCACCGGAATCGACGGCGCCGGCGGCATCCGCATCGGCGTCGGCGAGCGATTCGACGCCGTGTGTGAGGGCCTGCCGGTGCTCGGCGAGACGCACGATCACGGACCGCAGGAGGTCACCCGTTTCGGCGCTCGGGGGCCCGAAACCCCGCCGAAATGCCAACGCCCCCTCCCCGACCCCGACCGCGCAGTCGATGTCGGCGAGCAGTTCGACGAGTTCGGAATGCACCGTGCCCAACCGTGTCTCGGCATTGGCCAGACGCGCGGACAGGTCCGCCGCGGTGCCCACGTCGGCGGCGACCCGGTTGTGGGAGCGGCCACCAGAGGTCATCCGGGCGTCCGTTCTGGTTCGAGGCGCGCGTCGGCGTAGTCCACACCGGAAACCGTTGCGGCAGCGAGGAGTTCACCACGCCGGGAACTGAGCGCACGATCCGCTTCGGCGATGAGGGTGGTGAGGAGCTCGGACAGCTGATCGGCACGGTAGCGACGCAGGGCGGTGGGATCGATGGAGATGTCGACAGCGAGCCCGCGCGCATTGACGGTGACCGCGACGAGGCGGTCCCGGCTGATGGCTCGGGAGGTCAGCTCCGACAACGCCGCCCGGGTCCGCGCGAGTTCGGCACGCTGACGGTCGAGTTCGTCGACCATGGCCTCATAGCCCTGCATAGCCCTCCCACCGTGCGACTCGAGTCGTGCCGAATCCTAGCCGGAATCCGGCCCGCGGTCACCGGCTGGTTTCACAGGGTCGGCGAGAAGGTCGGGTCGACGGGCGCGGGTCCGCTCGAGCGCCTGCTCGTGTCGCCACTGCGCGACTTTCGCATGGTCGCCGGAGAGGAGGACCGGCGGGACGTCGAGCCCGCGCCAGCTCACCGGACGCGTGTAACTCGACCCTTCGAGGAGCCCGTCGGAGAACGAATCCTCCTGGTGCGAGCGAGGATTCCCGAGGACGCCGTCGATCAGCCGGACGGTCGCCTCGATCATCGCCATCACCGCGACCTCGCCGCCGATGAGGACGAAGTCGCCGAGGGACACCTCTTCGACGCGCACCCGGCGGGCTGCGTCGTCGAAGACACGCTGATCGATGCCCTCGTAGCGACCGCAGGCGAAGACGAGATGTTTCTCGGCGCTCCACCGCTGTGCGGTCGCCTGGGTGAACGGCACACCGGCCGGGGTGGGGACGACGAGGAGCGCGTCGTCGGGGCACACGTCGTCGAGACACGGACCCCAGACCTCGGGCTTCATGACCATGCCGGGACCGCCGCCGTACGGCGAGTCGTCGACGCTGCGGTGCACGTCATGCGTCCAGTTCCGCAGGTCGTGGACGTCGACGCTGATGCGTCCGGCGTCGATCGCCTTGCCCAGCAGGGCAACCCGAAGGGGCTCGAGATACTCGGGGAAGATCGAGACGATGTCGAGCCGCATCACTGCGCGCCGTCGGCCGAGTCCGGATCGAGAAGACCCTCGGGCGGGTCGATGACGATCAGTTCGCGGGTCACCGTCGGCACGATCTCCCGTACGAACGGGATCAGGACCTCACGCTTGTCGGGGGTGCGCACCGCGAGCAGCTCACCGCCGGGCATGTGCAGCACCGACTCGACGACGCCCACCTCGGTCCCGTCGGTGAGCTGGACGGGGACCCCCTCGAGTTCGTGGTCGTAGAACTCGTCCGGATCGTCGGACGGTTCGACCAGCGAGGAGTCGATGAGGAACAACGTGCCGCGCAGGGCATCGGCCGCATCCCGGCTCGCGACGCCGTCGAGAGACACCAACAGCCGCCCGGAGTGTTCCCGGGCGGCTGTCACGGTGAATTCACGTTCGCCGCCACCGCGCGGCAGTCGGCCGCGCAGCACCGCGCCGCGAGCGAAGCGCAGGTCGGGGTTGTCGGTACGGACATCGACGACGAGTTCGCCACGAATGCCGTGCGACTTCACCACGCGCCCGACGACGAGATCCACGATGCGTTTCGTCCTACGACGTGACCGTCAGCGGTCGGTGTCGACGATGTCGACGCGCATGCCGCGTCCGCCGATACCGGAGACGAGGGTGCGCAGGGCGGTGGCGGTACGACCGTTGCGGCCGATGACCTTACCGAGATCCTCGGGGTTCACGTGGACCTCGACGAGCCGGCCGCGACGACCGGTGACGAGGTCGACCCGGACGTCGTCCGGGTTCGAGACGATTCCGCGGACGAGATGCTCGACCGCGTCGGCGACGACTGCGCTCACGCGTCACCCTCGGCGGCGGGAGCCTCGGCGGCAGCTTCTGCCGGGGCCTCGTCCTTCTTGGCGGCCTTCTTCTTCGGGGTGGTGGCCGCGGCGACCGGCTCGTTGTCGGCAGCTGCGAGAGCGGCGTTGAACAGGTCGAGCTTCGAGGGCTTGGCCTCGGCGGTCTTCAGGGTGCCCTCGGTGCCCGGCAGGCCCTTGAACTTCTGCCAGTCACCGGTCACCTTGAGGATCGCGGCCACGGGCTCGGTCGGCTGCGCGCCGACGCCCAGCCAGTACTGTGCGCGCTCGGAATCGACCTCGATCAGCGAGGGCTCTTCCTTCGGGTGGTACTTGCCGATGGTCTCGATCACCCGGCCGTTGCGGCGGGTCCGAGCGTCGGCGACGACGATGCGGTACTGCGGGTTGCGGATCTTGCCGAGCCGCGTGAGCTTGATCTTGACAGCCATGTCTACTTCTACTTTCGTGTGGTCACTGCGCAATTCTGCAACCCACCCGGAATGGTGGACCCGGTTTTGCGTCTGTTTCGGTGTGACCGTCGGGCGGCCGTGACCGTATCCGACGAACCGTCGAGCCATTCTGCCAGAACAGCGGCTTCAGAAAGAAATCCGTCACGTCGCCCGGACGAAGTCCGCCTCATGTATCGGACGGAGATCCGGCATGTGGTTGTCCACCCCGCGAGAACAACCACATGCCGTACGTCGCCAACGCCACTCGCCTACCGAAGAATCGGTCCCCAGGCTTGCGACTCCTGCCGAAACCCCGTCCTCACCCCCGGATTCGGCAGGGTCTGCATTGAGCTGATCGGTTCGTCCCCAAACGAACCTCTGCAACGCGGTTGCTACCTTACGTGTCAGTAGGTAACTGCAACCAGAGTCCACCTTGTGGCGTTGCTCACACGAGGTGGCGACCCGACGACACCACTGCTACCGGATGGCGCAGGACGCCCAGGTCTTCGCACGGGTTCTCGCCGTAGACCACGAAATCGGCGCGGTCGCCGTCACCGAGAAGGTCTGCGCCCAGCCAGCGGCGGGGGCGCACCGACGCGGCCGCGATGGCGCCCGGCGTTCCCCAGCCCCACCTTCGACAGCGCCTCGATCTCGTCGACGATGCGGCCGTGCTCGACGAAGCCGCCGGCATCGGTGCCCGCGAAGATGGCCACGCCTGCCTCGCGCGCGGATTCGAAGACCTTCGGGGCGTCGGCGTGCAACTGCCGCATATGCGCCGCATAGGTCGGGAAGCGCTCGGCGCCGTCGGCGATCCCCGGGAAGTTCTCCACCTGGATCATGGTGGGCACCAATGCGATCGAGCGTTCGACGAGCTGATCGATCAAGTCGGCGGTGAGTCCGGAGCCGTGTTCGATGCAGTCGACACCTGCTCCGATCAGGTCGACGAGGGCGTCGGTCCCGAAGACGTGTGCGGTGATCCGGGCGCCGTGTTCGTGCGCGACGGCGACCGCGGCTTCGATCTGGTCCCGCGTCCACAGCGGCGCGAGGTCCCCGACCTCGCGATCGATCCAGTCCCCCACGATCTTCACCCAGCCGTCGCCGGCCTCCGCCTGTCGTGCCACCTCGGCCGCCAGCTCGTCGGGATCGTCGAGGTCGACGCCGTAGTCACGCAGATAGCGTTTCGGGCGGGCGATGTGTTTACCCGAGCGGATGAACCGCGGACAGGCGGGGTCGTCGTCGAGCGGATGGGTGTCCAGCGGTGACCCGACCTCACGGATCAGGAGCGTCCCGGCCCGGGCGTCGGCGTACGCGTAACCACGGGCTTGCTCGATGTCGACGCCGAGCCCCGGCGCGATGCCGACGTGGTTGTGGGCGTCGACGAGTCCCGGCAGAATCCAGCCGTCGTCGACAGCGGTCTCGGCCTCTGCGACGGGTGTGTGGCTGATGGTCTCACCGGAGACCCAGAACTCGATCGGTTCGCCGGTGAGCGGATCGGTGCCCCGATAGTGGCGGGCGGTGACATCCATTGCCGGGCTACTCATCGCTATTTCTTCTTCTTGGGCTGCTGGAACTGCGAGACGTCGATGCCCTCGAGTCCCGGGGGCAGCTGGTCGAGTCCGGCGGGCATGTCGGACAGGTCCGGGAACCCGGCGGGCATGCCGCCCGGCATCGCCGGGAAACCACCGCGCACCTTCGGCGGAGTGGGACCGCGCCCCTTGCCCTTCTTGCCCTTCTTCCCCTTGCGGTTGGACTTCCGGTTCATCCCGCCCATGCCCATGCGACCGGACATCTGCGCCATCATCTTGCGGGCCTCGAAGAATCGGTCGACCAGCTGGTTGACCTCGCTGACGGTGACGCCGGAACCGTTGGCGATACGCAGCCGGCGGGAGGCGTTGATGATCTTCGGGTTCTCCCGCTCGGCGGGGGTCATGCCGCGGATGATCGCCTGGACCCGGTCGAGTTGCTTGTCGTCGACCTGGCTCAGCACGTCCTTCATCTGGCCGGCGCCGGGGAGCATGCCGAGGATGTTGCCGATGGGACCCATCTTGCGGATCATCAGCATCTGGTCGAGGAAGTCCTCGAGGGTCAGGTCACCCTGGGTGATCTTGGCCGCGGCGGCCTCGGCCTGCTGTGCGTCCCAGTGCTGTTCGGCCTGCTCGATGAGGCTGAGCACGTCGCCCATGCCGAGGATCCGGCTGGCCATGCGGTCGGGGTGGAAGACGTCGAAGTCCTCGAGCTTCTCACCGGAGGACGCGAACATGATCGGCTGACCGGTGACCTCGCGCACCGACAGGGCGGCACCGCCGCGGGCGTCGCCGTCGAGCTTGGTGAGCACCACACCGGTGAAGCCGACGCCGTCGGCGAAGGCCTCGGCGGTCGTGACCGCGTCCTGACCGATCATCGCGTCGACGACGAACAGCACCTCGTCGGGAGCGGTCGCGTCACGGATGTCGGAGGCCTGCTTCATCAGCTCGGCGTCGATACCGAGGCGGCCCGCGGTGTCGATGACGACGACGTCGTAGTGCTTGTTCTTCGCCTCCTCCACACCGGCGCGCGCGACGGAGACCGGGTCACCGGAGGTGACGCCGAGTGTTCCCTCACCGCCGACGCTGGTGCCCGGGTGCGGCGCGAAGACCTGGACGCCGGCACGCTCGCCGACGATCTGCAGCTGCGAGACGGCGCCCGGACGCTGGAGGTCACAGGCCACCAGCAGCGGTGTGTGGCCCTGCTGCTTGAGCCACTTGCCCAGCTTGCCGGCGAGGGTCGTCTTACCGGCACCCTGCAGACCCGCCAGCATGATGACCGTGGGCGGGTTCTTCGCGAAGCGCACCCGACGGGTCTCGCCGCCGAGGATGCCGATGAGCTCCTCGTTGACGATCTTGACGACCGTCTGGGCCGGGTTCAGCGCCGCGGAGACCTCGGCGCCCTTCGCCCGTTCCTTGATCCGCGCGATGAAGGCGCGCACCACCGGCAGCGAGACGTCGGCCTCGAGCAGGGCGAGCCGGATCTCGCGGCAGGTGCGGTCGATGTCGGCGTCGGAGAGCCGCCCCTTGCCACGCAGGTCCTTCAGGGCACCGGTCAACCGGTCGGAGAGGGAATCGAACATGGGTCCCATCCTTCCATGTGGGTCGGGGAACCTCGGCTGCTGGGACCTCACATCTAGGAGATCGGCACCCCCGACCGGCCGGTGCCGCCGGAGGGCTGCGGCCCGTCACCGTCCTCGTCCCGCTTGGGCTGCGGCGGCGGGCACACCGCGATGATCGCGTCGGTGAGCGTCGCACGCATCTCCGCGGTGTCCTCGGCCAACCTCAGGCTGAAGATGTCGACGACGGTCGCGCCGAGGGTGGAGACCTTCGCCCAGCGGATGTCGGCGCCGTGCTGCTCCAGGACCGCGCTCACCCGGCTCAGCAGCCCGATCCGGTCGTCCGACCGGACCTCGAGCAGCACCGCCCCTTCGGTGGCGTCGGGTTCGGGGGTGTCGAGCCAGGTCACCCGCGGCGGCGCGACCGCGAACAGGGCGGGTACCGCGTTCTTGGGGTGACCGGCACCGTCGACGTCGGGGTCGGTGCTGCCGGCGCTCGCCCCGAGAGTCACCATCGTCCCCGGCGGGGTGCTGACCGAGCCGATGGTGGGTATCGGCGACTCCCGTTCCCGTGCATCGAGACGCGCGAGCACATCGAGTTTGCCGTTGACCGACGCGATGAGCTGCTGGCGCAGCAGACCTGCGTCCGGCGGACTGCCGAACATCGGCACGACGATGAAGGAGTTGACGGCCTTGCCGTCGTGGCTCTGCGCGCAGGCCTTGTGTGAACGCAACCCGCCGAGCGCGAGCACTCCGGCCATCTTCGACAGCAACCCGGGCTGATCGGGCGCGACCATCGTGACGTCGTAGGTGTGCGGACCGTCGGCGCGCACGAGCCGGACCGCGTAGTCCCCCTCGGCGGCGATCGCCAGCTGCTCGGGTGTCAGCGGTTCGGGTACCGACGGCGGGATGCCCTCGATGTGGCTCATCGAGCGCCGGACGAGTTCACCGATCAGTGAGGCCTTCCACTCGCCCCACACGCCCGGGCCGGTCGCCAGCGAATCCGCTTCGGCCAGTGCCGCAAGGAGTTCCAGCAGGACGCGGTTGTGACCCAGTGCGGTGGCGACGAACTCGGCGGTCGCCGGGTCGTCGAGATCGCGACGCGTCGCGACCTGCGGCAGCAACAGGTGGTGTCGCACCATGTCGGACAGGGTCGTCACGTCCTGCGGCCACAGGCCGAACCGGTTGCCGATCTGGACGGCGAGTTCGGCGCCGACGATGCTGTGGTCGGCCCCGCGTCCCTTGCCGAGATCGTGGATGAGCGCCCCGAGAACGAGAAGATCCGGCCGCGATACCCGCGTCGTCATCGAACTCGCATACGCCGCGGTCTCCACCAGGTGACGGTCGACTGTCCAGGTGTGGATCGCGTCGCGCGGCGGAAGGTCGCGCACCGCACCCCATTCCGGCAGCAGCCGGCCCCAGAGTCCGGTGCGGTCGAGCGCCTCGATCGGGTCCACCATGTGATGACCCGAGCTGAGCAGGACCAACAGGTCGCTCAACGCCTCCGCCGGCCACGGTTCCCGCAGTTCGGGTGCGTAGTCGGCCAGCCGGCTCAGGGTCGACGCGCTGATCGGCAGACCCGTCCTCGCCGACGCGGCCGCGACCCGGAGGATGAGCCCCGGGTCCTTGCTGGGAATAGCGTTGCGCGCCAAGACGATCTCGCCGCTGTGCTCGACCACGCCCTCGTCGAGCGGGCGGCGCAGCGGCGACCGGCGCAGCTTGGCCAGGCCGCGCCTCGGCAGTGCGTTGCCCGCGGTCCGCAGACCGACGTCGATGGAATAGCTGATCGTGCGGGCCGAGTCGCTGATGACACGCGCCAGATCGAACCGGTCCCCGATCCGCAGGGCGGCCCCGATCTCGTCGGCGTCCTGCGCGCGCACCTGTTCGCGCGGACGGCCCGCGATGCGGTGCAGTTCGGTCCGGATGTCGAGGAGCCGCGCGTAGGCGACCTGCGGTCCGGCGCCCGGCGAATCCGGCCGCAGACCGGCCATCCCGTGGGTGAGCTGGGCGATCGCCAGAGCACCGAGGAGCTGTACATCGCGCAACCCTCCCCGACCGTTCTTCAGGTCGGGTTCGGCGCGATGCGCGATGTCGCCGGCACGGCGCCAGCGATCCTGAGCGTGGGCGACCACATCGGGGAACCGATGACGGATGTCGTTGCGCCACTGCTGGCGCACACCACCGATCAGCAGATTCGACAGATCCTCGTCACCCGCGATGTGGCGGGCCTCGAGCAATCCGAGGGCCGCGGTGACGTCCTCAGCGGCGACCTGCAGCGCCTGCGGAACGGTCCGGACACTGTGATCGAGCGGAATGTTCGCGTCCCACAACGGATACCAGAGTCCGTCGGCGACCTCGGACACCCGCTCGAGGGGCATGTCGTCGTGCAGCAGGATCAGATCTAGGTCGGAGTACGGCAGCAGTTCGCCACGTCCCAGTCCGCCGACCGCGACGATCGCGAATCCGCTGTGGGGTTTGATGCCGAGTTCGGCGCCCTTGCTGGTCAGCCAGAACTCGTGCAGGTCGACGAGCACCTGGCGCAACGCCGGTGCGTCGAGTTTCCCGTTCCGGCTCGACTCGGTGAGCTGCCGGCGGGTCTTGGCCAGATCGGTCGCGGCTACGGGAGCCTCCTCGGTTTCGGGGGTTGAACGGTGCGGCCCCGCGCCCGACTGGTCGTCGGACGCGGGGCCGCGCTTGGGGTTCAGAAAGGGCACGAGCTCACTTACAGAGCGTCGCCGCCGCGCTCGCCGGTGCGGACACGCACGACCGATTCGACCGGCGAGACCCACACCTTGCCGTCACCGATCTTGCCGGTACGGGCGGCCTCGACGATGACGTCGACGACCTTGTCCACGGCCGCGTCGTCCACGACGACCTCGACGCGGACCTTCGGCACGAAGTCGACCGAGTACTCGGCCCCGCGGTAGACCTCGGTGTGGCCCTTCTGGCGTCCGTAACCCTGGACCTCGCTGACGGTCATGCCCAGGATGCCCGCCTGCTCCAGACCGGCCTTGACGTCCTCGAGCGTGAACGGTTTGACGATTGCAGTGATCAGCTTCATTAGTTATCCCTCTCCACGGGTGTCAGCGTAGTAGCGATTGGACTCGATCGTCATGCCAGCTCGTAGGCAGTCTCAGCGTGTTCTGCCTCGTCGATGCCGCTCTTCTCGTCCTCATCGCTGACGCGCCAGCCGAGCGGCTTGAGGGCGAAGGCGATGATCGCGGTGAGCACGGCGGTGAACGCCAGGGCGAAGAAGGCGATGACCGCCTGGACCACGAGCTGCTTGTAATCGCCACCCCAGAGGAGGCCCACGTCCTTGCCGAGGAGACCGATGGCGAGAGTGCCCCACAGGCCGGCGACGAGGTGGACGCCGACGACGTCGAGCGAATCGTCGTAGCCGAACTTGTTCTTCAGGCCGATGGCCACCGCGGCCAGGGCACCGGCGATGAGACCCAGGATCAGCGAGCCGACCGGGGTCAGCGCACCACAGGCCGGGGTGATCGCGACCAGGCCGGCCACGATGCCCGAGGCGGCGCCGACGCTGGTGGCGTGCTTGTCGCGGATGAGTTCGACGATGAGCCAGCCGATGATCGCGGCTGCCGTCGCGGCCGTGGTGTTGACCCACACCTGGCCGGCGAGGAGGTCGGCGCCCAGCTCCGAGCCGACGTTGAACCCGAACCAGCCGAACCAGAGGAGTGCCGCACCGAGCATGACGAACGGGATGTTGTGCGGACGGTAGGCGGTACGACCGAAGCCGACGCGCTTGCCGATGATGAGAACCAGGACCAGAGCAGCGATACCGGCGTTGATGTGGACCACGGTGCCGCCGGCGAAGTCGATGGGCGCAACGACAGCCGCACCCTCGTCGTCGGTGCCGAACATCTTGGCCGCCAGACCGTCCTCACCCGCACCGAGCAGACCGCCGCCGCCGACCAGGCCGCCCCAGACCATGTGGGACAGCGGGAAGTACACGATCGTCGACCACAGGACGGTGAAGACCATCCAGGTCGAGAACTTCACGCGTTCGGCGAGGGCACCGCTGATGAGGGCAACGGTGATGACCGCGAAGGTCAGCTGGAAGCCCATGAAGACGATCGCCGGGATCGACAGCCCGCCGGTGACGTACTGCTCGGAATCGCCCTCACCGATCGTGCTCATGAGCTGGTCGGAACCGAACAGCGCGAACGGGTTCGCGAAGATGCCCAGAATGTCGTTCTCGCCGGTGATGCCGTCGCTGAAGGACATCGAGAAGCCCCACAGCACGTAGACGACGCTGATCGTCGCCAGGGAGCCGAACGACATCATCATCATGTTCAGGACGGACTTGCCGCGTGCCAACCCCCCGTAGAAGAAGGCAAGGCCCGGGGTCATCAGCAGGACGAGCGCGGCCGACACGAGCATGAATGCCGTGTTGCCCGTGTCGATGGGGCCAAACGATTCGTTTGGCAACAGAGCCAAATCCACTACGAAAACCTCCTCAGATGCACCGACGGCTCGGCGCCTGCAAAGAGATTGTCGGCACTCGGTTTCCGCAGTGGTGCCTTCACGTTTCGGGTACGTAACCCGATGAGCGATTTATATTTCGCGGGTGTAAAACAGCAGGTTCGCTCTGAGGGCTGTCTCAGTTTTGTCCCGGCGATCTCTCACCCGCGATTTCCGATCGGCGATCAAATTCACCAGCGTGCGGCGATCACAGCAGCGCGTCGACGAAGGCCTCCGGCTCGAACGGCGCCAGATCATCGGCGCCCTCGCCCAGACCGACCAGTTTCACCGGCACGCCCAGTTCCTTCTGCACGTGGAAGACGATGCCGCCCTTGGCGGTGCCGTCCAGCTTGGTCAGCACCACACCGGTGATGTCGACGACCTCGGCGAACACCCGTGCCTGCATCAGCCCGTTCTGGCCGACCGTGGCGTCGAGCACGAGCAGCACCTCGTCGACCGGTGCCTTCTTCTCCACGACGCGCTTGACCTTGCCCAGCTCGTCCATCAGACCGGTCTTGGTGTGCAGACGGCCGGCGGTGTCGATCATGACGACGTCGACGCCCGACGCGATGCCGCGGTCGACCGCGTCGAACGCCACCGCGGCCGGATCGGCCTGTTCCTTGCCGCGAACGATCTCCGCACCGACGCGCTCGCCCCAGGTCTGCAGCTGGTCGGCGGCGGCCGCGCGGAAGGTGTCGGCTGCACCCAAGAGCACGCGACGTCCGTCGGCGACGAGAACGCGGGCCAGCTTGCCCGTCGTCGTGGTCTTGCCGGTGCCGTTGACGCCCACGACCAGCACGACGGCCGGGCGCCCCGCATGCGGCAGCGCGCGGATCGAACGGTCCAGCGTCGGGTCGAGCTGCTCGACAAGCACCCGCTTCAGCAGTGCGCGGGCCTCTGCCGCCGACTTGACCGGGTTCGCGGCCAGCTCGGACCGCAGGGTCTCGACGACGGTCGTGGTGGTCGCCGTACCGAGGTCGGCCATCACCAGGGTGTCCTCGATCTCCTCCCAGCTGTCCTCGTCCAGGTCACCGGCGCCGAGCAGACCGAGCACACTCTTGCCGATCGCGCCCTGCGACCGGGACAGCCGACCACGCAGCCGGCCCAGACGGCCGGCGGTCGGTGCGATCTCCTCGCGCGGCGGTGCCGTGACCGCGCCGGACGCGTCGTCGGGTGCAGCCACCTCGGGCGCGGTCGCCTCGGGCGCGATGACGTCCGGCTCGGCGACCTCGGGTGCTGCGGTCTCCGGCGCCGCTGCCTCGGGTGCGGCTGTCTCGGGCTCTGCTGTCTCGGGCTCTGCTGTCTCGGGCTCGGCTTCTACCGGCTCGATGACGTCGGGCAGGGACACCTCGGTGATCCCGCGGCGGTGGGAGTCGCGCGGCACCGCGGCGTCGTCGCCGACCGCGGGCTGGCCGTCGACGTCGGTGCGCTCCTCGACCGGCTGGATCGGTGGTTCCGGCCGGACCGGCGGCTCCGGCTTGGGCTCCGGTGCCGGCTTGCGCGCCGGCGGCTCGGCCAGGGCCGTGTCACCACGACTGAAACTGAAACCCGACCCCGCCTGATAGCCCCCGGACCGGTCGACCTGACGGGTGGTCCCGTCGACGATCTCCGGCTTCGTCGTGGTGTCGGACAGCGAGATGCGACGACGACGCGCCAGCACCAGTCCGAGCACGATCAGCGCGGCGACGACGAGCACCGCGACGACGATCCCGATGATGATTCCGGTGTTCACTGGCTGGTGTCCTCCTGTTGAGCCACGGGCATGTTGACGCCCCGCATGCGCTGCGAGATGACGGTCGTGATGCCGTCCCCGCGCATGCTGACGCCGTAGAGGGCGTCGGCGATCTCCATCGTGGGCTTCTGATGGGTGATGACGATGAGCTGCGACTTCTCCCGCAACTGCTCGAACAGCTTGATGAGACGACGCAGGTTGGTGTCGTCGAGCGCCGCCTCGACCTCGTCCATGACATAGAACGGTGACGGGCGGGCACGGAAGATCGCCACCAGCATCGCGACCGCGGTCAGGGATTTCTCCCCGCCCGACAGCAGCGACAGTCTCTTCACCTTCTTACCCGGCGGCCGGGCCTCCACCTCGATGCCGGTGGTCAGCATGTCGTTGGGCTCGGTCAGCACGAGCCGGCCCTCGCCGCCGGGGAACAGCGTCTGGAAGACCTGGCCGAACTCGCGCTCGACGTCGGCGTAGGCCTCGGTGAACACCTGCAGGATGCGGGCGTCCACGTCCTCGACGACGTCGAGCAGGTCCTTGCGTGCGGCCTTGACGTCCTCGAGCTGCGAGGACAGGAAGTTGTAGCGCTCCTCCAGCGCGGCGAACTCCTCGAGCGCGAGCGGGTTGACCTTGCCGAGCGTGTTGAGGTCTTTCTGCGCCTTCTTCGCCCGGGCTTCCTGGGTGGCGCGGTCGTACGGCATGGGTGCCGGGGCCACCACCTGTTCACCGCGCGCCTTCGCCTCCTCGTACTCCTGCATCTCCAGGGCCGACGGCGGCATCGGGACGTCGGGGCCGTATTCGGCGATGAGGTCGTCCGGCGACATCGCGAACGTCTCGAGAATCTGCTCCTCGAGCTGTTCGATCCGCAGCGCCACCTGGGCACGGGCCACCTCGTCACGATGCACGGTGTCGCGCAACGAGTTCAGCGTGGTGGTCAGTTCCCCGGATTTCAGGCGCAGCTCGTCGAGGGTCGCCGAGCGCGCGACCCGGAGCTCCTCGAGCTCGTCGCGACCCGCCTGCGCCGACGCGACCGCCGCCGCGAGACGCTCGGCGACCTGCGCGCCGGCCCGCTCGACGGCCACCGCCACCCCGGCGGCCTGTCGCCGGATCTCGTCCTGACGACGTGCCCGCTCGCGGGCCTCCCGCTCACGCTGGGCGGCGCGCCGCAGCGAGTCGGCCTTGCCGCGCACCGACGAGAGGCGTTCCTCGGCGGTGCGCAGTGCCAGACGCGCCTCCATCTCGGTACCGCGGGCGATCCCGACGGCCGCCGCGGCGGTCGACCGCTCGGAGTCGTCGGCGGCCATCTCCGGACCCGAGTCCGACTCGTCGCGGGCCAGCCGCAGCCGTTCCTCCAGTTCGCGAAGGGACTCCAGGGTCTCGGCGCGACCCTTCTCCAGCAGGTTGCGCTGACGGGTGAAGCGATCGGCCTCCGCCCGGGCGGTGCGGATCTCGTGGCCCAGCCGGGCCATCTGCTCATACGCGGCGCCGACACTGGAATCCGATTCGTGGAGCGCGGCGAGTGCCTCCTCGGCCGCTTCCCGACGTTCCCGCTGTTCGGTGAGTGCCCCGTCGAGTGCGGCCTCCAGCTCTTCGACGCGCCGTCGGGTCGCGGCCAGGTCCTCGGTCGCGGCGTCGATGGCGGACTGCACCTCGAGCGTCGACGGACGCCGCGACGATCCACCCTCGATCGAGGCGGGACCGATGCGGTCACCGGCGTGGGTCACCACGCGCACGCCGAGGCTGCGGGCCAGTTCCAGGCCCCGGGCGGGGTCGTCGACTACGACGGTGTCGGCGAGGACGGTGTCGATCGCGGTGCGGATCTCCGGACCACAGGTCACCGCGGAGGATGCCCAGCGAGCGCCTTCGGGCAAGGCAGCGTCTCGTTGCCGTACGGAGTCGGTGAGGCCGCCGCAGATCAGGGCGGCCCGTCCCCCGTCGCCGGACTTGAGGGCCTCGAGCGCGCGGATGGCCGCCATGCCGTCGACCGTCACGATGCCGTCGACCGCCGGGCCGAGCGCACCGGCGATCGCGGTCTCGAAGCCGGGTTCGACGGTGACCAGCTCCGACATCGGTCCGAGCAGGCCGTCGGGCGCGTTGTCGAGCAGCCAGGCGCCGCCGTCGTTGCGTTCCAGGCCCATGGCGAGGGCCTCGACCCGCGCCGACAGCGAGGCGATGGACTGTTCGGCCTCGCGGTGCTGCGCCTGCAGGGTCGCGACACGTTCGTTGGACAGGTTCAGCGCGGTGACGCACCGCTCGTGGTGCTCGTCGAGGGCCTGCTCGGACGCCTCCAGCTGCGCGAGTTCCCCCGCTGCCGAATCCTGTTGCATGGCAGCGCTTTCGGCGCGTTCGGTGGCGTGGGCGATGGCAGCCGTCAGACGGTCGGCCTCGGCGTCGACCCCCTCGGAACGCGTTCGCAGGTTGTCGACCTGTCCCTCGAGACGGGCCAGTCCTTCCCGACGGTCGGCGATCGCCTGGACGGCGGCGAGATGGGCGGCCTCCGCGGCCTCGGCGATCGACTCGCGCTCGCGGAGCACCTCGCGGGCCGTCTCGAGTTGTTCGGCGGCGATCTCGACGCCCTCGGTCAGTTCGGCCTCGAGTTCGGCGGCCTCCAGGGCCTGCTCCTCGAGTTCCTCCGGGTCGGGTCCGGTCGCCTCGGTGGCGGCTTCGCTCAGATAGCGGCTGCGCTCGGCGGCGACCCGGCGGGTCGCGTCGACGCGCTCGGCCAGGGCCGACAACCGGAACCAGGCGCGGCTGGCCGCCGCGGCCGCCGGGGTGACCTCGGCGAGATGCTGCTCGTGCTCGGTCACCTCGGCATTGGCGCGGTCGAGTTCCGCGGCCACCTCGTCCTGGCGGCGCCGCACCTCGTCCTCGACGGCGGCGTGTTCGGCCATCTCGGCGCGCCGGATGACCAGGTCGTCGGCGGCGAGGCGCAGTCGGGCGTCACGGAGGTCGGCCTGGACGGTCTGCGCGCGGCGGGCGACCTCCGCCTGCCGGCCGAGCGGCTTGAGCTGGCGTCGCAGTTCGGCGGTGAGGTCGGTCAGGCGCGCCAGGTTGGCCTGCATCGCGTCGAGCTTGCGGACCGCCTTTTCCTTGCGCTTGCGGTGTTTGAGGACGCCGGCCGCCTCCTCGATGAACGCGCGACGGTCCTCTGGACGCGACTCGAGAATCGCCGACAGACGACCCTGACCGACGATGACGTGCATCTCGCGGCCGATACCGGAGTCGGAGAGCAGCTCCTGAACATCCATGAGGCGACAGGTGCTGCCGTTGATCTCGTATTCGCCCGCGCCGTCGCGGAACATGCGGCGGGTGATCGAGACCTCGGAGTACTCGATCGGGAGCGCGCCGTCGGCGTTGTCGATGGTGAGCGTCACCTCCGCACGTCCCAGCGGCGGACGTCCGGAGGTGCCGGCGAAGATCACGTCCTGCATCTTGCCGCCGCGCAGCGCCTTGGCGCCCTGCTCGCCCATGACCCAGGTCAGGGCGTCGACGACATTGGACTTACCGGAGCCGTTGGGGCCGACGACGCACGTGATGCCCGGCTCGAAGCGCAGGGTCGTCGCCGAGGCGAACGACTTGAAGCCCTTCAGGGTCAGGCTTTTGAGGTGCACGACGGTACAGAGTACTCACCATCGTGATGCGTTTCGGGCAACGCTCACCGTTCGAGGAAACCGACCAGGTCTCCGCGAGCGGGGTCCAGGCTGTCGACCACCAGATCCACCCGACCGGGGGTCTCGCCGGACCGCAGCGCATCGAGCAGAGCCTGCACCTTGTCGCGGGGTCCCTCGGCCACGACGTGCACCCGCCCGTCGGCCTGATTGGACGCGTAACCGACCAGACCGAGCTCCAGGGCCCGCGACCGCGTCCACCATCGGAAGCCCACGCCCTGGACGTGTCCGTGGACGAACGCAGATAACCGGACAGGGTCGGCACTCATGACTCAGTCCGTCACGATCTTCAGGTCGACCTCGGCGCCGGCCTTGATGGTGCGTCCCACCGTGCACACCGCGTCGATCGCACGCTCGACGACGACGAGTAGGCGTTGCGCCGCGTCGGGGTCGAGTTCGGAGAGGTCGACCTCGAGGACCTCCTCGATCCGCGGGTACACCTCGTTCTCGCGGTCGGCGTCACCGCTGACCCGGATGGTGGCGTCGTAGTCGTCGCCGAGGCGACGCGAGAGCGGACGGTCCGAGGACAGGCCGGTGCAGGCCGCCAGCGCGATCTTGAGCAGTTCGCCCGGCGTGAAGACCCCGTCGACGTCCTGCGAGCCGATCAGCACCTCGGCACCACGTGAGCTGCGCCCGGTGTACCGCCGGGTCCCGGTGCGCTCGACCCAGAGCTCGGTGTGCGCCGGGGCTGTGCTGTTCTCTTCGGCGGTGTTCTGTTCGATCGTCATGCTGGGTGAATCCTCTCGGGCGGCGGGGCGGCGCTGACACCGCGCACAATCATAAGAGCCGGGGATCAGAAGAGATTCCCCGCGGCCTCGTCGCCGACCGGGGTGAAGAAGTTGACCAGCGTGCCGTCCGGGTCCCTGACCAGCAGCGAGCGGTTGCCCCATGGCATGTTCGTCGGCTCGTTGACGAACACCGTCACGACATCACGCAGCACTGCGTAGACAGCGTCGACGTCGTCGACCCGGAAGTCGAGGGCGACGCTGCGGTTCGCGCGCGCCTGCGCGGCACCGTCACCGAGCAACGGGACCGTGGCGGTATCGGCAATGGCCAGCGTGCCGGACGGGGTGCGGAGCTCAGCGAACATCGGGTGCAACCGCGCAGCGGTGAGTCCGGTCGCCGCTTCGTAGAACGCGATGAGCGCGTCGACGTCGTCGGTGAAGATTCGGGTGGCTGCCAACTGCATTGGATTTTCTCCTCCGATGTGCGTGGACGCGACCGTTCGCCCGGCCGCAGGTGCGACGGTAGGAGCAATACCGGACAGAAACCGCCCGGTTTGATGGGCGATCATGGATTCATGGCCGACACCACCGCGCGGGCGCTGCGACTCCTCGAGCTACTGCAGTCAGCGCACCAACGCACCGTGGGCGAACTGGCAGAACACCTCGGGGTCGACGAGCGCACCGTGCGCCGAGACGTGGGTCGGCTCACCGAGTCGGGAATCCCCATCGAAACGCTGCGCGGACGGTATGGCGGATACCAGCTCGCGCCGGGTCAGCGCGTCCTCCCGCTCATGTTCAGCAAAGAGGAGGCGGTGGCGGTCTTCCTCGGGCTCGCCCGCAGCCGAGCCGCCACGGGCGAGACCGACCTTTCAGCGCAGACGGCGATGGCCAAGGTCATGCGGGCGCTGCCGGCGGCTGACGCGAGGCAGGTCGACGTGCTCCTCGGGTTGATGACGCCGGTCTCGCGCCGCGGGATGGATCCGGACCCCGCCCTGATGCTGACGCTTGCGGAGGCGGTGCATCTTCGACGCGTGGTCGACCTGCGCTACCGCAACGGGACGGGCGCGCCGTCTCGCCGGACGATTCACCCCTATGGCCTGGCCGCGCACTCGGACAACTGGTACCTGGTCGCCGCCGACCCAGACACGAAGCAGGAACGCACATTTCGTGTCGACCGGATCCGCACCGCGCGGTCTATGCCCCAGACCTTCGCCCCGCCGGCGGATCTCGACGTGGAGCAACGGCTCCTGGACCTCTTCGCCACCGCGGACTATCGCTGGCGGGTGGTCATGCGTATCCGTGAGACCGAGGAACGCCTGCGCGCACGCCTGCCGCGCAGCGTCGCTCGGATAGAGCGCATGGACGACGCAACCGACGGACCGACGGGCGACGGCCCGGCCGGCACCGAGTCGAGATCCACGCCGACAGCCTCGACTGGCTGCCGCCGATCATCGCCGCCATGGACGCCGATGTCGTCATCGAGCGACCCGATGAGCTTCGAGACCTGGTCCGGGACGCGGCGACGAGGATGCTCCGGGTCGTCAGCGTTTCCGGTGGCACGCCGAGATCCTGACGCGGCCGGGCGGGTCGTCAGGCCGCTGTCACCTCTCGGCCTGCGTTGCGTTCCTTCCATTCCCACACCGCGTAGATCACCTCGGTCGCATACCCGAGGTCGAGCTTGCCGCCACCCACGGGCACCGTCGCATTCGCTGCCACCCGCTCATCCGGCGACCACCGACCTGGCGCACGTGTCGCGGGACTCACGTCGATCACTGAACCGCCCGGCCGGTGGAACGAAAACCGTTGCGACCCATGACCGGTGATACTGAACTCACCCCGATGCAACGCACGGTGACAGCTTCCACACAACAAAATCAGGTTGTCCAGGTCGGTCGGTCCACCGGCCGACCAGAACACCACATGGTGGGCGTGCAGATGCCGTGTGCGTTCACAGCCGGGCACCTGACAGCACCGGTCTCTCAGGAACAACGCCCTGACCAGTGCCTTGTTCGGCGTTCGCGACTTACGCCCCAACCCCAGCAACGCCAACTTTCCCGGCGCTCCGGAAACCCTGCTGGACAACACCTTCCGAACCGCAGCACCGCAGTGCGCCTCGTCCAACTCAGCCTCCGACAGCGCCGGCCCGTCATCGAGGTGGGCCTGCTCCCCACCCTCGTCGGTATGGATCAGAATCTCGGCGCCCGGTGCGAGATCAGGCATCGCGATCCCCTCGTGCACCATGTCGGCCATGGCCACCATCGCCGGCGCCGGATTCGACGGCACATTCCGCCACAGGTCCCGACGATTCGCCGGCTTGGCCTCGGAATCCCGTTCACCATCCACGGTTTCCAACTCGCTCGCAGCGTTCCGCGGAACGCTCGACACCGCGTGCAAATCCGCATCGTCGCAGGTCCGGGTGCGTTCGTACTCCGCACGAACCGCACCGGCCAGAAGCCGGCACCATCGAGCGGAGACAGCGTCAGCGACACAGACAACGAGCCATCCGCATTCCACTTCCACCGGCCTGTCGACTCCACCGGTGGGCGATTCTCCGACTCGATGCCACGATCCCGATCGATCTGTCCCATCGCACGTTG
>NZ_BANS01000042.1 GCF_000332995.1 Gordonia amicalis NBRC 100051 = JCM 11271
GAGGCGGCGCGGGCGGAGGCGGCGGCAGGACCGTCGCCTTCCGGACGGCGGCCCGACCGGGAACCGGCGAGACGAGCGACGCCGCACGCACGGCGCGCTCACGGGCGGCCGGGACGTCGTCGGCGGTCGCCGTGACCACACCCATACGCCGGCGATGGAAGCTCTCGGGCTTGCCGAACAGGCGGATGTCGGTCTCGGGCACCGCGAGTGCCGCCGCGACGTTCTCGAATCCGATGGCGGGCTCGTCGAGTTGCCCGTAGATGACCGCCGAAGCGCCGGGCGACGCCAGCGTGACGTCGACGGGCAGGCCGAGGATCGCGCGGGCGTGCATCTCGAACTCCGACAACCGCTGGGTCGCCATGGTGACCAGGCCGGTGTCGTGTGGACGTGGACTGACCTCGGAGAAGTAGACGTCGTCCCCCTTGACGAACAGCTCGACTCCGAAAACGCCACGGCCGGCGAGCTTTCCGTCGCCCAGAGCGGTGGCGATGCGCGCCGCGATCGATGTCGCCGAGGCGTGCGCGTCCGCACTCATCTCATGCGGCTGCCAGCTCTCCACGTAGTCGCCGTTGATCTGGCGATGACCGATCGGCGCGCAGAAGTGCGAGGTGAGAACGCCGGTCCGGGGATCGATGGCACGAACTGTGAGAAGTGTGATCTCATAGTCGAATTCGATGAATCCCTCGACGATGACCCGGCTGCCCTGCACGCGGCCGGCGGTGTTCGCGGTCTCCCACGCCGACGCCACGTCGTCGGGTCCGCGCAGCACCGACTGTCCCTTGCCGGAGGAGGACATCACCGGCTTCACGACGCACGGGAATCCGATCTGCCGGGCGGCGACCGTCAGTTCCTCGAGGGTGTCGGCGAAGAGATACGGCGACGTCGGCAGGCCCAGCTCCTCGTCGGCGAGGCGGCGGATGCCTTCGCGGTTCATCGTCGCGACCACGGCACTCGCGGTCGGGATGACCTCGGCGATGCCACGTTCGGCGACGTCGACGAGCGCCGCGGTGGCGATGGCCTCGATCTCCGGCACCACGTAGGCGGGCCGGTGCTTGTCGATGACGGCGAGCAGCGCGTCCGGGTCGGTCATGTCGATGACCTCGGCATGATGGGCGACCTGCTGGCCGGGCGCGTTGGCGTACCGGTCCACGGCAACGACCTCGACGCCGAGACGCTGGAACGCGATCACGACCTCTTTGCCGAGTTCGCCCGCACCGAGCACCATCACCTTGGTCGCCGTCGGACTCAGCGGCGTGCCGATAACGTCCGGCGGACCGATCGTCGGCGCCGGCTGATCCGCGCTGGTCGCGCTCTCGCTGTTCGACGTCATTCCCAAATCCTACTTGTCGTCAGTACATCTTCTTCCACGGTGACACCCGGTCAGGGCGGTGTCGTGGTCCGGCTCTCAGCCGATGACCTCGTGCACGTAACACCACCGCCAGCTCTCGCCGGGTTCGGCGGACCGCATGACCGGATGGGCGGTCTCGTGGAAGTGTGCGGTCGCATGCCGCCGCGGACTGGAGTCGCAGCAGCCGATGTACCCGCACCGCAGGCACATTCGCAGATGCGCCCAGTGATCCTCGCCGATCGCCACACAACCCTCGCAGCAGAGCTTTTCACCCGTAGCAGGCTCCGGCACCGGGATCGACCCGTCCGCGACCGCGGCGAGCTCGGGGCAGCGCGCCGACGGGTTCGACGAGTCGTCGGCGGCGGATGCCGGACCCGACCGCTGGCCGCCGCGGGTCGAGGACCGGCGAAAGATCTGCATGTTCACCATTATCAACGGCGCATCCGGCGATTACAGTCGCTCGGATGAGTGCATCGCTTCTGCTCGTCGCGGTCGTCGCGGTGGCGGTTGCTGCACTGTGCCGTCGCTACGGGCTGTCCTCGCCCCTGGTCCTGGTGACCCTCGGCCTGGCGGCCGGCTGGATTCCGAACATGCCGGCACCCGAGCTCGACCCGGAACTCGTGCTCTTCCTGATCCTGCCGCCCCTGCTCTACTCGGCCGCGCAGGAGAGCTCCTATCAGGCGATCCGCGCCAACTGGCGTGCGATCGGGATGCTGGCGGTCGGTCTGCCGCTGGCCACGACCTTCGTGGTCGGGGTCGTCGCCCACCTCACCGTGCCCAACCTCCCGCTCTCCGCGGCGCTCGTCCTCGGCGCCGTCGTCGCCCCGCCGGATGCGGTGTCCGCGCAGGCGATCGGCCGGCGCCTCGGCCTGCCCCGCCGCGTCATGACGCTCCTCGGCGGCGAGAGTCTGCTCAACGACGCCACGGCCCTCACCGCGTTCCGAATCGCGCTGGCCGCCGCGATAGGTGTCACGACCTCGCTGGGTGAGGGTCTTCTGACGTTCGCCGTCGCGGCGCTCGGCGGTCTCGTGGTCGGCCTCGTCGTCGGCATCGCGGTGTCGTGGGTGCGTATCTGGCTGACCGATCCGCCGATGGAGACCGCGCTCGGGATACTGGTCCCGTTCGCCACGTACTTCGTCGCCGAGCAACTGCACTGTTCCGGCGTCATCGGCGTGGTCACGGCAGGGTTGTTCCTCGGTCAGCGCTCGGTGCGCGTCGGCTACGCGACCCGCTTGCAGGACGAGGCGGTCCGCAAGTCGATCGACGTCATCCTGGAGGCCTTCGTCTTCTTCCTCATCGGTCTGCAGATGCCGTTCATCATCGAGGGCGTCGAAGGCGAGTCCTGGGTCCAGGTGGGCATCGACGCCGCAGCGGTCCTCACCGCCACGATCCTGATCCGGTTCATCTGGATCTATCCGGCCGCGTACCTGCCGCGCCTGTTCGTCCGCCGTATCCGCGAACGCGAACCGTTCCCACCCCGTCCTCGGTGTTCATCGTGTCGTGGGCCGGTATGCGCGGGGTCGTCTCGCTCGCCGCCGCGTTCGGTATCCCGCTGATGACCGAGGCCGACGAGCCGTTCCCGGCACGTGCCGAGATCCTGCTCCTGACGTTCGTCGTCGTGGTCGGCACGCTCCTGATCCAGGGCACCACGCTGCCCTGGGTGGCGCGGGCGCTCGGCGTCACCGGCGACGAACGCGCACAGGACCGTCTCGCATACGCCGCCGCTCAGGACCGTGCCGCGCGCGAGGCCGAGCAGCGACTCGAGGAGATCGCGGCCGGTCTGGCCGACGACGACCCCCGACGCATGCAGGTGGTCCTGATGCACAAGTGGATCACCTCGCAGCGCAACGTGGCATGGGAGGAACTCGGCCGTGGCCCGGAGGCGATCGGCGAGAGCCCCACCGCTGCTGGCTCCCGGATACGCACTGAACTCCTGCACCTGCAGCGCAAGGTTTTCATCGAGGAACGCAACGCCGGACGCATCGACGACGGGGTCCTCCGGGTCGCGCTCCGCCGCGTGGATTTCGCCGAGGGACAGGACGACCGCGACGCGTGACCCCGGGCGTATCGAAGGGTCATCCATCCGACCGATGGCGGGGAGTTCTGCCCATGTTGCAGACGACAGTTCTGCTCTAACTTCGGTTCTCATGAAGACCACCCACATCCGCCTGGCCACCGCCGGCGCGTCCTTCGTCCTGGCCGCCGGCGCTCTGGTCACCGGCACCTCGTCGGCCGCCGCGGCCCCGATCGCGCCGTCGTGCGACGCCGGCCAGCACACCGTCACCTCGGTCGTCACCGCGAAGTCGGCCGCAACCATCTGCGAGTGGGGCGACGGCAGCCTCGAGTACCGGGGCGTGGCACGCAGCACCGGTAACACCCTGTGCATTCCGGTGGCGGAGGTTCACGAGCAGGAGAACGGCAGCGGCCGTCACTACTTCGTCGCCTACAACAACGGGTACAAGTACTCCGTGTTCGAGGGGCTCGGCCTCAGCATCGTCGGGCCCGACGGCATCCTGATCAGTTCCGAAGACGCCATCTGAGTTCTCACCCGGCCGCCGTCTCCCCCGGCGCCTTCTCCCCCGGCGTCGTGTGCGCGGTCGTCGTCTCCTCCCCGACGGCGGCCGCGTACACGATCGTCTCGGCGGTCCGGCCACGCAGTGACAGGGTCTCCTGTCGCCGCCAGTGCCGGGCCTCCGCCGGGTCCGCGGCGTCGACCGCACGGCCCGCAGCGAGCGGACTCGCCGGATCCCGCTTGGCGAGTTCGGACAGCCGGGCACTCTCGTTCACCGGGTCGCCGATCACCGTGTACTCGAAACGTTCGATGGCACCGACGTTTCCGGCGACGACCGACCCGTAACTCACGCCCACACCCGCGGACAGTTCCGGGACCTCGACCGCGAGGTCGGCGACGATGCGTCGCGCAGCCGCCAGCGCCGCACCGGCCGGGTCGTCGAGTTCGATGGGCGCGCCGAAGATCGCGAGGACCGCGTCCCCCTCGAACTTGTTGACCAGGCCGTGCTTGTCCTCGACAGCCCGGACGATGACCGCGAAGAACTTGTTGAGGATCTCCACGACCTCGGTCGGACGGCGTTGCGCCGCAAGGGTCGTCGACCCGATCACGTCGACGAACAGCGCGGCGGCCACGCGCTCCGTGCCGCCGAGTTCGGGGTCCGACGACAACGCCGCCTCGGCGACCTCGTGGCCCACGTGCCGGCCGAACAGGTCGCGCATTCGCTCCCGTTCCCGCAGACCCGTGACCATCGAGTTGAAGCCCACCTGGAGGTCACCGAGTTCGGTGCCGTCGTAGACCACGAGGTCCGCGTTGTCCAGATCGCCCGCGCGAACGCGGTTCATCCCCGCCCGTACGCTGCGGATCGGCCCGGTGATGCTCATCGACGACAACAGGGTCAGCAGCAGACCGGTGAACAGAGCGGTGAGTCCCAGGACCGTCACCCCGACGAAGAGATCGAGTTTGGACGTCTCGTCGCGTGCGACCCCGAACGCCACGACCAGCAGGATGCCGATGATCGGGATCGCCGAGCCGACCATCCACGACACCACCGCACGGGACTTCACGCCCGTTTGCTTCCGGCGATGGAATCCGGCCGAGATCAGGTCGGCCACAACGGGACGCAGGGTGAAGTCGATGAACAGGTAGGAGATCGCCACCACGACGACACCGCTCAGTCCGACGACGAACAGTGTCTTGGGGATCAGCTGCGGATCGACGATGCCGTACATGATCGTCAGCATCACCGCGGCACCCGACCAGAGGAGACCCTGCACGAGCGACAGCCGCCACGGCAGTCGCATCGTCCGGCGCGCGTCTCGTTTGGTCGGAACCTCGTCGCGGATGACCCACCGCAGAACATGAACGCCGAGAACCGTTCCCCATCCGATGCCGATCACGAACGCGGCGAGGATGTACACCGGGACCACGATGAAGTTGACCCACCACAGTTCGGCGGTGAAGACGGTCGGTTCCGGGATGCCGACCGCGGCGAGCGCGGCCGCAACGATCGCGCCGACCAGGTTCGCCACGACGATCGAGGTGGTCAGCAACGTCTGGATCCGGACCCGCTGCGCGAAACCGCTCTCGTCGGCAGAGCCGAGCAGGATCGACCCGTAGTCGCGGCTCCCCCGTCTCGCAAGCATGCCCAAGCTAATCACGACGACCGCCGTCATCGCCCGTGTGCGGCCCTCGGATTCGGGACGAGCAGGGGAACTGGGCGCCACGACCTGGGTGAACACCCTAACCTGGACGCATCATCGTCTCCCTCGGCTCGCCGAAAGCAGCGCCATGACCGCATCCGATGTCCCGACCCGGCCCGCGCCGGTCGACATGTCCCGCAACCCGTTCCTGACCGGCGTGTTCGCCCCACAGCGCGACGAGGTGGACGCCACCGACCTGCCGGTCAGCGGTGAGATCCCCGCCGACCTGCGGGGCAGCTACCTGCGCAACGGACCAAACCTGCGCTTCGACCCGATCGGCTCGTACGTCTACCCGATCGACGGCGACGCGATGGTGCACCGCATCGGCTTCGACGGCGGCCGGGCGTCGTACCGCAACCGGTTCGTCCGCACCCCGATGGTGCTGGCGGAAGAGGCTGCGGGACATGCCATCTGGTCGGGTATCACCGACGGCTACACCCCGTCGGCAGCCGAGGTCGGGGACAAGCTGGCCGGGACCGTGCGCGAACTCCCCGACATCAACATCGTGCGGCACGGTGGGCGGTTGCTGGCGATGGCCGAGGCGGACCGGCCGTATCAGCTCGCACCCGCGGATCTCGCCACCCTGGCCCGTACCGACTGCGACGGCGCGATGTTCGTCGGCAGCACCGCTCACCCCAAGATCGATCCGTCCACCGGTGAACTGGTGTTGTTCAACTACGTCCTCGAGGCGCCCTACCTGACCTGGGCGGTGGTCGGTCCGGACGGGCGGGCAACCCGCGAGCCGACGCCGGTCGACGGCCTCGATGCGCCGATCATGATCCACGACATGGCGTTGACCAGCCGGTACATCGTCTTGTTCGTGTGCCCGCTCGTCTTCGACATCGAATCCGTGATGAGCGGCGGATCGTTGTTGTCCTGGCAACCGCAGCGGGGCACGCGCATCGCGTTGATCCCGCGGGACGGCACCGCGGTGCGCTGGGTCGACGCCGACCCGTTCTGGGTCTGGCATTTCGCCAATGCCTTCGACAATCCCGATGGATCGGTGACCGTCGACTATGTGGAATGGACCTATCCGGGCGGCTTCGCCGACCAGCCGACACGAGCGTCGTCGTCGCTGACGCGCGCGGTCATCCGACCCGATGCCGGGATCACCAAGACCGTCCTGAACAGCACCGAGCCGGACATGGAGTTCCCCCGCGTGGACGACCGGATGCTGACGCGGGAGCATCACCGCATCGCCAGCGTCGCCAAGGGACCGAGGGACAGCGGCGACCTCGACAGCCTGTGGTTCCACGACCTCGTCGCCGGGACCGAGAAGGTCTGGACGCCGGGTGCCGCGATCGGCGAACCGATCTACATCCCGGGTGCCGAACGCGACTACTGGGGTGCGATCGGCACGGACCCCACCGACATGACGTCTCGGTTCTACCTGCTCACCGTGGACGCACCCGAGGAAGGCCCGATCGCCACTGTGGACTTACCGATCCGCGTTCCCGCCGGACTTCACGGCGCGTGGCTGGCAGATCCTTCGCCCCACGCCGGTTGAGCCGACACCGAGCAACGCGAGGCGTCGCGTCGAAACCCGAGCGCCACACAACCCCACGCCGGTTGAGCCGACACCGAGCAACGCGAGGCGTCGCGTCGAAACCCGGTCGCCACACCCACCGACCAACCCAACCACCACGACACGAGATTTCAACACGGTGGCTCGCTCCGCTCGCTACCGGCTCAACCAGCAGAAACCCCACGCCGGTTGAGCCGACACCGAGCAACGTATCGAAGGGTCAGACGATGGCGCGACGAACGATCGTCTGGTCGCGGCCCGGTCCGACACCGATGCACGACACGTGCGCACCGGACAGCTCTTCGAGCCGCAGGATGTAGTTCTGCGCGTTCTGGGGCAGATCCTCGAAGGTCTTGCACTGGGAGATGTCCTCCCACCAGCCGGGCATCTCTTCGTAGATCGGCTTGGCGTGGTGGAATCCGGTCTGGGTCATCGGCATGTCCTCGACGCGCTCGCCGTCGACCTCGTAGGCCACACAGATCGGCACGGTGTCCAGGCTCGACAGCACATCGAGCTTAGTGAGGAAGTAGTCGGTGATGCCGTTGACTCGGGTCGCATATCGCGCGATCACCGCATCGAACCAGCCGCAGCGTCGGGCGCGGCCGGTGGTCACGCCCACCTCGCCACCGGTCTTGGCCAGGTAGGCACCGTGCTCGTCGAACAGTTCGGTCGGGAACGGGCCCGAGCCGACGCGCGTGGTGTACGCCTTCAGGATGCCCAGGACGGTGGTGATCTTGTTGGGGCCGATACCCGCACCGACTGCAGCGCCGCCCGCAGTCGGATTCGACGAGGTCACATACGGATAGGTGCCGTGATCGACGTCGAGCAGAGTGCCTTGCGATCCTTCGAGGAGCACCGTCTCGTTGCGTTCGAGCGCCTGGTTGAGCAGCAGCCGGGTGTCGGCGATCCGGTGCTTGAATCCTTCGGCCTGACCGAGGACCTCGTCGACGACCTGCGCCGGGTCGAGGGCCTTGCGGTTGTAGATCTTGACCAGGATCTGGTTCTTCAGTTCGAGCGCGGCCTCGACCTTCTGGGCGAGGATCTTCTCGTCGAGGACGTCGGCGACCCGGACACCCACGCGGGCGATCTTGTCCTGGTAGCAGGGGCCGATGCCGCGGCCGGTGGTGCCGATCTTCTTGTTGCCGAGGAATCGCTCGGTGACCTTGTCGATGGCCACGTGATACGGCATCAGCAGGTGCGCGTCGGCCGAGATCAGCAAGCCGGAGGTGTCGACATCGCGGTCCTCGAGTCCGCCCAGCTCGGTGAGCAACACGCCGGGGTCGACGACGACGCCGTTGCCGATCACGTTCTGCACGCCGGGGGTCAGGATGCCCGACGGGATGAGGTGCAAGGCGAAGGTCTCACCTGAGGGGAGTACGACGGTGTGGCCGGCGTTGTTGCCGCCCTGATACCGGACAACCCAGTTGATCTGGCCGCCGAGCAGGTCGGTGGCCTTCCCTTTGCCCTCGTCGCCCCACTGGGCGCCGATAAGCACGATCGCGGCCATGATTCAGGTACTCCTTCGTGCGGCGCGCTTGAACTGATCAGAACAAACCTCACCAACACTACTGTGTCGAGGCCCCCGATACCCTATCCGCGTGCCTTTCGCCCTGATCACCCAAGCCGGTCGCGCCGACGACAAGAAGACGATCCGTGCCGCCGTGACCGACGCCCTGTCTGATTCGGCCGTCACCCGGCTCATCGTCGAACCCCGTGTCGCCGAACGGTTCGCACCTACCGTCGCCGAGGAGAACGACACCTTCCTCGGGCAGGTCGTGGCCGCCCTCATGGCCACCGAACGTCTCGACGTGGAAGTCGCATACGTCTCGGCAGAAGGCACCCCGGCGACGCGCCGGTACCGCCTCCCACACGGGCCGGCCGCCCGCCAGCTGGCCGAGCACGGCACCGCGAGCCCGGTGCCGCTCATCCGCGACGACGCCGCAACGGTCATCTTCGGCAGTGCCCGTCATCTCGGCGCCGAGGGCGCCAAACTGCACGGCGAGTCCTACGTCGACAGCGAACGACTCTTCGACGGCGAGGTGCGTTCGGTCCTCATCGAACCCACCCTCGAGGCTCCCGGTCTGCGCGCCCAGGTCGAGCGTTGGCTGCTGCCGGGACGGTGGGTCGCCGGCCGGGCGGTGCAGACGGGCGGCACCAACATCGTGGTGGAACGCGAGGGCGTCGTGAACGAGCGCGTACTGAAGCGGTCGACGTTCTACCGCCACGTCACCGATCTGCTGCTCGTACGCCCCTGACGGGCCGACTCAGCCGACCGGGACCGGGACCGGCGCCTGCGTGGGATCCCCGGCGGACTCGGTGATGGCATCCTTCCCGGTGTCGTGCCGGTCAGGACGCGAAATAGTCGTCGAGCGTCACCATGCGCAGCTTCCGGTGGCGGATGATCTCGACCAGCTCGGGATAGACCTTGGTGACGGGGTCGTGGTTCGCGTGGCCGATCACGACGGTCTGCGGCCGGAAGTACTTGCGCGCGCACTGCACGAGGTACCTCTCGGTGATCAGGCCGGAGTCCGAGAGAGAGCCGTACCAGAGCGTCGGCATGGTGTAGCCGAGGTCGGCGGCCACCGCGTCGACCGCCGCGTTGTGGTAGCCGAAGGGCGGCCGGTAGTACGGCGTGCCGTCGACGCCGAAGTTCTTCTTCAGGAACCGCTTCGTCCGCCCGAGTTCGTCGGCGATCCCCTTGGCCGAGAGTTCGGTGAGAGCGGGATGGGTCCAGGTGTGGTTGCCGAGCTGGATCTGTCCGGATTCGACGAGCGGGGCCAGCTCGGCGCGGTGATCGGTCCACCCGTCGAACGATCCGGTCACGAAGAACGTGAACCGCGCACCGGTGTCCCGGGCGAACTCCACGTAGGCACCGATGACCTCGGAGCTGGCGCCGTCGTCGACCGTGAGGGCGATGTGCCTGCCCGTGCCCGGCAGTCGCGTGATCGGCTCGGGGGGGCAGCGGGCGACGGGTTCCCACGGCCGGCGGGAGCAGTCCGGCACGGGACAAGGCCGGCGTGGGCGGGCCGGTCGTCGAGGTGGGCAGCGTAAGCGGAGTGCCGGACGGGGTGATCTCGGCGGCCGGGACCGGCGAGGCGCACCCCGTCACGGTGCTCGCGGTCAGGGCCCCCACCGTGCCGGCCGCGAGGACCGCGAGGAAGTCGCGTCGTTCCATGCCGGGAATTTAAGGCATAACCGACATTTTGGGTTCAGCGACGCGGGCTCACCACGTCATCTCGTCACGACATCGTCGCTGATCGTCGTTCGGATCCACCTGGACGGTGGCGTGTTCGAGGCCGTGACGGGCCAGGACGGCCTGCGCCGCCGGGAGCACCTCGGCGTTCGGGCGGCTGCTGCCGAGATGCACCGTGGCCACATCCATCCCGGTGGTCAGGGTCCAGACATGCAGGTCGTGGACGTCGTCGACGATGGGGAGACCGGCCAGGTCGGCACGCAGCGCCTCGACGTCGACGTGTGCGGGCGCCTGCTGATTGAGGATGCGCAGCGCGTCGATGGCGAGCCGGAGCGCCCGCGGCACCACCCACAGGGCGATGAGGACCGCGACGACGATGTCGGCGTAGCCCCACCCGGTCGTCAGGGCGACGATGCCGGCGATCAGGACCCCGACGCTGCCGACCGCATCGGCCAGGACCTCGAGGTAGGCGCCGCGGACGGCGATGGACTCCTTCGCATCTGCGCGGAGCAGGAGCATGACGACGAGGTTCACCGCCAGGCCAAGCAGTGCCACGACGATCAGCGTGAGGCCGGGAACCTGGGGATCGTTGCCGATGCGCTCGATGGCCTCGAACAGGACGAAGGCCGCGACCCCGATGAGCAGGACCGCGTTGGCGACGGCTGTGAACACCTCGGCGCGATGCCAGCCGAAGCTACGGGTGTCCGTGGTACGGCCGTGCCGGCCCAGCACCAACGCGATCAGCCCCATGATCAGCGCGACCACGTCGGTGAGCATGTGCCCGGCGTCGGCGATCAGGGCGAGCGAGTTCACCACGATGCCGGTGACGAGTTCCACCACGAAGAACCCGCCGATGAGAGCCACCGCCAGCACCATCGGCCACAGACGCCGCTCCCCCGCGGCACCGGTCCCGGGGGTGTGGGAATGCGAATGTGAATGACCCATGATGGCGGTCAATATATGCACAACTTCGCATATGTGGCAACCGCCCGCCGTGTCCGGCGGGCGGCCTCAGCTCCGCAGGGTCGCCAGCGCCGACGACCGGCGCAACCCCGCGATCATCAGCAGGTCGACGAGCAACGAGCGGATCTCCGCGAGCAGCGCGGCTTCGGAGAGATGACTGTTCACGGCCAGGCCGGTGGGCGCCTTGCGCACGATCGAGCGGATGACGCGCGCGGCCTCCACGGGGTCGGGGTCCTCACCGGGGTCGGCCAGCATCATCTCTCGGAGAACCTCGAACGCTCCGCCCACGTCCTCGATGATCTCGATGATCGCCGGCTGGACCCGCTCACCGCGCTGGGTGACGGCCAGGGACCGACGGGCGATGATCCGGAAGTTGCGGACCGCGTTGTCGATCGGGTCCGCGGTTCGCACCAGTCGGTCGAGACGGTCGCGCGAACCCCAGTACAGCGGCGAGATCCGGGTGACCTCCCGGCCGCCAGTCATGTCGGTGCGCATGTTGTTGATGGCCGCCTGCGTCCCGCGTGCGGCCTCGAGCGCCGCGGCTATCGTCTCCGCATCCCCTTCGCGCAGACCCGCGGCGACCGACCGCGCCGCGTTTCGGATGGTGAGCAATACCCCCGCAGCGTCCTCCCGCGCCCGATTGGCCGGGTTGACCGGGAACAACGCGGCCACAACTATCCCGACAACCCCGCCGATCAGCGCGTCGATCGCGCGGTGGAACCCGGCGACACCGCCGGGCGGCAGCAGGGTCGCGACCAGGACGGCCGACGACGCCGCCTGCATGGGGATCAGCAGACCGTCGTCGAGCACGACAGCCAGCGACATGGCCAGGACGACGACGACCATGATCTGCCAGGCCCCCTCACCGACGAAGCCGATGAACAGGTCGCCGACGAGGATGCCGATCGCAACACCGCCGACGAGCTCGACCGATCGTCGCCATCGGCGTCCGAGACCGAGTCCCAGCGAGATGACGGCCGCGATGGGTGCGAAGAACGGGTCCGGATGCGCGAAGACGTGGATGGCGATCCACCACGCCACCCCGGCGGCCAGCGCACACTGGACGATCGGGACGAGAGATATCTTCAGACGCCGAAGGCGTCGTCTGACGGTCCCGGGCAGGGAGTCGTAGACCCGGCGCGGATACGAACCGCTCGCGGCTGCCGGCATTCGACGGGTCGCGGGTCGCTCAGACCAGGCCGAGCTCGGCGGCCGCCCGGGGGTCGCTGTCGTTGAGGAGGTCGAGGCAACGCAGATGCTCGTCCTCCTCGCCGATCAATTCGGCGGCGCGCGCGAGGGCGCCGACGCACCGCAGGAAGCCGCGGTTGGGTTCGTGGCTCCACGGAACGGGACCGAAGCCCTTCCATCCGTGACGGCGCAGCTGGTCGAGGCCGCGGTGGTAGCCGGTCCGGGCGTATGCGTAGGCCGCGATCACCGCGCTGGTGTCACCCGCCTCACCGGCAGCCGTCGAGGTCTCGAGTGCCGCCTCGGCGAGGTATGCCCACGCGATGGACGCCGTGGGATGGGCAGCCGCGACCTCGGCGGGGACAGCCCCGTTGAGCAGGTCCGACTCGGCGTCGTCGTCGCCGGTGAGCAGAACCGGTTGCGGGCCGAGGAGATCTCCGAAAGACGTCATGTACCCATTCAAGCATCGTGACCGCGAAGGCGACCGTACCGACCGAACGCCCTAGTGCTCGATCGGCCGGCGATTCGCTAGGGTGAATGACGCAATCGGTCCTGTCACCGAGTCACTCGGCGGCCGGACCGAAACCATGCGATGGGCAAGAATGCGGGGTGATCAGTCGATGGCTCGATCAGAGGGGCCGAGAACTGCTGTCACCAAAGCACTCTCGACGCTGCGCCAGGTCCGGGACGAACGTCGCGCGCGGCGGACCGGCCACACACCGGGCACCGACCCGTTGAGTCCTCCCGGGCCGAGGAGGGAGTCCGGCCAGGATTCCGGGTCTCACACGGACATCGCAGACACCACCCCGGATAATGTTCCGACCGGCGAGGACGCCGGGAACCGGAGCACCAGCAGAGAGGGCCACGAGCCAGCCGTGGACGATCCCACCCAGAACGACACCGCCGAGAACCAGGCCGACGGAAACAAGGCCGACGGGGCGGCGGCCACCGGCACCGACGCTGCTGACGCGCCCCGCCCTGCGAAGGCACCGAAGCCGAAGGGCGGACGCGGGATCGACGGCGCCACCCAGGTGATCAGCCGGGACAATCTCCCGTCACCCGAGGATCTCGAGGATCTGGACACGATCGATCCGCTCGGGGCCGATGATGCGGGCACGAGCGGTGAGGAGACCCCGGCCGCGCCGGCGAGCAAGCCCGCCCGTCTGGGTCCGAGCGATTCGAAGACCACCGTGATCCGCCGCGAGGACCTTCCCGACCCGAGCGAACTCGAGGATCTCGACGACATCGACGCGACTGCGGCGCCCGAGACCGAAGCCGAAACCGAAGCCGTCGAAGACCCGGCGAGCGAGTCTGCGGCGGAGGCGGAGGCCACCACAGCGGACGACGACGAGTCCGCCATGTCGGGCGCAGAGGTGTCGGACACAGAGGTGTCCGGCGCAGAGGTGTCGGGCACCGAGAAGTCGGCTGAGTCCGGCGGATCGGAGACCCCGGAAGCAGAAGACGCCGACGACACCGGTGAGTCTGGCACTACCGTCGCCGCCGTCGCGGCGGGCTCAGCGGCCGCCGGTGCTGCCGTGGCGAGCACCGACGAGTCCGACGAGGACACCTCCGTCGAGGACGAGACCGGCGAACCCGAAGCGGTGGATGCAGCCGCTGACGGGGAAGCCGAAACCTCCACTGCGGCAATCGAAGACGAGAACACCGAATCCGACGAGGCCGCCACCGAGCCCGCCGGAGACGCCGCCGCCGAGACCGCGGAGCCCACCGAGACCGCCGAACCCACCGAGGCGGAGGTCCAGGACGAGGCCGCGTCGGATGAACCCGTCGAGGTCGAGGCCACCGGAACCGAGGACACCGGAGGGGAGGACACCGGAGCCGAGGACACCGAGACCGACGAAGAGGCGCCGTCCGGCGAGGCACCCACCGAGGCGATCGTGCTGTCGCCGACGGCCGAGGACACCGACGAGTCGAGCGCCGCGTCGGAGAACATGCCCGAAGACGAGCCCGACTCGGACGTCGCCACGAAGGTCATCCCGGCTGCAGCCGCGGGGGCCGCGGCTGCAGGTGCGACCGCTGCCGGTGCGACCGCTGCAGGCGCGAAGTCGCCGGCGACGGATGAGCGCACCGACACCGTCCCGGAGCCCGCGGTCGCCCCGTCGTCGACCGGCGAGTGGACGACCACGGCACACCAGCCTCAGGTCATCCCCGGCGGCAGGCCCGCGAAGACCACCAAGAAGGGCGGCAAGGGTCTCCTGATCGCCGTCGCCGCGCTCGTCGTGGTGATCGCCGCGGTCGTCGGCGGCATCTTCGCGTACAACAACATGACGGCGACCCCGCCGGCCGACGAAGCCGCCGAGGTGGCGCTCGACTACACGACGGCGCTGTACGAGGGCGACCTCGCGACCCTGCGTTCAGTCACCTGTGGCGAGCTCCACGCCTTCTACACGGACTTCGACGACGCGGCCTATCAGAAGACCTACGACGCGCAGAAGGCTCGCAACGAGCTCGTCCAGACCCAGGCGATCAACGCGGTGCGGGTGGTCGAGGGTGGCGACCTGGCCGTCGTCGAAGTCGTCGCAGTGCACACGAGTGCGCCGGACAGCCCCGAGACGGTGACGCTGAACCTGCAGCGCGACGGTGATGCCTGGAAGGTGTGTAACCCCACGTGACCGGCGGTCAGGGGTGGGGTCCCCCGTCGACCACATCCCCGCCGCCCCACGCCGGGCGATCGGACCGGCAGGAAGGCCGGCCGGAGTCCGGGGAGCAGTCCTCGGACGTCCCGGCCTACTTCACTCCTCGACGACCCACGCCGCCGCCGGTTTCGGGCGGCCCGTCGCGGCGCATCCGGCCGGCACATCTCGGGGACCCCGATGCGCGTTCCCGCACCGGGTCAGGTTCGCGCACCGACCCGGCGGTCGTCGTCGCCGCGCTCGTGATGATCGCACTGGCGGTTGCGGTGATGGTCGGGTGGCTGACCTCCTGACGCCGGTTGCGGCCGTTTGGGCTCTCCGATGTGGGGTACCGCTGCACCGACCGCACGCAGAGCCCGCGGCGTGACACATCGCGAATCCCGGGAGTGACGCCATGCCCCGATCCCTGGCCGAGCAGACCGAAGAACAACTGGGCGGCCGCCGCTCTGTCCTGAGTCGGCAGAAGCGGGACCACGTCGAACTCGACCGCCTCATCCGGAAGGCCGAGCACGCGTCCGGCCACGACCGCGAGGCGGTGCTCAACGATCTGTGCCGGCTCGTCTTTCCACATGCATTCGCCGAGGAGGCCGTCCTGTGGCCCGCGATCCGGCGCCGACTGGCAGACGGTGAGCAACTGACGCTCGAGATCGAGAAGGAACACCAGGCGATCAACGAACTCTTCACGTCACTGGAGACTCTCGACGTCGACTCCGACGAGCACCATCGGCTGTTCGCCGAGATCGTCCGGCTGCTCCGGGAGGACGTCCGGGACGAGGAGGACGTCCTGCTCCCGCGGCTGCAGGAGGCGACCGATCGTGACGATCTGATCCGCCTGGGCACCCGGTGGCAGATCGTCCGATCCACCGCTCCCACACGACCGCACCCGGTGGTGGCCCGTCGGCCCCCGGGCAATGCGCTCGCGGCCGCACCGCTGACCGCCCTCGATCGCTTCCGCGACCTGCTCGACGCGGCGGCGCGCAGTGGCCGACCCTGGTCGGCGGCGGCGCGCTCGACCAGTGGCGTCGTCGCAGCCGCGGCGGGCGCGATCGAGCACATCCCACCGCTGACTCGGGGCGAGCGTCCCGCCACGAGAACATCCCGCACCGGCACCGGCCGGTGACCGAACAGCCCTGAAAACAGTTCTGCCCGCACCCTTTCCGGGTGCGGGCAGAATCGTCTGTCGGGTGATCAGGCAGTCAGCGACTTGCCGTTCGACTTGAGGTCGTTGCACGCCTCGACGACGCGCTCGCTCATGCTGGCCTCGGCCTTCTTGGACCAGCTGCGCGGATCGTAGACCTTCTTGTTGCCCACGTCGCCGTCGACCTTGAGGACGCCGTCGTAGTTGCCGAACATGTGGCCGGCGACCGGACGGGTGTAGGCGTACTGGGTGTCGGTGTCGACGTTCATCTTGACCACGCCGTAGCTCAGCGCCTCGTCGATCTCACTCTTCAGCGAGCCCGAGCCGCCGTGGAAGACGAAGTCGAAGGGCTTCGCGCCGTCGGCCAGACCCAGCTTCTTGGCGGCGACTTCCTGGCCGGTGTTCAGCACGTCGGGACGCAGCTTGACGTTGCCCGGCTTGTAGACGCCGTGAACGTTGCCGAAGGTCGCGGCGAGCAGGTAGCGGTTGCCCGAGTCGCTGGCACCGAGGGCCTCGATGGTCTTCTCGAAGTCCTCGGGGGTGGTGAACAGCTTGTCGTTGATCTCGTTCTCGACGCCGTCCTCTTCACCGCCGACCACGCCGATCTCGATCTCGAGGATGATGTTGGCGGCGCCCGCCTTGGCGAGGAGTTCCTTGGCGATCTCTAGGTTCTCGTCGAGCGGCACGGCGCTGCCGTCCCACATGTGCGACTGGAACAGCGGGTTGCGGCCGGCGTCGACGCGCTCCTGCGAGATCTGGAGCAGCGGGCGCACGTAGGTGTCCAGCTTGTCCTTGGGGCAGTGGTCGGTGTGCAGGCCGATGAGGACGTCGTACTTGGCGGCGACGACGTGCGCGAACTCGGCGAGTGCGACGGCGCCGGTCACCATGTCCTTGACGCCCTGGCCCGAACCGAACTCGGCACCACCGGTCGAGAACTGGATGATTCCGTCACTGCCGGCGTCGGCGAAACCCTTGATCGCGGCGTTGATCGTCGACGACGAGGTGCAGTTGATCGCGGGGAACGCGTAACCGCCCTTCTTCGCCTTGTCGAACATCTCGGCATACTGCTCCGGGGTTGCAATGGGCATCGACGAATCCTCCAGGGTGTTGATGTGCTCTGGTGTTCGGGTTCTCTCGCCCTCGGTTGATGCGCCGTGGCGAGCAGCCGGACTTCCCGCGGCCGGACTTCCCTCAGTATGGCAGGTGCCACAGTTGGGGGTGCGCCCGCATTCGCGCCCGGACCTGCACCGAGAGACATCCGTAGGATCGCGGTGTGGCAGCCTCTCGTTCTCCGGTCCGGTCCGACGGCTCCCCTCCCGTCGGCAACCAATCCACCCGGCCGTCGGCGGTCACCGTGGCGTCGAATGTGGGCCGCGGTGCCCTCATCGGCGTGGCCGAGACCATCCCCGGGGTCTCCGGCGGCACTGTTGCCCTGATCACCGGCATATACGACCGGCTCATCGCGACGGCGAAGGCGGCGACGACGTTCCCGGCACGCCGCCTGCGAGGCGTCCGAACCGACGATGCCGCACGGGTCGACTGGTGGCTGGTGGTCCCGGTTCTGGCGGGTATGGCGATCGCGGTGTTCTCGATCGCCGGCGTGATGGAGGGTTTCGTCACGGAGCAGCCGGTGTATTCCCGGGCTCTGTTCATCGGCATGATCGCGGCGTCGGTGGCCATCCCGTTTCAGGAGATCCCGCGCGGAACCTTCACGACCACCTCGTCGAAACTGTCGGCCGTCCTGACGTTCGCGGTGATGGCCGTACTCGTGTTCGTGCTGACGTCGCTGCCGCGGTCCGAGGTGTCTGATCCGCCGCTGGTGGCGGTCTTCTTCGCGGCCTCGGTCGCGGTGTGCGCGCTCGTGCTGCCCGGAGTGTCGGGTTCGTTCTTCTTGCTCGTGATCGGTCTCTACGCACCGACGCTGGCCGCCGTCGACGACCGCGACCTCATCTATCTGGGGGTTTTCGCCGCAGGCGCCGTCGTGGGTCTCGCCTCGTTCGTTCAGGCTCTCGAGTGGCTGCTGCGTAACCACCACAGCTTGGCGATGGTCGGCGCCGCGGGCCTGCTGCTGGGGTCGCTGCGGGCACTGTGGCCGTGGCAGGACCCGACGAACGGGGCACCGATGCCCGTCGGCGACGACTGGCCGGGCGCGTTGGGCATGTTCGTCCTGGGTGTCGTGATCGTCGCGGCGGTGGCGCTCGTCCAACGCAGACTCGGCTCGTCGAACGGCCGGCCCGCCACAACGATGGGCTGATCCCGTTCCCGGGCGGTGCCCGACGCCGTTCCCGCGCGATTCCGCCCTCGTCGCCCGCGCAGGTACTCTGGGTTCCCGTGATCGACTCAGCACTTGCCACCACCACGACCAACCTGGCTCTTCTGCCGGGATTCCTGGATCCGGTCAACCTGCTCAACTCGTTCGGCACCTGGATGCTGGCGGGTCTGCTGCTGGTGGTGTTCATCGAGTCGGGGCTCCTGTTCCCGCTGCTCCCGGGCGACTCCCTGCTCTTCACCGCAGGCCTGATCGTCGCCGCGAAGTCGGCGGAGATCGAGCCCTTCGCACCGCTGTGGGTGCTGCTGGTCACCATCCCGATCGCTGCGTTCCTGGGCGACCAGGTGGGGTATTGGATCGGCAAGAAACTCGGCTACACCTTGTTCACACCGAACGCGAAGGTCCTCAAACAGGCCTACATCGACGAGGCCCATGAGTTCTTCGAGAAGCACGGCCCGGTCACGATCATCCTGGCCCGCTTCGTCCCGATCGTCCGGACCTATGCACCGCTGGTCGCCGGCGCGGCCCGCATGCGGTACGCCGTCTTCCTGACCTACAACATCGTCGGCGCGGTGGCCTGGGGCGTGGGTGTGACACTGCTCGGATACTTCCTCGGGCAGATCGAGTTCATCCGCGACAACGTCGACTACATCTTCATCATCATCGTGCTGGTGTCGGTGCTGCCGATCATCTCGGAGATCGTCAAGCGCATCCTGCGGTCGCGCAAGGGTGTCGTCGAGGAGGAGCCGCTGGCCCCGTCGAAGGATCCGGCCACCACCCCGCCGGCCGAGTAGGCCCCGAACCGCGGAGGCGCGAACCGGTATCGAGGTCCGCTACCAGGCGTCACCGAGGTCGGCGTGCTGCCGGACCCACGCGTGCATCGCGATCCCGGCAGCGACGCCCGCGTTGATGCTGCGGGTCGATCCGAACTGGGCGATCGACACCGTCATGTCCGCCTGCCGCTGCGCGTCGTCGCTCACGCCCGGACCTTCCTGGCCGAACAGCAGCACACACTCGCGCGGGAGTTCCACGGTCTCCAGCGGCTGTGACCCAGGGGTGTTGTCCACCGCCACCACGGCCAGACCCTCGCCCCGAGCCCAGTCGATCAGGTCCCCGACCGTGTCGTGGTGCATGAGGTGCTGGTAGCGGTCGGTGACCATCGCACCACGACGGTTCCAGCGGCGACGCCCGACGATGTGGACCGCCGCGACGGCGAAGGCGTTCGCGGTGCGCACCACAGTGCCGATGTTGGCGTCATGGGCGAAGTTCTCGATCGCGACGTGTAGCGGGTGGCGACGCGAGTCGATGTCGGCGACGATCGCCTCGCGCTTCCAGTACCGGTACGCGTCGACGACATTGCGGGTGTCCCCGTTCGCCAGCAGTTCGGGGTCGAGGCGCTCGTCGTCCGGGATCGGCTCGTCGGGATGTTCGACGGACCACGCGCCCACGCCCACCGGCGGTCCGGTGATCCACTCGGTTGGACCGACGACCCCGGCGTCTGGGTCGAGCGCGTCAGGCAAGGCCGAGATCGTTCAGCCCGAGCAGCGAGCGGTAGGGCACGCCCAGCCCGGTGATGACGGCGTCCGCACCGGTCGCACGGTCGACGACGGTGGCGACACCCACGACGTTGCCGCCGATCTCGCGCACGGCCTCCACCGCGGTCGACGGCGAGGCACCCGTGGTGCTGGTGTCTTCGACGACGAGGACGTTGCGGCCGACGATGTCGGGTCCTTCGATCCGACGCTGCATACCGTGGGCCTTGGCGGCCTTGCGCACGACGAAGGCGTCGATGTCGCGGCCGTCGGCGTGCATGATCGAGGTCGCGACCGGGTCGGCGCCGAGCGTCAGTCCGCCCACGGCGACGTAATCCCAGTCGGCCGTGAGCTCGCGCATCAGCCGGCCGATCAGCCGAGAGGCCTCGTGATGCAGGGTGGCGCGGCGCAGGTCGACGTAGTAGTCGGCCTCCTTGCCCGAGGAGAGCGTCACCTTGCCGTGCACGACGGCGAGTTCGCGGACCAGTTCGGCGAGTCGTGCCCGGCCCGCCGAGTCGACCTGGGGTGGCGTGTCGTCGGAAACCGGGATTGACGAGGACATGCGACTACTCACTCTCGAACTCGCCGGCCGTGGGCCGGTGTGCACTGGATGACGATTACCCTACGGTGTCCGCGACACCGTCAGATCAGCCCTGTCGGATCAGCTGCGGTGACGGTTGGAGCGATCGCCGGTGTCGTCTGGGCGACGCGAATCCTCCGGCTTCCGCGAGCCGGAACCGCGGACGGGCATCGGGGCCATGCCCCGGCCGGTCGTCGTCTGAGCTGCACCCGTCGCCGGCGGTTTGCGGACCGGCGGCGCGCTCGGCCTGGCTGCCGCAGAAGCCTCCGTAGCGGGAGCCGCCGCAGCCTGGCGACGACGCTTGTCGCGCATCGACTCGGTCTTCTCGTCGGCGAGTTCGGCGCGCGTGGGTCCGTGTGGATCGCGAGGGTCCGGTGAGTCCTCGGGTTCGCGCATCGGCGGGAGAACACGCAGCAGGTCGGCGAAACGCCGAACCACCTCGAGGCCGGTGTTGAGTGTCGCGGGGTCGTTGGTCAACGGCAGCGAACCGAGCGCCCAGTTGCCCTCGTTCCACAGCACCTCGACGAACGCCGGGGCTTTGTTGGCCAGCGCGACCATCCGCCGGTCACAGACGCGGCGCGCGACGTCGAGGTTGTTGGAGAACATGACTCGCGGCCCCATTGCACCGAGGAGTTCGACGTCCTCCTCGGCGGGCGCCAGCACATCCTCGTGACGCAGGTCCACAACGACGGGCGAGGGCGAGGAGCGGCGGACGGCGATCACGGTCGCGGTCTCGGCGAGATCGAAGACGACGGTCTCCACGCCGCCGTAGCGGCCGTACGCGACGTCGCGGACCTCGACATGATCGGGGACGTTCATCGTCGCCCGGCGAAACACCTTGCGCAGCTTGGTGTCCGTCTCGCGGAACTTGAACTCGTGCTCGTCCCCCCAGACCGCACGCTGGTGTCGCGCGACGCTCGACCGCTGCCGGTCGAGCCACAACAGGACGCCCGCACCCGCGAGTGCCACGGCGGCGATCAGGAAATAGACGGTGGTCATCGCGCTACAGCCTACTATCGGCAGGGCCGCGGCGACGTCATCCGCCCTGTCGAAGTGTGGCCGTTACGTAGCCGCGTTCCTTGTCGACGACGTTGACCAGCGTCTCGGCGAGCGCGACCCCGTCCGCAGGAGCCTCCAGGCCGACATATCTGCGCAGGTTGTCGAGGATCTGTTCGGCCAGCGCCTCGCGCCAGCCGAGCGCATCGCCGCTCATGTGCGCCGAGATCGCGACACCGGGAAGATCCCACAGCTCACTGTCGGCGGGCAACGGTTCGGTGGCGAACACGTCGAGCGAGGCCGCCCCGAGGTGCCCCGCGCGCAATGCCTCGACGAGCGCCGGCTCGTCGACGAGCTCCCCGCGTCCGACGTTGATCAGGTGCGCTCCCGGCTTCATCGCCGCGAGCACCCGAGCGTCGAGCATCCCGGCGGTCTGCGAGGTCAGCGGCGCGATGGTGACGACGTTGTCGAAGTCGCCGACGTGATCGGCGAGCTCGGCGGTGGGGATGACCCGACCGAAGTCGGGATCGGACTCGCGCGCGGTCCGCCCTCCACCGACGACCCGCATCCCCACCGCACGGAGCAGTTGCGCGGTGGCACGACCGATCCCGCCGGTGCCGATCACGAGGACCGAACCCCGAGACGTGCCGACGGTCTCGCGATGCTTCCAGACATGGTCGCGCTGCAGGGCCATCGACTCGTGTAAACGCTTGTCGCGCGCGAGGATCGAGGCGAGAACGAATTCCGCGATGGGACGGTCGAAGACCCCGTGCGCATTGGTCACCACCACGTCAGAGGCGGTCAACTCGTCGAAGAGCAACGAGTCGACCCCGGCCGCGCAGACGTGCACCCAGCGCAGCGCCGACGTCGCGTCACCCCAGTTGTCGGCAAGCGCGCGAGAGAAGAAGTCCCACAACACCAACACATCCGCACCGGGTAGGACTTGCGCGAGATCGCCTGCCACGCAATGACGTATCTCGGCGAGGTCGGCGAGTTGGTCGAGGTTGGGCGGCGGCGCGACACCCGGGGCACCGAGGAGCGCGAGGACCGGTCGTCGGGTGCTCATACGGCCACCGTAACCCCAATGCCGGTTGAGCCGACACCGAGCGAAGCGAGGCGTCGCGTCGAAACCTCCACATTAAGCAACCCCCGATGCCGGTTGAGCCGACACCGAGCGAAGCGAGGCGTCGCGTCGAAACCTCCCCACCACTCGACAAAGGAGCCGTATCGAAAGGACCCGCACCACCACCGACTGTCACATTGTTGACAATCGTACGATCTCCCGTCACGGTGTACCCATGACTGCCGGCGTTGACTCCCCCACCCGCACCCATCAGACGGCCTCGCTCAGTCCTGCGCTCAAACAGGCGACGCCCGTCGTCGTCGACCATGCCCTGGGGTCCTGGATTCACGGCACCGACGGTCGCGACTACCTCGACTTCACCACGGGCATCGGCGTCACCAGCACCGGTCACTGCCACCCGCATGTGGTCGCGGCAGCACAGGCCCAGTGCGCCAAGGTGATCCACGCCCAGTACACGACCGTTCTGCATCCGCCGCTGCTGGAGCTGACCGAACGTCTCGGTGCGGTCCTCCCGGCAGGCCTGGACTCTGTGTTCTACGCCAACTCCGGTTCGGAGGCCGTCGAGGCCGCGATCCGTCTCGCCCGGATGGCGACCGCCAAGCCGAACATCGTCGTCTTCCAGGGCGGATTCCACGGCCGCACGGTGGCCGCGGCGAGCCTCACCACGGCGGGGACGCGATTCTCGGCCGGGTTCTCCCCGTTGATGAGCGGCGTCCACATGGCGCCGTTCCCCTATGCCTTCCGCTACGGCTGGGACACCGACACCGCCGTCGACTTCGCGCTGCGCGAGCTCGACTACCTCCTGCAGTCGCGCGTCGCCCCCAACGACACCGCCGCGTTCCTCATCGAACCCGTCCTCGGCGACGGCGGTTACCTGCCGACTCCGCCTCGCTTCCTCCAAGGGCTGCGCGACCGCGCCGACCGGCACGGCATCCTGCTCATCCTCGACGAGGTGCAGGCCGGCTTCGGTCGCACGGGCAGGTTCTGGGGCCACCAGCACGCCGAGGGATTGACTCCCGACATCATCATCACCGCAAAGGGCCTGGCCTCCGGTTTCCCGATCTCGGCGATCGCCGCGTCGACCGAACTGATGAGCAAGGCGTGGCCGGGCTCGCAGGGCGGTACATACGGCGGCAATGCCGTGGCCGCGGCGGCCGCCATCGCGACCCTCGAGGTCATCGAGGCCGAGGGACTCGTGGAGAACGCCCGCGTGCGCGGCGAGCAGATGCTCGCCGGCCTGCGTGAGGTGTGTGCGCGATTCCCGGGCGTCGGCGACGTCCGCGGACTCGGTCTGATGGCGGGCATCGAGTTCATCACCACCGACGCCGCGGGCAACACCGTGCCCGACGCCGCTGCCGCCGTCGCGGTGCAGCAGGCCACCACGGCCCAGGGTCTGTTGACGCTGACCTGCGGACCCTCGGCCAACGTCGTCCGACTCATCCCGGCACTCGTCGTGACCGCCGACGAGATCGACCTGGGCGTCGCGCGGTTCGGCGCAGCGTTGCATGCCGCACTGGGTTAGGCCGGTGGACATCGCAGTCGAACTCACCGACCTCGGCATAAATGCCGACGCGTCGCCCCGGCGTCTGGCCGAATACTCCTACGACGCCTCGAATTACCGCATCCCGCCGCTGGCCGTGACATTCCCGCGGTCCGCGCGTGAGGTCGCCACCATCGTGGCCCGATGTCACGACCTGGGAGTCCCGGTCGTCGTGCGCGGCGGCGGAACATCGATGGCGGGCAACGCCATCGGCGATGGCGTCGTCATCGACCTGTCCCGTCACCTCGACCGGGTGCTGTCGATCGACGCCGAGACCTCCAGCGCGGTGGCCGGTTCGGGCATCGTGCTGACCACGCTGGCGGCACGTGCCCGTGCAGCGACCGGCGGCCGGCTCACCTTCGCACCCGACCCCTCGTCGGCGTCGCGGGCGACACTCGGCGGCGCGATCGGCAACGACGCCTGCGGTAACCACTCGGTCCGGTACGGACGTACCAGTGACCACGTCATCGAGCTCCACCTCGTCACCGCGGACGGTGTCCTGCTCACCGCGACCCGGGACGGGTTGTACGCCACCGATCCCGGCGACGCCGCCGCGGCCGCCCGCGCAACCGAGATCAGTGCCGCCCTCGGGGATCTCGCCGCCGTCAATCTGGCGATCCTGCGCACGGAACTCGAGACCATCCCGCGTCAGGTCTCGGGTTATCACCTCGCACGACTGTTGCCGGAGAACGGTTTCGACGTCGCGCGTGCACTTGTCGGCAGCGAGGGGACATGCGCGATCGTGGTGTCGGCCAAGGTGCGGCTCGTTCCGGTCGCGACCTCCCAGCTCCTGCTCTGCGTCGGCTATCACTCCCCGTCGGACGCCGCTCGCGACGTACCCGCGATCCTCCCGTTCTCGCCATCGGCCATCGAGGGCATCGACCGGAAGATCGTCGCGACGATGGCCGCGCGCCGCGGCCGGGACACCGTCGCCGGACTCCCCGAAGGGTCGGCCTGGTTGTTCATCGACGTCGACTCCGAAAGCGCTGCGGCGCTGGGGGAAGACGACGTCCCCGCGACCGCGAAGCGCCTCCTCGACCACCTGCGTGGGCAGGGCCGGATGATCGGCGCCACCGTCGTCGACGACCCGGTGCGGCGCAAGGCCCTGTGGCGTGTCCGTGAGGACGGCGCCGGTCTGTCGTCCCGACTGGCCGACCCCGACGACGAGAGCATCGGCGGGAACTACGAATCCTGGCCCGGCTGGGAGGACGCGGCGGTCGCCCCCGAGCGCCTGGCCGACTACCTCGACGACTTCGCCGAACTCCTCGACCGTCACCGCCTGACCGGTGTGATGTACGGCCACTTCGGCGCCGGGTGCATGCACGTCCGCATCACGTTCGACCTGCGCACGCCCGAGGGACGCGCCGTGATGGAGCACTTCTGCACCGATGCCGCCAAACTGGTTGTCCGTCATGGCGGTTCGTTGTCCGGGGAGCACGGCGACGGACGCGCCCGCTCGGCGCTGCTCCCGATCATGTACTCACCCGCGATGATGGCGGCCTTCGCGCGATTCAAGTCGATCTGGGACCCGGCCGGGACCCTCAACCCGGGCAGCATCATCGACCCACCGTCGATCACCGCCGACCTCGCTCTCGCCGATGTCCCGCGCCGGGCCTGGCCCACCGCGTTCCACCTCGGCCACGGTTCCCGAGATACGCCCCCGAAATTCGCCCTCAGCAGCGGCGTCGACGACACCACGTCCTCGACGACTCCCTCAGGGGCGCATCTCCGGGGTGGTTCTACCGAGCTGCCGCTACTGGACCCCTTCGTCCATGCAGTTCAGGGCTGTATCGGCGTCGGCCGGTGCCGGGCCGACACCACCGGTGTCATGTGCCCGAGCTATCGCGCGACCCGGGACGAGAAGGACTCCACGCGGGGTCGCGCCCGTGTCCTGCAGGACATGGTGCGCACCGCGCCGTCGGTCGACGACGGATGGCGATCCCCCGAGGTCGCCGAAGCCCTCGAATTGTGCCTGTCCTGCAAGGCATGTTCGACGGACTGCCCGACCGGCGTCGACATGGCGACCTACAAGTCGGAGTTCCTCCACCATCACTACCGTCGCCGCATCCGCCCGCTGTCGCATTACTCGCTGGGCTGGATGCCGGCCTGGCTGTCGGCGGCGGGGATCGCGGCACCACTGGTCAATCGCGCGCTGTCGTCCAAGATCAGCCGTCTCGCCGCACGCGCGGGCGGCATCGATCCGCGCCGGACGATGCCGTCGTTCTCGACCCGACGCGCCCGCAGGACCCATCTCGACGCACTCGCGCCGGTGTCCCCGACCTCGCAGGTCATCCTGTTCGTCGACTCCTTCACCCGCGCCTTCCGCCCCCAGGTCGCTTCGGCGGTCACCGAGGTTCTCGGCGCGACGGGTGACCGGGTGGGGTGTTCGGCCGACAACTGCTGCGGGCTCACCTGGATCTCCACCGGCCAGCTGGACAAGGCCCGCCGGACACTTCGACGCACCGCTGCGACTCTCGACGACGGCACCGACCGTCCCATCGTGGTGCCGGAACCGAGTTGTGCTGCCGCACTGGCCAAGGACCTGCCCGAACTCGTCCCCACCGACAGCGCTCGTCGCGTGGCGGCGCGGGTCCGGAGTTTCGCCGCATACCTGCCGACCCTGCTCGACGCGGGATGGCGACCGCCGGCGCTACCCGAGGAGGTCACCCTCCAGACGCACTGCCACGAGTACGCGGTCTTCGGCGCCCGCACCGGCACCGCCGCTCTCGAAGCGCTCGGTGTCGCCGTGCACTCCGCCGACGGATGCTGTGGTGTGGCAGGTAACTTCGGTTTCGAGAAGGGACACTACGAGGTCAGCATGGCCGTCGCGGAGAACGGGCTCGCCCCGGCGCTGCGCGACGACCCGCACCGGCCCGTCATCACCGACGGATTCAGTTGCGCGATGGCGGTGGAACACCTCGCCACGGTCGACGACGGACTCGCCGGCGCACGGGAGGTCCGCGGTGTCCACCTCGCCGAACTTCTCACCGCCGCATCAGAACCCCGACAGACCACCCGAGAACCGAGGAGAGCCCGACCATGACGGCCATCGCCACCCACCAGGTCCCCGACGCCATCTCGTCCATCCACACCGACCTGTTCATCGACGGTGAATGGATTCCGGCCGCCGCGGGCGACCGGTTCGACGTGCTCAACCCGGCGACCGGCGAGGTGCTCGCCCGGGTCGCCGACGCCGACGCCTCCGACGCCCGCCGCGCACTCGAGACCGCAGCCGCGCATCAGGCCGAGTGGGCGGCCACCTCACCGCGCCGTCGCAGCGAGATCCTCTACCGTGCATACCAACTCATCATGGACCGGGCAGACGAGATCGCCTCCGTGATGACCGCCGAGATGGGCAAGCCGCTGGCGGAGGCCAAGGGCGAGGTCGCCTACGGCGCCGAGTTCTTCCGGTGGTTCGCCGAGGAGGCCGTCCGGATCGGCGGCGACCACACCACCACCGGCGACGGCGGCCACCGCATCGTGGTGAGCAGGCAGCCCGTCGGTCCGTGCATCCTGATCACACCGTGGAACTTCCCGCTGGCCATGGGGACCCGCAAGATCGGGCCTGCCGTCGCCGCCGGCTGCACGATGGTCCTCAAGCCCGCCGAGCTCACCCCGCTGACCACCCTCCTGCTGGCGGACATCCTCGTCGAGGCGGGTCTGCCCGCTGGCGTGCTCAACGTCGTGACCACCACGAATCCGTCGACGGTGGTCACCGAATGGATGGACAGCGGAGTCGCCCGCAAGGTCAGCTTCACCGGATCGACCGAGGTCGGGAAGACGTTGCTGCGGCAGGCCGCCGGGACCGTCATGCGCACCTCGATGGAGCTCGGCGGCAATGCCCCGTTCATCGTGTGCGCCGACGCCGACATCGCCCGTGCCGTCGACGGTCTCATGCTGGCCAAGATGCGCAACACCGGTCAGGCGTGCACCGCGGCGAACCGGGTCTTCGTGCATCGCAGCGTGATCGACGAGTTCACCGAGGCGTTCACGGCGAAGATGGCCGCCCTGAAGGTCGGCGACGGCGCAGCCGAGGGCACGCAGGTCGGGCCTCTCGTCGAGCCGAAGGCCGTTGCGAAGGTCTCCTCGCTGGTCGACGACGCGGTGTCCAAGGGCGCCACGGTCGCGTGCGGTGGGCAGGCCATCGAAGGTCCCGGCTACTTCTACCCGCCCACGGTGCTGACCGGGGTCGGACTCGACGCCGACCTGGTGCGCAACGAGATCTTCGGCCCGGTCGCGGCGATCATCCCGTTCGGCGACGCCGACAATCCCCTCGACCCGGCCGCGGACGACGAGGTGATCTCACTCGCCAACGATACCGCGTGGGGCCTCGTCGCGTACTTCTTCAGCCAGGACGTCGACCGCTGCGCTCGGCTGTCGGCTGCGCTCGAAGCCGGTATGGTCGGGGTGAACACCGGCATCGTGTCGAATCCGGCCGCTCCGTTCGGTGGTGTCAAGGAATCCGGCCTCGGCCGTGAGGGTGGCCGCGTGGGCATCGAGGAGTTCCTCGACATGAAGTACACGGCGACCCCGATCCGTCGCTGATCCGGAGATCCATTGCCCGGAACGACCGTCCGGCACCCGACCACCGACGTGTGAGCAAGGAGCAGCAAGCCCATGTACCTCGGGACTCAGCTGTTCACCGACAGCGAGTACGACCAGCGCCTGACACGGGTCCGCGAACTCATGGACCGTCAGGGGTTGTCGGCGATCATCGTCACCGATCCGGCCAATATCTTCTATCTGATCGGGTACAACGCGTGGTCGTTCTACACCCCGCAGATGCTGTTCGTCCCGATCGAGGGCGAGATGGTCTTCTACGCCCGGGAGATGGATGCCCGTGGCGCACACCGCACGACGTGGTTGGCGGACGACCAGATCGTCGGGTACCCGGAGAGCTACGTGCACCGCCCGCACGTTCATCCCTTCGACTGGGTGGCGTGGTCGCTCCGGCAACGCCACGCCATCGCCCCTGCGTCGCGCGGGGGTTCGGTCGGCCTGGAGATGGATTCGCACTTCTTCTCCCCCAAGGCATATCGGGCGCTGCACAACGCGATCCCGGAGTGGAAGCTCGTCGACAACTTCGAACTCGTCAACTGGGTGCGATCGGTGAAGTCCGAAGCCGAGGTCCAGTTGATGCGACAGGCCGGGATGGTGTGTTCGGAGGCCATGCGTGCGGCCATCGACACCATCGAGATCGGTGTGCGGCAATGCGATGCGGCCGCGGCGATCTCGCAGGCACAGATCACCGGGACACCGGATTATGGTGGTGACTATCCGGCGATCGTGCCGATGATGCCGACCGGTGCAGCAGCCGACACCCCCCATCTGACCTGGCATCAGGGCACCTTCGTCGAGGACGAAGCGGTGGTCATCGAACTGACCGGCGCGCACAACCGATACCACTGCCCGCTCGCGCGGACCGTGTCGCTGGGTAAGCCGCACAAGGAACTCGACTACGTCGCAAAGGCGACCGCCGAAGGCCTGAACAACGTCCTCGAGGCGATCAGGCCGGGAGTGGCGACCCGCGAACTCGCCTCCACCTGGAACTGGACCCTCGCCAAGTACGGCCTCGAGAAGCCCTCACGTCTGGGCTATTCGATCGGCATCGGGTATCCGCCGGACTGGGGTGAGCGCACCATCAGCATCCGCACCGAGGACGAGACCGTCCTCGAGACCAACATGACCTTCCACATCGTCTGCGGAATGTGGATGGACAACTACGGTTTCGAGCTCTCCGAGTCGGTCCGGGTCAGCCCCACCGGCGTCGAGTGCTTCACGTCGTTCCCGCGGGAACTGATCCAGAAATGACCACCGCCACCTGACGAACAAGGAACACACGACAACCCAACCGCTGCCTGAGGTGCGAGAAGCGCAAGCGACGAGCCACGAAGGCCTGGTGAGACGAGGTGCATGACATGACCACAACGACCGAAACCGTGAACGACGTGCGTCATTCCGGTCCCACGCTCCCTCTTGCCGGGCGGACGAAGGATCTGGTCGGGTCGATGATCGACTCGTCGACCTCACTGCTGGCCGCACAGTCCCACGACATCGTGCGCTTCGCGATGGGGTCCCCGGCCGATGAGGCCGTTCCCGCCGACGAGTTCCGGCAGATCGCCGGCGAGATCCTGGATCACACGTCGTTCACCTATGGCGCCACCGAGGGCGAGCCTCGGCTGCTGCAGCTGCTCGTCGACTACCTCGCGACCACACCCGACCCGTCGACACACGATCGTCTGGTGATCACCACCGGCGGCATGCAGGGCCTCGACCTGGCCTGCAAGCTCTTCGTCGATCCCGGCGACCTGGTCGTCGTCGAATCCCCGACCTACACCAACGGCAGCGCGACTGCCCTCTCCTACGGAGCCCAGCTCCTCGAGGTGCCCGTCGACGACGACGGCATGCAGGTCGATCAGCTCGCAGATCTGGTCGCGCACACCCACAAGACCCCCAAGGCGATCTACACGATCCCCACGTTCCAGAACCCCTCTGGCGTCACGATGTCGGAGGAACGACGCCGCGAACTGCTGCGCCTGGCGCACACCTGGGGTGCGGTGATCATCGACGACGACCCGTACGGGCTGCTGCGTTTCGCCGGCACCGACATCCCGACCTTCCAGACGCTGAGCCCCGGCGATCCCCTGATCTTCTCGGTCCGGACCTTCTCCAAGATCCTGGCGCCGGGGTGGCGCGTCGGCTGGGTCGACGCCGACCCGTCACTGCGGCAGCTGCTCATCAACGGCAAGCAGGCCATGGACACCTGCACCAACGTGCCCAACCAGCACATCGTCGCCGAATACATCGCGCGCGGCGGTCTCGAGGACCACCTCGCCGGCATTCGCTCGCTGTATCGCGAACGCAAGGACGCCATGCTCGACTCCATCGAGCGTCACCTCGGCGACCGCGTGGTCACCACCGCCCCGGAGGGTGGCTTCTTCCTGTGGGTCACGCTGCGCGAGGAGTTCGCCGAGATCGACACCCGCGAGCTGTTCGAGATCGCCCTGGCCGACGGTGTCGCGTTCATCCCGGGCCCGGCACTGTCGCCGGGCGGCCGGTTCCGGAACTCGATGCGCCTGTGCTTCGCGTCGAGCACGCCGGAACGGATCGACGAAGGCATTCGACGCCTCACGTCGAGTCTTGAGAAGATGGCCCGGTGAGCGGTGAACACGAACCTGAGCTGAGTCCGGCCGAGCAGTCGCTCGTCGATCTGATCGACGAGGCCGCGATCACCGCGCTCACCACCGCGCTGGTGGAGGCGCCGAGTGAGAATCCGGGCGGCACCGAGGCTTTGGCCGTCGAGGTCCTGGAAAAGGCGTGTCGTGCCCTCGGGCTCGCCGTCGACACCCACGAGGTCGCGGTCGGGCGGCCCAACCTGGTCGCCACCCTCCCCGGCGGCGACGGACCGGGACTGATGTTCCTCGGCCACTCCGACGTCGTGCCCGCCGGCCCCAACTGGACCGCCGACCCGTATACCGTGCGGACTCGTGACGGACGCCTCGTCGGACGCGGCACCACCGACATGAAGGGCGGGATCGCATCCGTCGTGGCGGCCATGACCGTGCTCTCGCGGGCACGGGAATTCGGCATCGAACTCTCCGGTCCCGTACGCCTGGTCTGCACGGTCGACGAGGAGGAGCACGGTATCGGCGTGCGTGACTTCGTCGGCCGACCCGCCGATCACGACTTCCTCGGTTGCATCGTCGCCGAGCCGACGGACATGCAGATCGTCCGCGGGTGCCGGGGGGCGTCGTACATCGAGATCGAGGTGACCGGGCGCGCCGCACACTCCGGCCGGCCGGCCGACGGCCGCAATGCCATCGACGCCGCGGCGGCGATCGTCGAGATCATCCGCACCGATCACGACCACCTCGCCGAAACCCTCGACGATCTCCTCGGCTGCGGCACCTGGAATGTCGGCACGATCCACGGCGGCCAGGGCATCTCGGTCGTCGCGCCGACCTGCTCACTCGGCATCGACCGTCGCCTGATGCCCGACGAGGACCCGCTCGCCATCGCCGAGAATCTCCGAAAGGCCATCCGCGACAGAAAGATCGACACCGACGGCATCACCGTTGACGTCCGCGTCACCATGGAGATGCCGGGTTTCGCAACTGCCGTCGACCATCCGTTGGTCAGCGCCGCCGTCGGCTCGGTCACCGATGCCGGGGCCGCGGCCTCCGTCGGCGGATGGAGCGCCGCCTGCGACGGCGGCTTCGTCAGCCGCGACCTCGGCATCCCGTCGATCGTGCTGGGACCGGGCAACATCAACACCGACGCACATCAGCCCGACGAGTCGGTCGCCATCGCAGATCTGGTCACTGCGGCAAAGGCGTACACGCTCGCCGGGCTGAGGTTGCTCGGCAGCTAGGCCTTCGACTCCGCCGGCATCTTCGGCAACTCGTGGAAGTCGTTCTCCTTGCTGGGGATCTCGGTTCCGCGGATCGAACACCCCGCGGTCTCCTTCAGGAACAGGAGAGCGATCATGCCGATGGCGCAGGCACCCATCATGTACGCAGCCGGGAAGAGGTTCCAGTCGGTGTTCTCGACGACGGCGTCGTTGACCAGCGGTGCCGTACCACCGAAGGCGGCGGTCGCGACGTTGTAGGAGATCGCGAAGCCCGCATACCGGACCTGTGTCGGGAACATCGCCGGGAAGGTCGCCGAGATGGTGGCCAGCTGTGGGATGTAGAGCACTCCCAGGATGACGAATGCGACTATCGCCCAGGCGAATCCCTGACCCATGAGCCAGTACAGCGGTATCGCGAGGACGAACAGTCCGGTGAGCGATCCCCACCACATGGGCTTGCGTCCGGTCGAATCCGACCACCAGCCGAAGAACGGGATGAGCAACATCATCACGAGCTGCCCGATCAGGTTGACGACGCTCGCCGACGTCTCGGACAGGTTGATCGTGTTCTGGAGGTAGGTCGGCTGATACGCCAGCAGCGTGTAGTTGGCGACGTTGAGCGCGATGACCATGCCGAACATCGTCAGGATCGGTCGCCGATAGTTGACGATCAGATCCTTGAAGCGCGTCCACGCCGTACCCGTGATCTCGTTCTCCTGCTCCAGTTCCTGGAACACCGGGGTGTCGTCCATCTGCGACCGCAGGTACAGGCCGATCAGGCCCATCGGCAGGGCGAACAGGAACGGGATGCGCCAGCCCCATTGGTCCATCTGCGACTCGGTGAGCCCCAGCTGCAGAAGCAGGACGAATGCGGTGCCGCCACAGAAACCGGCGAGGGTGCCGAACTCGAGGAAGGAGCCGTACTTGCCGCGCTTGTTGTCCGGCGCATACTCGGCCATGAATGTTGCGGCCCCGCCGTATTCACCACCGGTCGAGAAGCCCTGGATCACGCGGAGCAGGATCAACAGGATGGGCGCCCACGCACCGATCGACGCATGCGTGGGTAACAGGCCGATGAGCGCAGTCGCGCCCGAGATGAGCAGGATCGTCATGGCGAGGACCGATTTGCGGCCGATACGGTCGCCGATCGGTCCCCAGATCATGCCGCCCAGCGGGCGCAGCACGAACGAGACCGCGAAACCCAGCATGGTGCCGATGGTTCCGAAATCACCGGGGAAGAACGCCTGGGTCAGATACACCGAGGCCGCGGCATAGACGCCGTAGTCGTACCACTCGGTGGCGTTTCCGATGGCCGAGGCACCGATGGCCTTGTGGAGTAGTTTCCGGCCCTCGGGTGACTCCGGGTCCGGGGCGAGCCGCTCATAAGTATCCGCTGGTGTCGTGTCGCTCATCTGCGCTTCCTGAATGTCGTCGGGACCGTACTGCCGCCCCTCGATAGGCCATCTCCGTGTCGGTGGACCCTGTGCACGGTGGCGGCTCTTTCACCACCCGTGGACATTCGAACCGCGAGCGCTCAGCTCCCGGACGCGGTGAGATCGTCGGCGTGGTCGCCGTCACCGATCAATCGGCACAGCCCGTCGGCCATGTGCTCGATCATCAGTGCATCTGCCTTCGCAGAATCCCCCGCAGCGATGGCGTCCACCAACGCCTGATGTTCGTCGATCCGTTCCTTTCCCGATGAATATGTTCCTCGCATGGCTCGCAGACACATTCGTGTCTCCACGAGAATCGTCTCGTGGAGACGCGAAAGCCGCCGGCTTTCCGCAAGTTCCACCAGTGTTTGGTGAAATCCCATGTCCGCCTCTGCCATCCCGGCGCGGTTCGGTTCGTCTACGAACGCGCGCATGGCCTCCACCGCCTCGTTCAACCCGGCCACCGCCTCCGATTCGCGGTGCGCGATGACCTGTTGCACGGCAGCACGTTCCACCGCCGTACGCGCGACGTACATGTCGCGGATGTCGTCGTCCTCCATCGAGACGACGAACAGGCCTCGGTTGCGATGGCTGACCAGCAGACCCTCCGCGGTGAGACGTTGCATCGCCTCACGCAACGGGCCGCGGCTGACGCCCAGGTCTGCGGCGAGACCCGACTCCGTCAACTGCGACCCGGGCGGGAAGTCACCGTTCGCAATGGCATTGTGCAACTTACGCGCGATGATCGCCGGTGTCGACTCCTGTACCAACGGGGTGAGGACACGACGGCGCGTCGAACCTGGCTGTTTTCCCTGGTGAGACACGGTTCGTCGACCTCCCGGGCCGTCCGTGCCCGGGTTGTCCCCATCCACCTTGATCGTCACCGTCATTCCTTCTTTCTTACCGCGAAAGGCGCGAATAGGTCAGCGTTTCACCCCGCGCGCCGCCCATCCAGACGTCGTTGCACGCAGCCGCGAATTCTCTCAGCCCTTCGGTGATCGTGGCGAAGACGTTGCCGGGGACCCACCCGACGTCGCCGTTGACCAGCAGATTGTTCCGGCCGTAGAACACGGCCAGGTCGATCAGCAACCGGTGTTCGGAGGGAGCGGTGTCGAGGTCGTAGCCATAGGCCGGATTGTCGAGCACACCGTCGAACGTGAAGTAGCACAGGTCACCGGGAATCGGCGTGATGGTAGTGTTCTCGGCACCCGGTTCCACCGGCGCGAATGCCGGTAGCAGCGTGTAGATCTCATTGCGCGCGAACTTGCCGTGGAAGACCTGGCCACCCAGCGGTAGCGCGTTCCACACCGCAGCTGCCGTCCGCGGCGCCTCGGCGTCGAGCATCCGCGCCACCGCCGTCACTCCGCGCTTCTCGAGTGTCACGGTGATGAATCGGTCGGCGCGTTCGGTCACGGACGATCCCCCAACATCGTGAAGCCGGCGGCCGCCTCGTAGGCGGCGGCGACCCGCAGCACGGTCGTATCACGGTGTCGCGCAGCGACGAACTGCGCTCCGGTCGGCAGACCGTCGACGAATCCACTGGGCACGGTGACGGCCGGCTGCCCGGTGAGGTTGAACGGATAGGTGTACGGCGTCCACGACGTCCAGTCCGGCGACGCCGACCCCTCGGGCACGGTTCGTCCCGCCTCGAAGGCGACCCCGGGCATCGACGGTGCGACAAGGACATCGAACTCCTCGTGGAACAGGCCCATGCTGGTCCCCATCTCCATGCGCAGGGCGTTCGCGCTCACGAGGTCGCCGGCCGTGAGGTCCCGATGACGTTCGAGCGCCTCGAGTAGCAGCGGATCGACCTTCTCCTCCGCGGCCGGCCCGAGTGCCCGCACCACCACCTCGGCACCCGCGTACCAGATGATGTGATATGCCCACGCGGGATCGTCCCACTCCAGATCGACCTTCTCCACCGTCGCGCCGAGCTGTTCGAGCACCGATACGACGCGGTCCGTATTTGCCTGCACGCCAGGGTCATTCGATCCAAAGCCGAGATCGGCACTGTAACCGATTCGCACATCGGAGAGATCCCGGACGTCGGCGATCGCGGCGGCGGCGCTATCGGTCGGGGTCGCCAGTGCCGACCAGTCCCGCGGATCGTGCCCGCTCAGGACGTCGAGGAGCAGCGCACAGTCCCCGACCGTCCTCGTCATCGGACCGACGTGTGCGACCGGGGCGAACGGGCTCGGCGGATACATCGGCACCCGTCCGAGCGTCGCCTTGAATCCGACCACCCCGCAGTAGGCCGCCGGTATGCGGATCGATCCCCCACCGTCGGTGCCCACCGACAGCGGACCCAGTCCGGCCGCCAGCGCCGCGGCACTACCGCCGCTCGACCCACCGGATGTCCGCGATGCGTTCCACGGGTTACGGGTGATCCCGGTGCGTGGGCTGTCGGTGACACCCTTCCAGCCGAACTCCGGCGTGGTGACCTTGCCCAGCATCACCGCGCCGGCCTCGCGAAGTCGCGCCACCGCGGGGGCATCGGTGTCCCAGACCATCTGATCCGGCTCGATCATCAGCGAGCCGCGCAGCGTCGGCCAGCCGCTGGTGAGCAACAGGTCCTTGATGGTGACGGGCACACCGTCGAGCGGCCCCAGAGGCGTTCCCGCACGAAACCGGGCGGTGCTCGCCCGAGCTGCGGCGAGGGTCGAGTCCCGATCGACGAGGCAGAATGCGTTGACGGACGGGTCGACCTCGTCGACGGCGTCGAGCAACTCGACCGCCACCGCCTCGGGCGTCAGCTCACCCGTACGGTAGGCCTCGGCCAGTTCGATCGCGCTGAGCCAGCGTGCCGTGTCCGACATGCGCCCCCTCGTCGGTCGCGATTGGTAGATTGTTGACAATCTACCTGGGAGGTGTGCGAGTGACAACCACCGTCGCGATGCTGTATCCCGGCCACGCCGCCGAGGACGACTACGAGTTGATCGAATCGGTGCTCGTGGCCGCGGGTGTGGCGGTCCGACTGCCGGTGACCATCACCGAGATCGAATCCGACGACCACACCGTCGACGCGATGGCCGCCGTCGGCGAACAGGACCGTCTCGCCGAGGGCGTGCGTCGGGCCCAGGCGGATCAGCCGGCGTCGGTGATGTGGGCGTGCACGTCCGGAAGCTTCGTCTTCGGTCTCGACGGCGCCCGACGCCAGGTCGCCGACATCGCCGCGCTTGCCGACCGGCCCGCGTCGTCGACCTCCCTGGCCTTCGTCGATGCGTGCCGTCACCTCGGACTGTCGCGGGTTGCGATCGCCGCCACCTATCCCGATCCCCTGGCGTCACGCTTCATCGGATTCCTCGCCGACGGCGGCATCGAGGTCGTCTGCCTGCGCGCCAACGACATCGAGACCGCCGCCGAGGCCGGCATCCTCGACGGCGACGGCCTCTTCGACATGATCGCGGCCGCGGATCACCCGGACGCCGAGGCGATCCTGATCCCGGATACCGCACTGCACACCGCGATGTGGATCACCGGACTCGAGGAGAAATTCGGGAAGCCGGTCCTGACGGCCAACCAGGTCACCGCCTGGCAAGGCCTCCGGCTCGCCGGGATGACCGCCGCCATACCGGATCTGGGAACACTGTTCGCTCGGTGAGGGTCAGTCGAGGACGGCCTTGGCCACCGTGATGCAGGTGGTGATCCACTCGCGGTCGTCGGCGGTGAGGGCACGCGCCGCCTTCTCCGCGTCCTCGATCGCCCAGTGCGCGTTCAGGATCATCCGGATGATCACCCAGTCGCGCGCCCGGTCCGGGTCGAGGCCGGCGACGTCGACGACCGTGTAGAAGCGCGACCGGATCACGTACCGCGGATCGCCTTTTCGGAGGTCGAGACGATTCCACAGCATCGGGGCGGGTTCGTAGTGCGGATCCCCCGACATCGGCTTGGGATCGATCACCAGCCAGCGGCGCGCGCCGGACGGAGCCGCCAGCACGTTCTCGTGGTGAAGGTCGCCGTGCACGACGACACCGACCGTGGAATCGTCGGAGAGAAAGTCCTTTCCGAGCGAAAGCGCCTGTTCCACAAACCGTCTCGGAACCGGCGCGTCACGCGGCATGGACTGCAACCCGGCGAGCGAACGCTCCAGGCGCGTGGTGAGACGCGCCATCCGACCGGGTGCCGGTATGTGCAGGACGCCGTACAGCCCTGCCACCACGCGACACGCCTCGTCGTCGCCGATCGAGGTGAGGTCCGTCCGCTCGAGCCGTTCGAGGAGCAGCGCCCGAAGCCGCGGGTCGGCACGCAGCATGCGCACCGCACCCCGTCCCGCCCAGTGCTGCAGTCCCAGTGCTTCCTGGGCACCCTCGTCGTCGCCGTCGAAGGCGATCTTCAGAACGGATCGACGGCCGTCCCGGTCGGTCACCGGGATCACGAGCGACTCGGACCCGTGCCACAGCTCGGCGCCGTCACGACAGAGTTCCCAGTCGTCGAGAAGCGCCGATGCCGTTGCGGGCAACCGGCGAAGCCAGTCCTCCCAGGCGGGCCCCAGCACCGCCTGCGCCGCGAGACCCGGCGGAACGCGAATGGCTACCGGTCCCCCGCCGTGATCGAGATCCCCACACTTCCGTGCCGGCCGCGGCGGATCTTGCTGCCGATGAGGCTGAGGCGCCCCAACAGACCGTACTTGTCGGCGATGGCCTGCTTGACCCGATCGCTGCCCGCCTCGTCCAACACGGCGGTACCGGTGACGGGTTCGCCGAACGACTTGAGGCCCCGCACATCGCAGGCCTGCACGATCACCCGCGGATTGCGTCGCAACCGCTTGACCTTCCACGAGTCGGCCACGGTCCACATGACCAGGCGGTCACCGTCGAGGGCCGCCCACAGTGGCGATGTCACCGGGGTGCCGTCCTTGCGGTAGGTCGTCAGGTTCACGTATTTGGCGGTACCCGCCTCGCCGAACGTCACGGCGTCAGAGGTCATGCGGCAATGCTACGGGCGAACAGCGATTGTGCATGGGTTGTCGGCCAGTCGGCGGGGGTGGTCTCACCGCCGAGTACACCCGCGTCGCAGAGCGTCGCCCAGGCGGTCACCTGGTTGGCGGAGAGGACCGGCTTGCCGAGCTCGGACTCCAGGTCGGCGAGGATGTCATAGGTCCACAGGTTGGTACAGGAGACGAAGACGGCGTCGGCGTCGGGATGGTTCGCGGCGCGGATGAGGTCCGCAGTCACGTGGTACGGGATGGCCCAGATCTCGTGATCGCGGCCGAGACCCGCCTGGGCGACGACGTTTCTCCCGGATTCGGCGAGGAAGTCGCACAGCAGTCCGGTGAGCGCCGCGGTATACGGCGTCGCGACCGCCAGCGTCCCGACGTTCATGGTGTTCAGCGCCCGGATCAGCGCCTCCGAGGTCGTGACCGCCCGCTCGGCTCCGGCGGCGAGCATGCAGTTGGAGATCTCCATCGCGCCCGCCATCCCGTAGACGAAGCTGCCGGAGGCGCACGCGTATCCGAACGCCCGCGGCGCGACCGACGAGACGGCTCTCACCGCCGCCGAGATTTCCGCGTGGTTGTTGAGATCGCGGCACAGCTCGACGTCGACGGGCGCGTCGATGTAGCCGGTCCGCGTGAAGTAGAGCGAGACCGATTCCGGCATCCAGCGCCACAGCTCGCGGTCGAGGGCCATGTCGAACGGGCACACCATCCCGATGCCGATCTGGGCGTTCATGCAGGGATGATGGCACATTGTTGGATTGTCTACAATCGCTGCCGCAGGGCGGCATCCACCTCGTCCCGGATGACGCATTCGTAGGCGTGGTCGTTGACGATCCCGGTGGCCTGCATGAGCGCGAACATCGTGGTCGGACCGACGAAGCGCCAGCCCCGCTTCTTGAGGTCCTTCGACATCGCGATCGATTCCGGCGAGGTCGTCATCGATCCCGGGACGTGCTCGCCCGGCGGGGCGTATCCCCAGAAGTACGACTCCAGCGAACCGTGTTCGTCGATGAGGTCGGCTGCCCGCTGCGCGTTGTTGATCGCCGCCTCGATCTTGCCGCGATGCCGGATGATGCCCGCGTCGCCCAGCAGTCGCGTGACTTCGGCATCGGTGTAGCGGGCCACCTTCTCGACCTCGAAGCCGGCGAACGCGGCCCGGAAGTTCTCGCGTTTGAGGAGGATCGTGCGCCAGCTGAGGCCGGACTGGAAACCCTCGAGACAGACGCGCTCGAACAGCGACGTATCGTCGGTGGTCGGGAATCCCCACTCGGTGTCGTGATAGGTGGTCTCCGGCTCCCGGCCCGCCCACAAGCAGCGCCGCCGACCGTCTGGGCCCTCTATGGTGTCCTCGGACATGAGTCTCCTCTCGTGGCGAGCAGGCTACGGCACGGTCACGACAGATGGCCGCCGTTATCATTCCGTTACCAAAGATTGCGAAAGCATCCCGTTCTGTCTCGCGATAGTCACTTCTCGCCGCCGCCCGCCTAGCGTTGTACACATCGCACACCGAGAGCGCTCCGACACCGTCGTAGATCCCCGCTCCGGAAGCGCGAAAATACATCTGCGGCAAGGAGTTTCGTGATGCATGAATCCGACCTGAACAGCCTCCTTGCCCGCGTGGCAACCGGGGACTCAGAGGCCTTCGCCCAGTTCTACGACGCGACGTGTGACCGTGTGTACGGCATGACACTGCGGGTACTGCGCGATCCCGGTTACAGCGAGGAAGCGACCCAGGAGACGTATCTGGCCGTGTGGCGCAACGCCGACAGCTACGATCCCCGGTCGGGTTCGGCACTGTCCTGGATTCTGACGCTGGCACATCGTCGGGCCGTCGACCGGGTGCGGTCGGAGTCGGCCGCGACCCGACGCACCGTCGCCTACGGCATCGCCGACACCGGCCGCGAGATCGACGAGGTCAGCGAGTCGGTGGAGCGTCGGGAGATCGCTCGCCTGATCCACACCGGTCTCGAGAACCTCACGCCTCTGCAGCGGCAGGCCATCGAGCTGGCCTACTTCCACGGACTCACCTACCGCGAGGTGTCCGAGCATCTCGGGGTCGCGCTGCCCACGGTCAAGTCCCGCATCCGCGACGGTCTCATCCGTCTGCGCCAGGCGGTGCCGGGCCTGGCCGCCGTCGGCTGACGCTCACACCTGGCCGTAGGGGTGCCAGCCGTTGTGGTTCCACTTGCCGCCTCGGCGCTCCCGCACTTCCCGCAGGCTCGTACCCACATACCGCTCTTCCAACTCGGGGTCCGGTGCGCCGGTGTACACCCACCGCTTCGGGTCGAGATTGCCGTCGGCGTCCCGGTAGGCCTCCCAGTAGTCGACGCGATGCACCGCGCGGACGATGTCGTCGGCGAAGACGAGCACCGGGAGGTCGGGCACCGTGCGATGGGGCCCGGCACGCCATCCGCTCCGTGCACACTCGTAGATCTGTTCGGCGCCCGCGCCGGGACGAGCCGAGTCGTCGACCTTCACCAGCACACACGGCTCGGGCAGCGGCGGTGCGAGCGGCGCCGCATGGCGTAACACCATCTCTTCCAGCGAGATCGCGCCGCTCGGCGCACTGTTCGTCAGCGGGAGTCGCGCCAGGTCGGCGAACTCGACCGTGAACTGCTGCACGTACGACGCCAGCTCCTCGGGCGAGTCGACGACGTCGTCGCCGTGCCGGAGAATCCAGTGCTCGACACCGAATCCGTCGGCGTCGATGTCTCGGATACGCTCCTCGGTCGCGGACCGGACGGCCGGTGAATCGGCGTCCCCCACCACCTCCCCGACGTCCGGCGTGACGCCGGCGAGCGCCGCACGAGCGTGGTGGTGCACCCGATTTCCTCGTCCCGCCCCCACATAGAACACCGATGCGTCACGGGGGTCGACCAGCGCGAAGACGTACACGCCGAGCACCGACTGCACCTCGAGGGGAACGGGTTCCGGCGCGCCCGGCGCAGCCACTCCGACCGGCCGCAGGAGGTTCAGGACCGCGTCGACCACCGTGGGCCGCACCCCGAGTCCGCCGCCGCGCAGGCCACCGATGATCACTTCTCCGGCGCGCTCCCGGTCGACGAAACGTCGACCAGCGTTGGCGTCGATCGCGCGCACGACGTCGACGACCTCGGCCCTGCGCGCCCGCGTGTCGCGTGACGCGGAGAGCTCGTCCTCCGGGTCGAGCATCTCGGCGAAGGCCGTCGACTCCAGGAACTCGCCGAGCGCGCCGGCCGGCAGTTCGACGGCGTCCATCCTGCTCATCGCACGCCGCCTACGACATGGAGAGTGGGTGGCTTTCGGTTCATGGTGGCGATGATGCCAGCACGCTCACCCGTGGGGTGGTTAGACTCGGTTCCGTGCCAGCCTTCAGTCCCCTCGAATGGCCGGTGTTCCGCCAGCTGCGGTCGGGTGACGTCTTCGGACGGGGGCCCGCCGTCACGTCGGCGAAGACACGCGCCATCGAGCCGCGTACGGCCACTGCCGACCGTGTGGTGCAGAGTGTGTGCCCGTTCTGCGCCGTCGGGTGCGGCCAGAAGGTGTACGTGAAGGACGAGCGCGTCGTCCAGATCGAAGGCGACCCGGACTCCCCCATCTCGCGCGGACGGCTGTGCCCCAAGGGCGCGTCGAGCGAACAACTCGTCAACAACCCGCTGCGCCAGACCACGATTCGTTACCGGGCCCCGTACGCGACCGAATGGCAGGACCTCGACCGCGACACGGCCATCGACATGATCGCCGATCGTTTCCTGGAGGCGAGGCGTCGCGGCTGGCAGGATCACGACGACGAGGGTCGTCCGCTGCGACGCACGATGGGTATCGCCTCGCTCGGTGGCGCCACGCTCGACAACGAAGAGAACTACCTGATCAAGAAGCTCTTCACCGCGGCGGGTGCGATACAGATCGAGAACCAGGCACGCATATGACACTCCGCAACGGTTCCCGGTCTGGGGGCCTCGTTCGGACGCGGCGGCGCAACGCAATCACTGCAGGACATGGCCAACGCCGATTGCATCATCCTCATGGGTGGCAACATGGCCGAGGCACACCCGGTGGGTTTCCAGTGGGTCTCTGAGGCCAGGGCCAGGGGTGCGCGGGTCATCCATGTCGACCCCCGGTTCACGCGGACCTCGGCGGTGGCCGACCGGCACATCTCCATTCGCGCCGGCTCCGACGTCGTCCTGCTCGGTGCGCTGATCAACTACGCGATCACCCACGAGAAGTACTTCCGCGAGTACGTCGTCGCCTACACCAACGCCGCGACGCTGGTCTCGGCGGACTTCCGCGACACCGAGGACCTCGCCGGCCTGTTCTCCGGGTTCGACTCGGAGACAGGGCAATACGACGCCAGTTCGTGGGCGTACGAGGAACCGCAGCCGAGCTCCGAGGACAGCACGGTGGACTCGCCCGGTGGAGCGGACGAGGGTCCGCGCACCAAGGACCGCGCGGTCGGCCACGAACACGGCTCCGGCGGGCCGCCCCTCGAACACGGCGCCACTGTTCGCGACCAGTCGCTGGAACATCCGCGTAGCGTGTTCCAGATCGTCAAACGGCACTACTCGCGCTACACCCCGGAGATGGTGCGCGACATGTGCGGCATCTCCCTCGCCGACTTCGAGTACCTCGCGCGGTCGGTCACCGACAACTCCGGGCGCGACCGCACGACGTGCTTCGGCTACGCGACCGGCTGGACCCAGCACACCTTCGGCGCCCAGTTCATCCGCGCCGCCTCGGTGTTACAGCTCCTGCTCGGCAACGTCGGGCGTCCGGGTGGCGGCATCATGGCACTGCGCGGTCACGCCAGCATCCAGGGCTCGACCGACATCCCCACCTTGTTCAACCTGCTGCCCGGCTATCTCCCGATGCCGTCGGCGGGCAAACACGACACCTTCGACGACTACATCGCGGCGATCACGTCGAAGAACGAGAAGGGCTACTGGGCCAACGCCGAGGACTACATGGTGAGTCTCCTCAAAGCGTGGTTCGGCGACGCCGCGACCCCGGAGAACGACTGGTGCTACGACCATCTGCCTCGCCTGACGGGTCCCGCCGGCACCTACCAGACGACGGTCGACATGCTCGCCGACAAGGTCGACGGCTACTTCGTCCTGGGCCAGAACCCAGCCGTCGGCTCGGCCAACGGCCGCCAGGCACGGATGGCGATGTCCCACCTGAAGTGGCTCGTCGTCCGCGACCTCAACATGATCGAGTCGGCGACGTGGTGGAAAGAGGGGCCGGAGATCGACTCGGGTGAGTTGCGCACCGAGGACATCGCCACCGAGGTGTTCTTCATGCCCGCTGCCACCCACGTGGAGAAGGCCGGCTCGTTCACCCAGACCCAGCGGATGGTGCAGTGGCGCCATCAGGCCGTCGAGCCGCCCGGTCAGTGCCAGAGCGAGATGGACTTCTTCTTCGAGCTCGGAAGACGCATCCGGGAACGCCTCGCCGGCTCGACCGACGAACGCGACCGTCCACTGCTCGACCTCACCTGGGACTATCCGCTCGATGAACACGGCAACCCCGAACCCGAGGCGGTCCTGTCGGAGATCAACGGGTACCACGTGTCCGGACCCGATGTCGGCAAGAACCTGACGTCGTACACCGAGATGGCGCGTGACGGCTCGACCGCCGGCGGCTGCTGGATCTACACCGGCGTGTACGCGGATGCCCACAACATGGCGGCACGACGCGTACCTCAGGGCGGCGGCGGCATCACCCAGCACGAGTGGGGCTGGGTGTGGCCGGCGGATCGTCGAATCCTCTACAACCGCGCGTCCGCCGATCCCGACGGCAGACCGTGGAGCGAGCGCAAGCGGTACATGGAATGGGACGCCGACGCCGGCCGCTGGGTGGGCCCCGACGTGCCGGACTTCCCGGTCGATCTCCCGCCCGACGCACATCCCGACCCGTCACTCGGGGGTGTCGACGCGCTGTGCGGCGACGACCCGTTCATCATGCAGGCCGACGGCAAGGGCTGGCTCTTCGCGCCGCGCGGACTCGTCGACGGCCCGCTGCCGACCCACTACGAACCGCAGGAATCCCCGGTCGTCAATGCGCTGTATCCGCAGCAGCAGTCGCCGGCGCGCGTGCTCTTCCCGCGTGAGGACAACCTCGACGCCCCGAGTGGAGAGATGCCCGGCGCCGACGTGTACCCGTTCGTGTTCACCACCTACCGGCTGACCGAACACCACACCGCCGGCGGCATGAGTCGCTGGACGCCGTATCTGTCGGAGCTGCAGCCGGAGATGTTCTGCGAGATCTCGCCGCAACTCGCCGCCGAGCGCGGACTGAGCAACGAGGGATGGGCCACGATCATCTCACCGCGCGGTGCCATCGAGGCCCGGGTCCTGGTGACCGACCGGATGAGGCCGTTGACCATCAACGGCCGCCAGGTGCACCAGGTGGGCCTTCCGTACCACTGGGGCGTCGGCTCCGACGCCGTGGTCAGCGGCGACGCCGCCAACGACCTCATCGGGGTCACACTGGATCCCAACGTGCAGATCCAGGAGTCGAAGGTCGGTTCGTGCGACGTGATCGCCGGCCGCCGGCCCCAGGGTGCCGCCCTGATCGACCTGGTACGTGCGTACCAGGAGCGTGCCGGGGTGACCACCGAGACCGACAACCAGCACATCACCGGGAAGGCGGAGGAGTAGATGGGGCAGCTGTCCGGACCGACCGATCCAACCTCCGACGTGGGGTGGCACACGCACGAGACCCGCAAAGGGTTCTTCACCGACACCTCGATCTGCATCGGCTGCAAGGCCTGTGAGGTCGCGTGCAAGGAATGGAATTCCAATCCCCGCGACGGCGACCTCGAACTGACCGGCATGTCGTATGACAACACCGTCGCACTGGGTGCCAGCACATGGCGCCACGTCGCGTTCATCGAACAGAGCGCCGATCGCATCGCCGAAGCCCGTGAGTCTGGGCGTGCTCTGGTCGGACTCGGCATGCCGTCCATGCCGCCACCACCGCTGGCTGAGCCGGCACCGAGCGCAGCGAGGCGCCGCGTCGAAGCCACCCCACCGCCACCTCTGCCGGCTGAGCCGGCACCGAGCGCAGCGAGGCGCCGCGTCGAAGCCACGCCACCGGACACCCCCGAGTTCCGCTGGCTCATGTCCTCGGACGTCTGCAAACACTGCACCCACGCCGGCTGCCTCGACGTGTGCCCCACCGGGGCACTGTTCCGCACCGAGTTCGGGACCGTGGTCATCCAGGACGACGTCTGCAACGGGTGCGGAACATGTGTCGCCGGTTGCCCTTTCGGGGTCGTCGAGCGTCGCGCCGACGGCACCGCCGCGCCGACGACCCGTTCCGGCGAACGCAAGGGTGAGCAACCCGAGGTGCCGAAACGTGGTGTCGCGCAGAAGTGCACGCTCTGTTACGACCGGCTCCTCGACGACGAGACACCCGCCTGCGCGCAGACCTGCCCGACCACCTCGATCAGATACGGCGACCACGACGACCTCGTCGCCGACGCTCACCGCCGCGTCGCTCAACTCCATGAGCAGGGCATGACCGAAGCGCGTCTCTACGGCGCCAACCCCGACGACGGCGTCGGCGGGACCGGTTCGGTGTTCCTGCTGCTGGACGAACCCGAGGTCTACGGCCTTCCACCGGACCCGCGCGTGTGCACCGCCGATCTCCCGTCGATGTACAAGCGGGCCGGTGTCGCCGCTGCCGGGATGCTCGTGGCGGCCGCGCTGTCGTTCGTGCGGGGTGGCCGATGACGTCGTCGGAATTCGATTCCTTTCGCCCGCCGGAGCCGCCACGTCGTCACGGACGTGGGCTGGGGCGCGGCGGTAAACGCAAGCAGCGCCGGGACTTCGGTCAGGGCGACGGCAACCGCGAGATGTCGATGGTGCCCGACGCCGAATTCTCCTCCTACTACGGGCATCCGGTGGTCAAACCACCGCCGTGGGACGAGAAGGTCGCCGCCTACCTGTTTCTCGGCGGCGTCGCCGGCGGGTCGGGGGTGCTCGCAGCAGGCGCCCAGTTGACCGGTCGCGACGCCCTGCGCCGAAACGCCCGGCTCGGCGGACTCGGAGCCGTGGGGCTGGGTGCGATCGCTCTCGTGGCCGATCTCGGTCGTCCCGACCGCTTCTACAACATGCTGCGCACCTTCAAGGTGACCTCGCCGATGAGCGTGGGATCGTGGATTCTCTCGGCGTTCAGCGGCGCACTCGGCGTGGCCGCGGTCGGTGAGATCGACCGGATGACCGGTTCGCGGCTGCCGCTCGGCGTGCTGCGGCCGGTTCTGCGGGCCGTGGAGGCACCGGCCGGTCTCGCCGCCGCCGTCGCCGGCCCCCCACTCGCCGTGTACACCGCGGTGCTGCTGTCCGACACCGCAGTACCCACGTGGAACGCCATGCACCGCGACCTGCCGTTCGTCTTCGTCAGCTCCGCGAGCCTGGCGGCGAGCGGTCTGGCACTCGTCACCACCCCGACCGCCCAGGCCGGCCCGGCGCGCACGCTCGCCACGCTCGGCGTCGCCGGGGATCTCACCGCGATGCGCCTGATGGAGCGCCGCATGGACCCGGTGACCGCCGAACCCCTGCACGACGGGACAGCGGGCAAGCTCCTGCGGTGGAGTGAACGTCTCGCCCTCGCGGGCGGCATCGGCGCCCTGGCCGGCGGACGTTCCCGACCGGTCGCCGTCGCATCGGGCCTCGCGTTGCTCGCCGCATCGGCGTGTACGCGGTTCGGCATCTTCGACGCGGGCATCGAGTCCGCGAAGAACCCGCGCTACACCATCGAACCCCAGAAGCGTCGGCTTGCCGCACGACGCGCGGCCGGCATCACCGGCGACTCGATCACCACCGGTCCACCCGTCACCGAATCCTGATCCCCGACCCGGCGACGGTCTCCCCGATCACGGGATATCCCGGCACCTCCCCGACGACCAGCAGCCCACCGGAGGTCTGCGCGTCGGCGAGGAACAGCAGGTCGTCCTCGGAGATGCCGTCGTCGGCGCTCAGATGCGGCTGCACCCAGTCGAGGTTCCGGCGGGTGCCGCCCGAGACGTAGCCGTCGCGGAGCGCCTCACGGGCACCGCTCACCGCCGGGACCGCGCTGCGGTCGAGCACCGCGCCGACACCCGACGCACGGCACATCTTGTGCAGATGACCGAGCAAACCGAAGCCGGTGACGTCGGTGGCCGCGCGGGCCCCGGCGTCGACGGCAGCTGCCGATGCCTTCCGGTTCAGCGTGGTCATGAGCGCAATCGCCTCGTCGAACACCTCTCCGGTCTGCTTGTGCCGGTTGTTGAGGAGCCCGACGCCGATCGGTTTGGTGAGCGTGATGGGCAGCCCGGCTTCGGCGGCGTCGTTGCGCAGCAGCTTCTCGGGTGCCGCGACGCCGGTGACGGCCATGCCGTACTTGGGTTCGGGGTCGTCGATGGTGTGCCCGCCGATGACCGGGCACCCGGCCTCGGCGCCGACGGCGAGACCACCCCTCAGCACCTCGGTCATCAGGTCCATCGGCAGCACACCGCGTGGCCAGCCGACGAGGTTGATCGCGACCACCGGCGTCCCGCCCATCGCGTAGATGTCCGAGAGGGCGTTGGCCGCGGCGATACGGCCCCATTCGAACGGGTCGTCGACGACCGGGGTGAAGAAGTCGGCGGTGGACAGCACGGCGAGGTCGTCGCGGATGCGGACCGCCGCGGCGTCGTCACCGTCGTCGAGCCCGACGATGATGTCGTCACCGACCTGGCCGGTCAGCCCGGCGACCGCCTCCTCGAGTTCACCCGGCGGGATCTTGCACGCACAACCGCCACCGTGGGCGTAACCGGTCAGTCGGACAGGGGCATCGTTGCTGACAGTCACCCTGCCGACCCTAGCGCCGACTGATCGCCGGTGTGCCTGGCGCGGATGAGCCGGGTCGCGTCCGAGAGGCGACACGATAGGTTGTAGGACACACGGAGGCGTACGGGTCCTGGTGGGCTCCCCGGTCTTCAAAACCGAGGAGGTCGAGTATCTCGGCCTGGCGGGTTCGATTCCCGTCCGCCTCCGCCAGGAAAACGCCGGCTGAGCCGGCACCGAGCGTAGCGAGAGCCACCCACCGCCGGCTGAGCCGGTGACGAGCGAAAGCGAGGAGCCGTGTCGAAGCCCCCCGAAGCCGCCGTCCCCGCCGACCCGCGCCGACACATTCCGCGCACGGATGGCCTGCTGGCCCTACCGGCGGTGGCGGATGCGCGAGATCGACTGGGTGACATGGCTGTTCGGGCGATCATCCGCGATGCCCAGGAGTCGGCTCGTCGTGGCGAGATCCCACCGGAAGACGTCGAACCACGAGTCGTCGGAGAATTGACCGCCCGACCTGTCTCGTCGGCTCGGCCGGTCCTCAACGCCACCGGCGTGGTGGTTCACACCAACCTCGGCCGTGCCCCGTTGTCGGCGGCGGCACTCGAAGCGGTCGTCGCCGCATCGGGCTACGTCGACGTGGAACTCGACCTGCAGACCGGTCAGCGATCCAAACGCGGTGCGACCACCCGAGCCGCGCTGCTGCAGGCCTGTCCCGCGGCGGGCGATGCCCTGATGGTGAACAACGGGGCGGCGGCCCTGGTCCTCGCTACCACCGCACTCGCCGCCGGTCGGGCGGTCGTGATCAGCCGTGGCGAGATGATCGAGATCGGCGCGGGATTCCGGCTCACGGAGCTCATCGCATCCACCGGCGCGCGCCTGCACGAGGTCGGCACCACCAACCGCACCCATGTCCGCGACTATGCCGAGGCGGTTGCCGGGGACGACGTCGGCGCCATCCTCAAGGTGCATCCGAGCAACTTCCGCGTCGAGGGTTTCACCAGCGAGACCTCGCTGACCGAACTGCGCGACCTGGGCCGGACTCACGGCGTGCCGGTGATCGCCGACATCGGTAGCGGACTCCTGCAGCCCGATCCCCTCCTCCCCGACGAGCCGGATGCCACCACCGCGCTCACCGCCGGCGCCGACCTGGTCATCGCCAGCGGCGACAAGCTCCTCGGCGGACCGCAGGCCGGTCTCCTGCTCGGCGACGCCGCACTCGTGCAGCGGTTGGCCAGACATCCGCTGGCTCGCGCTGTGCGCGCCGACAAGCTGGCACTTGCGGCGATGGAGGCGACGGTCGGCGGTCCGCGGCCGCCGGTCCACGAGTATCTCCATGCCGACGCCGACCGCCTCCGCGCGCGTGCTGAGAGTCTGGGCGCCGCAACCGGTTTCCCTGTCGTCGAACACGACGGACGGGTCGGCGGCGGGGGCGCGCCAGGTGTACCCCTACGCGGGTGGGCGGTGCGTCTTCCGGTGGGCGCCGCGCAGCGGCTGCGGCTCGGCGACCCCGCCGTCCTGCCGCGCGTACACGACTCCGCCTGCCTCGTCGACCTGCGTTGCATCCCCGAGGCCGACGACGCGAGGGTCCTCGCCGCGATCAAGCAGGCGCTCGCCGATCAGTGAGGTCTCGCGCGAAGTACGTGGTGGCCACCGCGGGGCACGTCGACCACGGCAAGTCGACGCTGGTGCGTGCACTCACCGGTATCGAGCCGGACCGCTGGGAGGAGGAACGACGCCGCGGTCTGACGATCGACCTCGGATTCGCCTGGACGACACTGCCATCGGGCGCAGATGTCGCCTTCGTCGATGTCCCCGGCCACGAGCGGTTCATCCCCAACATGCTGGCCGGACTCGGTCCCGCGCCGGTCGTACTGTTCGTCGTCGCCGCCGACGAGGGCTGGAGTGCCCAGTCCGACGATCACCGGGACGCGCTCGCCGCGCTTGGTGTCGAGCACGGGCTGTTGGTGATCTCGCGTGCGGATCGCGCGGCGGAGAATCACATCGATGACGTGATCGCCACCGCTCGTGTCGAATTGGCCCGGACCGGACTGGCGGAGGCACCGGCGGTCGTGACCTCCGCTCCCACCGGCCGTGGCCTCGATGAACTGCGCCGCACCCTCGACACGGTCCTCGCGCAGACGCCATCCCCTTCGACGTCGGGGCGCGTCCGCCTCTGGATCGACCGGGTTTTCACCCGCACCGGAGCAGGCACGGTGGTCACCGGCACGCTGCCCTCGGGCACGATCGGGGTCGGTGACATCATGGAGCTGATGGGCCCCGACGGGCACCGGCCGGTCGACATCCGCGGATTGCAGAGCGAGGGAACATCTCTCACGACCGCGGCGCCGGTCAGCCGGGTCGCCGTCAATCTCCGTGGTGTCGGCGTCGACACCCTCGCGCGCGGAGACGCTCTCGTCACTCCGGGAGTCTGGCATTCGTCGGTCGAGGCAGACATCCGCCGCGTCGGTGGCGTCCCGTTCGACGATGCTCCCGAGCACCTCGTCGTCCACATCGGAACCGCTGCACTGACAGCCCGCCTGCGCCGCTTCGACTCCGACCACGCACGCCTGACATTCGCACGTGCCGTGCCACTGTCCCGGGGTGATCGTCTCGTGTTGCGAAATCCCGGTCAGCGCATCGTCGGTGGCGGGATCGTCCTGCACCCCGATCCGCCCCGGCTCCGTCGCCGCGGCGACTCAGCACGCCGGACGGCCGTCCTGGCCGGGATGAGCGAAGACGGCGGCGCCGCGGAAGAGGTCGCCCGACGTGGCGCAGTGCGCGTTCCGGATCTGCATCGGCTCGGCCTCGTCCACGACGGTGAGATGCCACCGCCGGGGGTTCGTGTCATCGACGAGTGGTGGGTCGACGAATCCACCTGCGCGGCATGGGCCCGGCGCCTGCATGACGCGGTCCTCGGAGTTCATGAGCGTGAGCCCATGTCCGCCGGCCTGTCGACGTCAGGGGTTCCTTCGTTGCTGAATCTCCCTGACGGAGCACTGTTACCGACGGTGATCGCCGACGCCGGACTCACGTCGTCCGACGGCCATCTCTCGATCCCGGGCCATGTCCCGGATCTCGGTGACGCCGACGAAGCGATGAGCGCTCTGGAGCGCCGTCTGGCCGAGCAACCGTTCCGCGCTCCCGAGGCGGACGATCTCTCCGCGCTCGGCTTGGGGACCAGGGAGCTCGCGGCTGCCGAGCGCACCGGCCGCATCCTGCGATTGCGCGACGGCGTGGTGTTGTTGCCGACCGCGCCGGCGCTGGCCATGCGGACCCTCGCCGCGCTCGACCAGCCGTTCACGACCAGCGAGGCCCGCCAGGCGCTCGCCACGACGAGACGCGTGGCGATCCCACTGCTCGAGCACCTCGACGCCCGCGGTTGGACCCGCCGCCTCGACGCCGGGCATCGAGAGGTCGTGCGCCCCACCGCCGGCTGAGCCGGCACCGAGCGCAGCGAGGCGCCGCGTCAAAGCCCCCCACCGCCGGCTGAGCCGGCACCGAGCGCAGGGAGGCGCCGCGTCGAAGCCCGCCCCTCGCCCGGAACGACGACAAGGGCCCACCCCGGAGGGATGGGCCCCTGTCACTTGCTGTCAGGCCTCTCAGCCGAGCACCAACGACTCCCCGTCGGCACTGACGTTCACCGGAACGATGTCGCCGTCGCGGATGTCTCCCTTCAGCAACTGCTTGGCGAGCTGGTCACCGATGGCCTGCTGCACCAGCCGGCGCAGCGGACGAGCACCGTACAGCGGATCGAATCCACGTGCGCCCAGCCATTCCTTGGCCTTCGGCGACACCTCGAGGTCGAGGCGACGCTGGGCCAGCCGCTTCTTGAGCTGTCCGAGCTGGATGTCGACGATCGCCACCAGCTCCTCGGGGCTGAGCGCATCGAAGATCACCACGTCGTCGAGCCGGTTGATGAACTCGGGCTTGAACGCCGAGCGCACCGCCGCCATGACCTGGTCCTTGTCGCCACCGGCGCCGAGGTTCGAGGTCAGGATCAGGATGGTGTTGCGGAAGTCCACCGTCCGTCCCTGGCCGTCGGTGAGTCGGCCTTCGTCGAGCACCTGCAGCAGCACGTCGAACACGTCCGGGTGGGCCTTCTCGATCTCGTCGAACAGGACCACCGTGTACGGGCGACGACGCACGGCCTCGGTCAGCTGACCACCGGCCTCGTACCCGACATAGCCGGGAGGAGCACCGACGAGCCTTGCGACGCTGTGCTTCTCGCCGTACTCGCTCATGTCGATGCGGACCATCGCGCGCTCGTCGTCGAACAGGAACTCCGCGAGCGCCTTGGCCAGCTCGGTCTTGCCGACACCGGTGGGGCCGAGGAACATGAACGAGCCGAGCGGCCGGTTCGGGTCGGCGACACCGGCGCGTGCACGACGCACCGCGTCGGAAACGGCCTCGACAGCGGCCTTCTGACCGATGACTCGATGCCCCAGTTCGTCTTCCATGCGCAGCAGCTTGGCGGTCTCACCTTCGAGCATGCGTCCGGCCGGGATTCCGGTCCACGACGACACGACCTGCGCCACGTCGTCGGGTCCGACCTCCTCCTGCAGCATCACGTCCTGGCCGGGATCGGTGCCGGTCTTCTCCAGTGCGGCCTCGAGTTCCTTCTCCAGGCCCGGGATTCGGCCGTACCGCAGCTCGGCCGCGCGCCCGAGGTCACCGTCGCGCTCGGCGCGATCGGCCTCGCCGCGAAGACGGTCCAGCTCCTCCTTGAGGTCGCGTACCGCGTCGATCGCGGTCTTCTCCGACTGCCACCGCGCGGAGAGCTCGTTGAGCTTCTCCTTCTGGTCGGCCAGTTCGGCGCGTAGCTTCTCGAGCCGCTCCTTCGACGCCGCGTCGGTTTCCTTCTGCAGCGCAACCTCTTCAACCTCCAGCCGACGGACGATGCGCTCGACCTCGTCGATCTCGACGGGGCGCGAGTCGATCTCCATCCGCAGCCGCGACGCCGCCTCGTCGACGAGGTCGATGGCCTTGTCGGGGAGGAATCGCGAGGTGATGTAGCGGTCGGAAAGTGTTGCCGCAGCGACCAATGCGGAGTCGGTGATGCGCACGCCGTGGTGCACCTCGTACCGGTCCTTGAGGCCGCGGAGGATGCCGATGGCGTCCTCGACCGACGGTTCGCCGACGTACACCTGCTGGAAGCGACGCTCGAGTGCGGCGTCCTTCTCGATGTACTTGCGGTACTCCTCGAGGGTCGTGGCACCGACCAGCCGCAGCTCGCCACGGGCGAGCATCGGCTTGATCATGTTGCCCGCGTCCATCGCGGAATCGCCGGTCGCGCCGGCACCGACGATGGTGTGCAGCTCGTCGATGAAGGTGATGACCTGTCCGGCCGATCCCTTGATCTCGTCGAGCACGGCCTTCAGCCGCTCCTCGAATTCGCCGCGGTACTTGGCACCGGCGACCATCGAACCCATGTCGAGGGAGATGACGGTCTTGCCGCGCAGCGATTCCGGCACGTCGCCGGCGACGATGCGCTGGGCCAGACCCTCGACGATCGCCGTCTTGCCGACGCCGGGCTCACCGATGAGGACCGGGTTGTTCTTGGTCCGGCGGCTGAGCACCTGCACGACACGACGGATCTCGGTGTCGCGCCCGATGACCGGGTCGAGGTTGCCCTCGCGGGCCGCCGCGGTCAGGTCGGTCGAGTACTTCTCGAGTGCCTGGTAGGTCGACTCCGGGTCCTCGGAGGTGACCCGGGCGCTGCCGCGTACGGCGACGAACGCGTCCCGCAACTCCTGCGGGGTCGCGCCGGCGTTGTGCAGCAACTTGGCTACGTCGGAGTCACCGGTCGCCAGACCGACGACGACGTGCTCGGTCGAGACGTACTCGTCGTCGAGTTCACCAGCGAGCTGCTGAGCTGCGCTGATGGCCGCGATCGATTCGCGGGAAAGCTGGGGCGTCGCACTGGCCTGGGCCACCGTCGGCATGCGATCGACCAGTCCTTGGGCCTGCGCACGAACGCTCGACGGGTCCACGCCCACTGCTTTGAGCAGTGGCGACGCGATGCCGTCGGACTGATCGAGCAACGCCACCAGGATGTGGGCCGGTCGCACATCGGGGTTGCCAGCACTGGCCGCCGCCTGCACAGCAGCGCTCAATGCCTGCTGTGTCTTCGTGGTGGGGGTGAAGCTGTCCACTCGCGTGCACCTTTCTCTTTAGTCCAACAGGCTCAAGTATGAGCCATACGGAGGGTGCAACACCAACAAAGTTGAGTACATTCCGCTCAGCTTCGTCTGATATGTGAACTGCATCACATCGGACGTACCTAGCTGTACTGACCCGAGAGGTTGGGTACGCGGCTGGCTGGTGGTTGTCCTCCGAGTGCTGTGTGACCGCGGTGGTGATTGAA
>NZ_BANS01000041.1 GCF_000332995.1 Gordonia amicalis NBRC 100051 = JCM 11271
CCTCGACCGCCTCCGCCTCACGTCCATACCGGGTCGCCAGCCACGAGCAGATGATGAGCTGGATCTGATGGAAGATCATCAGCGGTAGGACGATGAGGCCGACGGTCGAGCCGGCGAAGAGCACGGTCGCCATCGGGAGTCCGGTGGCGAGGCTTTTCTTGGTGCCGCAGAACTGGATGGCGATGGTGTCGGCACGGTCGAAGCCGAGCTTCGTGGGCAGCCATCCGGTGATCGCGAGCACGACCACGACGAACACCAGCGAGATCAGCGACACGGCGATCACCTGCACTGCGTCGACCGACGACCAGATGCCGTTCTCGACGCCCTCGCTGAAGGCGACGTAGACAACGAGGACGATCGCGCTGCGATCGGCCAGCTTGGTGATGTGGGCGTGGCGTGCGAAGAACGGCCCGACCCACGGTCGTGCCAGCTGACCGACGACGAACGGCACCAGGACCTGCGCCACGATCTTCAGGATCGCCGAGGCGTCGATGGTGGCGTCTCCGGTGTTCTGCATCAGTGCGACGACGAGTACCGGGGTGAGGAACACACCCAGGATGTTCGACGCGGAGGCGCTGACGATGGCGCCGGCGACGTTGCCCTTGGCGATGGAGGTGAACGCGATCGACGACTGCACCGTCGAGGGCACCAGACACAGGAACAGCAGCCCGGCATAGAGGTCGTCACCGATCAGCGGCTCGACGACCGGTTTGAGGGCCAGACCGATGATCGGGAACGCGACGAAGGTGAACGCGAGAATCGTCAGGTGCAGTCGCCAGTGCTTGAGACCGTCGAGAGCCTCGCGCGGGTGCAGTCGCGTGCCGTAGAGGAAGAACAGAGCACCGATCGCGACGACGACGATCCACTCGAATGCGTCCCCGGCGGCCCCGCGGACAGGCAGGAAGGCGGCGACGACGACCGCCGCCACGATCGCGAGGATGAATCCGTCGATCGGTGAGCGGTCGAGGAGGTTCTTGAGCGCGCGCATATGTCAGAGCTGCCGACCGCGGGTGACGATCAGGCCTGCGCGGTGTCGTTCGCGCAGACGCCGCGCAGCGAGCACGCACCGCAGCTGCTGGTGCCGCAGTCGGCAGCCGCGTCGGACTCCGCCCCGGCCGGCTTCTCGGCGGAATGCGCGTCGTCGTGACCCGAACAGCAGGAGCAGCCCGCGTCCTCGGCCGGCACGGTCGCCGCCGCGCGCACGCCAATGGCGCTGACCAGGCCGATGATGACAAGCGCGGCCACCAGGGCGACGACACCGAAGAGGACGGACCAGCCGCCGTCGACGGCCAGGGTGGCGACCGCACCGAGGACGAGGATCACACTCGCGCCGAGCGTTCCGGGTGCCGCGACGCGGTTCGCGACGCGGAAGGCCTCATCGGAGCGCATGGTCTCGTCGGTGCGAACACCGAGACGGCGGTTGCGGGGAAGAGTGCCGCGGAGACCGCGGACCCCGACCGTGGTCCAGAGCCCGGCCAGTGCGAAGAGCAGGACGGCAACGACGACGGACAGGGCATTCACGACCCACAGCATACGACTGGGTCCGCTGTGCAACCGAATCGAGCGTGCCCGGGTGAACTGCACCTCATGGACCTGCCTGCTATGGCGCGGTGACGAGCTGACCGGATTTCAGGCTGGTCGGGCACAGGATTTACCCTGGTCGGGTGACTTCAGTCGACACCACCAGCACCAACGGCTCCGCCGGGGCGACCGCTCATCGCTACACCGCGGAGATCGCGGGTGAGCTCGAGCAGCGCTGGCAGCAGACCTGGTCCGACGAGCATGCCTACGAGGCACCGAATCCCGTCGGACCGCTCGCCGGTGACCTGAGCGCGTTCGGCGGCGGCAGCGCCGACGCTCCCGACAAGCTGTTCGTCCAGGACATGTTCCCTTACCCCTCGGGTGCGGGTCTGCACGTCGGCCATCCGCTGGGGTTCATCGCCAGCGACGTCTTCGCCCGCTACCAGCGGATGACCGGCAAGAACGTTCTGCACACGATGGGTTTCGACTCCTTCGGTCTGCCGGCCGAGCAGTACGCCGTCCAGACCGGCACCCATCCGCGCACCACGACCGAGCAGAACATCGAGCGCTATCTCGGTCAGATCCGACGACTCGGCCTCGGCCACGACGAGCGTCGTCGCGTCGCGACCACCGACGTCGACTTCTACCGCTGGACGCAGTGGATCTTCCTGCAGATCTACAACGCCTGGTTCGACGCGGATCAGGGCAGGGCCCGACGCATCTCCGAGCTGGTCGAGGAGTTCGCCGCCGGCACACGTGAGCTCACCGGCGAGCACGCCGGCAAGTCCTGGGCGGATCTGACGCCGGCCGAGCGCACCGCGGTGATCGACGACCACCGCCTTGTGTACCTGAGTGATTCGCTGGTCAACTGGTGCCCCGGTCTGGGCACGGTGCTGGCCAACGAGGAGGTCACCGCCGACGGTCGCAGTGATCGTGGCAACTTCCCGGTCTTCCGTAAGCACCTGCGGCAGTGGATGATGCGGATCACCGCTTACTCCGACCGGCTGCTCGACGACCTGGACCTGCTGGACTGGCCGGAGAAGGTCAAGACCATGCAGCGCAACTGGATCGGCCGTTCGCGGGGTGCGCAGGTCCGGTTCGGTGCGCCCGGTGTCGGCGACATCGAGGTCTTCACGACCCGCCCGGACACGCTCTTCGGTGCCACCTACATGGTGCTGGCCCCCGAGCATCCGCTCGTCGACGCACTGACCGCCGACGCCTGGCCGGAGGGCACCGACGATCGGTGGACACGCGGCGGCAGCGATCCCGTGACGGCCGTCGCGGAGTACCGCGCGTCGATCGCGGCGAAGTCCGACCTCGAACGCCAGGAGAACAAGGAGAAGACCGGCGTCTTCACCGGGTCCTTCGCGATCAATCCGGTGAACGGACACCAGGTTCCGGTCTTCATCGCCGACTACGTCCTCATGGGTTACGGCACCGGCGCGATCATGGCCGTCCCGGCGCACGACGCCCGCGACCACGAGTTCGCGACCGTGTTCGGCCTGCCGATCATCGAGGTCATCGGCTCGGACACCGACGTCCAGGTCGAGGCCTACATGGGCGACGGCCCGTTGGTGAACTCGGACTTCCTGGACGGCAAGAACGTCGAGGACGCCAAGGCCGCAATCGTCGAACGCCTCGAGGCCGACGGCGTGGGCACCGGCAAGATCCAGTACAAGCTGCGTGACTGGCTCTTCGCCCGCCAGCGTTACTGGGGTGAGCCGTTCCCGATCGTCTACGACGCCGACGGCCAGCCGCACGCGTTGCCCGAATCGATGTTGCCGGTGGAACTCCCGGAGGTCGAGGACTACGCACCGGTCTCCTTCGACCCCGATGACGCCGACAGCGAGCCGTCGCCCCCGCTGGCCAAGGCCGGCGAGTGGATGACCGTCGAGCTCGATCTCGGCGACGGTCTCAAGACCTACACCCGCGACGCCAACGTCATGCCGCAGTGGGCGGGCAGTTCGTGGTACCAGCTGCGCTACATCGATCCCACCAATCAGGAAACCCTGTGCGACAAGGACAACGAGGCCTACTGGATGGGTCCGCGTCCCGAGTTGCATGGTCCGAACGATCCGGGTGGTCTCGACCTCTACATCGGTGGCGTCGAACATGCCGTGCTGCACCTGCTGTATTCGCGGTTCTGGCACAAGGTCCTGTTCGACCTCGGCTACGTCACCAGCCGCGAGCCGTATCGAAAGCTGTTCAACCAGGGCATGATCCAGGCGTACGCGTACACCGACTCGCGCGGCATCTATGTGCCGGCCGAGGAGGTCACCGAGGAGAACGGCAAGTTCTTCTACAACGGTGAAGAGGTGCGCCAGGAGTACGGCAAGATGGGCAAGTCGCTGAAGAACTCGGTGACCCCCGACGACATCTGCCGCGACTACGGTGCCGACACCCTGCGCGTCTACGAGATGTTCATGGGTCCGCTCGACCAGTCACGCCCCTGGGCGACCAAGGACGTCGTCGGTTCGCAGCGGTTCCTGCAGCGCATCTGGCGCCTGGTCGTCGACGAGGAGTCCGGTGAGCTGCGCGTCGCCGACGCCGAGTCCGACGACGACACGAAGCGGTTGTTGCACAAGACGATCGCCGGTGTCCGCGAGGATTACGCGGCCCTGCGCAACAACACCGCCGTCGCCAAGCTGACCGTGCTGACCAACCACCTCACCAAGAACTTCGAGAAGGCCGGTGCGCCAAGGGATGCCGTCGAAGCGCTGGTGATCATGCTCGCGCCGCTGGCACCGCACATCGCCGAGGAACTGTGGCATCGTCTGGGCCACGACACCCTCGTCGTCCGCGCGCCGTTCCCGGTCGCCGACGAGGCGTGGCTGGTCGAGGACACGATCGAGATCCCGGTGCAGGTCAAGGGCAAGGTCCGCAGCCGGATCACCGTCGCCGCCGACGCCGACGAGGACACCCTGCGCACCACTGCCCTCGCCGACGAGAAGATCGCCGCCCTCCTCGACGGTGCCGAACCGCGCAAGGTGATCGTGGTGCCCGGCCGGATGGTCAACATCGTCCCCTGACGCCTCGCGCTTCGTAGCGATAGCGACGTGCTGTCTTCGCTCCCTGAGGTGTGAGGAGCGATAGCGATGTGCCGTTTCCGCTCCCTGAGGTGTGAGGAGCGATGGCGATGTGCCGTTTCCGCTCCCTGAGGTGTGAGGAGCGATAGCGACGAGCCTCGAAGGGCTCGCGACCCGAAACTGCGTTGCCGCCAAACGACTTCGCTCACGGTGTGACGATGGCGAACCCGGGATCCGGGTCATCGACCAGTCCGGTGATGGTCGAGATCGCGGACGTATCGCCCTCCAACGTGGCACCACTGGCGGCCGTGCCGGTGAGAAGGCCCAGCAGATCGCGCTTGGTGAGGGTCACGACGAGATCGGCGGGGTCCTGTCGCCGCGTCGGGTGGTGGATCAGGACACCGTTCGAGAGCTCCATCCGATAGGTCTCGTCGGTGTCGGTGAAGTGCCATCGGATGGACGTCGACAGGTCCCACGCTCGCGGGCCGTCGATGCGGATGGCGAGACTGTCGAAGAGTTGGGTGATGGTGAGCGCGCTCGCGATTTCGGACCCGCTGACCGGTGCGGGATGCGGCCGGCCGACGAGCTCGTCGGCACCGGCCAGGAAGTTGTTGCGCCAGTTGGCGCACTCGGATCCATATCCCAGTTTCGTGAACACCTGCGCGAGGAGCTTTTTCGCGCCCGCATGGTCCGGCTGGGCGAACACCGCGTGGCCGGCCAGTTCCGCGGCGAATCGAAGATCTCCCTCGTCGGCGAACTCCTGCGCTTTCGCGACCGCTGCCTCGACCCCGCCCAGCGCACGCACGTACCGAGCGGCCGCCGCCTCCGGTGGGTGCTGCCACAGATGGGCCGGATTGCCGTCGTACCAACCGAGATACCGCTGATAGATCGCTTTCACGTTGTGGCTGACCGAGCCGTAGAACCCGCGGGCGTGCCAGGCCGCGTCGAGGACCGGCGGCATCGGGAAGTCCTCGGCGATTTCGCTGCCCACGTATCCCTGATTCATTCGCCGCAGCGTCTGATCGTGGAGGTAGGCGTACAGATCGCGCTGCTGGGTCAGATAGACGAGCAGCTCGTCGGTGCCCCAGGTGGGCCAATGATGGGACGCGAAGGCGACATCGGAGTCGTAGGCGAACATCTCGATGGCCTCGGTGAGGTATCGCGACCAGATGCGGGCGTCGCGCACCTGTGCGCCCCGCAATGTCAGCAGGTTGTGCAGATTGTGAGTTGCGTTCTCGGCCAGACACAGTGCTCGGTGATCGGGGAACCAGAAGTTCATCTCCGCCGGCGCCTCGGTACCCGGCGTCACCTGGAAGATCATCCGGACACCGTCGAAGGTCTCTTCCTGTCCGGTGTGGGTGATGTCGAGCGTCGGGGCGATCAAACCCACTGTCCCAGTAGATGTGCTGGGACCGAGTCCAGCGCCGAGGGTCCCGGTCGCGCCGACTGGCAGCACGATCCCGGTGTGATACATGCTCCGCCGCAGCATCGCGGTGCCCGCGTAGACGTTCTCGGAGACGGCATGTTCGAGAAAGTGTTCGGGCGCGACGATCGGCACGGTGGTGTCGACATCGACGACGCCGAGAACGCCGCCGAAGTGATCGACATGGGAATGGGTGTAGATGACTGCGCTCACCGGCCGTTCACCGCGATGCCGACGGTAGAGGGCAAGGCCGGCCGCTGCGCATTCCGACGAGACCAAGGGATCGATCACGACCACGCCCGTGTCGCCCTCGACCAACGTCATGTTCGAGAGGTCGTAGCCGCGGATCTGATAGATTCCGTCGGTGACCTCGAACAATCCGTGAACCGACGTGAGCTGGGCCTGCCGCCACAGATTGGCGTTGACGGAGTCGGGACAGTCACCGGCAGTTGCCTCCGCGAAACCCGCGGCGTCGTAGACGACACTGCCGTCACCACCGTGGATGACCGCGGGTTCCAGGACCCCGATCAAACCCCGGTTGGCGTTGTCGAAGTCTGTTCGGTCGGAGAAATCGGCAGGCATCGGATCTCCTCGTCCGGCAGGCTCGGCGGACTGCGCGGATCAGATCGATGTTCGGTTCCCGACACCATTGACACCAGTTGCGGTCACAGTATCGCCCACCGGCCGGGCTGTGACAGCAGGATCAGGGATTCGTGGGGCCGCCGCCCCTCACTTCGGCGGCAGCTTCCTGGCGTAGTCGGAGCCGATGGTGACCCAGCGGGTCAGCTGACGATCGGTGGCGATCCCTTCCTCGAAGACGCGGAGCCAGCCGAGAGTCTCGCGCGCCGACATGTACATCGGCGCGGTGTGGGGGTACTCGAGAAGGCTGTTGGTCTCCTCGGGCGGCACGTGCACCATGATCCCGCCCTTGCCGCTCACGGCCACGGCCATGTTGTCGTTGATCAGGAACGCCAGGCCGCCGAACATGGGAACCTCGTCGACGCCGGCCTCCGCCGCGAGCAGCGCGCGGATGCGAAAAGCGAGTTCCTCGTCGTAAGCCACGTCCTCAGGCTATCGGCGGGTGTGACGGAGAAGGACTTGGCAACTAACTTACCGAGCAGTAAGGTCATGCCATGGCGATCAACCTGGAGCTCCCGAAGAAGTTCGATTCGACGGTCGAGCGCACCCACCTGGCTGCCGAGCACATCTTCCGGCCGATCTCACGGAAATACGACAAGGCCGAGCACGAGTACCCCGTCGAACTCGACGACCTCGCGAAACTGGCCAAGCAGGGACGCGGGTCGGAGCGGTCGGCCGACTCGTCGAGCGGCGACGACGGGCCGTCGGTCAACGGCGCCAACATGCGCGGCTTGATCTCGGCGCTCGAGATGAGCTGGGGCGACGTGGGTCTGCTGCTCTCCATCCCCGGCCAGGGTCTGGGCAATGCCGCCATCGCGGCGGTCGCCAACCCCGAACAGCTCGAGAAGTTCTCCGACGTGTGGGCCGCGATGGCCATCACCGAGCCCGGCTTCGGGTCGGACTCGGCGGCCGTCTCGACGACTGCGACCCGCGACGGCGACGACTACCTCATCAACGGGGAGAAGATCTTCGTGACCGCCGGCTCGCGAGCCGATCACGTGGTCGTCTGGGCCACCATCGACAAGAGCGTCGGTCGTGCGGCCATCAAGAGCTTCGTCGTGCCGATGACGACCGAGGGGGTGACGGTCGCCCGGCTCGAGCACAAGCTCGGCATCAAGGCCTCCGACACCGCCGTGATTCGCTTCGAGAACGCCCGCGTGCCCGCCGAGAACCTGCTCGGATCACCGGAGATCGACACCAAGAAGGCGTTCGGCGGGGTCATGCAGACCTTCGACAACACGCGCCCGGTCGTCGCGGCGATGGCGATCGGCCTCGGCCGCGCTGCACTGGAGGAACTGCGCCGGATGCTCGACGAGGCCGGCCACGAGATCGACTACGACCGCCCGGCCTCATCCCAGCACGCGACCGTCGCCGAGTTCATCCGACTCGAATCCGAGTGGGAGGCATCGTGGTTGCACACCCTGCGCGCCGCGTGGATGGCCGACAACAGGCAACCCAACTCCACCGAGGCCTCGATGTCGAAGGCGAAGGCGGGTCGTACGGTCACCGAGATCACCAACAAGGCCGTGGAAATCGGTGCAACAGCTGGCTTTTCGGAGACCTCCCTGCTCGAGAAGTGGGCTCGTGACTCCAAGATCCTCGACATCTTCGAGGGCACTCAACAGATCCAGCAGCTGATCATCGCGCGCCGCATCCTCGGGAAGTCCAGCGCCGACCTCAGGTGAGGTCGACGTCCTTCCCCGACGCAGGGTCGGAAAGCAGCACATTCGGGTACCTGCGGTGTGACGATGGAGGCTCGGCTTCAAACGACTCCCGTCGGAAGGTCGTGGCATGACCACACCCGCAGACATCCGCAGCGACTCTTCGCTGGTGGAGCTGTACAAGGACCTTCACAGGCATCCCGAACTCGGCTTCCAGGAACACCGGACCGTCGGTCTGGTCGTCGACCGGCTCCGGACGTCGGGCTTCGAGGTGACCACCGGTGTCGGCAGGACCGGAGTGGTCGGTGTCCTGCGAAACGGGGACGGTCCGACGATCGCGATGCGCGCCGACATGGATGCCCTACCCGTCCGTGAGGACACCGGGCTCGACTACGCCAGCACCGTCACGGCAACCGACGAGAACGGTAAGACGGTCCCGGTTGCCCACGCCTGTGGCCACGATCTGCACACCACGTGTCTCCTGGGTGCGGCGGACATCCTCGCATCCGATACGTCGCAATGGTCGGGCACGGTCGTCCTGCTGTTCCAGCCCGCCGAGGAACTCGGTGCCGGTGCTCAGGCGATGGTGGACGACGGCGTGTGGGATCGGTTTCCGAAACCCGATGTCGTGCTGGGTCAGCATGTCTCGCCACTGCCCGCGGGCAAGATAGCCGGGCATCCGGGAGCGTCGTACGCCGGGTCGGATTCACTGCGGGTGCGACTGGTGGGTCGTGGTGCACACGGCTCGATGCCCGAGGCCTCCGTGGATCCGATCGTGCTGGCCGCTGCCACGGTCCTGAGGCTGCAGACCGTCATCTCCCGGGAGATCCCGAGCACCGCCACCGCTGTGCTCACCGTCGGATCGATCCACGCCGGTGACGCCGCGAACGTGATTCCCGGCGAGGCCGAGATCCAGCTGAACATCCGCAGCTACAACGAGACCGTGCGCGGCAAGATCCTCGACAGCGTCGAGCGCATCGTGCGCGGCGAGGCGGCGGCGTCGGGCGCGCCGGACGAGCCGACGATCACCGAGATCGAACGGTTTCCCGTGGTCACCAACGACCCGGACGCGCTGCGCACGACACTGGACGCCTTCGCTGACTGGTTGGGCGCGTCCAACATTCTCGACCCGGGGGCAGGTGCGGGAAGTGAGGACGTGGGCATTCTGGCCACGAGTTGTGGCGCACCCCTCTCGTACTGGCTGCTCGGCGGAGCCGATCTGTCCCTGTTCACCACCGGCGACATGACGGATCCGGCACTGCTGAAAGTACCGTCCAACCACTCTCCGCACTACGCGCCGGTGATCGATCCGACGCTGGCGACGGGAGTCCGAGCGCTGGTCATCGCGGCCCGCACCTGGTTGGGGCCGTCCGCCTCACGATGACGGCACTGCGGGGACGGTGTACGCCGGCCTCAGCGCAAGAGCCGTTCCCGTAGCCGCGCTTCACGTTCCAGTCGCTCCGTATCGCGGCGGCGGCGTTCGGCCATGATCGCGCACAGCACATCCTCGAACGGCGCACCCTGCGGTGGAGCAGGTGCCACGAACGGCGCCGCGTCGAAGACCAGTCGGCGCGCGGCAAACGCGCGGGGCTCGGGCTTCATGCCATGACGACCGTTGAGGAACTGGCGGATGATCACGGCGAGTCCGTCGGGGAGGGCCACGATGTCCGCGGACACCGCCCACGAGGCGAGTCCGGCGGGCATCTCGACGGGATTCTGCTTCTCGACGCGGTGCCGGTCCCGGATCACGTAGGTGCCGGCGAGGAGGTCACCGAGCCGCTTGTTCTTCCGCGAGATCGCAGCACTGATGAGCGCGGGCAGACCCAGGCAGGCGTACATCTCGATGAACCCCACCAGCGCCCGGGTGAGCGAATGCCGAAACCCGATGGGTCCGGCGTCATCTCGGACGGTACGCAGGCCGACGACGAGATGACCGACGGTCTTGCCCCCGGTGAGGGTCTCCACGACGGTGGGCAGCGCGATGACACTGACGATGGGCAGCATCGTGTTGACGGCGCCCCGCCAGGCCTCGTTGAGGTCGATGGCCACCTGGTAGGTCAGCCACCAGAGGATCAGCCAGAGGGCGATCCCCAGCGCGACGTCGATCATCCCCGACAGAATCCGGTAGCCGAGACCGCCTGGCGGCAGCGCCAGTGCCACCGCCTCACCGGAGACCAGATCGTCGCGTCCCACGCCGACCGTGGCCGACGCACCTGCACCCCAGACGGTCGGCGGCGGGCCGGTCGGGACACCCGCCGGTCCCGGGGGTCCTGGCGGCGGCGGTACGGATGGCACGCCTCACCATACGACGCGAACCGCGGCTCGCACCCTCACCCGTGCACAGAGACGACACCCGTCGAATGACACGTCCTGCGTTGACCCGGATGCCGGTTACCCTGGCCGGATGGACCTCGACGCCTATGTCTCCGCGCACCGCGCGACGTGGGAACGGCTCGATGAGTTGTCGCGCCGGCGGCGTCTTACCGGAGCCGAGGCCGACGAGATCATCGACACCTACCAGCGGGTGGCGACGCATCTTTCGGTGATCCGCTCGTCGGCGCCCGACGCATCGCTCGTCGCGTACCTGTCGGCGTTGCTGGCGCGGGCCCGGGGTAGAGCGTCGGGGACGCGGGTGAGTACCTGGTCGACGTTCATCGATTTCTTCGCCGTGTCGTTCCCCGCTGCGCTGTACCGGATGCGGTGGTGGTGGCTGACGGTGATGGGCGTGTGTCTGCTCGCGGCCGCGGTCATGACCTGGTGGGTTCTGGAGCATCCGCGCATCGAGAGTTCGTTCGCCTCGGCGCAGGAGATCGAACGGCTCGTCACCAACGACTTCGAGAACTACTACAGCGAATACGAGGCGACGTCGTTCGCGGCGCGGGTGTGGACCAACAACTTCTGGCTGGCCGCGATGTGCATCGTTGTCGGCGTTTTCGGCCTGCCGGTGATCTGGATGCTCTACACCAACATCCTGAACCTGGTGGTGATCGCGTCGATCATGATCCGCCACGGTCGCGGAGACCTGTTCTTCGGTCTGCTCCTGCCACACGGCATGCTCGAACTGACCTGCCTGTTCGTCGCCGCAGGAGTCGGGCTCCGGATCTTCTGGTCCTGGGTGTCACCCGGGAACCGAACGCGCGCAGCCGCTCTCGGTGAGGAGGGTCGGGCCGCCATCGGCGTGGCGCTCGGTCTCGTCGCCGTCCTCTTGGTGTGCGGGGTGATCGAGGCCTTCGTGACGCCTTCGCCGCTGCCGACGTGGGCGCGGATCGGGATCGGCGTGACCGCCTGGTTGCTGTTCATGATCTACGTCTTCGTCGCCGGGCGCCGCGCGCACCGAGCCGGTGAAACCGGCGACCTCGCCGAGCTGGATCGCGGACTGACTGCACCGACCGTGTAGGAATGGTTCGTGACCTCGATACGGTCCTCGGCTTGCGCCTCGGACCTACTCGGCCGGCGGAGGTCTGCTGGTTGAGTAGGTGAGGAGCTTGCGACGAGTGCCTCGCCTGCTGGTTGAGTAGGTGAGGAGCTTGCGAGGAGTGCCCCGCCTGCGGGTTGAGTAGGTGAGGAGCTTGCGAGGAGTGCCCCGCCTGCGGGTTGAGTAGGTGAGGAGCTTGCGACGAGCCGTATCGAAACCACCCGTAACCCGAAAGGAACACCCGAATGGCCAAGAACGACAAGTCTCTGCTCGCGGTCTCGTTGATCGGAGGAGGTCTGGCGGCGGTCGGTCTGACGCACTTCGTCAAGCCGGAGGTGTTCGCTCCCATCACCGCACCCGTGTTCCCCGAGGACACCACGACGTGGACCTACCGCAACGGTGCCTGCGAGACCGCGATCGGCGTCGCGCTGGTGTCACGCCGCACCCGACGCCCCGGCCTGGCCGGGCTGGCCGGCTACCTGGGCTTCCTCGGCTACCGGGCGGTGCAGGCGAAGAGCTAGCTCGACGCAGCGCTACAGCAACCCGCGTGATTTGAGCAGCAGATAGTGATCTGCCAGCCGAGCGGGCAGCGCGTGGGGCGGGGCATCCACCACGTCGACGCCGAGCCGACCGACGGCGGTGGCCGTCCGATTGCGCAACGTGAGGGTCCGGGCTGCCGCGGCCGCGTCGTAGACGGCTTCCGGGTGTTCCCGGACGGCGATCATCTCCTCCAGCGCCGGATCGGCGACGGATCCGATGACGACCTTGTAGTGCTGCGCGAGAACCGACAGCGGGGGCAGCAGTGACTCCTCGACGGCGGCCGGTTCCATCGGGGTCAGCAACACCAGCAGGGCGCGCTGGCGGCTGATCTTCGCGACCTCGGCGCCCAGCATCGGCCAATCCGCCTCCAGCAGTGCCGGTTCGAGGTCGGCCATCGCCGTGACCAGCCTGCTGAGCAGCGTCGTCCGGCCCTCCCCGACGACTCGACGGTGCACGCGTCGGTCACCGGCGATCAGGTCGACCCGGTCGCCCGCATGCGATGCCAACGCCGCCAGCAGCAGGGCGGCGTCCATCGCGGCGTCGAGTCGGGGGACATCGCCGACGCGCCCCGCCGAGGTGCGCGACGTGTCGAGCACGATGACGATGTGTCGGTCCTTCTCCGGTTGCCATGTCCGCACCACGGTCGACCGGCGTCGTGCGGTCGCCCGCCAGTCGATGCTGCGGACGTCGTCTCCTTCGACGTAGTCCCGGAGAGAGTCGAATTCGGTGCCCTGCCCGCGTATCCGGACCGCCGACCGGCCGTCGAGCTGGCGGAGGTGGGCGAGTCGGGAGGGCAGGAACCGCCGTGACCCGAACGGCGGGAGCGCGCGGACCCGACCGGGAAGCGGGACGCTGCGTTGCCGTCCGGCCAGTCCCAGAGGACCGAGACGGCGCACCGTCACCCGCACGGCGAGTCGGTCGCCACGTCGCGTGGGGGTGAGAGTGGTGGTCACCGTAGTGGTCTCACCGCGCGGCACGGTGAGGCGGTGGATGGCGCCGGTGGCGCCCGCCGACGGTTGCCAGCTGTCACGCAGGACGCCGCGAAAGGTCCCGGTCCCGGTGTTGGTGACCGTGATCGAGCAGGAGGTGCTCTCCCCTAACCGGACCGGTCCGATCACCGACCGTGTCATCGCGATGGTCTTCGTCGATCCGGCGAGCGCGAGGTCGAGGCACATCAGCAGCACACAGAACAGAACCCACAGCACGGGGACGGCGTAGTTCGGCCACACCAGGATCGGCACTGCGCCCAGCAGCACCAGTACCAGAAACCGGCCGGTGAGGAACATCAGCGCGGCACGGGAACCGAGTTGACGGCGGCATCGAGGACCGAGCCGACCGACACGCCTTCGAGTTCGGCCTCCGGCCGCAGCGACAGCCGGTGTGCCAGCGTCGACTGTGCCAGGGCCTGAACGTCATCGGGGGTCACGAAGTCACGGCCGTTCAGCCACGCCCACGCGCGGCTGGTCCCGAGTAGCGCGGTCGCGCCGCGCGGGCTGACGCCGAGTGCCAGGGACGGCGAGAACCTTGTCGCGCGGGCGATGTCGACGATGTAGGCGGCCACCTGTGGTGCGACACCGACGCGGCGGACCTGTTCGATGCCGGCTTCGACGTCGGCGGCCGAGGCGACCGGTCGAAGTCCGGCGGCGGCGAGATTCCGCGGATCGAACCCGGCCGCGTGCCGGGTCAGGACAGTGATCTCGTGCTCACGTGGCGGCACGGGCAGTGTCACCTTCAGCAGGAAACGGTCGAGCTGGGCCTCCGGCAGCGGGTAGGTGCCCTCGTACTCGACGGGGTTCTGCGTTGCTGCCACCAGGAACGGGCTGGGCAGCGGACGGCCGACGCCGTCGACGGTCACCTGCCGTTCCTCCATCGCCTCCAGCAGCGATGCCTGCGTCTTCGGTGGGGTGCGGTTGATCTCATCGGCCAACAGGAGGTTCGTGAACACCGGTCCCTCGCGGAACGTGAACTCCGAGCCGGCGGAGTCGAACACAAGCGAACCCGTCACGTCTCCGGGCATCAGGTCGGAGGTGAACTGCACGCGCTTGGTCTCGACGTCGAGCGCCGCCGCGACCGATCTGACGAGGAGGGTCTTGGCGACGCCCGGAACGCCTTCGAGCAGGATGTGTCCGCGACACAGCAGTGCGATGAGGATGCCCGCGACCGCCGGGTCTTGCCCGACAACGGCTTTGGCGACCTCGGCACGCACCGCACCGAGTGCCTCGCGTGCCTTGTTCGACGACGGGGCGGGTCCACCGTGCGGATTCTGCGGCGATGAGGCCGCTTTCTCGGACGGACCGGGGCCGAAGGTGCGGGATGGATCGACGGTCATGGTGTGTGCCGGACTTCCTTCTCGAGGGCGGTCAGTTCACTGGTGAAGACGACGAGGCCGGTGTCGGTCGTGGGCAGCGGCCCCGCGAGCAGGGTCCGTACCTGTGGAAGGTCGCGGCCGGTGACGGACACGACGGTGGTGATGATGGCGTGGACGGCGGAGTCGGCGGTCTCCCCCGGTGCCACCATCGTTTCCCATTCGGGTGCCGCCAACTCGTCGGTGGCCCGACCGGCGTCGTACGGGAGGCCGAGGTAGGAGGCGAGCGAGGTCAGGGTGTGGATGCGCAGCGCGGCGGCGGCGCGGGCGTCGGCGCGAGCCTTGTGGTACATCCGGCCCCGCGCCTGGGTGGTCTCGATCGCCTTGACGACCGCCGGCAGCGGCTCGGTGACCAGCGCGCCGAAACGGCGACCTCGCCAGAGCATCAGGACCAGGACTGCGAACGCGGCCAGCACGACCAGCGGCCCGAGCGCCTCCGGGATGTCGGATTCCTCTTGCGCCGACGCGACTTCGTCGGTGAAAAGAGGTACATACCAGAGGATGTCGTGCGCGCTTGCGAAGAGACGGGTGGCCACGCCCGCGTTGTCCCGGAGCGCGAGGTTCTCGTTGATCAGCATGTCGCCACTGACGACCACGATCTCCGGGCGGGTCGATGTGGCCGGCACGATCAGCACATTCGACGCGGTGCCGGTGGTGAAGCACGACGTCGCGCCCGGTGCGGATGTGCTGTAGCCGAGCGCGCCGCCGGTGATGGTGTCGTCGTCGGCGATCTCGGTGGTCGTGCACCCGGCGAGCACCGCGGTCGGGGCACCGCCGTACTCCAGCCGGACGGGTAGCCGGAGAAGTGACAGAGCGTTGTCCTGCGGCGCGATCAGGATCACCCGGTGTGCGTCGGAGACCCAATCCAGGAACTGTTGTGCGGTACCGGGGTTCAGCGCGCCGACCGATGACACGACGACCGTCGTGCTGCTCTCGGGGCGCGGCGAATCGGTGAGCTCGTCCAGTCCACGGGCCTGATGGAGGTCGCCGCCGTGGTCGTCGATGATCTGGGCGAGGGCGCGCGCACCCTGGGGCCGTGGATTGTCGGGGTCGTAGCTGACACCAGGCCCCGGTTCCGCACCGAACACGGTCAGCGCGGAGACACCGAGCAGGGCGATCGCTGCGGTCACCGCGACGACGAGCACCACCACGAGTACCCAGATCCATCGTGGCGTGCCGCGCTTCGGCGGGGCGGGCGCGATCGACGGTGTACGTGCCGTCGTGGTCATCGAGGCACCGCCAGACGACGCGGACCAGATGTGTCCACCCCGGCGGGTCGGGCGGACGACACGGTGCGCTCGAGGTCGAGCACCGCACGGGCCGACCCGGCCGCCGCATGGCGACCGCCGTACGCGATCGCATCGAACAGGTCTGCGGCGCTCCGGAGTTCGACGCCGTGCTCCTCGAACCGGGACGCCAGTTCGGTCGCCACCTCATGTGCGGTGAGGGACGGCTCGTCGGCGAGCAGACCTCGTTCGATGCCGCGTTGGGCGAGCGCGCGGACGGCGGTGATCACACTGGTGTCGTAATCGCCGGCGGCATAGCGGGTCTCGGCCTCCGCGCGGAGTTCTTTCGCCGAACGCGGGCTTCCGGACAACACCACCTTCGCTGCGGCGTTCTCGGTGGTCTTCGGGATCCGCGGCGTGCGGCGCACGCGGCGGATCACGAGAACGGCGAGTCCGAGCGCCAGGAGGATGGCGATCACGATGACGATCGCCCGGATCGTGTCCGACCCACCGACCAGGTCGAGGACGTTGTCGGCGATCCATCCCCAGACCCGGTCGCTGAACCGGTCCCACCACGACGGTTCCGGCGGTTGGTAGGCGTTCTGGGAGAGTTCGTCCTCGGCCCACCGGCGGGCTTGCTCGTTGCCGGGTTCCAGGGGTGCGGCGAGGATCGGGGTCACCGCGCACCCGGCCGCGGGTCGTGCGGTGAGTCGGACATCGTCACGGATACCGGCCTTTCCGCGCTGCTGGGACCTCGACGGACTCGACGGACTCGATGCCCGAGGGGCTCTTGCGGCGAACGTATCAAACAACGGTGTGCAAGCACCGAAAACATCCACCGGTCGACGGACGCGCGTGCTACGGTGCGGAACTAGAACACGTTCTAATTTCTGGAGGATTCATGACCGTGGAGCAAGCCGGCCTCGCCGACCAGATCGACGCGGCGGTGGACGCCTACATCGAGTTGCTGAACTCCGGCACCGCCGAGCAGATCGCCGACCTCTACGCGCCCGACGCGACGGTCGAGGACCCGATCGGCGCCGACATCCGCAACACCCGCGAAGAGCTCGTCGAGTTCTACTCGGTGATCACCGGCATGGACGAGCGCACCGCGACCCTCAAGTGGAAGAAGGTCGCCGGCGACACCGCCGTCTTCGAGTTCACCCTGGTGACCAAGACCTCCGGACTGGCCTTCGAGATCACTCCGGTCGACATAATGGTCTTCAACGCCGACGGCAAGGTGTCGTCGATGCGCGCGGTCTGGCGTCCGGAGGACCTCACGCAGCTCTGACCCGCTAACCCCGCCCCGTCGGCCGCAGCACGATGTCCTGCGGATGGGCGTCGACGGGCGTCTGGATGGCGTGTACGACGGCGGCCGCGACGGACTCCGGGCGCAGGAACTGTGAGGCGTCGTAGTCCCGTCCCTCGAGGGCGACGAGTTCGCGCTGCATGTCGGTGTCGATGCGCCCGGGGTAGACGGACGTGACCCGTAGTGTCGGTTCCTCGGCGCGCAGCGAGTCGGCGAGTGCCCGCAACCCGAACTTGCTCGCCGCATACGGCGCCCAGCGGGGTTTGGCGTTTCGTCCTGCCCCGGAATTGACGAAGACGACGTGCCCTTCTGCCTGCCGCAGCGCCGGCAGCAGGAGCCGCGTCAGTTCGGCGACGGCGACGAGGTTGATCTCGAGGACGTGATGCCACTCCTCGACGGGGGTGTCGGCCACATGCTCGAGACTGCTGCCGACGCCGGCGTTGTGGACCAGCACGTCGAGTTCGTTGATCGCTTCCACGGCGCCGGCGACCTCGTCGTAGTCGGTCAGTTCGACGGCGAAAGTGCTCGCGCCGTCGAGTTCGATGGCGAGGTTGTCGAGTTCGGGCGAGGGGCGTCCACCCAACAACAGGTCGTGGGTGGGCGCGAGCTGTCGGGCGATCTGGGCGCCGAGGCCGCGACTGGCCCCGGTGATCAAAGCGGTGGGCACTCTGCCCACCCTACTGGGCGACCCGGATGCCGAAATCGTCATGCTGACCACCCTCCGCTGGCCGAGTAGTGACGACCCGGATGCCGAAATCGTCACGCCTCCCACCCTCCGCTGGCCGAGTGGTGACGACCCGGATGCCGAAATCGTCACGCCTCGCACCCTCCGCCGACCGAGTAGCGACGACCCGGATGCCGAAATCGTCACGCCCCCCACCCTCCGCTGGCCGAGTAGCGACGACCGAACGGAGTGAGGACGACGCGTATCGAGGTCACCTCGATGAGCACACGACGGCGCCGCGGGGCAGAATCGTCGGCGTGGCCAGGTACGGATTCACCCCAACGCAGCTGTCGGCACGTGCCGCGTATCTGCTGCGCGGCAACGACCTGGGCACCATGACCAGTGCGGCACCCAAGCTGTACCCGCACATGTGGAGTTGGGACGCCGCCTTCGTCACCGTCGGTCTCGCACCGCTGTCGGTCGAGCGAGCGGTGATCGAGATGGACACCCTGCTCTCGGCGCAGTGGCGCAACGGAATGATCCCGCACATCGTGTTCGCCAACGGTCGGGACGGGTACTTCCCCGGCCCGGCCCGCTGGGAGTGCGCGCGACTGGCCGAGTGCGCCCCCGACTTCCCCGACACCTCGGGGATCACCCAGCCTCCGGTCCACGCGATCGCGGTGCAGCGCATCCTCGACCATTCCCGACGCCACGGCCGGACGACGCGGGCGGTGGCCAACGAGTTCATCGACCGCCGGTGGAGTTCCCTGGTGCGATGGCACCGGTGGCTGGCTCATGCGCGGGATCCCATGGGGCGCGGCCGGATCACCATCTTCCACGGCTGGGAATCCGGTATGGACAACTCGCCGCGCTGGGACTCGGCATACGCGAATGTCGTTCCGGGACTGGACCTGCCGCCGTACTCTCGGGCAGATCTCGACCACGTGTCGGATCTGTCGATGCGGCCGACCGACCTCGAGTACGACCGCTACCTCTGGCTGGTCGAACAGATGAAGCGCGCGAACTACGACGACGACGTGTTGCCGAAGGTCATGAGTTTCGCGGTCGAGGACGTCTTCGTCAGTGCGATCTTCGCCGTGGCCTGCGATGTGCTCGCGACGATCGGTGAGGACTACTCCAAGCCGCTCGCCGACGTCCGCGACCTGCGCGCATGGGCCGACCGTTTCCGTTCCGGCGTCGTGGCCGCAGCCAACGACCGTAACGGCGCGGCAAGGGATTTCGACTTGCGCGCGAACTCGTGGATTCCGACCGAGACGATCGCCGCGTTCGCCCCGTTGATCTGCGGAGGTCTCCCGCGCGACCGGGAACGGGCTCTGCTCCGGCTGTTCGAAGGTCCGCGATTCTGTGGGCACCCCGACCTCCGGTACGCGGTCCCGCCGTCGACGTCGCCGATCTCGGGCGACTTCCGCCCGCGCGAATACTGGCGCGGTCCGGTGTGGCCGGTCATGACCTGGCTGTTCAGCTGGGCGTTCGGGCGCCGCGGCTGGACCGAGCGTTCCGCGCGCCTTCGGGAGGAGGGCCTGCGCCAGGCCACCGACGGCTCGTTCGCGGAGTACTACGAACCCTTCACCGGCGAACCCCTGGGCAGCATGCAGCAGAGCTGGACCGCGGCATCGGTGCTGGACTGGCTCGACTGAGCCCCACGAGTCGACTACCTGCGAGGTAGTGGCCTTCCCGCGTTCAGGCGCGCAGTCTGGAGTCACGGCGATCCTCACAGGAGGTGTCCGATGACCACTCGACCGATTGCCACTCCACCGGTTGCCACTCCACCGGTTGCCACTCGACCGATTGCCACTCCACCGGTTGCCACGACGATCCGCGTCAGACACCGAGCGGCCCCACCGCGACCCGTGGCGTCGAGCCCGACGTGGCTGACCGCAGTGATGAAGTGCGACAAGGCGCTGTCGTTCTGGTTCGTCCCGGCCGGCTTCCTCTTCGCACCACTCCTGCTGATCCTCGACCCGTGGCCGGTCGCCAGGACCATCGCATTGGTGACGATCTCCCTGTGCGGACTCTGGCTGGGCCTGCTCGGGGTGTTCATGGCTGTCGGACTCGCACGCGTGTTGCGTTCCGGCGACGTGCTTCCCGACGAGTACTGGTTCAGACTGCTCGACTACCACCCGCCACGGGCTTGAAGAACCGCTCACTCATTCCGTTCCCGCTCACCCGATAAAAGTGAGCGGGAACGGAATTGTTGAGCGAATGTCTCGGTCGCGGACTCGCCGCGTTGCACACCATTACAAAGCCGTCACACTGCTGAAACACGCCACTTCTTTCATAACAGGGGACGGCGTCCACTCCGAAGAGTCACCGCAAACCGCGGTTGGCAGCGGTGGACGCCGAGCACCTACCCCGACGAGCGCGTACGCGCCCGAGTGAGACATGGAGGAGCCTCGTGACGATCGAGAGTGCCAAGGCGTTGGAGTTCCGCGTGACCAGCGATGGCTGGAAAGACCTGCCGAAGATGCCCGAGGCCGAGTACCCGGGTACTGCGGGATTCATCGGCGACGTCTATGAGAACCCGGACGGCAGCCCGATGTGCAGCGGATACTTCGAGCTCCGCCACACCGACGAACCGCTCTACTACGAGTACGAATACGACGAGATGAAGGTCGTGCTCGAGGGCGAATTCCTGTTGGAGAACAAGGAAACCGGACAGAAGACCGTCGCCAAGGCCAAGGATGCGATCTTCTTCCCCAAGGGTTCGAAGATCTACTTCAGCACCCCGGACTATGCGCTCGCCTTCTACACCGGGCAGCGCGACGCCACTCTCCTCTGAGCGGCCGCCATGTCGCAGATCGCGTACTCCAGCGTGCCGGTGTGGGCGCGACCTGGTGACCTGGTCGAGACGTCGACTCCCACACCGACCGGTGGTTCCTACCTGCTGGTCGGTGTGGGGGACGTCGCCGATGCACTGAGTCGCTGGGAAGCCGACCTCGCGCCGCTGGCCACCACCCGAATCCACGGCGACGCCGACACGGCCGCCGACCTGCTGGCCGACGCGCTTGCCGAGGCCACCGTCGGGGTCCGGGTCTGGATCGTAGCCGACGCCGGCTCGGCACTGCGGCTGCGCGCCGTCGCCGTGAACGCCGGTCTCGAAGACGACGAGATCGAGTTCCTCACAACGGGTTCCGTCGAACGGACCGAGGCGGACGTGTTCTGTTCGCACTGCCGGACGGTCACACGCGCCCGAGTGGCGATCGACGACGTCATCCCCTGCGCCGGTTGTCGACGCGACCTGCTCGTGTACCACCACGTGTCCCGTCGAACGGGTCAGTACCTGGGGTTCATGGTCGACGCCGAGACCCAGTTCCTGACCACCGAGGAGATCGAGCTGTGAGCATCACAGTCGCAGAACCTGATTCGGCCGATGTCGGTACGGCGTCGACGAATCGCCGCGCCGATCGGGCCGTCACGATGCAACTCGTCGTGACCTCGATCGACACGACCGTCGCGGGTATCCGCGGCATCACCCTCGCCCACCCGGACGGACGTGCGCTGCCCGGCTTCATTCCGGGTAGCCATCTGGTGGTGCATGCCGGCGAGAACACCAACGCCTACAGCTTGACCGGCGACGGCACGCATCCGGGTCACTACTCGATCTCGGTCCTCGAGGTCGCGGATGGCAACGGTGGATCCCGCTGGCTGCACGAGGTGCTCGCGGTCGGCGACCTGATGACCGTCGGACTCCCCCGGAGCGCGTTCGCGCCCATCGCCCGCGCCCGCAAGCATCTGCTGGTGGCCGGCGGAATCGGGATCACCCCCATGCTGTCCCATCTGCGCGCAGCCGTGCGCTGGGGGCGAGACGTCCAGTTGCTCTACGTCTTCCGGAAGGACGCGGCCGCCCACCTGGCCGACGTGACCGCGCTTGCACGGGCCCGCGCCGAACTGTTCACCGATCGAGTCTCGTTCATCGAACGCCTCGACGAAGCTCTCCGCGCCCAGCCGGTCGGCACCCACCTCTATGTGTGCGGGCCGTCGGCGATGATCGACGCCGTCGTCGACGCGGCGGTGCAGGCCGGGTGGCCCGACTCCCGAATCCACTTCGAGCGGTTCGGGATCGATGCGCTCGACGCCGGGGATCCCTTCCGCGTCGAGCTCGTCGAATCCGGTCGGAGCATCGACGTCCCGTCGGGGACGAGCATGCTCGAGGCCCTCGAACAGGCGGGCGTCGAGGTCCCCAATCTGTGCCGTCAGGGCGTGTGCGGTGAATGCCGCATCCCCCTCGCCGGCGGCTCACCCATCCACCGCGACCTCTATCTCAGCGCCGAGGAGAAGGACGCCGGTGACGCGATCATGCCGTGCGTCTCACGCGCCGCCGACGGCTGCAGCCTGGAGGTTCCCCTGTGACGAGCACAATCCAGAACACCACTCCCACAACGCCGGACGACGCCGACCTGGTCGCCGGATTCCCGTTCCCCTTCCTCGAGGACCGGTATCGCTACAGCACCAACGTCGAACCGGCCGAGCAGTCCGTCACCACACCGGCGGGCCAGTGGGGCACCGCGATCGTCGACATCGACTGCGAGTATCGCGCCGAGATCGACCAGCGTGCGACGATCCTCGCCGCCGATCCGACGAGGCACGCGGTGCTCCCCCACATGGTCCCCGCCGCCTGGGACGCGATGTTCACCCTCATGCGCGAACTCGATGCCGCCTACCCGGAGCAGATGCAGCTGCGCTCGGCAGGTCCCGACGAATGGTTGTGGCGCAACGACATCCTCGGCATCGAGCAGCACTTCCGGTACGGCGACGCCACCACGCTCCCCGACGAACCGCTGCGGTACATCACCTCCCAGGTCCAGGAGGACATCGCGCTCCTGGACCAGCGCAACGGCCAACTGTTCGTCGACGCCGGGGTGGTGACCTTCGCCGCGGACTGGAGTTTCGGTTTCGACGTCGGCATGAGCTTCCTCGAGATCCACGGGCCAGTCCCACGGGTCCGCAGGGAAGGCGTCATCACCCGGGCCCACGAGTTCCTCAAACGGCTGCAACCTCACCAGCCCTACCGGCGGACCAACTGGACACTCACCATCGACCGCCGCCTCGACGTCTCGACCGAGATCTACCCCGAGTGGGGACCCGACCGCGAGGCCATCCTGCTCGTCGACGACGCCGAGTTCGGTCGCCGGGTCCACCTGCGCGTCGAGGTGCAGCACCTCATCCGGCTCCCCGACTCCGGTGCCGTCATGTTCCTCATCCGCACCTACCTGCTCCCCCTCGAGCTGCTGGCCACCGTCGACCCCTGGCGTCGTCGTGCCGCCGAGGTCCTGGCCGAATTGCCCGAGGACATGGCCGATTACAAGGGCATCATCAAGTACCGGGACCGAGCCGCCCGGTGGCTGCGCAACGCCGCTCGGCAGTCGGCGCCGACCGGGCCGGGCATGCCGGTCTGGCCGGCCACCCCGCCGGCCGTCGACACCACCGGGGCGGCCTTCCTCGTCGTCGCGGTCGGCGACGACGCCGAGACCGCTCACGTGCCGCGGGACTGGGTCGCGGCGGCCGAGGTCGTCGGAGCCACCCGGCTCCTGGTGCTCGACACCCTCACCGACGAGCAGGATCGCCGGTCCCTGAAAGCCGCCCTCGATGCCGCGCTCACCGGCACGCGCATCCTCGTCACCGGCGGTCAGTACGACGTGATGACCGCGCTGGCGATGGCACGTGACGCCGGGGCGGTTCCCGCGGAGTTGTCGTCATACGTCGTCCACACCCGTGACCTCCCGCTCTATTGTGCGCACTGCCGCAACACCTTCCGGGTGGACGGCCGTGCCGGCGGGGTCGTCTCCTGTCCGGGCTGTGCCCGCGATCTGGAGGTTCACGAGCATCATTCGCCGACGATGGGGAGTTTCCTCGCATCGGCAGCGGGAGGTGATGTATGACGGCAGCTGCGATCGCGGCACACCTGCACCCGGGTTACACGACCTCGGCGCGCCCTATGCGCGTCGTCACCGTTCGGCGGCTGACCGACGACATCACCCACTTCCGGTTCGCGCCGCTCGACGACGCGCCGCAGGTTCTGACGCCCCATCTTCCGGGCAGCCATCTGATCGTCACCGCGGGTGAGCACCGCAATGCCTACTCGCTGGTCGACGACGGCATGTTCCCGAACACCTACGGCATCTCGGTGCTCCGACGCGGCGCCGGCGGCGGCTCGGACTGGTTGCACGACAATCTCTCCGAGGATTCCGTCGTCGAGGTGGAGGGACCACGGTCGATGTTCGCGCCGATCCTCGACCAGCGCGGCGCACTGCTCGTCGCCGGCGGGATTGGCGTGACCCCGATCCTGTCCCACGCCCGGGCCCTGGCGCGCGGAGGATCTCGTGCCGACATCGTGTACTCGTACCGTCCGGGCTGCGGAGCCCATCTCGACGATCTCCGCGCGCTCGCGCAGCAACCGAACATCACCCTGCACGAGGTGTCCGGTGTGGACGAGACCGCGGACCTGCTCGCCGAGAGGTTCCGCTCCCAGCCGCTCGGAACCCACGCCTACGCCTGTGGGCCGGCAGCTCTGCTCGAGACCTACACCGAACTCGCGGCCCGGGCCGGATGGCCCTCCGCCCGCGTGCATCTCGAGCGGTTCTCCGCGCCGGAGCAGGACCCGGGCGATCCGTTCACCGTGACGTTGTCCTCCACCGGCAGTCAGATCGACGTCCCGGCGGGAGTGTCCCTCCTGCAACGACTCCTCGACCATGGTGTCGAGGTGCCCAACCTGTGCCGCCAGGGTGTATGCGGCGAATGTCGGATACCGGTGCGCGACGGCATCATCGAGCATCGCGACCTCGTTCTGTCCGAGGAGGAGAAAGCCCTCGGTGACGCGATGCTGTGCTGCGTCTCCCGGGGTCAGAACATCGAGGTGGACCTGTGACCACAGAAGCGATACCGACCGCATCGATCCGGGATTTCCTCACTGGGCCGGTGGACCACCTGTCCAACCTGCCGTGGCCGTTCCCCGACGACCTCGAGGAGTTCACCTACAGCGTCAACGTCGAGCCCGCACGCATCCCGCGGTGCACGCGCGGCGGCGAATGGGGAAGGTACCTGGTCGATCTCGGTGGTGCCGAGTATCCCGAGATCATGGCCGAACGTCGCCGAATCCTGGACAACGACCCCTCACGGGTGCGGGTCCGTGCCGGGATGGAGATCGCGTGCTGGGATCTGCTGCTCTACTATCTGCGCGACCTCGGCATCTCGTACCCCGGCCTCATGCACCTCGACGAGTCCGGCGACGGGCGCTTCCACTGGCGTAACGAGATTCTGGGCACCGACCAGGAATTCGTGCTCGGCGACCCCGACACCCTGCCGTGCGGACCGATGGAGTTCCTGGCCCGCGAGGTGCCCGACGATCTGCTCCTCGTCACCGAACGCGATGGACATCTGTACTTCGACGCCGGTGTCGTGACCTTCGCCGCGGCCTGGTCGGTCTCCTTCGACGTGGGCATGGACATGTACGAAATCCACGCCCCGGTACCACGCATGCTTCGCGAGGGCATCGTCGCCCGCGCCGAACAATTCCTGCGCAGGCTACCGGCAGATCAGGTGTACCGCAGGGTGAACTGGACTCTGTCGGCGTCGGATTCGCACAAACTCGACGTGAGCCTCGAAGAGTTGCCGGCATGGGCGGCCGACGTCCCGGCCATGGTTGCCGACGGCGATTTCGCCAGGGCACGCCTGCGAATCGAGCTCGAACACTTCGTCCGGTTGCCGATGTCGGGTGCCGTGACGTTCAATATCCGGACATTCATGGCCTCGCTGGAGGACGTGAAACGAATACCCGAGTGGGCCGCTCAGTTGGCGACCGTCATCGAGTCGCTCGGTGAGGACATCGCCGCCTACAAGGGATTTCTCGATTATCGCGACAACGTCGTCGCGTATCTACGCGGTCAATGACGCCCGTGAGCTGCTGGTGCATCAAACCACCGACCTCTTCAGTCTCCGAACCGAAAGATCGCCCATGGAACCGATACTCGCGGCCAACGCCGACCTGGCCTGGATGCTGGCGGCATTCGTCTTCGTCCTACTCATGTTCCCCGGCCTCGCCTTCTTCTACGGCGGCATGGTCGGCTCGAAGAACGTGCTGAACATCATGTCGATGGTCATGTCGACCCTCGCCATCACCGCCGTGCTCTACGTCGTCATCGGCTACGGACTCGTGTCCGGTCCGTCGGTGGGCGGGTGGGGTCTCATCGGCAACCCCACCGATTTCATCGGTCTCACCAACTGGTTGACCGACGACGCCTCCGGCGCGACCCAGACGCTGTACTTCGCGGCGTGGTTCATCCTGTTCGCGGCCATCACCATTGCCATCGTCGCCAGCGGTGCAGCAGGCCGGATGAAGTTCTCTGCCTGGCTGGTCTTCGCGCCGATCTGGCTCCTGGTGGTGTACTTCCCGGTCGCACACTGGGTGTTCTCGGCCGACGTCGACGACAACTACAAGGGCGGCTTCCTGCTGAACAAGCTGGAGATCGTCGACTACGCGGGCGGAACCGCGGTCCACATGAACTCCGGTGTCGCGGCTCTGGCCCTGGCCGTCGTCCTCGGGGCACGCAAGCGCCGCATGGAGCGTCCGCACAACCTCCCGATGACCATGCTGGGCGGCGGCATCCTGTTCTTCGGCTGGTTCGGTTTCAACGGCAGCTGCGCGCTCGGTGCGAACTTCCTTGCGCAGGCGGTCATCCTGAACACGCTGCTCGCCGGATCCGCCGGCATGATCGGGTTCGCGATCATCGAGCGGTGGCGCGAGGGTCACGTCACGTCGCTCGGCCTGATCACCGGCACCGTCGCGGGCCTGGTCGGCATCACCCCCGCCGCCAGCAGCATGGCGCCGCTGGGTGCACTGTGCGTGGGCATCTTCGCCGCAGCGGTCGTCGCGTTCCTGCTCAGCTTCAAGAGCAGGCTCAAGATCGACGAGACGCTCGACGCCTTCGCCGTCCACGGCATCGGCGGCATCGTCGGCACCATCTGCATCATCCTGTTCGCGACCGAGGCCGCTCCGGCCGGTGTCCAGGGCGTCCTGTTCGGCGGTCCGGTCGACATCGTCTGGCGTGAGCTCGCCGGCATCGCCATCACCTGCACCTACTCGTTCGTGATGACCTGGCTCATCGCGAAGGGACTCGACAAGCTGATCGGGCTGCGCGTCGACGACGAGACCGAGATGATGGGCCTCGACACCACGCTGCACGCCGAGACCGCGTACGAGATCCCCAGTGCCAGTGTGGGTCGGTCCGGCGGTGGGCTGGCCGGTCTGTCGCCGTCGGCAGCTGCCGAATCGGTGGAGAAGTCGATGCCGGCATCGGCACCATCCGCGCAGGTCTGACCGCGCGGAGAAGACGAACAACGGCCCGGGGGTCCACCGTCAGACGGTGGACCTCCGGGTTCTTTCGTCAGGCGGCGAGGGTGGCTCGAAACGACACCGACCGCTCACGGAGCGGAAACAGACTCGAAACAATCGGGCAGTCTACTAACGGTAGACAGTGATTCACACGAGTGGACATCCCGACAGGCAACACCTAGAGTCGACCCCCGGAGCGCATCATGACCACCACCAACGAAACCCCCGACACCGGCACCCTCGCCGAGCTGTGTGCGGCCAATGACACCAAGTTCATCCTCGCCATGTTCGTCGATCTCCGCGGAAAGCCGTGCGCCAAGCTGGTGCCGGTCGAGGCGGTCGACGAACTCGCCACGGAGGGAGTCGGTTTCGCCGGTTACGCGGTCGGTGCCATCGGTCAGGAGCCCAAGGACCCCGACCTCGTCGCCGTTCCCGACGTCAGCTCCTTCCTCCCCATCCCGTTCATCAAGGAAGGCCTGGCCGTCGTCCAGTGCGATCCGCACGTCGAGGGCAAGCCGTGGCCGTTCGCTCCCCGCAACATCCTCAAGACCCTCATCGCGCAGACCGCCGACGCAGGCTTCGAGCCGTGGGTGGGCGCCGAGGTCGAGTACTTCCTGCTGAAGCGCGCGGAGGACGGTTCGCTGGTCACCGCCGACGCCGCCGACGATTCCGACCAGCCGTGCTACGACGTCCGCGGTCTCACCCGGATGTACGAGCACCTCACCACGGTGTCCACTGCCATGAACCAGCTCGGCTGGGGCAACTATGCCAACGACCACGAGGACGGCAACGGGCAGTTCGAGCAGAATTTCAAGTACGCCGACGCGCTGACCACCGCCGATCGGGTCGTAACCCTCCGCTACCTCCTCTCGGCGATGGCCGCCGAGAAGGGCATGATCGCCACCTTCATGCCGAAGCCGTTCGCCGATCGCACCGGTTCGGGACTGCACTTCCACCTCTCCCTCACCAAGGGTGGTGAGCCGGTCTTCCCGCAGGTCAGTGAAGACGATCGCGGGCTGGGGCTCTCCGCGACCGCCTACGGGTTCATCGGGGGCATCCTCGAGCACGCACCGGCTCTGCAGGCCGTCATCGCGCCGACCGTCAACTCCTACAAGCGAACCGGCGCCACCGCGACCCGATCGGGTGCGTCCTGGGCGCCGCGCAAGGCCACGTACGGCGGCAATGACCGGACCCACTACATCCGGGTTCCCGACGACCAGCGCGTCGAACTGCGCGGTGGCGACGGGTCGGCCAACCCGTACCTGGCCGCGGCCGCGTTGCTCGGTGCCGGTCTCGACGGCATCAAGCGAAGCCTCGACCCCGGGGCCGTCGGCGGGGCTCCCAGCCATATCGCGGATCTGCCACTCACCCTGTTGCACGCCGTCGAGGCGTTCGAGTCCGACGCGGTCGTGATGGGTGCCCTCGACGCCGCACTCCCCCAGGACTGGCCCGCCGACCAGGGCAAGGTGTCGACCTACTTCTCCAACCTGAAACGCGAGGAGTTCTTCGACTGGCACGCGGCGGTGTCCCCCTGGGAAGTCGACCAGTACCTCACCGCTTTCTGACACGGCCGGCCCAGGCCGCGTCGATCGCACCACATCCCAACTCCCCTTCGACGTAAAGGATTCGACCATGTGCGGAATCGTCGGATTGCATCTGCGTAATCCCGATCTTCATCCCCGACTCGGCGCGATGCTCGCCGTGATGCTCGGCGAGATGCAGGATCGCGGTGCGGATTCGGCCGGCATCGCGGTGTACGGCAACCCCGAATGGGCACCTTCCGGCCACGGGTGTGTCTCGCTGCTCGAACTCGATGTCCTGCCCGACGAGGTCTCGGCGACGCTGGGCGCAGCACTCGGTGTGCCGGTCGCGGCCCAGCTTGTCGATGCCACGCTGGTCGCGTCGGCCCCGGTGGGCGCCGAAGAACTCCTCGGCGCGGCCCGCGCCGCCTACCCGGATGCGCTGGTCGCCGGCTTCGGTTCGGATCTGACCGTCCTCAAGGGTGTCGGCGCCCCGCGAGACCTGGCCGAATCCTGGGGTCTGGCAACTGCTTCCGGCTGGCAGGGCGTCGGCCACACCCGGATGGCCACCGAATCGGCCGTGACCCCGTCGGGTGCACATCCCTACGCGGTGGGCCCGGAGCAGTGTCTCGTGCACAACGGGTCGTTCGCCAACCACGCCACCATCCGACGCGAATTGCGCGCGCAGGGTGTGGAATTCGACAGTGAGAACGACACCGAGGTCGGCGCCCGCTTCGTCGCCCACCAGCTCGCCGCCGGCAAGGACGTCGAGACCGCCCTCAAGGAGGTCTGCGCAAACTTCGACGGCTTCTACACCCTCGTGGTCTCCAACCGTGACTCCTTCGCCGTCGTCCGCGACGCCATCGCCTGCAAGCCCGCGGTGATCGCCGAGACCGACGACTGGGTCGCGATCGCCAGCGAGTACCGCGCCCTCGCCAAGCTGCCCGGGGTCGAGAACGCCCGCATCTGGGAGCCCGAGCCGGAAGTGGTCTACGCATGGACACGATGACGCTCGACTCCACCACCCAGTCCCCTACCGACCCGGCGAAAGCGGAGACGATGAGCCCCAACCACCACTTCGACCTCGCGAACACCGCACTGCGAGAAATCAACTCGGTACTCCACGGCGACATCTCCGGGGAGATCGTCATCGACAACCCCGCCGGCGCGCACAGTGTCGCAGCGGGCGTCAACGCGCCGGTCAAGATCACCGTCAACGGTCATGTCGGCTACTACGCCGCCGGGATGAACCAGCAGGCCGAGGTCACCATCAACGGCAATGCCGGCACCGGTGTCGCCGAGAACATGATGAGCGGCAGCGTCATCGTCAAGGGCAACGCCTCGCAGTCGGCCGGTGCCACCGCTCACGGTGGACTCCTCGTGGTCGAGGGTGATGCGGCGGCCCGCTGCGGCATCTCGATGAAAGGTGTCGACATCGTGATCGGCGGCGACGTCGGACATAACAGCGCCTTCATGGCGCAGGCCGGCCGCCTGGTCATCCGCGGCAACGCGGGCGACGGCCTCGGCGACTCCATCTACGAGACCCGCATCTACGTCCGCGGTGAGGTCGCCTCCCTCGGCGCCGACTGCATCGCCAAGCCGATGCGCGAGGAGCACCTCGAGGAACTCGCCGGTCTGCTCAAGGCCGCCGGTTACGGCGACGACGACCTGACCGCCTACACCCGTTACGGATCGGCCCGCGAGCTCTACCACTTCAAGGTGGACAACGCTTCCGCCTACTGAGCCGTCCCCTTCGCGCCACACCACCGAAAGAGACATCACCATGACCGACAACCTCAGCGTCGAGCAGCGCGGACTCCGCGAATCCGCCACCTACGACCGCACCACCATCGCCGCCATCCAGCGCGCCGCCGAGACCGGCATCTACGACATCCGCGGCTGGGGTGCCAAGCGTAAGCTCCCCCACTTCGACGACCTGCTGTTCCTGGGTGCCTCGATGTCGCGCTACCCGCTCGAGGGTTACCGGGAGCGCTGCGACACCGACGTCGTCCTGGGTGGCCGCAACGCGAAGTATCCGCTGCACCTGTCTACCCCGGTCACCATCGCCGGCATGAGTTTCGGTGCACTGTCGGCCGGCGCCAAGGAGGCACTCGGCCGCGGAGCGTCGGAGGTCGGGACGTCGACCACCACCGGTGACGGTGGCATGACCCCCGAGGAGCGCGGACAGTCCAAGCACCTCGTCTACCAGTACCTGCCGTCGCGTTACGGCATGAATCCCGACGACCTGCGCAAGGCCGACGCCATCGAGGTCGTCCTCGGCCAGGGTGCCAAGCCCGGTGGCGGTGGAATGCTGCTGGGGCAGAAGATCTCCGAGCGTGTCGCCGGGATGCGTACCCTCCCCCAGGGCATCGACCAGCGCAGTGCCTGCCGGCACCCCGACTGGACCGGCCCCGACGACCTTGCCATCAAGATCAACGAGCTGCGCGAGATCACCGACTGGGAGAAGCCGATCTACGTCAAGGTCGGCGCGAGCCGCACCTACTACGACGTGAAGCTGGCCGTGCACTCCGGCGCGGACGTCGTCGTGGTCGACGGCATGCAGGGCGGCACTGCCGCCACCCAGGAGGTGTTCATCGAACACGTGGGCATCCCGACCCTGGCCGCCATCCCGCAGGCGGTCCAGGCGCTGCAGAAACTCGGGGTCCACCGTGAGGTGCAGCTCATCGTCTCGGGCGGCATTCGCAACGGCGCCGACGCCGCCAAGGCCATGGCCCTCGGCGCTGACGCGGTGGCCATCGGCACCGCCGCCCTGATCGCGTTGGGAGACAACGATCCCCGCTATGCCGAGGAGTACGAGGCGCTGGGTTCGGCCGCCGGCTACTACGACGACTTCCAGGACGGGCGTGACCCGGCCGGCATCAGCACGCAGGACCCGGAACTGTCGGCGCGCTTCGACCCGGTCCTCGGAGGCAAGCGCCTCGCCAACTTCCTGCGCGTCATGACGATGGAGGCCCAGACCATCGCCCGTGCCTGCGGCAAGGCGCACCTGCAGCACCTCGAGCCCGAGGACCTCGTCGCCATCACGATCGAGGCCGCGGCGATGGCGCGGGTCCCGATGGCCGGTACCAACTGGATTCCGGGGACTGGGCTGTGACAGAACGGGATTCGACAGCGTCGGTCATCATCGTCGGCGGCGGTCTCGAAGGTGCTGCCGCCGCGTGGGCCCTCGGGCAGCGGGGGATCACCGACGTCGTCGTGTGCGAACGCGACACCGTCGGCGGCGGGATGACCGGCACGTCGTCGGGCATCGTCCGGTGTCACTACGGCGTCAGCTCGCTGGCCGCGATGGCGGCGGTGGGGCTCGAGGTGTTCGAGAAGGCCGAGGAGATCTTCGGTACCGACATCGGCTTCCGGCAGACCGGATACGTCGTCGGCGTCGGTGAACAGAACGTCGAGAACTTGCGCAAAAGCCTAGCAGCACAGCGCGAAGTGGGCGTTCAGGCCGAGGAGATCGACGTCGCCGAGGTTGCGAGGATGTGGCCGACGGCCGATCTGGAGCCGTTCGCGGCCTTCGGCTGGGAGGAGCGCGGCGGGTACGGGGACGCCTACCAGACCGCCCAGGCCTTCGCCGCCGCCGCACGTGCCACCGGCATCAGGATCCGCCAGGGCACCACGGTCACCGAGTTGCTGGAGGACGGCGACCGGGTCACCGGCGTGCGGCTCGCCGACGGCTCGACGATCTCGGCCGACACCGTCGTCGTGGCCACGGGAGTGTGGTCCAAGCCGTTCCTCGGCCGGCACGGCATCGACATCCCGATCTCGGTGCACCGCGAGCAGATCGTGATGATCCACCCGGGTGAGGATCTCGGAGAGGTCCCGGTGTTCTCCGACCTCGTCTCACTCCAGTACGTGCGACCGGACGTTCGAGGCGAGATCCTGTTCGGCAACAGCGATCTCCAGGAACTCCAGATCGCCGACCCGGACAACTACAGCAACCGTGTCGACAGCGACTTCGTCGACCTCACCGTCGACAAGGTCGGCACCCGGTTCCCCGGCTTCACCGAACCCGCGATCACCAGCAGCTACGCCGGTTGCTACGACGTGACGCCGGACTGGAATCCGATCATCTCGGCGGGCCCGCTCGACGGTCTGGTGCTGGCGGTCGGCTTCAGCGGTCACGGGTTCAAGATCTCGCCGGCGGTGGGACGGCTGATCGCCGATCTGGTCGTCGACGGACGCAGTTCGGACCCACGGATCCCGGAGTCCGATTTCCGCTTCACCCGGTTCGCCGAGGGCGATCCGCTGAAGACGAGGTTCCCCTACGTGGGAGCGGGGGAGATGCGCTGAGCGTTCCCGAGCGGTGTGCAGCGGGGATCAACCGACGAGAGGGCGCGAGAACATGTGTCAACTGACAGTGAACGACCTCGCTCACTATGCTGGCGAGGTGACCGACGACCCATTGATCCGGAACCAGTCTGGCATCGCACGGGAACGCCCCGTCGACCAGTCGGTCGAGGAACTCGAGCTCGAGACCGCGATCGCGCACAATGTGCGTCGGCTGCGGCGCCAGCAGGGACTGTCGGTGGGCGACATGGCGTCCCGCGTCGGCATCTCCAAGGCGATGCTGTCGAAGATCGAGAACGCGCAGACCTCCTGCAGTCTCAGCACCCTCGCCCGCCTGGCCAACGGCTTCGACGTCTCGGTCACGTCGTTGTTCCGCGGCGCGGAGATGGAGCGTTCGGCCGTCTTCGTGAAGGCGGGGGAGGGTAACGAGATCGTCCGTGAGGGTTCACGCGAGGGACATGAGTACGAGTTGCTCGGATCGCTTCGCGGGGAACACAAACGGCTCGAATGTCTGCTCGTGACCCTCACCGAGGAATCGGTGACGCAGCCGCTGTTCCAGCACGCCGGTACCGAATTCCTGTACGTCCTCGAAGGCGTGATGGACTACGCGCACAGCCGCTCGGTGTACCGGATGCATCCTGGCGACGCGTTGCAACTCGACGGAGAGGGAGCGCACGGGCCGGTCGAACTGGTCGAACTGCCGATACGCTTCCTCTCGGTCATCGCGTTTCCGGATTCAGCCGTCTGAGACCATCCCGGAGAGATCGAAGTCGTACCGGGAGGTCGGGACCACATCGAGGTGTCGGTCCGCACCGAACCGCGAGACGCTGTTGAGCATCAGCGTCATTCGACGTTCCAGTTCGGCCTGGTCGCCGTCGCTGCCGTAGAAGGCGTGGATGTCGGTGACAGCTGCCATCGGGAACAGTTCCTCCACAATCGCGTCGACTCGCGGTGTGTCCCCGGTGAGTGCCCGCTGGACGATGTTCTGTACATATCCGAACGTGGCCTGAGTGTCGATCGCGACCCGGGTGTGGTCCTCGAGCCAGCGCCGTAACCATTCCTCGCGGTCCAGCTCGGCCGGGCGGCGTAGGAATGCGATGTTGGACAGCGCCTCGATGCGCGTTCCGTCGGCGGGAAGGTCCGGGTCGAGGGGAGCGCGCGCGGTGACCTCCCAGGCCGCGAACGGCACCTCGACACTCCGGGTGACCGCGGGGAGTACGGCGTCGACGTCCCCGGCCCAGTACGTCACCACCGCGTCGATCGCCGGATCGAGTTCGTCGATGCGCATCGCACCGGAGACGGGGTCGTCGTCGATGTTGAGCTGGACGCGAACGGCACCGGCTGCCGCGCATCGTTCGACGAGTGTCTCGGCACCGACGCGCGTCAGTCCACCACCTCGCACCGCCACGATCACCTTCGAGTACGTCACCTCGCGCACGGTACCGGGACGAGCCGGTGTCCGGGGTCAGAACTCCTCGGCACCGATCAGCGCGGCGTCGTCGTCGATCTCGTCGTCCGCAACGCCCTGGATGAGTGCGACGGCGCCGAGTGCGACGACGCAGTAGGCGGTGGCGAACCACCAGGGAGCGGCATCGGAACCGAACCACTTCGCGAGGTACGCCACGAGCACCGCGGCGATCGCGGCCCCCATCCAGCGCAGGAAGCTGAAGCCCGCGCTGGACACCGAGCGCGGGGTGTCGGTCCCGCCGGAGGACATGGCGAGGTCGGTGAAGAGGGTGTTCAGCACACCCGACGGGAGGCCGGAGAGAACGACTGCGAGCCCGATGAGCCACACCTGATCGCTCACCGTGCCGACGCCGGCCAGGACCATGATCGAACCGTAGGCGAAGATCGCCACCAGCACACCGGCCTTCTCGCCCACGGACTTGGCCAACGCGGGTGCCACGAACACGCCCGCGAGCGCGGTGAGCAGACCCCACCCGAAGAAGATGAGTCCCGCGTGGATCGGCCGGAGCCCCATGGCAATCGGCGCCCACGCGATGACGGTGAACAGCGCACCGGTGTAGAAGGCCGAACCGATGCCCGAGGTCGACAGGGTGCGATTGCGGAGGGCCTTCAGCGGATCGACGATCCGCACCCGGTCGCGAGTGGTGCGCGGTGAGTCGGCGGGGAGCATGACCGCGCACAGGACGGCACCGAAGAGCATGAGCAGCGCGGTCCCGCCGAACGGCGCGCGCCAGGTCCATTCGCCGAGGGTCGCTCCGAGCAACGGTCCGACCGCGAGGCCGAGACCGAGTGCGGCCTCGTACATCATGATCGCGCCCTGGCGGCTGCCGACAGCGGACGAGACGATGAACGCCAGTGCGGTCGCGAGGAACAGCGCGTTGCCCAGACCCCAGATCACCCGGAAGGCGATCAGCTGGTCGATGTCGTCGGCGAAGGCGGACAGCCCGGCGGCGACGACGATCAGCGCGAGTCCGACGGTGAGTGTGCGTTTGGGACCGAAACGGTATGCGGCCCAACCGGTCAGGAGCATCGCGACGCACTGGACACCCACATACACACCGAAGAGCAGGGTGACCTTCTCGGCCGGCGCCTCGAGCGCTTCGGCGATGCTGTGCAGGATCGGGTCCACGAGGCCGATCCCCATGAAGGCGATCGTGGCGGCGAAAGCAGTGATCCACACGGTACGGGGTTGCTCGCGGAACGTGACGAGCAGCGACTTCTCAGAAGACGCCGTGTCGGTGGTCGGCGTGTTCTCGGTGTCTGTCATGAGGTCCTTTTCGATCGCGGAGTGATGATGTGGCCGGGCGCCGTGGACTCAGGCGCTCGGCGGCTGCGTCGGGGTCTCGTCGAGTCGGTCGCGCAGGGCTCGGAGAGCAGGGCCGGCGGCGGCGAGGGCGGCCCGGTCCTCGTCGTTCAGCGCGGCGAGTGCACTGGTGAGGACGACGTCGCGTTCCTCGCGGATCTGCGATACGACGGCGCGGCCGTGATCGGTCAGTCCGACCAGGACGGCGCGTCTGTCGGCCGGGTCGGGTCTGCGTTCGACGAGTTCGTGCTTGGTGAGTCCGTCGATCACCGACGTCGCGGTCGGCATGCGGATGGACTCACGATCGGCGAGTTCACCCATGCGCATCCACCCGTTGTCGGCGAGGACGTTCAGGGCTGACGTCTGCGCGGCGGTGAGCTCGACCCTCGGCGCGCGCCGGCGAAGCGCCAGGTAGAGCCTGGTGATCGTGGGACGCAGCGTCAGGGCCAGTTGCGCGGGATCGGAAGCGGACACGTTTAGGAACTCTAATACTTAGAATCTCGAAGTAATACCCGAGGAGATGTGACGCTGCCGACACATCGGGTGGGCGGGCACTGCCCCGCGCGAACGTGAGGCGGTCACAAGGGGCACGCACTGCCCCGCCGGCTGAGCCGGTACCGAGCGTAGCGAGGCACCGCGTCGAAGCCCCACCGCGAAAAGATCCCGCCGGCTGAGCCGGTACCGTTCCCGCTGGCACCGACCCCGCCGGCTGAGCCGGTACCGTTCCCGCTGGCACCGACCCCGCCGGCTGAGCCGGTACCGAGCGTAGCGAGGCACCGCGTCGAAGCCCCACCGCGAACCCGGAGGCGGTCACAACGGGCACGCACACCTACGCGCCGCGCACGCCGAGACGAGATCGCCACCTCCACCGACAAGCGCCGGTCGGACCAGCGCCTGGTGAGGCGGAAGTGGCGATTCCGAGCAGTCAGACCCCGATCGGGTTCCCGCCGTCGCGCCAGACCGCGACCACGGACGGCCGCGGCTGCGAGTTCCCGCCATCGGGCCAGTGCGATGCCGGGTTGTCCGCGGAGTGGTCGTCGAGTTCGCCCGGATGCTGAACCGCGATCAGGATGCGGTTGCTGTCGATGACCGGTCCACACGTCTCGGCACCCTTGGGGACGGTCAGGAACTGTTTGGTCTCGCCGCGGCGGTCACCGTCGAGGGCGACGGCGAAGAGGCCGTCGTTGGAGTCGAGGGCATTGCCGTCGGTGGAGATCCACAGGTTGCCGTGCGGGTCGAAGGCGACGTTGTCGGGACAGGAGATCGGGCTGACCCTGGTCTTGTCGAAGCCGCCGTAGTACGTGTCGGCGGCGGCGGGGTCGCCGCAGACGAGCAGGAGTTCCCAGGTGAACTCCGTGCCGGTGTGGTCGTCGGTCATCTCGAGGACCTGACCGTTCTTGTTCTCGTTGCGCGGGTTCACGAGATCGGCGGCGGCCTTGCCGTCGGTGCCGCGGTCGCTGTTGTTGGTCAGTGCGCAGTACACCTTGCCGGTCTTCGGGTTCGGCTCGATGTCCTCGGGACGATCCATCTTGGTGGCACCGACGGCATCTGCCGCCGCGCGGGTGAACACCGCGACCTCGGCAGGCGACATGCCGGCGACGTACGACCGAGCCGTACCGTCGGCGTCGACGGTGAGCAGGGGCTTCCACGACCCCTTGCCCGCGAACTTGCCCGCCGCGGGCAGAGCCCCGGAACCGTCGACGGGCTCGGCGGTGAACGTTGCGACGTACAGGGTCCCCTCGTCGAGGATGCGCATGTTGTGTTCGCGTGCGGTCTTCGACAGTCCGCTCTTCATCTTCCGGCTCGACACGAACTTGTAGATGTACTCGAACTTCTCGTCGTCACCGCTGTAGGCGACCACCGTACCCTTGTCGGGCCCGGCGTCGACGACATAGATGTTGGCCGACTCGTGTTTGAAGCGACCCATCGAACTGTGTTTGACGGGAACAGCTTTCGGGTCGTGTGGATCGACTTCGACGATGTAGCCGAAGCGGTTGGCCTCGTTGGGCTCGACGGCCAGGTCGAAGCGCTTGTCGAAGCGACCCCAGTGGTGTTCGTCGGCATCGTCTTCGAACGTGTAGCGCTCGAGACGTTCAGCCGTCTTCGGATCGGTCACCGTGCTCGCGTTGCTGAAGTAACCGTTGAAGTTCTCCTCGCCGGAGAGCATGGTGCCCCACGGTGTGAGCCCGCCCGAGCAGTTGGCCATCGTCCCGAGGACCGTGGTGCCGGCCGGATCGGCGGTCGTCTTCACGAACTCGGTGCCTGCGGCGGGACCGGTCAGCCGGAACGGGCTTGACGCGGTGAGTCGCTGGTTGCGCGGCCCGACAACGGGTTTGAGCGCGCCGGAGCCGGGCTGGGCGGTCACCTCGACCACAGCGATACCGACCGACGCCATCGCGATGCGGGCCTGCTGTTCGGTGGGCTGGCCGTCCTTGTATCCGGTGAACATGAACGGTTCGGTGGGGTACTCGAGATTGGCGACCAGGTAGAAGTGGTCGGGTACGCCGTCGACCGGGATGAGCCCGGCGAAGTCGTTGTTGAAGCCGAACTGCCCGGCCTGGGCCTCGGGTGTCTGGTTGGCGAAGTCGAACTGCGGGGCGCCGGGCAGGACGGGATCGCCCCAGCGGATCACGACCTCCTGGCGATATCCGTCGGGGATCACCACCGCGTCCTCGGTGTTGGCCGGGACAGCCGTGAACTTCATACCCGGCAGCGCATCTCCGGTGGCCGATCCGGTCGTCGAGGTGCCGGTTCCCGATCCGTTCTCGCCACAGGCCGCGAGCACCGATGCCGCCCCGGCTGCGACCGCCGCGCCCGCCGAGGTCTTGAGGACGCTCCGACGGGAGACCGCGGTGCGCACGACGTCGCGGAAGTACGCGTTGTCGCTGCGGTTACCGGGATCGTGACGGCAGGCGTCGCCGCACTTGTAGCGGCACGTCACGTACGCGCGCGAGGAACGGCCGGCGTCGTGGCCGGTGGAGGTGAACAGCGGCAACTGGATTCGCACCCGCAGGACGCTAGGAGAGCGAAGCGAACCCTTGGGTACTCGAATGTGAACGGACACCCAACGCACGGTGCCTTCTGCTGGTCGAGGCGTGTCGAGACTGCTAGAACCGCCCGCCGGTACCGATGCGTCCCGACGACCCGGAGCCGCCGAACGAGCCCGGGCTCCGTCCGCCGCTGCCGAAGCCACCACCGAAGCCGCCGGTGTATCCACCCCGGTATCCGCCGCGACCGCCGCTGATTGTGCGGCGCAGGAAGCTGTCGACGAGGATGCCACCGAGAACGGCACCCGCGGTCGAGGTGCCGTTGGAGCGCGGCTGCTGCGACTGCTGCCAGTTCACGACGTCACCTTGAGCGGCCATGAGCGCCTGGTCGGCGAGAGCGCCGGCTCGCCGCGCCGACGTGGTCGCCGCAGTCGGATCGGTTGCGGCGGCCTGCTGGGCGGTCTGGAGGAGGCGTTGCGCCTCGGCCAGCCGGGTTCGGGCGGTCGACTGCACGGCGCCGCGCCGCGTGCCGATGAAGTCCGACGCCGCGGTCACCTTTGCCGACGCCGACTCGAGCGCCCCGCTCAACACCTGTGCGCGGCGGGTGCGTTCGGCCGCGGAGTCCCGCGCGGCGTCGAGGGCGTCGTCGAGTTCCGCATCGGCGTCGACCAGGGCGGTGAAGGTGCCCAGCGGATCGGCGTCGAAGCCGGTACGTCCGGCGTCGAGAGCGGTCTTCGCGGCTTCCGTGGCAGTCGCCAGCGCGGGTCCGCCATCAGCGGTCAGTGACGCCGCCTCGGCGAGTTCGGCCTCCACCTCCTCGATCAGTGCCGGCATGCGGGACTGGGCGGCGGCGATGTTCGCGTCCGCGTGATCGATCGCGTCGAGGAGCACGGTGGCCTGCTCGATGGAGCCCTCGGCCGAGCGGATCGCGGCGACCGCGGGCCCCTGCTGTCCGACCGGCGCCGCACTCGCGGCGCGACCCTGGTCGGCCGTCGCCTCGGCGAAATCGATCTGCTGCCGGGCGAGTTCGACGTTCGACAGGATCGAGGCGAGTGTCTGTTCGCCGTGTTTCTCGGTCAGCTCGGCGAGCTGCCGCGTCGCCGGGTCGAGGCGGGCGCGTAGGCCGATGAGCTGCTGGGTGATCGCGTCGAACCGCGCGTCGGCGTTGATCAGGAGGTTGCGCATCGCATCGAAGGCCTCGACCTGGTCGTCGAGCGTGCCGTCGGCGTCGGTGCAGGACGTGATGATCTCGACGAGCATCGAGCGGCGCTCGTCGTCGGTTTCCGGAACGTCGTCGTCGAGCCGCTGCCGCAGGGTGAAGGACTGCGCAAGAGCAGTTTTCGCGCGCTCGAGCGCCGTGGTGAACGGTCTCGTCTCGGTCTCGCCGAATTCTCCAACGGCCAGGCGCAATTCTTCTTCGCTGGTGCGGACGGCGTTGTCGAGATCGGTGAGGACCTCACGCGACCACGGATCGAGCACGTCGAGCGGCTGCTCCGCGAGCTGATCGACGGTCAGTTCCTGTTCGCGCAATGTCTCCAGGCCGCCCTCGATCCGCCGCTGCTTGCGACGTCGCGAGTAGAGATACGCGCCGCCACCGCTGACCACCACGGCTCCGCCGACGACTGCGGCGGCGATGAACCCGGTGTAGCTGGGATCGAGTTCCGATGAGAGCCCGTTGATCGCCGCGAGTCCGGCGTCGGCCCAGTTGCCCTCGCGCAGCTGCGGCACGACGTCGTCGTTCGCGATGCCCTCGAGGGTCGACTGGTCCAGACCACCGATGTTGTCGGGGGCGAACAGTCGATACGCGCGGTCCTCGGTGGCGACGGCGAGAAGGGCGTCGTGGTCACCGAGTTCACTGGCCACCGCGGTCTGGTCGGCCCACTGCTCGCTGGTCAGACCCCCGAAGTCCCGGACGTAGACGATCCACATCTGGATTCCGTGGTCGTTGTACAGCTTGTCGACGGCGGCCTCCAACTCGGACCGCTGGGCGGGCGAGATCGCGTTGGCCGAGTCGACGACATAGGTGGGCAGGCGCGTGGGCGGCTCGGCGGCGGCGGTGCCGGCTCCGACGCCCGTCAGCAGCAGAGTCATGCCGAGCGCGAGACCGGCGGCCCCGAGAACTGCCGCGATGCGCCGTGTCACGGCGTGCCCCCACCCACCACGAATCGCAGGTAACCGATGCATGATCACGAATCCAATCAGCCGCCGCATTCGGGTGAGTGTATGTCCGTCCCTGACCTCGATCGGTACCGGCACGTCTCAGCGTCGAGCGTCGCGCCACCGGCACAGGGCCTCGACGGCGGTGAGGTCGTAGTCGGGGCCCGTCACGCCGACGGTCAGCAGGGTGACGCCCTCGGCGGCCAGCGCGTCCGCATCGCGGAGCAACGCGTCGACGTCGCCGCCGAACTGCAGGCCCGACGACCGTTCGATGGTCTCCGGGTCGCGTCCCACTGCTGCACAGTGTTCGGCGAGGACCTTCGACTTGTGGCGGTACTGTTCGAGGTCGTTGAACCCGTGCCAGACATTGCCGTGCTCGGCGATGTAGCGGAGCGTCTTCTTCTCGCCGCTGCCGCCGATCAGGATCGGGATGTCGCGGATGGGTGCGGGATTGAGCTTGGCCAGACGCGACTTGATGCGCGGCAGGGCCTCGCCGAAGGCGTTCAGTCGCGACCCGACGGTGCCGAACTCGTAGCCGTACTCGTCGTAGTCCTTCTGGAACCACCCGCCACCGACACCGAGGATGAGTCGGCCGCCGCTGATGTGGTCGACGGTGCGGGCCATGTCGGCCAGCAGTTCCGGATTGCGGTAGGAGTTGCAGGTCACCAGCGCGCCGATCTCCACCCGCGAGGTCTGTTCCGCCCACGCACCGAGCATCGTCCAGCACTCGAAGTGCTCACCCTCGGGAGCGCCGTAGAGGGGATAGAAGTGGTCCCAGTTGAATGCGACGTCGACGCCCGCATCCTCGGCGCGGCGGACCGCGTCGCGGATCAGGCGGTACTCGGGAGCGTGCTGGGGCTGGATCTGGACACCGATGCGAAGAGGAAACGCCATGGCGACCAGTCTGCCTGCTTCCGGCGATGGCGTCGATGTCATTGCTCCCTGAGGAGCCCGGAGCTTGTGGGCCGTCCCCTTGCTCCCTGAGGAGCCCGGAGCTTGTGGGCCGTCCCCTTGCTCCCTGAGGAGCCCGGAGCTTGTGGGCCGTCCCTTTGCTCCCTGAGGAGCCCGGAGCTTGTGGGCCGTCCTCTTGCTCCCTGAGGAGCCCGGAGCGTGCGGGCCGTCCTCTTGCTCCCTGAGGAGCCCGGAGCTTGCGGGCCGTCCCTTTGCTCCCTGAGGAGCCCGGAGCTTGCGGAGGGCGTCTCGAAGGGTGGTACCAAGGACCGCGTGACACCGAGACCCGCCGCACCGTCGCTCGAGGAACTCCGACGCCGCACCAGCTCCAAGTGGTCCACTCATCCCGACGACGTGTTGCCGCTGTTCATCGCGGAGATGGATTACCAGCTCGCACCTGTGGTCGCGGAGGCGATGATCGACCGTATCCGGGCGTCGGATGTCGGGTATGCCGGTGACTCGGGCGGTGCCGGAACGGCTTTCGCCGGTTTCGCGGATCGGCGATGGAACTGGGAGGTCGGTGCGGACGATGTCGCGCTCACCACCGATGTCAGTGTCGTGATCGTCGAGACACTGCGCTCGGCGATCCGCCCGGGGGACGGCGTCATCCTGATGCCGCCGGTGTACCCGCCGTTCTTCGAGCTCATCCCGGAGGCCGGCGGAACCGTCGTCGAGGTGCCGTTGCTCGACGACCCGGTCCGGCGGATGGATCTCGACGGCATCGAGGCGGCACTGAAGTCGGGTGCGCGAGCGGTTCTGCTGTGTCACCCGCACAATCCCGTCGGACTCGTCCACGACGCATCCGATCTGGAACGGCTGGCCGAGCTCGCCGCGTCGTACGGTGCGCTCGTGGTCAGCGACGAGATCCACGCACCGCTGGTCCATCCCGGGGTCGGGTTCGTCCCGTTCCTGACGGTGAGCGACACCGCGCGCGAGGTCGGCATCGCGGCGCATTCGGCGAGCAAGGCGTTCAACCTCGCCGGGGCCAAGTGTGCGCTGATGGTCGCCACCTCCGATACGACCCGAACGATCGTCGCAGGCCAGCCCGACGAGGTGCACTATCGAACGTCCATCCTCGGTCGCGCCGCGACAGAAGCGGCCTTCGCTCACGGCGACGACTGGCTCGACGCCACCCTGGAAGTCATCGGCGAGAGCCTGGATCTCCTGGATCGGCTTCTGGCCGAGCACCTTCCGGCTGTCGGCTATACACGGCCGAGTGCGTCGTACCTGGCGTGGCTCGACTTCCGCGACGCCGGCCTCGGCGACAACCCGGGCCTGCCGATCCTCGAACACGGCCGGGTCGCGCTGCACTACGGCCCCGCGTTCGGCTCGCCGGGCAGGGGCTTCGCGCGGCTGAACGTCGCGTGCTCGCCGGAGGTGCTCACCGAGGCGATCGAGCGGATCGCCCGCGTCGTCGACAACCCGCCCGTTTCATAGCTCGAAACCGCGCCTGCCGCGGTGAAGTGCTATGAATCGGGAATGGGAAACGAGCGGGCCGCCGAGTGGGACGAGCGCTACGGCAATGCGGAGCGGTTGTGGACCGCGGACGTCAATCCGGCGCTGATCACCGAGACCGAGGGGTTGGCGCCCGGCACCGCTCTCGACGTCGGGTCGGGTGAGGGCGCCGACGCCCGCTGGCTGGCGAAACGGGGCTGGCAGGTGACCGCCGTCGACATCTCGCAGGTGGCACTGGACCGTGCACGGGAGATCAGCGTCGACCTGCCGATCACGTGGACACGTGCCGACCTCGTCGTCGATCCCGTTCCCGGCGGTGACTACGGGCTGGTCGCGCTGCACTATTTCCCGATCCCCGTCGCGGAGATCGACGTCGCGCGCAAGCTCGTCGCCGCGGTCGGGCCGGGCGGATCCCTGCTGGTGGTCGCGCATGCGCCCGAGGGCGTGCGGGCGCACGGCTTCGATCCCGACGATTTCGTGCAGCCGGGCGGTTTCGCGACACTTCTCGACGACGAGTGGGAGATCATCAGCGACGAGACGCGCGAACGGGGTAAGGCGGCCGGCGGCGGTCATCACACGCATGACGTCGTGTTCCGTGCCCGACGGAGCGCGCGGTAGCGCGAGATCGTGTTGCGTTTTGTCCCGTGTACCGCGACAAACCGCAACGCGATCCTGAGCGGTCCGACGGCCGTAGGGGCTCCGACAGCCGCAGGGACTACCCGCCGAACAGCAGATACAGCCCGAGGAAGGTGTAGCAGACCATCGTCACCATCATGGTGAGCTGTCCGGTCAGCTGATGTCGTCGCGGCAGGAGCCGCAGCGAGGCGTCGTGCGCGGCGGCCACTCCCAGCATGTGCCCGCCGACCACGAACACGACCTTGAGCGTCACCGTGACGGTCGGGTGATCCGACATGATGTACACCGGGTGGGCATCGCTGAGCCACAACAGGTTCCAGCCCCGGCCCAGCGGATCGCCCAGGGCCAGGATGGCTTCCTGTCCCTGCTCGACGAGCGACTGCAGATAGTGGGCGAGGATGTAGCCGATGACGATCGGGACGAGTGAGTGCGCCATCAGGCCCGGCAGCCGACGGCGCAGATCGGGTTGTTGCACACCGCCGACGGCGCGTGCCGCCGACCAGAACGTCACCGCGACAACGCCGACGAACACCAGTAGTCCGGCGGTCGAGACCAGGGTGGCGATCGCCTGGTTGCCGGTGGCTCCGTCGCCACCGGCCTGCTCGGCGACGAAGTCCTGCCACTGGGGGAAGGCCGAGAAGCTGTCGAATGCGGTGGACCCGAGCAGGATTGCGAGCACGGTGACGGTGCCGGGCCGGATCGGCAGGGTGGTCAGCGAGTTCATCGGACTGCGCACGATCACGCGACCGTCGGTGTTCTTCGCGAACGGGGAGAGGCGGGAGGCGACCGTGCTGTAGACCGCGAACGGATCGGCATCCTCGGTCCAGCGAAGCCCGCAGATGATGCCGCCCACGAGGGTGATCGCGAGATAGCAGAGCAGCCAGATCCGCACCGACGAAACCGAATTCGGTTCCGGGGAGGCCAGTTCGAGCCACACGAAGGCGAACAGGCCGAACGCAGCCGGCCACCAGCCGAGGCGTCGGGGATAGTCCGTCAGGCCGACGACCCGGGGCCCGAAGATCCCGCGCGCGATCCGCAGCACGGTGCGGATCGGTGACAGCAGTCGCCACACCGGGCCGATCAGCACCGACAGCACGATCATGCCCACCCACAGCAGTACGTAGAACGAGCCCGGCAGGGGGTTGTCGTGGGACGGCCCGAACGCGGCCACCACCAGGCACACGGTGAGTATCAGTGCGGCACCGGCGAGCACCCCACGAACCCATCGGTTGTCGACGGTCGAGGTCACCCACCCGGGGAGCTCGCGCCCGGCGTCGGCTCGCCCGTATCGCGCTGTGCGCCAGGCGAAGGCGATCACCGCGAAGGAGATGGTCAGCGCCCACGCACCGCCGATCAGGACCGCGGTCAGCGGGACGGGCAGAAACTCCGAGCCGCCCAGCCCGTGGGCGAGCAGAGTCTCAGTCGGCCTCGCGGTCGGGGTCATCGGCCTCGTTCCGGGTCGGTGCGTCGGTGGGGTTCTCGGTGCGATCTCCGGTGGAATCCTCGGTGGGTTCCTCGTCGTCATATCCTCGACGACGATCGGCGATCGCGATCGCGATGATGACGCCCACCAGGATGAACGCGGGGATCACCGCGGGCAGCGCCAGTATCAGGGGATGCGTGGCGAGGTGGTGGACCTCCACCTCGGGTGCGGCGGCGATCATTGTTGTGGCTGTAATTCGGGTTGCCGCGCGCCCGTGGTCGCCTCACGGGAGTTGACCCGGCCGGCTCCCCACGACAATGCCGCGATGAGCAACAGTGAACAGACCAGCACCACCACGGCTGCGGCGCCGAACAGCCACGACGGATAGTCGAAGGTGCGCTCGCGCTGGAGGATCGAGATCTCCGCGACGAACGGTTTCGTCGACGTCTGCTGGGCCGGCTCACCCTCCGCACCGATCGCGGGGTCCGCCGGCAGATACACCGGCACACCGGCCATGGTGGTGCCGTCCTGCACACGCAGGATGGTCTTCCACGACCCCGACACCGGGATCGGTTCGGTGGACCGGAACTGGTTGGGGCCCACCCGCTCGAGCCGGTCGATGACGATGCCGCGATCGTTGTCGACCCCGCCCTGCCAGGACATCAGCGCCACCCACTCCGGGTCACCGCTGACCGCGTCGGCCGGATCGAGGAACACTTCGGCCGTGACGTTCTGCTCGGCGGCATCGTTCGGTCCGGCGGGGGTCAGGACGACCCGTGCGGTCATGTCCGCGGGTACGGAGACCCGCAGGCCGTTCGCGACCGCCCCGCCGATCACCACCACCGAGAGCACGACGGCGGTGATGCTGATCCAGCGCCGCGGCAGTCGCTCACCGACCGAGACGGTGCCCAGCAGACCGCCGCACAGACCGGCCACCACGCCGACCGGGACGGCCATCGCCAGCGCTTCGCCCCACATGCCGGTGACCCAGGGGAACGGGTATGCCGCGGCGATCCACCAGGATTCGATCCACAGTCCGACCGTCGCCACGCCGAGGCCCGCCACCGCGCCGAAGAGTACGCGGCGTTTGAACAGCGGCGTCAGCGCGAGTAACTCGATGACCACGGCCGCGCCCAGGTAGAGGGGGAAGACGTTGATCGGGGCACCGAGCGCGGGCCCGACGACGACCGCGACCACGCCGCGGAGCAGGATCGCGAACACCGCTGCGACGAGCGCGCTGCCCGGGCCGAGACTGATCCGGGCGGCGACCAGAGCGAATGCACCGGCACCGGCGATCATCATCGGCTGCAGCACGAGGCGGAACTGCTCGACACCGAAGTCGTACTCGATCTGGAAGACCGACATGCCGATCACGAGGCCACCGAACGCCAGGCACCGGACCAGCCACTGCCCGCGCCCGTCCGGCGGGAGGTCGGGACCCATTGCGGCCCTGCCCTCGCGGTCGAGGATGACGACCGCGATGAGCGACAGTCCCGCGCCCCCGATCAGCATCAGGTGCGTCGGACCCCAGAGCGTGACGTCCTGACCGAAGATGCGATGCCAGACGTCGTCCAGCGGGAACCCCAGCAAGGCGTAGAAGCCACAGCCCGCCAACAGGATTCCACCGACCGGCGCGTACCAGTGACGGGTGATCCGGACGGCGGCGCGGCCGGGCTTGTCGAAGGGCAGGAAGACCGACAACATGCCGGAGATGAACAGGAGGAACAGGCCCACCAGGATGAAGTAATGCGCCGGGTTGGCGAGCGGTCCCTCGTCGCGGCCGTCACCGATGTGCAGGCTGACATCCCAGAGGAAGCCGAACAGTGCGCAGATGATCGTGCTGGTGAACAGGAAGATCGGCAGCGCCGCCCACGGGGGTCGGTTGACGCGGCGCGCCGCCCAGTCGGCGAGGGTGGTCAGCCACGTGATCTTGCGCATGCGGTGTAGGTATCCGATCCAGAGCAGTCCGATCGACACGACTGCGGCCGCCGCGGACATCAGGAACACCTGGTCGAGCGCCGCACCGCCGCCCTCGGCGGCGAGATGGAGTGACGTGACATCGCTTGTTGTCATGGACGAAGTATGCACATCTTGTTCATGTCCCGGGAGGCGGTCGGTCAAACTGCGACCTTGGGACATGGACGGGCGATGTCGCCACGACGCGCAGGCGGAAAATAAGTTGTGCACAATTAAGTGGTGCACTACTGTTCTGGAACGTGCCCACCAATCCGGAGCCCCTCGACCGACAGCTCTGTTTCTCGCTGTATGCCGCAACCCGGGCTGTCACCGGCCTCTACCGAGAGGTGCTGTCCGAGTTCGGGCTCACGTTTCCCCAGTACCTCGTTCTGCTCGCCCTCTGGGAACAGGACGGGCTCACCGTGCGGGAACTGGGCGAGCGGCTCCAGCTCGACAGCGGCACGTTGTCGCCGCTACTACGTCGTCTCAAGCGGGCCGGGTACATCGACCGCGAACATTCGGCCGAGGATGCCCGCGTGGTTCATGTCCACCTGACCCGGGAAGGGGATGCGCTGCGTAGCCAGGGCGGCCGGATCCAAGGGTGCCTGGTGGACAACCTGGACCTCACCTACGACGAGGCGTCGACCCTGCATGCGCTGGCGCACAAGGTCACCGATCAGGCGCGCGGCCGGCTGCCGCGTAACTGATCAAAGAGGCAAGTCATCCCCAACCAGTTGAAGGAGACAATCATGAACACCCTCTACACCGCAGAAGCCCTGGCCACCGGCGCGGGGCGCAACGGCCACGTCCGCACCACCGACGGCTTCGTCGACACCGACCTCGCCATTCCGCGCGAGATGGGTGGTGCCGGCGGTGCCGCCAACCCCGAGCTGCTCTTCGCCGCGGGTTACGCCGCCTGCTTCCACTCCGCCCTGCAGGCGGTGGCGCGCGAGGCCAAGGCCACGCTGGGCGATTCGAGCGTCGGGGCCAAGGTCGGCATCGGCACCGACGAGCAGGGCGGCTTCCAGCTCGCTGTCACTCTCGAGGTCGTCATCCCCGACCTTCCCCAGGACCAGGCGCAGGCTCTCGCCGACCGTGCGCACCAGGTCTGCCCCTACTCCAACGCCACCCGCGGCAACATCGACGTCAACGTCGTCGTCGTCGACGACTGACCGACCCTTCCTGGGAGAGCAGCTCTGCAGGGGGCCGTCAGCGGCAGACGGCTCCCTGCGAAGCGGACGTGACCAGCTTCGAGTACTTCGCCAGGACGCCACGCGTGTACCGCGGCGGCAGGGGAGTGAACTCCTTTGCGCGAGCCTCGAGTTCGGCGTCGTCGACGAGTAGGTCGAGGAGGCCGCGGCCCACGTCGAGGCGGATGCGATCCCCGTCGCGGACCAGGGCGATCGGGCCACCGTCGACGGCCTCCGGCGCGACGTGGCCCACGCACAGCCCGGTGGTGCCTCCGGAGAACCGGCCGTCGGTCATCAGGAGCACGTCCTTGCCGAGGCCCGCGCCCTTGATGGCGCCGGTGATGGCCAGCATCTCGCGCATCCCCGGTCCGCCCTTCGGGCCTTCGTAGCGGATGACTACGACGTCGCCGGCGGTGATCGTGCCGTCCTCGAGTGCGTCCATGGCGGCGCGCTCGCGGTCGAAAACCCGTGCGGTGCCCTCGAATACGTCGGAGTCGAAGCCCGCCGACTTCACCACGGCGCCTTCCGGAGCCAGCGATCCCTTGAGGATGGTGATGCCGCCGGTCGGGTGGATGGGGGACTTCGTGGCGCGCAGGACCTGTCCGTCGGGGTCGGGCGGGGCGATGTGCGCGAGGTTCTCCGCGACCGTCTTGCCGGTCACCGTCAGGCAGTCGCCGTGCAGCAGCCCGGCGTCGAGGAGGGCCTTCATCACCACCGGCACACCACCGATGCGATCGACGTCGGTCATCACGTGCCGGCCGAACGGTTTGACGTCGGCGAGGTGAGGGACGCGGGCGCCCACGCGGATGAAGTCGTCGAGGGACAACTCGACCTCGGCCTCGTTGGCGATGGCGAGCAGGTGGAGCACCGCGTTGGTGGACCCGCCGAACGCCATAACGACGGCGATCGCGTTCTCGAAGGCCTCGCGGGTCATGATGTCGCGCGCGGTGATGCCGCGGCGCAGCATCTCGACGACGGCCACTCCGCTCTGCCGGGCGAACTGGTCCCGTCGCTTGTCCGGAGCCGGGGGAGCAGCGCTGCCGGGTAGGGACATCCCGAGTGCCTCGGCGGCGCTGGCCATCGTGTTGGCCGTGTACATGCCGCCGCAGGCACCCTCGCCCGGGCAGATGGCGCGTTCGATGGTGTCGACGTCCTCGCGGCTCATGAGCCCGCGGGCGCATGCGCCCACGGCCTCGAAGGCGTCGATGATGGTGACCTGACGTTCTTCACCGTCGGACAGCGTGGCGTATCCGGGCAGCGTCGACCCGGCGTAGAGGAACACCGACGCGAGATCGAGCCGGGCGGCGGCCATGAGCATGCCGGGTAGGGACTTGTCGCAGCCGGCGAGCAGCACCGAACCGTCGAGCCGTTCGGCACTCATCACGGTTTCCACGCTGTCGGCGATCACCTCGCGGGAGACCAACGAGAAGTGCATGCCCTCGTGACCCATCGAGATGCCGTCGGAGACCGAGATGGTGCCGAATTCGAGGGGATAACCGCCGCCCTCGTGGACGCCGTCCTTGACGGCCTTGGCCAGCCGGTCGAGCGAGAGGTTGCACGGGGTGATCTCGTTCCACGACGACCCCACTCCGATCTGGGGTTTCGCCCAGTCGTCGTCGCCCATGCCCACCGCGCGGAGCATGCCGCGGGCGGCGGTCTTCTCCAGGCCGTCCGTGACGTCGCGACTACGCGGCTTGATGTCGGCTTCGACGCCCGTCTCTGTTCGGTTGGTCATGAACCCACCGTAGTGGCCCGCGAAAGTGATCAGGTTGCGTTTGATCCCGGAGTGCGGGCACAAACGCAACCTGATCTGGTCGAACGGCGGATCTCTAGGCGCGCAGCTCCCGCTTGAGCAGCTTGCCGCTCTGGTTGCGCGGCAGTTCCTCGACGAACTTCACCAGCTTCGGGACCTTGAACGGCGCGAGCTGCTGCTTGACGTGGTCGATCAGCTCGGCCTCGGTGACCGTCGCCTCGGCGCGCAGTACGACGACTGCGGTGATCGCCTCGATCCACTTGTCGTCCGGGGTGCCGATCACCGCGACCTCGGCCACCGCGTCGTGGGTGTAGATCGCGTCCTCGACCTCGCGTGAGGCGACGAGGATGCCACCGGTGTTGATGACGTCCTTGATGCGGTCGACGACGGTGACGTAACCCTCCTCGTCGCGTGTGACGAGGTCACCGGAGTGGAACCAGCCGCCGCGGAAGGCCTCGTCGGTCGCGGTCGGGTTGTCCCAGTAGCCCTGGCACAGCTGCGGTGAGCGGTACAGGATCTCACCCGGCTCACCGACGGGCACGTCGTTGCCGTCGGCGTCGACGACGCGGGTCTCGACGAAGAACACCGGCCGGCCGCACGAGGCGGGTCGGGCGTCGTGCTCCTCGGGGCGGAGAACCGTTGCCAGCGGACCGATCTCGGACTGACCGAAGCAGTTGTAGAAGCCCAGATCGGGGTAGCGCTCGCGGAGGCGCTGCAGGACGGTGACCGGCATGATCGACGCGCCGTACTGCGCCTTCCGCAACGACGACAGGTCGCGGGTCTCGAGGTCGGGATGCGCGGCCAGCGGCCCCCACACCGTCGGTGCCAGGAACAGCGAACCGATCTGGTATTCCTCGACGAGGCGCAGGATCTCGGGGATGTCCGGTGCCGGCATCAGCCGGACCGTGGCGCCCACCGCCAGGTACGGAACCATGAAGACGTGCATTCCCGCCGAGTGGTAGAGCGGCATGCAGATCAGCGGGTTGTCGTCGGAGTCGATATCCAGGGCGATGATCGACGAGGTGTACTCGTGGATGAGCGCGCGGTGGGTCATCATGGCGCCCTTGGGTTTCGACGTCGTGCCCGAGGTGTAGAGGAACTGGACCAGGTCGGTGTCCTCCACCGCGACGTCCAGTGCGGGCACGTCTCCCGCGGTGGCGATGGCGATCAGCGAATCATCGGCGTCGCGCAGGGGGAGCACGAACTCGGCTGGCACGACGTCGATCACGGCGTCGAGATTGTCGGTGAGACCCGGGTCGACGAGCACGGCCCGCGCACCGGACTGCTCGAGGAGGTAGCTCAGCTCACCGCCACGCAACGCGTAGTTGATCGGCACGTGCACGAGTCCGGCACGCGCCGCGGCGAGGTAGCCGATGACGTAGGCGTGCGAGTTGGTGCCGTAGCCGGCCACGCGATCACCCTTGGCCAGGCCGAGGGAGAGGAGGTGCGCGGCGGCGCGGGTCACCGCGTCGTCGAGTTCGCGGTAGGTCAGGGTGTCGTCGCCGAAATGGAGGGCGGCGCGGTCGGGGAATCTCGCGGCAGTGCGGCGCAGCACTCCGTCGACGGTGTTCGAAGTGGGGGTCATCACATCATCAGGATGACTGTTGGGTGGGTTGCGCCTGCAGGGACCCCGGTGCTCGGCGTCGGCGATCCATGTGAGCAACGTGGCGCACGGCAAAATCGTAGGTACCGCGCCCGGCGAGGTGACGGGCGCGCCACCTGGTGAACTACCTGGACGCGTCCAGTGGATGCTCCAGGTCGTCGTCGACGGCAGTCCGGGAAACCGTGCTCGGCTCGACGGCCCGGGGAAGCCACAGCGCGACGATCATCGACGCCACCAGCAGGCCGAGTGTCAGCAGGTAGGTGTCGGCGACCGCGCTCGCGAGATGCGGGGCGGCGACGGCGCGTTGGTCCGGCGAGAGTCGCTGGACGCCTGTCATCCCGCCACCGTCCAGCACGGCCGACCGCGAGTTGAACAGGGACGTGAGGATCGTGGCGGCGAGCGCAGCTCCGATCGCACTCGCGAACTGGTTCCCGGTGGTCAGGATCGTGGTGCTCGGCCCGGTGTCCGGACCGTCGACACCGCGCAGTGCCGCTGTCATCAGGGGCATGAACGTCGAACCGATCCCCAGGCCCATGACGATGCCGATGCCGATGAGAACGGGGTACGGGGTGTCGTGGTCGAGGACGATGGTCATGAGCGTCGTCGCGACGATGGTGGCGCTGATCCCGAACCAGACGACACGGCGTGGGTCGGTTCGGTCGACGAGTCGGCTCGCGGTCTGCGCGACCACCCCGGTGGTGAGGCCCTGGGGGATCATGATCATCCCGGCGGTGGTGGCACTGTCCCCACGTACGGCCTGGATGTAGATGGGCCCGATCATCATCGACCCGAAGTAGGCACCCGCGACCAGCAGCATCGCACCCGAGCCGGTGGCCAGAGATCGCTTGCGCAGCAGTCTCAGATCGAGCAACGGTCGGCGCGAGCGCAGTGTTCGGAGAACGAACAGGATGAGCAGACCGAGCCCGATCACCGCTGGAACACCGGCGTCGAACGGTTCACCGGCGTCGCCGGCCTGAGCGAGGCCGAAGACCAGCAGGGCGACTCCCGGTGCGAGGCAGAGCAGCGCCGACCAGTCCAGGGTCTCCGTCGCGGCGCCGACAGAGCGCGGAAAGAGCTTGAGGGCCAGACCGATTGCGACCGCGCCGACCGGGATTGAGGAGGAACAGCGATCGCCAGCCCACGTGGTCGACGAGCAGTCCGCCCGTCGTCGGTCCCAACACCGGACCGACGAGCAGCGGGATGCCGAGCCAGCCCATGAGTTGCCCGCGGTGCCGTTCGTCGACCAGGCCCAGCGCGATCGTCATGCCGACCGGCTGGAGGAAACCGCCGCCGAAACCCTGAACCGCACGGAACAGGATGAGGCTCTGGATGTTCCAGGCGAGACCGGCGAGGGCCGAGCCCACGACGAAGGTGGTGAGGGCGGTGACGTAGACCCGTTTCGCGCCGAACCGCCGGATGGTCCCGGCGGAGGTCGGCATCACCGCGACGAGCGCGAGCGTGTACGCCGTGGTGGTCCACTGGACGGTCGAGAGCGGGGAGTCGAAGGACTCGGCCAGGCGCGGGATGGCCACGACGGTGACGGTCAGGTCGAGCATCACCATGAGGGTTCCGAGGGCGAGGACCGAGGCGACCTTCTTCGCGAGCGCATCCATGGGTCAGGCCGCTCCTTCTACCGGGTTCGATGGCATGCGACCCAGCGTTCAAGTTCAAGTTCACTTGAAGTCAAGCGTCGTCTACCGGCTGTCACCGCGGTATGCGAACATATGTTCTATGCGGATCGAGCGGAGGGAGCGGCAGGAGGCAACGATCCTGCACGCGGATCTCGACTCCTTCTACGCATCGGTCGAGCAACGGGACGACCCGACCCTGCGGGGACGCCCCGTGCTGGTGGGCGGAGGAGTTGTGCTGGCCGCGAGCTACGAGGCCAAGGCCAGGGGAGTGCGGTCGCCGATGCCCGGTCACGAGGCGCGCGCCCTCTGCCCCGATGCCGTGGTGGTCCGGCCCCGGTTCGACGCCTACATGGAAGCCAGCCGCGAGGTCTTCGACATCTTCCACGACACCACTCCGGTGGTCGAGGGCATCTCGGTCGACGAGGCATTCCTCGACGTCGGCGGCCTGGGCCGGATCAGCGGGACCCCGCACGACATCGCCTCGACGATCCGGGTTCGAGTGCGTGAGGAGGTCGGCCTGCCGATCACCGTCGGGGGTGCGCGCAGCAAGTTCCTGGCGAAGGTGGCGAGCGCCGTCGGCAAGCCCGACGGTCTGCTGATCGTCGCGCCCGGCACCGAGCTCGAGTTTCTCCATCCCCTGCCGGTGCGTCGGCTGTGGGGCGTCGGGCCGGTGACGGAGTCCAAGCTGCACGACGCCGGAGTCGAGACCGTCGGTCAGCTGGCCGCGATGGGCGAGCGATCGCTACGCGCGGTCGTCGGATCGGGCGCGGGCCGGCACCTGTTCGCCCTCTCGATGGCGCAGGACCCGCGTCGGGTCGAGACCGGTAAGCGCCGGTCCTCGATCGGTTCACAACGCGCACTCGGGCGTCGGCCCAAGTCCGAGGCCGACCTCGAGGCGACCATCGTGGCAATCGTCGAACGTCTCGGCAAGCGGTTGCGGACCGCCGAAAGGGTCTGTCGCACAGTCGTTCTGCGGCTGCGTTTCGACGACTTCGCCCGCGCGACCCGCTCACGTACCCTCCCCGAGGCCACCGACCGCACCGACATCATCATGGCGTCGGCGCGTGGCCTCCTCGCCGACGCCATGCCGATCATCCGGGAGCGCGGCTGCACTCTCGTCGGGTTGTCTCTGACCAACCTCGACGACCACGACAACATCCAGCTGACCCTGCCGTTCGACACCGATCATGCCGAACAGCTCGACACCACGATGGATCTTCTGCGCGACCGGTTCGGCCGGGATTCGGTCACCCGCGCCGTACTGATCGGCCGTCACCACGGCGACGACGCCCCCATGCTCCCCGATTAGGGATCTTGTAGAAAATGCGCGGCATATCCCCATTTCTTCTGCCGATCGCCGACGCCGTCCTCGCCAGGACCATCGACCCCCCAAATCGTGACCTGAGAATGCCACGGCCGGGGTACGTCACAGGCCGCGCGCACTAGAGTGGACGACCATGACCACGCAAGTAGACGCCACCAATCCCGATCTGGTGACGATCGGTGTGCCGACGCACTGGTACAACCTCGCCGCCGAGCTCGAGACACCGATTCCCCCGCACCTGCATCCCGGCACCAAGGAGCCGGTGGGTCCCGAGGACCTCGCCGCGCTGTTCCCCAGCGGACTCATCGCGCAAGAGGTCTCCTCCGAGGCCTACATCGAGATCCCCGAACCGGTCCGCGAGATCTATCAGATGTGGCGTCCGTCGCCGCTGATCCGCGCCCGTCGCTTCGAGGAGGCGCTCAACACCAAGGCGCGCATCTACGTCAAGTACGAGGGGGTCAGCCCCGTCGGCAGCCACAAGACTAATTCCGCTGTCGCGCAGGCCTATTACAACAGCCTCGACGGCGTCACCAAGCTGACGACCGAGACCGGCGCCGGGCAGTGGGGTAGCGCGCTCGCCTTCGCTGGTGCGCAGTTCGGTATCGACGTCGAGGTCTGGCAGGTGCGCGCCTCGTACAGCTCGAAGCCGTATCGCGGCTTCCTGATCCGCACCTACGGCGGCACGATCCACCCGAGCCCCTCGGACCTGACCGAGTCGGGACGGGCGATGCTCGCCAAGGACCCGGACACCACCGGAAGCCTCGGTATGGCGGTCAGTGAGGCGGTCGAGGTCGCCGCTTCCCACCCGGACACCCGCTACGCACTCGGCAGCGTGCTCAACCACGTCGTGCTGCACCAGAGCGTCATCGGCGTGGAGGCCGTCGATCAGCTCAACGCCGTCGAACCCGGCGGAGCCGACATCGTCTTCGGTTGTGCCGGTGGAGGTTCCAATCTCGCGGGACTCTCCTTCCCGTTCCTGCGGGAGAAGCTGCACGGACGGTCGAACCCGCGCGTGGTCGCGGCCGAGCCGGCCGCTTGCCCGTCCATCACCCAGGGTGAGTACCGCTACGACCACGGCGATGTCGCCGGTCTCACACCGCTGCTCAAGATGCATACGCTCGGAATGGATTTCGTTCCGGATCCGATCCATGCTGGTGGTCTGCGCTACCACGGCATGGCGCCGGCGCTGAGCCACACGGTCGAGCTCGGACTCGTTCAGGGCGTTGCGATCACCCAGCACGATGCGTTCAGCGCGGGCGTGCAGTTCGCGCGGACGCAGGGCATCGTCCCGGCCCCGGAGTCGACACATGCCATCGCCGCGTGTGCCGCCCACGTCGCCGACCGTGACAAGGAAGAGGTCGTGGTCATCGGCCTGTCGGGCCACGGCCAGCTCGATCTGCCCGCCTACGCGGAATTCCTCGACGGCAAATTCTGAGCATGACCCCGGCGATGCGGACGGTCGGTGTCGACCTGTCCGCATCGCCGGCCAAGACCGCGGTCGCGGTCCTCGACTGGTTCGACGATCGAGCCGAACTGACCGAATTGGTCGTCGGGGCCGACGACGCCGAGATCCGACGCCTCGTCGACGGTGCGACCCGCATCGGGATCGATTCACCCTTCGGCTGGCCGGATGACTTCGTGGAATTCGTTGTCGCACATCATCACCAAGAGTCGCAACCAGGCCGTCGGCTCGACGAGATCGCGAATCGACGTCCGCTGGCGCTGCGTCGTACCGACCTCTGGATCGCCGAGTCGGGGCTGGGCCGACCCCTCAGCGTGTCCGCCGACCAGATCGCCCATGTCGCCTTCCGCTGTGCGGGCCTCCTCGCCGATCTCGGTGTCCGGGACCGCGTCGACGGCTGGGCGGTCGAGGCCTACCCGGCCGGAGCACTCAAACGCTGGGGACTCATCTCACGGGGCTACAAACGCGCCGCCAACCGGACCGTGTTGACCGAGCTCGTCGATGCGCTACGGACGACGGCGCCGTGGCTGGAACCGGCCGCTCACGCAGACCTCATGGGTCGTGACGACGACGCCTTCGACGCCGTCATCACCGCGCTGATCGCCCGCGCCGCAGCGCTGGGGCGGACAACGCCGCCATCCGCGGAAGACCGTGCGGTTGCGTCGCGGGAGGGCTGGATTCATGTGCCCGACGGCGATCTGGGCGGACTCATCGCCGCTGGTTGAGTAGGCGAGGAGCTTGCGGCGAGCCGTGCCCCACCGGTTGAGTAGGCGAGGAGCCTGCGGCGAGCCGTGTCCTGCTGGTTGAGTAGGCGAGGAGCCTGCGGCGAGCCGTGTCCTGCTGGTTGAGTAGGCGAGGAGCCTGCGGCGAGCCGTGTCCTGCTA
>NZ_BANS01000040.1 GCF_000332995.1 Gordonia amicalis NBRC 100051 = JCM 11271
TCACGCCGTACCTAACGTCCGTGGTTAGTACACCTAGCCCGACGCGAGCCCGTAAGCGGCCTCGAGTTCGGCCAGCACACGCTCCGCCAGCGGGATGAGCGGTTCTACCTGTGGCAGCATCTCGCGGCCGGCGACACAGCCGAACGACACCTTGTCCCCGTGCGAGTAGACGGTGATGTTGAGACCCAGACCGGCGAACACCGTCGAGATCGGGAACAGCGAGTCCAGGCGGGCGCCGTTGTAGTACATCTCTTCAACGGGACCTCGGAGGGTGGATATCGGCAGGTTGTATCCGGTGCGCCGTTTGGGACCGAAAGGCAGCAACGCGGTCACGACGCTCTGCGCGACATTCGGCACCACCAAGGCCAACGATGCAGCCCCGCCGTGGGCTGCGACCTGTTTCTTCGCGAAGTCCATGGCCAGATGGATCTTCGCGAGCCGCTCGACCGGATCGTCGACATCGGTTGCCAGGGAGCATGTTTTCCAATCCGAAGGCGTTGCTGCGCGCGGCCTGTCCCGGATCGTCGAGCACCCGCACCGAGATCGGGCACAGACCGACGAGCGAGCGCCTCGGGAGTTCGCCCCGCTCGGCGAGCCAATCACGTAGCACCCCGGAGATGACCGCGGTCAGCACATCGTTGACGGTGACGTCGGCTGCCACGCGGATCGCCCGTACCCGACTGAGCTCGAATGTGGCGCCGACGACCGCCCGGTCCGGGCCCAGTCGGCCGTTGAACCGGACGAACGGTGCACTCAACGGCAGGCCGACCCTACCCTGCAGGGCCCCGACCAGCAGATCGCGTTGCGCGCCGACAACGCTCGCTTCCCGGCGCGCGAATCCCACCGGCGACATGGCGTCGGCGATCGCCAACGGCCGGATCGACGGCGAGCCGCTGTCCGACGTCGACACCGCCTCCTACTACGTGATCGTCGCCAGCGCCGGCCACGACACCACCAAGGACGCGATCTCCGGAGGCCTGCGCGCACTCATCGAGAACCCCCACGAACTCGACCGTCTCCGCCGCGACCCCGAACTCATCGGCACCGCGGTCGAAGAGATGATCCGCTGGAGCACACCCGTCAAGGAATTCATGCGCACGGCCGCCGCGGACACCTCGGTGCGTGGCGTACCGATCGCCAAGGGCGAATCCGTCTATCTCGCTTACACTTCCGAAACCGGGACGAAGAGATCTTCGACGACCCGTTCACCTTCGACGTCGGACGCTTCCCGAACAAGCACCTCGCGTTCGGTTACGGCGTGCACTTCTGCCTGGGCGCAGCGCTGGCGCGGATGGAGATGCGAAGTCTGTTCAGCGCACTGATCCCGCGATTGAACTCGATCGAGCTGGCCGGCGAACCCGAACTGGCCGCGACGGTGTTCGTCGGCGGGCTCAAGCACCTGCCGATCCGGTACTCGATCCGCTGACGCCTCACGTATCGAACTCGGCCGAATTGGGTACGCCGCCCCCATGACCCACTTCGACTTCTACTTCGATCCCGTGTGCCCCTTCGCCTGGGCCGCGTCGCGTTGGCTCCTCGACCGCGCGAACGCCCACGATGCCGATGTCGACTGGCACCTCATGAGTCTCGCGATCCTGAACGAGGACGAGGAGCCGGATTCCGACGAACAGCGCCGCCGGCTCGACACGGCACGCCGGCTGGGACGCGTCCTCGCGGCCGCCACCGACAAGGCCGGCGCCGACGCGATCGAGCCGCTCTACTCCGCGCTCGGCAGGCGTATCCACTTCGCGGGCGACGAGGTGACCTCGACGGTCGTCGCCGAGGCGCTGGCCGAGGCCGGACTCCCGGCCGAGCTGGCCGACGCCATGGACGACGCCTCCTTCGACGACGCGGTGCGCGCGTCCCACGAACGCAGCCAAGAAGCGCTCGGCGAGGACGGGGGCAGCCCGATTCTCGGCATCGACGGCACCTACTTCTTCGGACCGGTGCTCGCCGGCATCCCGACCGGCGATGAGGCCGAGGCCCTGTACACCTCGCTCGTCGCCATCGCCGGCACGGCGTTCGCGCAGATGAAGCGGCCAGCCAATCCGCCGACCTTCACCGCGTGAGTCAGTCGATCTGCACGTCGACCCACTCGTCGTAGAAGCAGATCAGATCCCGCACCGGTTCGGCGTCGGGCAGCGGATCGGTGTAGGTCCAGGCGACGTCGGGAACGACCTCGTCGCCGACCACCGCCGACCAGTACGTCGCCTGACCCTTGTACGCACACACGGTGACGGTGTCGGAGCGTTGCAGGACATCCATCCGGACGTCCTCGCGCGGGATGTAGTGCCGCGCCGGGAGGTGTGTTTCCAGCAGCAGCGTCGGGTTGTGACTCTCCGCCAGCACGGTGTCCCCGATGCGCACGACGATGTGCCTGCTGGTGGCGAGGCAGTCGATTCGTTTGTACGGGTCGTGCGCATGCCCCATCGCGATCTGTTCTTCCTCGCGCCATTCGTCGAACGCGTCCCAGTCGAGGAGTACGTAGTCGGCGAGATCCGGGTCGTCGAGCCGAAACCCGGCTCCGACCAGCGTCCGCGCGTCGGCCCCGATGTCGTAGGTCGCGCCGGGCGCGGTGTGCATCGAAAACGGATGCGCCGGCGTCAGGATCGCGGGGTGATCAGAGCCCGGCATCGTCGGTACGTGGTGCTCGAGTGGGGCGGCGATGTCAGCGGTTCGCACCGCGTAGGACCCGACCACCCGATACGGCTCCCACACCTGGATGGGTTCGGCAGAGTCGACGACCACCTGACCGTCGACAAACGCGCGGACACGTCGGTGCATGTCCGTCCACCGCAGCAAACCCACCTGAGACTTCGTGACTTCATCCAGGGACGTGGCCATGGACCGATGGTCCTCCGCCTCGTGGGCTTTTGCCAGGGATCACGGCAAGTAATCGCACTGCAACCAGCTCGCGCTGATCGTCGCCCTCGCGCACTACATGGCCTTCGCCGGCCCGACACTCCTCGGACGGCGCGATCACCGTGGTGTTCGGTGCGACCGCGGGTCCGGTACCGGCAGTCGTGGCGGGGTGCTGCACGTTCGTCGTGTTCTCGATGGCGTGGATCGTCCTGCCCCTGACCGCGCGTGGCATGACGGACCCGCCCGACGACGATGCGACCCCGGCGCGACCGCGGTCATTGACATCTCGCTCTCCGCGCGGGTAGGCAGACCAGATGACCACAGCGGCGCGCTTCACCGAAACCCGCTTCGACGAGGTGACCGTGCTCGCATCCACGCACGGCGGAGCGTTCCCGTACGGAAACACCGTCGTCGTGCACGGTTCCGAGGCGACGCTGGTCCTCGACCCGTCCCTCGACGTCGACCACGACCCCGTCGGTGCCGATGCCGTCATGATCAGCCACGCGCATGAGGACCACATAGCCGGCCTGCGCCACTTCGACACCGCGAAGTATGCGCATCACGACGAAGTCGGCAGAGTTCGTTCACTCCAGGTCCTTCTCGACGGATACGGACTCACGCCCGAGGAACGCGCCGCGGTCGACGCCCAGATCGGTGACACCTTCGCACTCACGCCCGGATTTCCGGAGGCGCGCGGCGTCGGCGACGGGCACGTCTTCGATCTCGGGGACATCACCGCGACGGTCGTCCACCTCCCCGGCCACACCCGTGGACACTGCGGTGTTCTCGTCGAACCGACCGGCTTTTTCTACATCGCCGATATCGACCTCACCCGCTTCGGCCCGATGTACGGCGACGTCGGCAGCAGCGTCGACGACTACCTCGCCTCCATCGCGCGCGTCCGCGAGGTCGAGGCCCGGTGGTACGGCACCTTCCACCAGAAGGGAGTCGTGGAGGGCGCGAGAGTTCTTCGTGAACGCCTGAAAGCGTACGAGGGTGTCATCCACCGCCGCGAGGAACGGTTGCTGGAATTCCTGGACCGGCCCCGGCGACTCGACGAGATCGTCGAGCACCGGCTCGTATACCGACCTCACGTACAGATGCCCTTCGTCGATGCCGTCGAACGACGTACCGCCCAGCTCCACCTCGAACGTCTCGCCCGCCACGGCCAGACCGCGACGACCGACCAGGGAACCTTCTATCGACCGTGAACGTCCGGTTCTTTGACGACGTACAGGTGCCCATGCGCAACCCGACGAGTGACTCGCGTACTGCGAGGGGCGTCAGATCCCCCGCCGTGATGGCGCGAGTTCGCCCGACCTCGCCTGGGTCGCACCGAACCGACGTACTACCGTTTGTCGTGTAACTCGACTCGGAGGTTTCACTGTGCAGAACATCGGCGTCATCGGCGGCGGCACCATGGGAGCGGGCATCGCGGAGGTGTGCGCGAAGTCCGGCAGCGATGTCGTCATCATCGAGGTCAAACAGGAATTCGCCGACGCCGCACGTGCGCGTGTCGAGAAGTCCCTGGCCCGCGCCGTCAGCAAGGGCAAGCTCAGTCAGGAAGATGCCGACGCCGCCCTCGGCCGGCTGCGCGTCAGCCTCGACTACGCCGACCTCGCCGACCGCGATCTGGTCATCGAGGCCGCACCCGAGAACGAGCAGCTCAAGCGCGACATCTTCGCACGCCTCGACGAGGCCGTCGGCGAGAACACCATCCTCGCCACCAACACGTCGTCGATCCCGATCATCAAGGTCGCGACCGCCACCAAGCGTCCCGAGCGCGTCGTGGGCGTCCACTTCTTCAATCCGGTGCCGGTGATGCCACTGGTCGAGATCATCTCGACCCTGGTCACCACTCCGGAGACCGCCGACGCCGTCAGCGCCTACGTCAAGGACGTCCTCGGCAAGAATCCGGTCAATGCCGGTGACCGTTCGGGCTTCATCGTCAACGCCCTGCTCATCCCGTACCTCTGCCAGGCGATCCGGATGTACGACTCCGGCTACGCCTCGGCCGAGGACATCGACACCGCCATGAAGGGCGGATGCGGATATCCGATGGGACCGCTGACGCTCGTCGACACCATCGGCCTCGACATCACCCTCGCCGCCGCCGAATCGTTGTACGACGAGTTCGCCGAGCCGCACTTCGCGCCTCCGGCACTGCTGCGGCGCATGGTCGACGCGGGTCACCTGGGACGCAAGTCCGGACGTGGCTTCTACAGCTACTGACCACTTTCCGACGAACCCGACAAAACGCCCCCGACGACGCCCCGCGTCACCGGGGGCGTTTTGTCGTCATGACGAGGTTCGCCGGATTGCGCACGAGGGGTGTGACCCACCTCACTGCACCCGAGACCTGTTGTCGCGCAACGAATTAGTGGTCCCGCCGACGGTCAATTCACGATCACGGGTTACAGACGAGGACCTGGTGGCAACACTCGGGGTGTACGCATCCCACAGCGGATGAGAAGGGAGCGAGACCGATGACAGTTTCCACCACCACCATCCACCAGCAACTTCGTGCAATCCTCGCGATGACCCACACCGAGATCCAGATCGCCGAGACGCGCCAGGCCCAGGCCCGGACCGACGCGATCCGCAAGGAACTCTCCGAGAACGCCGAGAAGGCGCGGAAGCGTGCCGAGGCGATCGAGGCCGCTCTTCGCGACCGCGGCGGACTCGTCGATGTCGTCCGACCCGTTCTCGGCCGCGTCGGCGCGATGGCCAAGACCCTTGTGGAGCAGGCCCAACCGCTCGACGAGGCACTCCTCGACGACCTCGCCCTGGAGCAGCGGCTCCTCGCACGCTCGACGTATCTCAAGGCCCTCGCGACCGGCCAGGAGGACACGGAGCTCGTCGACCTGGCCGAACGGCTGGTCGTGGCCCACACCGCGACGGTCAACTGGCTGACCACGGTCCTCGCCGAAGAGGCGCTGGGCGGACCGACGGCACTGCGCCGGGGCCCGACCCAGTGGGTGAGCGGACTCGCGGCACGCGCGCTCACCGCACCGGCGAACGGCGCATCGTGGGCCATTGACCGCACCGCGGACTTCGCGCGCCAGATCCCGGACCCGATCGCCGTGGTACGCAGCCGTTTCGCGAGCGCCGTCGACGACGCGGCCGACGCCGCCTCGCGTGCCGGTGACGCGATCGAGAACGCCGGTGCCGCGGTCTCGAAGACGGTGGCCGCCGGCCGCGACGCAGCCCTGGAGGCAGTCGAGGACAGTGCCCGCGACAACGGCGCCGTCGGCGCAGCGAACGCGCTCCACCAGCTCCGCGAGTTCACCGGCACCGTCGACTCCGCGGATCTGCCGATCGACGGTTACGCCGACCTCAACGTCGGTGATGCCGTCGCCGCCGTCAAGGAACTGACGGAACCGGCCGAACTCCGCGTGACCCTCGCCTACGAGGAGACCCACAAGAACCGTCAGCGGGTCGTCTCGGCCATCGAGATCCGATTCGCCGAACTCGCCAAGGAACTGGTCGGCATCGACAGCTGATCTGCCCTACCGGCCAACACGACGGCCGCCATCCCAGCGGGTGGCGGCCGTCGTCGCGTGCTGTGACCGGTACGCGGGGCCGTTGACACGAACCCACGGTTCTGACATTTTTGATCACACCCGTTGTCACATCAGGACCGCGGGCCGAGCCGATCCGGGGGTCAGATGTCTCAGCAGAAACGCACGATGACGCGAGTCGAGATGGACAACGTCGACAGCAGTTTCTTCGCGCGATCCCTGCTGTCGATGGGGCAGACCATGAGTACGACAAACGTGATCATGCAGCTCGCCAACCCCGCCGTCGGCTACGGCGTCGCACGCAGCAAGGTCGAGAACGGGCGCCTCGACAAGCACCCGGTGAAACGTGCCCGCACCACCGCGTCGTACCTGGCGGTCGCCGCGATGGGCAACGCCGACGACCGGCGACGCTACCGCCAGGCGGTCAACGGACAGCACGCCCAGGTGCGCTCGGACGCCGACAGCCCGGTGGAGTACAACGCGATGAACCCCGACCTCCAGCTCTGGGTCGCCGCCTGCCTCTACTTCGGGTGGGAGGCCATCTACGAGCGCGTGCACGGTCCGCTGCACGGCGCCGAACGTGAGGAGTTCTACCAGCAGGGCAAGGTGTGCGGTACAACGTTGCAGATGCCCGCCGAGGCCTGGCCGGAGAGCCGCGATGCCTTCGACGAGTACTGGGACTCACAGGTCGCCCGCATCGAGATCAGCGACGAGATCCGGGACTTCCTCCTCGACATCGCCAACTTCGGCTACGCCCCCAAGGCGATCCAGGACCGCTACGGTCCGGTCAAGCTCCGGCGGACGATCGGCTACCTCCCCGAACCGTTCCGGAAGGCCCTGCGGGTGGAGTGGACCGACGAAGACCAGAAGTGGTTCGACGAGTACGTCGGCAAGCTGGTCGAGGCCGAACGCAAGAAGCCACTCTGGTTGTCGCAGATCGCTTTTCACATTCTTCTGCGCGACGTCCGCCTGCGTTGCCGGCTCGGCCGTCCGCTCGTCTGACGCCGTCCGACACACGCGTGCGGTGTGCGAGGAGCGATAGCGACGAGCCTCCTCGCTCCCTGAGGTGCGAGGAGCGATAGCGACGAGCCTCGAAGGGTCAGTGACCGGATCGCCGAAACGGCAGGTCAACGGCGTCGCGGCAACGTACGGTCACCCGATGACACTCCGCTTCCGCACCACGGCCATCACCGCCATCGCCGCAGCCGCACTCCTCACGCCCGCTCTCCTGGGCCCGGTCACCGCGAATGCGACTCCCTCCTCAGGGGTCTCGGCGGTCACCCTCGCCGAGACCGACATCCCCGCCGGACTGCTGCCGTTCGTTCCGCAAGGCGTGCACGTGGAGGTCCGCGAGATCACCATCGCACCCGGCGGCACCACCGGCTGGCACTACCACGACGCCCAGATCTACGCCTTCGTCCGGCAGGGCACGCTCACCCACCCGGGCGCGGACTGCAAACCGGTCGTCTACCGGGCCGGCGAGGTCATCGAGGAACCCGCCGGGAAGGTCAACACCCACGAGGGCACCAATCTCGGCACCGTCCCGGTGATCCTCGACGTCCTCTACCTGATGCCGCCCGGCAAGCCGTTGTCGGAGGACGCCGTCGCACCACCCTGTGCGCAGTCGTAGATGTACCGGCGCTCCGGCTTTCAGCCGACCGGCGTCGTGGCCGCTTCGGCGATGATGTGCGCGAGGTCGCCGGGGCGGCTCCACATCGGCCAATGCCCGGTCGGGAGGTCGACGAGGTCGACATGGTCGAGGCGTGACACCTCGGCGAACATGGGGTGACCCGCGTCGGCCAGCTCGGTTATCTGCGCGCTCGGAATCGAGCAGCACACCAGTGTGGTCGGGACGGCACGTCGCGCATCGTTCGTGAGCTCCACCCGGTGCCGGAGCACGGGACCGGGTTCCGGAACGGCCCTGGCCCGAAAACGCTGGAGCGTCTCGGTGTTCAGGCCCTCGAGACTGGCCTGCTCCCCGAGTACGTCGAAGGGCGGCAGCGGGAACTCGTCCAGGTCCTCGGGTGCATCCGGAGCGAAGACGCTCCCGGACGCGACGGGCCCGCTGTCGACCCACACCACGTGGCGAACGAGTTCGGGTCGCTGGTCGAGCACCAGACTCACCGGCGCGTTGGCCCCGCTGTGCGCCACGATGACCACCGGCTCGGCCTCGGAAGCCCCAGCTCCGATGATGGTCTGTCTGATCGCCGTCGCCTGGTCGTCGAGCGTCCTGGAGGCACGCCCGGAGTCCCGCTCATCGAGGCCGGGAAGCGTCATCGGAATGGGTCGCCGACCATCGGCGGTCAGGTGTTCACACACCTCGTCCCATGCCCACGCCCCCAGCCAATGCCCAGCGATCAGGATGATGGGTGAGTTGTTCGCGTTCGTCGTCACGTCTCGATGCTGTCAGGCCTCTAGGACAACTCCTGTCCCCATTTGGACACGATCCTGCGTCTCCCATGTGGAGCACCCCGGCACGACGCCCAGACGTTTCCCGGTCGGTACACCTCGACCATCCCTGGCGCGTTCGGTCGTAGACTGCCGGTTCATGTGCCGCCGCGTCGTCCTGACCCTGTCCGTGCTGCTTGTCGTCGCGGGTCTCGCTGTGCCCCAGGCCAGTACTGCTCGAGCGGATTCCGCGCTCGTCGCGGCCCGCTCCGCGGTGTTCGGCGCCCACAACGTCGACCAGACCACGGGTGCGGTACGCGACGACCGCGTTCTCTTCTCCTGGTTCGGCGTCTCGAGCTTCGCGGTCGCCATGGCGGGCAAGGTCTTTCTCACCGACGCCTGGGTGCCCAACGCCTACCGCGGCCACGTCCCGACGACCCGGGCTCAGATCGCCGCGATCAAGCCCTCGCACATCCTGATCGGGCACGGTCATTTCGACCACGCGGCCGACGCCGTCGACATCGTTCGCGCCTCCGGTGCGCGCCTCGTCGGCTCGGCGAGCCACTGCGCGTTCTTGCACCGGTCCGCGCCGCGCGTCGCCTGCGACGTGGTGGCTGCCGCCGGCGCCCGTCCGGGCAGCACCCGGCCCTACCGGGGCATTCCCGGGATCGCGATCACCGCGATGAGCAACATCCATTCGACGCTGAAAGCGCCTGAGGGCGAACATCCCCCGTTGCTGCCCATTCCGCCGAGCGACCGCCTGGTCACCAATCCGCCGCACGCGGACGAACTCGGCCGGCTCGCCGGGCACCTCGACGATCCGGAGGGCGGCGCCGTCCTCTATGCGTTCGAGGTCGGTGGACGGCGAATCGTGTGGAACGACTCGGTCGGCCCGGTGAGCCAGGTCCCCGGCGGGCGGGCCATCCTCGCGACGCTTCGCGAGCTCGGCCCGGTCGACCTCCACGTCGGGTCCATCCAGGGCTTCAACGAGATCACCAACGGCCTGGGCGATCCGCTGCGCTACATCGATGCACTCCGTCCGAAAGTCTTTGTGCCCAACCATCACGACGACTGGTTCCCGGTGATCGCAACCCCCGCCGTCAACCGCGAACGAGCGTTCTTCGACGCGCTGGCAACCATCGACGCCCGGCCCGAGGTGCGCTATCTCCGCGACCCGGAGGACTACCTGCGCCCCGACCGCGTGACGCTCGAGCTGCGCTGATACGCCCAACCCGTTGTTCTCGCGGAGTTTTGATCAGATCCAGAAAAACGCCGTACAGCCGTAGGGAACGTGCCTATGGTGGGTCACGTGGCATCGACATCTGACTATGCCCAGCAACTCCGGGCCGCAGACCTTAGAGTCACCCAACCACGGGTGGCGGTCATGCGTGCCGTCGACGAACACCCCCACACCGACACCGACACCATCTACGGCATCGTCCGACAGATGCTGCCGAATGTGTCCCGTCAAGCCGTCTACGACGTCCTCCGGGCACTGACCGAAACCGGTCTCATCCGGCGGTTCCAGCCGTCGGGTTCGGTGTCGCTCTACGAATTCCGCACCGGCGACAACCATCACCACGTCGTCTGCCGCGCGTGCGGAACCGTGGCGGACGTCGATTGCGCAATCGGCGAGGCACCGTGCCTCACCGCGTCCCACGACCACGGTTTCGTTCTCGACGAGGCCGAGGTCATCTACTGGGGACTCTGCCCGGACTGCGTCAGCCCAGCCCCGACCTGATCACATCCGTGATCGCAGCCCAACCGGTTCCACCATCGAAAGGAATGTCGTGACCTCCGACAGCCGCCCACCCAATCCCGCCGAAGAGACTCGCAGCACCAGCGAGAGCGAGAATCCGGCCATCCCCTCGCCGGAGCCGAAAGCGCATGCGCCGCTGACCAACAAGGACTGGTGGCCCGAGCAGATCGACCTGTCCAAGCTGCACGCGCATTCTTCGCTGTCCAACCCGCTCGGCGAGGACTTCGACTACAAGAAGGAATTCGCGAAGCTCGACGTCGAGGCGCTCAAGGCCGACCTCGTCTCGATCATGACCCAGTCACAGGACTGGTGGCCCGCCGACTACGGCCACTACGGAGGCCTGTTCATCCGCATGAGCTGGCACGCGGCCGGCACCTACCGCATCTACGACGGCCGCGGCGGCGGCGGGCAGGGCGCACAGCGCTTCGCCCCGCTGAACAGCTGGCCCGACAACGCAAACCTCGACAAGGCACGTCGTCTGCTGTGGCCGGTGAAGCAGAAGTACGGCACCAAGCTGTCGTGGGCCGACCTGCTGGTCTTCGCCGGCAACGTCGCCCTGGAGTCCATGGGATTCAAGACGTTTGGCTTCGGTTTCGGTCGCGAGGACATCTGGGAGCCCGAAGAGGTGTACTGGGGTCCCGAGGACACGTGGGGCGGCACCGACAAGCGGTACTCCGGTGAGCGTGACCTCGCCAAGCCGCTGGGCGCCACCACGATGGGTCTCATCTACGTCAATCCGGAAGGCCCCGAGGGCAAGCCGGATCCGGTCGCCGCGGCCTACGACATCCAAGAGACCTTCGCCCGGATGGCCATGAACGACGAGGAGACCGCGGCCCTCATCATCGGTGGCCACACCTTCGGCAAGACCCACGGCGCCGGGGACGCGGGCCTGGTCGGTCCCGAGCCCGAGGCTGCACCGATCGAGCAGCAGGGCCTGGGCTGGAAGTCCAGCTACGGCAGCGGCAAGGCGGAGGACGCCATCACCTCCGGCCTCGAGGTGGTCTGGACCAACACGCCGACCCAGTGGGACAACAGCTTCCTCGAGATCCTCTACGGCTACGAGTGGGAGCTGCAGAAGAGCCCCGCCGGTGCGTGGCAGTACGTCGCCAAGGACGGTGCGGGCGCAGGCACCATTCCCGATCCCTTCGGCGGCCCGGGACGCGCGCCCACCATGCTGGTCACCGACGTGTCGATGCGGGAGTCGCCGATCTACGCCGACATCACCCGCCGCTGGCTCGACCACCCCGAGGAGCTGGAGGAGGCCTTCGCCAAGGCCTGGTACAAACTGCTCCACCGCGACCTCGGTCCGGTCAGCCGCTACCTCGGCCCGTGGGTTCCCGAGCCGCAGATCTGGCAGGACCCCGTGCCCGCCGTCGACCACGAGCTGATCGACGACGCCGACATCGCGTCCCTGAAGAGCAAACTGCTCGAAGCACTTTCGCCGACGCAGCTGATCAAGACCTCGTGGGCGTCGGCGGCCAGCTTCCGCAGCACCGACAAGCGCGGTGGTGCCAACGGCGCACGCATCCGCCTCGAGCCCCAGAAGAACTGGGAGATCAACGAGCCCGGTGAGCTCGCCAAGGTGCTGCCGGTGTACGAGCAGGTCCAGAAGGACTTCAACGACTCGGCGTCCGGCGGCAAGAAGGTGTCCTTGGCCGACCTCATCATCCTCGGCGGTGCCGCCGCCGTGGAAAAGGCCGCGGAGGCAGCGGGATTCCCGGTCACCGTGCCGTTCACACCGGGACGCACCGATGCCTCGCAGGAGAGCACCGACGTCGACTCGTTCGAGGTGCTCGAACCCCGCGCGGACGGGTTCCGCAACTACAGCCGTGGCGGAGAGAAGGCGCCGCTGGAGGAGCTGCTCCTCGAGCGTGCCTACATGCTCGATCTCACCGCTCCTGAGTTGACGGTGCTCATCGGCGGCCTCCGTGTCCTCGACGTCAACCACGGCGGCTCGAAGCACGGCGTGTTCACCGACCGTCCGGGAGTCCTGTCGACCGACTTCTTCCGCAACGTGGTCGACATGGGCTTCGAGTGGAAGTCGGGTTCGGAGGAGAACGTCTACGAGGTCATCGACCGTGCGTCCGGCGAGACCAAGTGGACGGCGACCACGGCCGATCTGGTGTTCGGCTCGCACTCGCAACTCCGCGCACTCTCCGAGGTCTATGCCCAGGATGATTCGGCCGGGCGATTCGTCAACGACTTCGTCAAGGCGTGGGTGAAGGTGTCGAACAATGATCGTTTCGATGTGAGCTGATTCCGGCTCGTCGATCGGGAGGCACCCCGCGGACCAGGGCCGCGGGGTGCTTTCGTGTCGGCACGCGCTATAGTATGGATTGAGCAATCCTTCAATCCTTCAATCCATCAATCCATCAATCCATCAACTAGTGCCTTCCCCTGGAGTGACCCGTGCCCGATCCCAGCCCCGAGCAGCCGCTGTACGAGATCAAGGCCAACCTGTTCAAGGCGCTCGCGCACCCGGCGCGCATCCGCGTCCTCGAGATCCTGAGCACCAACGGTGAACCGACTGCGGTGAGCGAGCTGCTCACGGCGACCGAACTCGAGCCGACGTTGTTGTCTCAGCATCTCGGCGTACTCAAGCGTCACCATGTCGTCACCGGCAACCGCACCGGCAACGCCGTGTTCTACGAACTCGCGCACCCGAAGATCTCCGACCTCCTGGTCATCGCCCGGACCTTCTTGATCGACACCCTCGGCGCACAGCGCGAACAGTTCGATGCCATCTCGTCGCTACCACCGGTGACACCCCGATGAGCACCAACGCCCTCACCGGTGCCCTGTCTCGAACGGCCAGATTTGTCCCCCGGCGCAGCGACTACGCGGGGCTGAAACGCAGCTGGCGCGCCGACATCGTCGCAGGTGTCACCGTCGGCGTCGTCGCGCTTCCGTTGGCGCTGGCGTTCGGCATCAGCTCGGGTGTCGGCGCCGCCGCCGGCCTGATCACCGCCGTCGTCGCCGGGCTCGTCGCCGCGATCTTCGGCGGCTCACACGTCCAGGTGTCCGGGCCCACCGGCGCGATGGCCGTCATCCTCGCGCCGATCGTCGCCGAGCATGGTCTGAGCAGCATCGCGGTCGTCACCGTCCTGGCCGGCGTCCTGGTGCTGGTGGCCGGTGTCCTCGGCCTCGGCCGCGCCGTCACCTTCATCCCCTGGCCGGTCATCGAGGGTTTCACCCTCGGCATCGCGGCGATCATCTTCCTGCAGCAGGTGCCGGCCGCGTTCGGCACCGTCGCACCGTCCGGAGCACGCACCCTCAACGCAGCCGTCGACGTCGTCGTGAACGCCGACTGGTCGACCGCCTGGCCCGCGCTGGCCGTCGTCGCGATGGTCGCCGTGATCATGCTCGTGTTACCGCGCATCCACCGCAGCATCCCCGAGTCACTCACCGCCGTCATCGTCGTCACCCTGATCGTCCACTTCACCGGCCTCTTCGACGTCGCCAGCATCGGTGAGCTGCCGTCCTCGCTGCCCGCCCCGTCGATCCCGCACGTCGACCCGGCGATGGTGAAGTCGGTCCTCGGCGCCGCGGTCGCCATCGCGGCCCTCGCCGCGATCGAGTCGCTGCTGTCGGCGCGCGTCGCGGCCACCATGTCGCCGACGGGCCCCTATGACCCCGACCGCGAGCTCGCCGGTCAGGGTCTGGCCTCGGTCGCGTCGGGGATGTTCGGCGGCATGCCGGCGACCGGGGCCATCGCCCGTACCGCGGTCAACGTGCGTTCCGGCGCACGTACGCGCGTCGCCGCGATAGTGCACTCACTACTGCTGCTCGGGGTCGTCTACCTGGCGACCGGTCCGGTCTCGGCGATCCCCCTTGCCGCGCTGGCCGGGGTGCTGATGGTGACCTCGTTCCGCATGGTGTCCGTCGGTACCGTCCGCGCGATCCTCAAATCCACCCGGTCGGACGCGCTGATCTTCGTCGTCACCGCGATCATCACCGTCACGCTGGACCTCATCGAGGCCGTCCAGATCGGCATCGTCGTGGCCGCGTTCTTCGCCCTGCGCCAGGTGGCGCAACGGTCCAGCGTGACCCGCGAGCCGCTGCCCGGCGACCCTCGACCCGGCGACGAGCGGATCGCGCTGCTGAGCCTCGACGGTGCGATGTTCTTCGGCGCGGCCGAGCGGATCTCGACCACGATCGCCGACCACCCTGACGAATCGGTGTCGGTCGTCATCATCCGGATGTCGCGGCTCGGCATGCTCGACGCGACGGGCGCGCACTCGCTGGCCGAGATCGTCACCGAACTCGAGAACCGCGGGATCACCGTCATCATCAAGGGCGTACAGCCCGACCACCTCGAACTCCTCGAGGGTGTCGGGGTCTTCGACTCCCTGCGTCATGACAACCACCTCGTCGACACCCTCGACGAGGCCATCGCCCACGCGCGGAGTCACGTCGAACGCGAGAGAATATGAACTACCTGCATCGACGCCGACCCCCCGAGGTATCGCGCCGCCCCGCCTCCGGCGGCATCGAACCACAAGACCCGAGGCCCCTGAACGCGAGGCTGATCACAGGGGGCAGAATCGGGGGGTAGTTGTCACACGAGCACACCGCAAGCGTGGTATCGGTGAAGCCTGACTCACAAGGTCGCCGGCGACACCGGTTAATACAGACAGAATCGAGAACATCAGGCATGAGCACCCAAAAGCCGACCATCATCTACACGTTGACCGACGAAGCTCCCATGCTCGCCACCCACGCGTTTCTTCCGGTGGTGCGTACGTTCGCCGGCGCGGCCGGCATCGAAGTCGAAACCAGCGACATCTCGGTCGCGGCGCGAATCCTCGCCGAGTTCTCCGATCTCCTGCCCGAAGACCAGAGGGTTCCGGACAACCTCGGCGAACTGGGCAAGCTCACCCAGGAGCCCGACACCAACATCATCAAGCTGCCCAACATCAGCGCGTCGGTCCCGCAGCTCCACGCCGCCATCAAGGAACTCCAGGAGAAGGGCTACGACCTGCCCGATTTCCCGGGCAGTCCGAAGAACGAGGAAGAGCAGGCGATCCGCGACCGGTACACCAAGTGCCTCGGCAGCGCGGTCAACCCGATCCTGCGTGAGGGCAACTCCGATCGTCGTGCCCCCAAGGCCGTCAAGGAGTACGCGCGCAAGCACCCGCACAGCATGGGCGAGTGGTCGATGGCATCGCGCACCCACGTCGCGCACATGCGCGAAGGCGACTTCTACCACGGCGAGAAGTCGATGACCGTCGACGGCGACCGCAAGGTCAAGATGGAACTCATCCCCGACGACGGCAGCGAGACCCTGGTCCTCAAGCCCGAGGTCGAGCTCACCGACGGCGACGTCATCGACAGCATGTTCATGAGCAAGAAGGCGCTCATCAAGTTCTACGAAGAGCAGATCGAGGACGCCTACAAGACCGGCGTCATGTTCTCGCTCCACGTCAAGGCGACGATGATGCGCGTCTCGCACCCGATCGTCTTCGGCCACGCCGTGAAGGTCTTCTACCGCGACGCCTTCGAGAAGCACGGCGACCTGTTCGACGAGCTCGGCGTCAACGTGAACAACGGCCTGTCGGATCTCTACAGCAAGATCGAGTCGCTGCCGAGCGCCCAGCGTGAGGAGATCGTCGACGACCTGCACAAGTGCCACGAGCACCGTCCCGAGCTGGCGATGGTCGACTCGGCCCGCGGAATCACCAACTTCCACTCCCCCAGCGACGTCATCGTCGACGCCTCGATGCCCGCGATGATCCGTGCCGGCGGCAAGATGTACGGCGCCGACGGTCGCCTCAAGGACACCAAGGCGGTCAACCCGGAGTCGACCTTCTCCCGCATCTACCAGGAGATGATCAACTTCTGTAAGACCAACGGGCAGTTCGACCCCACCACGATGGGCACCGTCCCCAACGTCGGCCTGATGGCGCAGAAGGCCGAGGAGTACGGCTCGCACGACAAGACCTTCGAGGTCCCGGTCGGCGGCACCGCCAACATCACCGACATCGAGACCGGTGAGGTCCTGCTGACCCAGACCGTCGAAGAGGGCGACATCTGGCGTCTGTGCATCGTCAAGGACGCCCCGATCCAGGACTGGATCAAGCTGGCCGTGAACCGCTGCCGCGACTCGGGCATGCCTGTTCTCTTCTGGCTCGACCCGTACCGTCCGCACGAGAACGAGCTGATCAAGAAGGTCCACAAGTACCTTCCCGAGCACGACACCGAGGGTCTGGACATCCAGATCATGTCGCAGGTCCGTGCCATGCGGTACACCCTCGAACGCGTGGTCCGCGGCCTCGACACCATCTCGGCGACCGGCAACATCCTGCGCGACTACCTCACCGATCTCTTCCCCATCCTGGAGCTCGGCACCAGCGCGAAGATGCTGTCGATCGTGCCGCTGATGGCCGGTGGCGGCCTGTACGAGACGGGTGCCGGCGGTTCGGCGCCCAAGCACGTCAAGCAGCTCATCGAGGAGAACCATCTCCGCTGGGATTCGCTGGGTGAGTTCCTGGCCCTCGGGGCCAGCCTCGAGGACGTGGGCAAGAAGTTCGACGACCAGCGCGCGGTGATCCTGGCCAAGGCACTCGATGCGGCGACCGGCAAGCTGCTCGAGAACGACAAGGGTCCGTCGCGCAAGACCGGCGAGCTCGACAACCGCGGCAGCCAGTTCTACCTCGCCCTGTACTGGGCCCAGGAACTGGCCGGTCAGACCGAGGACACCGACCTGGCCAAGCAGTTCGCGCCGCTGGCCGAGACCCTCGCCGAGAACGAGGAGCAGATCGTCGAGGAGCTGAACTCGGCTCAGGGTCAGCAGGTCGACCTCGGCGGCTACTACTACCCGGACTGGGACAGGACCGCTGCGGTGATGCGTCCGAGCAAGACCTTCAACGAGGCTCTCGCTTCCGTCGAGTTCTGATCCACGAATCACGGATCGAGGCGCCCCGGGTGATCTGATCACCCGGGGCGTTCTTCGTGCTCGACGACTACCGTCGATGTCATGGCCGACGCCGACATCCATTTCTACTTCGATCCCGTGTGTCCGTTCGCCTGGATGACGAGCAAATGGGTGCGAAAGGTCCAGGCGCAGCGCGACTACCGCGTCGACTGGCGGTTCATCTCGCTGCGACTGCTGAACGCGCACATCGACTACGCCGCGCACTTCCCACCCGAGTACGAGGCCGGACACACCGCCGGACTCCGGTTGCTGCGCGTGGCCGCGAGCGTCCGTCGGGAACACGGTCGCGACGCGATCGCTCCGCTCTACACCGCTCTCGGCACACGGATCTTCGAGGAACACACCGGCACCTACACGGTCGACAACACCGACTACCGAGGTACCGTCGGCTTCCTCGATCCGGTACTGGAAGAACTCGGACTTCCCGCCCACCACGTCGACGCGCTGGAGAACACCGACCTCGATGCGGAGATCCAGGCCGAGACCGACGAGGCGCTCGCGCTGACCGGCCGCGACGTCGGGACACCGATCATCCACTTCCGGCCGCCGGAGGGCGTGGCGTTCTTCGGCCCCGTCATCAGTCGCCTGCCGAGTGACGAGGACGCGCTCACGTTGTGGGATCACGTGATCGGGCTGGCGAGTTTCCCCGGTTTCGCCGAACTCAAGCGCAGCCTGCGCGAGAAGCCACAGCTCCGCGCCTTCGGCGTGACCGACGCGGAGGCGGGTGAGCAGGAGGACTGGCACGGCGGCAGCCGCCGGACCCAGAAGGGCTGAGAGTTCCCGGCGGCTTCCCGCATGATTCGAGAGCTTGCGGGTACCCGCTGTGAATGGCACACCCACAAGCACGTCTGGGACTGGTCACCGGCGCATCGAGCGGCATCGGACGCGAACTGGCCGAACTGTTCGTCGACGACGCGTTCGACCTGATCATCTGCGCTGAGGACGCCGGAATCGAAGACGTCGCCGTTCGGCTGCGAAAGCGGGGCCGTGAGGTCACGGCGGTCCGCGCGGATCTTCGCACCGCCGACGGCGTCGAAGCGCTCTACACCGCCGTTCGGAACACCGGGCGGCCCCTCAACTCGGTGGCTCTCAATGCCGGCATCGGGCACGGCGGCGCATTCGTCGACACCGACCTCGCCGAGGACTTGTCGATCATCGATCTCAACGTGCGGTCCACCGTCCACCTCGCCAAGCTCGTACTGCGCGACATGGTCGAGCGTGATTCGGGAAAGTTGCTGATCACGTCGTCGATCGCGTCGATGATGCCGGGTAGTTTCCAGGCCACCTACAACGCGTCGAAGTCGTTTCTGCAGTCCTTCGCGGAGGCGCTGCAGAACGAGCTGAAGGATTCGGCGGTCACCGTCACCTCACTGATGCCCGGTCCCACCGAGACCAACTTCTTCCATCGCGCCGAGATGGACGACACCCGCATCGGCCAAATGTCCAAGGACGATCCGGCCGAGGTCGCCAGACAGGGCTACCACGCGATGATGAGCGGCAAAGCCCGATCCGTGGCGGCGTCGACAAAGACGCGAATCATGGCCGGCGCGAGCATGATCACCCCCGATGCGGTGAAAGCCGCGCTCCATCGCGTTCTCTCCGCGCCGGGGTCCGGTTCCACGAGCTGAACGAGGGGCGCCGTCGGATCAGGCATCGGAAACCTTGGGCTGCAACGCCGATGCCCACCGATCGGTGTAATCGGCGATGCGGGTGTCGGTGGTGTAGGTGGAGTCGATCAGGTAGAGACCGGGCAACGGGCACACGGCGCCGAGTTCCACGAGCACCGGCTTGAGCAGCAGGTCGGGTGCCATGGCGTGCGCCGGACCCGCCCCCAGCATGAGCGGCACCGCGGTGACTCCGCGCAGACCGTCGCCGGTCGCGAACTGGTCGAGCAAGAGCTTCAGAACACCGGTGTAGGTCGACTTGAACGTCGGGCTCGCGACGATGACGAGATCCGACGACGCAACGGTCTCGACGGCCGCCTTGACCTTCTCGTCGCCCCAGCCGAGGAGACCAGGGCCGAGTTCGATGACGTCGACCACATGGTCGGGTGCGGATCCGGTCAGCGCTTCGGCGAGCCGGTTGGCCGCGTCGAGCGTCCGCGAGCCGGGTTTCGGATTGCCTGCGACGACGGTGGTGGTCATGGCGGTGCCTCTCGGTCGGAATGAACCGTGCTGGATGCTATCCGGGCACCGTCGCGGCCGCACCACCCAACGGGGATACCGATCACGCGGGCTGACGTCACGCCGACGCCAGAACCGCACCACCACGACGCCGCACCACGAACACGACGCCCGTCGTGATCACCAGTGCGACGATCGTGCCGATCGCGACTCCGACGACGGCGGTCGTCTCGCCCTGCGCCGTGGCCAGGATTCCGAGGAACGCCCAGACCAGAGTGAGCGGATAGGCGACCAGCACGGAGCCGACCACCGCGGTCACGGCGAGCCCGAACAGGGCGCACAGGATCAGGACCGTCAGCTGCCAGCCGAGGGACTGCGGGTCGGCGAGCTCGGCGCCGATGGCGGCCGCCCAGTTCTGAAGACCGCGGCTGTGGCCCATGCGGCGTAGACGCCGACCAGGACGCGGGTGAGCACTCGCAACCAGCCGGGTGCCGCGTAGTCGGCAGGGCGCGCCGCGATCCGTGCTGCGTCGAGCAGCACCACCGTCATGACGGTCAGCACGATCGGGGTGATCCACGTCCATTCCGCGGCGGACACCAGAATTCAGATGGCCGCACCGGCGAACGCGATCTCGAGGTCGATGAGCAGGCGACGTGGATCGGCGGTCCCTGTCGATCCCTTCCAGACCACCGCGAGCGCGACGACGAGCGACAGCAGGTAGATCAGGCTCCAGATGGAGAACGTCCAGCCTGCCGGCGTGATGAGCAGATCGGTCGTCGACTCATCGGGTGAGGCACCGATCCCGGAGAACGGCACAACGGGCGCCACCACCTGCGCCACTGCGAGAAACACCGCGAGCCAGGTGATCGGACCGGAGACGCGTGCGACAGATGCCATGGCTCCCACCGTAGGCACAGGTTCGACTCCGACCATGTGGAAGCCGCTGAACTGCAACATCACCGACAGCCGGCAGCGGTCAGGAAGTCGTGTCCGCCGTCTGGCGATCCGCCGCCCGGGTCACGGTCGGCGTCGCCACCCGTGTACGCCGGAGCACCAGCGCGATCGCGATCGCCGAGATGACCGCATAGACCACACCGATCGCGACGGCCCCGCCGATTGTTCCGGCCAGCTGCCCGGCGATGCCGTCGAGTACCACCATCACCCCGGCCCCGCTGTAGGCGAAGGCGGAGAACGTGGCCGCCACCCGGCCCTGCTGGATGGGCGTGAGCCCGACGGTGATGTACGCCAGCGCGACCCGGTAGCCACCGGCTTGGCCGATGCCGCCGATGACGGTACCCAACAGGATCACCTCGAGCCGGCCCACCGCGAGACCTGCGATCGCGATCGACCAGCCGAACGCCAGGAGCAATCCCACCGACGGCAGCGTGGTGATGACGCGGAGACCCACGCCGACGAAGTTCGCCAGCATCGAGACGATCAGGCATGCGCCGCCGACACATTGCGCGACGAGCAACGACTCGCTGATGCCTGTCGCAAGAATCGCATTCGGCATGGCTCCCACCGCGAGCGCGCCGATCGCCCATGCCAGCGCCCCGACGAGGAACGCACCGGGGTCGCGGGACCGGGACGAGTCGACCACCACGTCGAGATCTCCGGTGTGCGCCGAGGGTACGTCCGCGATCTCCTGCTCGCCGACCGGCTCCGGATCACGTCCTGGCGCAAGCAGATCCGGGGCCGCCCGGAGTCCCGCGACCAGGAAGCCGAGACAGATCGTCATCGCGACCGCGTGGATGGCGTAGACCGTCACCAGCTGCCAGGGCAGGTACACCGCGATCAGGATCGCGGCGATGAGTCCGGACCCGGCACCGATGAGAGAACCGGTCGCCATGAACGCACGACCCTTCTCGCCGCGGGCCGCCACCATCATCGCCGCCGCCGCACCGGTGCTGAGCGCCACCGACGCGCCTGTCATCAACCGCCCGGGGAACAGCACCAGCGGATACCAGGCGCCGACGATCTCCACCAGGTCGCCGACGATGGCCGTGAGGAACGCGATCGGCAGCACCTTGCGCGTGTGCCGGATGAGCGGGCCGCGTGCGGAGATCAGCAGGATGACGATGAGCGCGACGAAGTAGGTGGCGAACAACACCGCGGCCGCGGCCGGACCGAAACCGTGGCGATCCATGTAGCCGGGCAGCAGCGGCGTCATCGCATTCGAGCCGCAGATCGCGAGGATGAAACCCACACCCGATGCTCCTGCGAGCAAACGGGTTCCGGCGTCACCTGTGCCCGCCGCGACCTTCACTGTCATATGTCGTGCCTCCTCATGCCACCGGTGGCCGTGAAGGCGCCGGACGGCACCACCGGAATCACCGTGCAGGAGTACTCAATAGGACAGCTGTAACCGATCGGGAACCTGATCGTGGCGGCCGTATTGCGCACCTCGGACACGTGAGCACGACGCGCTGACCTGCCCGGATGGCGGACGTCGTGCGAACCACGCCGATTGCCGCCATGCCCTGATCCGGTTGGGAGATCTGGGCGTGCAGTTCCACCGGGATCGGTCAGCCCGTCGGCTGAAGTCCGACGTACTTCTCCGCGACGCCCGGGGCGTCGAGTTCCCAGTCGATGAACTCGTAGAGGTCGACGGCCACCTCGGTGATGACGTCGCGTAGTTCGAGCGGTCCGAGCCACTGCTCACCGATCGCCCCGATGCCGTCACGGGCCCCGAGCAGGTTGCCGGTGATCGCCCCGGTCGAATCCGAGTCGCCGTCGTGATTGACCGCGATCACCACGCCGTGTTCGAAGTCGCGTGCGACGAGCGCGCAGTAGATCGAGATCGCGAGCGCCTCCTCGGCCACCCACCCCTCGCCGAGGCGGGCAATGGCTTCCTCCGGCGCGACGTTCTCGGCAGCGATCTGCTCGGCGAGTTCGACGGCAGCAAGGGTCTCGTCGTGCTCCGGTTTGGTTCGCAGGATGTCCTTCGCGCCGGCGAGCGACTCGTCGAGCGTCGCACCTTCGACGAGGTCGCGGATCATCACCGCGAGTACGCCTCCGCTCAATGATCCCGACGGATGACCGTGCGTCAGTGCCGCGAGCGAGGTTGCGAGGTCGAAGGTTCCGACCGCCGACCATTCGGCGCGCGATGCGAACAACCCGACGGGGGCGACTCGCATGACGCCGCCGCAGCCCTTGCTGTTGTTGGATGCCGGCGCACCCGGTCGTGTCGTCGCGCGCAGAGCACTCAGGCAAGTGGTGCCGGGTGCGCGCTGATCATGGAGTTCCCGGTGGCTCATCAGCCAGGTGGCTCGTTCGGTCATCGGCAGCACGCCGTGACGCGGGTGTTCACCCTGCGTGATGAACCAGCGAAGGTAGGCGCGGGCCGTCGTCGCGGCGAAGCACGAGATGCCGCCGTCGCAGTCCCGCACCCACGCGCGCAGAAGTCCCTCGGCAGTGAACAGCGTCATCTGGGTGTCGTCGGTGATGGTGCCGATCCCGCCGTACGCGGGAGCATAGGAGGTGATCCCGGCCGGACCGAATCGATCGACGATCGCCGCTCGTGACATGAACTCGACCGATCCCCCGAGCGCGTCCCCGACCGCACCCCCGATCAGGCAACCAACAAACTGATCCTTCATCGGTGTCACCTGCACTTTCCACGGTGTTCCAACCATGTTCACATGCAGGGACGACATTCGCACGACGACAGTTCGACGAGGCCTACGCCTCGTCGTGCTGTGAGTGGACCGCTTCGTCGATCACATCGGTCGGGGCAGCCGGTCCGCAGTTCTTGTCAGACCCCCGAGGTAGAACTGAAGACACAGAGAATTGACGACGGAGCAGTAGTCAACGACGGTCCCACCCAACCGCATGTAGGCCTCCACGAGAGAGACGGCTCCGTCATGATCGACACCGCCACGACTTCAATCGACGCAATCCTCGACCACCTCATCGAGATCACCCCACCCACCGACGACCCCACTGGCCGCACGACGTGCGAGCAGCTCAATCTCCTACGCCTGATCCGCAACACCGTCGATCACCAGATCGTCTCCCACACAGCACAACTCGATGAACTACGCGTCGCCGAGAAGGCCGGGTCCACCACCAAGAAGCTGCTGATCGAGATGGGCTTCGCACCCGCGGTCTCCACACGCGCCACCCGCATCGCCGACGCGATGGGCACATTGAGCAAGGCCGAGGCCTGCGCGGCCGACGGACGCCTCTCCGCCGAGGTCGTCGACGCCATCGTGCGCGGAATCACGACCATCGAGAGACGTTCCCCCACAGCGCTTTCCGACGAAGACCACGCCATCCACGAAACCGAGCTCGTCACCCAAGCCCTGTCGGGAGCCACACCCCCCGAGATACAGAAGCACGCCCAGATGATCGGCAACACCATCGCCGACACCTCCGACAACGGAATCCCCGCCAGCGACGACCGGACCCTCGACACCCTCTCCCACCACACGACCGAAGACAGTCGCGTCGAGATCCATGCCAACGTGACCCAAGTCGTCGGCGAGAAATTCATCGCCATGATCGACGAACGCGGCGTGCCCCGACCCGAACCCGACGGCTCCCCCGATCGACGCTCAGCCGCCCAGATCCGAGCCGACGCGCTGGAGGTGCTGTTGGATCAAGCTGCCGTTGGAGCGGCCATGGACACCATTGGCACCCCCAGAACCCAAGTGGCGTTGACCATTCCCGCCACCGGCGACCCCGCCACACTCCCTTGGACGGGCCCGGTCACCCACGTCATCGCCAAACAACTGTCGTGTGACGGTTCCTTGACCGAGATCATCATCGACGGCGAGACCGTGCCCTTGCAGATGGGCCGCGAACGACGACTGTTCCCGGCACACCTGCGCAAGGCGATCATCCTGCGTGACGAGACCTGCATCAAATGCGGTGCGCCGCCATCCCATACCCAGGTCCACCACATCCAACACTGGACCGACGACGGCAACACCGACCTCGACAACGGCTGCCTGCTCTGCCAACGCTGCCACACCCAGGTCCACCACCACGGCTGGGACATCCTCCTCGGCTACGACCGCCACCCCTGGCTCATCCCACCCGCCGACATCGACCCGCAACGCCGCGCCCTACCCGCCCACAACCGACGCACCATGCGACTCGACGACGCCGCCTGACAGACAGCCCGGTTTCGATAGCCCCGTCGCAAGCCACTCACCCCCTCAACCAGCGGGCGGTTCGGTCCGTCGATCCGCACTCGTTCTTTGACAACTCCACAGTGTGAAATCCAAGCTCACCCGGGTCCGCACACCCATCCGTTCCCGCTCGCGCATCCTCGTCGGCGGGAACGGATGGGGTGAGAGGCGGCACGCTCCGCCGTGCCGACGTGCACTATCGCGGCGGGCGAGATGACCAGCCACCACCGTTCACTACTCGAACATACGTGCGATAATTCTGACGTGAGCATGAAGTGGATTGGCGGGGACAACGGCCAACCACACCGGCCGGCGTTCGTGCGGGTAGGCCACAAGGCGGTGCTCATCGACCTGGGCGCCCTCTACCCCAACGCACCCCACTTCACCGGCGAATACAACCCCGAAGGCCTGCAGATACGGTCGGTCCACCTGGGCGTGCTCACCGAGTGGGGACGCGACGAGTGGGGCGCCTGGTACGGCAAGGTGACCTACACGATCACTGCCAAGGACCGCCAGGAGAAGGTGACGCACTGGGTGCCGTCCTGGGCGCTGCGCCCGGCCGGGGACCCGCCGAAGTCTCGGCGCTGAGTCATCCGAGGATCATGGCAGATCCACCTTGCTCGCCAGCCAGCGACCGTCGACCTTCTCCATGGTCATCAGCACCCGGCTGCGGTCGACGCGCGGTTCCGGGCTCGCGGTGTTGGTGATCGACTGGTCGACGAACAGCATCACCACGACGCGATCGGTCGTCGCCGACTTCACGCCCGCGTCGATGACGACACCCTTGCTGGTGGCTTTGTTGTCGACGAGCATCTGCTTGAGCTGACTGCTCGACCGCGAGTACATGTCCTTGAACTCGCCGGTCGCGCCACCGAGGACCTCGGTGAAGTTCTGGTCGATGCTGCCGGAGTCGATACTGGTCAGCGTGACCGCGTAGTCCTTGGCGGTGGCCACCGCCTGCTGCTCGGCCTGGTCGACCGCATGGTTCTCGTAGAGCTTCCAACCCGCATATCCCCCACCGGCGAGCAGCGCGAGGATCGCGAGGACCGCAACGACCCGGCGCGGCCGCAGGAGACCGGCCAGCCGTCCCGCCCGGATCACGGGACGACGACGCGCCGAAGTCTCCTGCTCGGGGGCCGCGGGTGAATCGACCACATCTGCGTCCCCGACCTCGATCTCGGTGGTCTCCGTGGTCGCGTCGGACGAGACCTCGTCCACCACCGACTCGTTGTGGGATCGCCGCGACCTGCCTCCCCGCACGGGGGACTTCTTCACGACGTCCTTGCCCTTCGGAGTCGTGGTCCCGGTCGTCTTGTTCGTCGTGGCCGCGCTCATGGTCTCGCCTCTCGCCTCGGATACGGGTGGTCTAGTTGTAGTGGATGTCGGGGCCGCCGAACGGCGTCGGAATGGTCTTCGGTCCACGCGGTGTCGGGTCGGTCCGGGCCTGGGGATCGCTCCCCGGTGCCGGCAGGTTGGTGTCGTCGCCGGGCGGCCGTGGCACAGCGCCCGCACCACGAACCAGGAGTTCGGTGTTCTTGCAGTGCGTGTTGATGAACGGCTCCGGGAAATCCGGCCGCGACGCTGCCGCCCGGGGAAGGTCGTAGTCGCAGGGGACGCGCGGGTAGACGTCGACGCTGCCCCACAGGCCACCGTCGCGGAAGGCGGTACCGATCGCGTCGAGTGTCGACCCGGAGCGTTGCGTCGGGAAGAAGAACTCGCGCAATGCCGGGACGCGGAGGAACGGCGCGGAATCGCCGGCCGGCCGGAAGTCGAGGAACTGTTCACCGGCCGGCGACAGGCTCGACACCCTGACTTCTCCGTCGGCCGGGATCCTGATGCCGGCGTCGATGGTGGCGACCACGCGCACCCCCTCGTCGTCGATACGCACCGAATCGACCCGGCCGACCGGGACGCCGCGCAGCGTGACGTCCTGATTCGGCAGCAGCCCACCGGATTGCGCGAGTTCGACCTCGACGCGGATGTTCGATGCGGTCGGATCCCGCTGCAGGGTGTCGAGCAGCAGGTACGCCACTCCGACGACGAGGATCGTCAGAAGTCCCAGCACCGACAAACAGTTCCGACGCCGACGCCCCCATCGCACGGCCGCAACGACGCCTCGGGCTCCGGTCTCCACGAGGTCGGGCCGCGCGCTCATCGCGGCGCTCCCGGTTCGACGTGCTGACGCAATCGCATCAACGTGACCGACAACGATCCGATGAACTGCTGCCAGTCGGTGACGTCCGGCAGTCGCATTCCCGGATCAGCCCGGTGATTCGGGTCGTCGAGGGCGCCGATCGCGAACTGGGAGATCGCGACGTCCGTGTGTCCCGACGTCGCGTCGGTCAGTTTGACGATGGGCCCGAGGATGCGGTTGACCGCGTCGAGGCTGGCTCCCGGTGCCGTGGCAGCTGCGTTGAGCGACGCGGCGATCCGGTTGATGTCGTCCATCATCCCACCGGCGGCGGTCCCCTTCACCGACGGGAACGCGCCGAGTTGCCGGATGATCCGGTCCACCTGCTCGACGGTCGTCAGGATCGATTGCGTGTTGTCGGCCACCGTCCACAGCGCGGGTCCGGCTGCCGCGAGGGCCGAGTCGATGGTCTGCTGCCGTGCAGACACCGTCGACGCCAGCCGGCTCGCGGAACCGAGGACGGCCTCGATCTCCTCGGTCCGTGCCGACAGCGAGGACACCAGGACCGTCGACTGACTGACGAGCTTGCCGAGTTGGTGCCCGTCGTCGCCGAGCGATTCGCCCAGACCGTTGACGATGTCGGTGAGGTTGCGGATGGCACCGCCGTTGACCAGCATGGCGGCCGTCGACAGCACTTCCTCCACCGTGGCTCCGGCCGACGTGCGGTCCAGCGGGATGACGTCGCCGTCACCGAGGAGGACCGCGCCCGGCTCCGGTTCGGCAGGTGGTTCGAGGGCGACGAACACGTCGCCGAGCGGTGTGGCGGAACGTAGTTCGGCACGGGTTCCCTCCGGAAGGCGGGTCCCGTCGGCGATCCGCATACCGACATCGGCGAGATAATCGTCGACCTCCATCGACTCCACGAATCCCACGTCGGCGCCCAGGAGCCGCACCTTCGCCTTGGCCGGGAGGTTCAGCGCGTTGTCGAACTGCGCTTTCAGCTCGAACCCGTCGCCGCTGGTGCCGGGCGCCGGAAGCGGAAGTTGTCCCAGACCCACCGAACACCCGCTGAGTACGCAGATCAGCACTGTTACGACCGCGGTGACGGCCTGCCGGTGAATTCGCCTCGCCGCGTTCATTTCTGTCCGACCCCCGCCATCGCGGCCAGCATCGCCGTCACTACGAAATCCGGGCCGAAGTCCTGTGGCTTACCGGTGTTGCACCCGAGGTCCTTCAGGTTCGCGAGATTGCAGACCTCTTTGAGGACCTGCTGGTCGAAGAGAATCCGGTCGGCGAAGGTGTGCACCCGGATTGTGCCGTTGATCTGGTCGATCGCGTTGTAGGCGTTGTTCATCAGCGTCGGCGTCAGGTTCAGGAACTCGGAGAGTTCACGTTGGTAGTCGGCGAGCGTGCGGGTGACGGTGGTCGCGTCGCGGGCCGCGTTCCGTAGCGGAATCCTGTTCTCTTTGAGCAGTTCCGAGGTCTTGGCGAGAATCTGGTTGAGCTTGGCGCCGGTGTCTCCCTCGCCCAGTTGCTGATCCGCGATGACCTGGCTCATCGCCCGCAGGCTGCCGCCGAATTCGCGAATCGTCTTGTCGTTGTTCGCGGCGGCCTCGGTGAGGATGTCGAGGTTGTCCACGAGCTTGACGATCGCCTCCCGGGTGGCGCTCGGGTCGGCTCCGGTGCGCAGGGCCTTCGACAGTTGCCCGAGTGCGTCGCGCAGGGCCGGGCCGTTGCCGTCCAGGGACTCGGAGGTCACCGACAGCATGTCGGCGATCGGTCCCCCGCCCTTTCCGTCCCCGCCGAGCTCACCGGCCAGGTTGTCGGTCATCGTGAGCAGGCGGTCGAACTCGATGGGCGTCCGGGTCCGGTCGAGCGGCAGGAACGCGTCCGCGGCCAGCTTCGGTCCGCCGGAGTAGGCGGGGGTGAGTTCGACGTGGCGGTCGGTGAGCACCGACGACGACACCGCCACCGCCGTCACGTCGACCGGCAGGGTCACCTCCTCGTCGACCTCCATGGTGACGTCGACGACGGTGCCGCGCGGACTGATGTCGGTGATGTGGCCGACCGTGATTCCCAGGACCGACACCTTGTTGCCGTCGTAGAGGCCTGCGGCACTGTCGAACTGTGCGACGATCCGGTGGGAGCCGGACGACGGGTTCCAGATCGCGACGATCGTCGCCGCCACCGCAACCGCGATCGCCGTCACCACCACCAGAGTGCGCATACGTGGTCGTCTCATCGGCAGTCCTCGAAATACTGTGCGCGTCCGACCTGTTCGGCTCGTCCGCTCAGCGCACACATCCATGAGTCGATGAGAAAGCCTGCGGGCCCGGTGAAGTCGACGTAGTTGCCGGCGCCGGTCGCATTGGTGAAGTTGCGCACCGGCAGCGGCAGGGCCTGGAGCGTGTTGCGCAGCAGGTCGTCGTGACGGGCGAGCGCACCCAGCATCCCGTTCAGGTCCTCGATGAGTGCATCGAGCGCCGGCCGGTTCACGACGGTGATGCGATGCAACTGCGCGACGAGAGCCGTGGTGGCGTTGAACATCCCGTGGACGGCGTCCCGGCGTCGGGTCAACTCGACCATCAGGTTCCGTCCTTGGACCATCAGCGATCCGATGTTGGACTCCTGGTTGCGGATGACCGTGGTGACACGTTCGGCACCGGTGATCAGTTCGCCCAGCTGGGTGCGCCGGGTCGCGATGATCTCCGAGAGGGTGTGTGCGGTGGAGATGGCCTCCGGTACAACCTCCGGCGCCCCCTCGAGTTGTGTCGACAGTGTCGTCATGGCGTCGGCGAGCCCACCGGCGTCGACCTGCTCGAAGTTGGTGGTCGCATCCTCGATCGTCTCCTGCAGGTCGGGAACCCGGGTGTTGCGCAATGGAACCCGATCATCTTCCAGTGATCCCGATCCCGCCGGGGTGATCGCGATGTAGCGCGAGCCGAGGATCGTGGTGAGTTTGATCTCCGCCTTGGTCTCGTTGCCTAGCCGGATTCCGCGGTCGATGTTCATCGAGATGATGACCCGATTCCCGTCGAGACGTGATCCCTTGACCTCACCCACCGGCACACCGGCGAGAGTCACCTGATCACCGTTCCGGATCTCACCGGCCTGTGCGAACTCGGCTTCGATGTTCTTCCGGCCGACGTCGATCGCACTGATCCCGACGACGAGTGCGACGACGAGGACGAGGACGCCCACGCCGCCGAGGCCCAGGTAGAGCGAGTTCCATTCGGCGATCGGCTTCCGGGGCGATCGATCGGTCATTCGGCGGGTCCCTGACGTTTTCATGGCTGACAGATCGGCGAGTACTTCGGCTTCCCGCCAGGCGTGGCCGCGGCGACGATGGCCGGTGCCAGCGGGGTGAGGAACGGAACGAAGTCGGCGGGATTGAGGTCACACACGTAGGCGCTGAGGAAGCTGCCCTCCTGGCTGACGCGGGCCATCCCCTTCAGGAGCAGTGGGACGTTGGCGCCCAGGTACTCGAATTCGGACTTCTTCTCGGCGAAGTGGGCGAGGAAGCCCGGCTGTCGGGTGAGGAAGGCGTCGAAGGACGGTGCGGTGTCGGAGGCGATCTCCGCGAGGCGTCCACCGACTTCTGTCATGACGTCGGCGGTTCCGACGAGGTCCTCAGAGGTAACCCTCGTCGTCGACCCAGGCCTGGTCGTTGGTGGGGAACCAGCCCTCGTCGTCGAGAACCGAGCCCTTCCCCAGGTAGGAACCCGACACCTGTGCACCGCGGACGAACAGCGAGCCGGTCTCGCCCGGACCGACGGGTTTCCCGTCGGCATCGCGGATCTCGATCTCCATGCCCGGTATGGGGCGCCCCACGCTCTCGAGCCGCCGTCGGATGCGCGGGTCGTCAGAGGCGATGGCCCGGGCATGATCGTCCGGACCCAGCAGTGCGAGTGTCGAACTCGTCTCGGTGAGTCCGTACGCGTTGCAGAAGCCGGCGTCGGGGAACGCGCGCATCGCACGTTCGAGAACCGGAAGCGGTAGTCGCGCACCGCCGTAGGAGATCAATCGCAGTGCCGGCGCCTCCGCGACCTCGCCACCGAGAGCGTCGACGACACGGGCGAGCATGGTCGGAACCACGGTCGCCGATGAAATCGACTCTCGTGCAACCAGGTCCAGCCAATCGCCGGCATCGAAGTCGGGAAGGTGCACGACTCGACGGCCGCCGTAGAAGTTGGTGAGCGTGGCCCCGACCGCCGCCACATGGTACGGCGACACGGTGATGAGGGCCGCCTCTTCTTCTCCGGCGCCGGCGAAGTCGACGGTCGCGAACACGTAGGCCTGGAGGTTCTCGTGCCGCAGCGGTACGACCTTGGGTTTCGACGTGGTACCGCTCGTGTGGAGCAGGACCGCGGGCGCGTCGTCGGGAACATCGATGGGCGGCATCGGTTCCGCCGCTCGCGCCGCAGCCAGGAAGTCGTCGAGGCCGACCACCTGGTCCCGCCCGGCGACCCGGTCACGGTATCGCTCCTCGACGACGATCAGAGGATGGTCGAAGTCGTCGACGAGATCGCCGAGCACCTCGTCGCCCAGACGGTAGTTGACCGGGACGAAGGGCACGCCGGCCATCGCCGCGGCGAAGAACACCTGCGGATATCCGGGGCCGTTGCGGCCGAGATAGATGACTTCCGAGGGCGGACGCCCGACAGCGCCATCGGAGGGGGAAGACCCGGAGATGACCGCCGCACCGCCACGGACGGTGGCGACCACGTCGCCATGGGTGAGACCCGAGGCACGGTCGCCGAGCGCGACTCGATCACCGAGCCCGGATTCCACCATGTCCAGAAGAAGGCCGACACCCATGTTTCCGCCAATCCACGTGAGCTCACGAATGGTGCGCAGCGTCGAGCAGCGCACACCGCTCATCGTCGATGATTAAGTGTAATCAGTTCACCGTTTTGCGTCCCTCAGTTGAAGAGGTCGACCACGGATTCCGTCGCGAACCGACCCCACAGCATCTTCTTGGCAGCCGTCTTCATATGCCGGCGCCAGTGAGCCTCGGCCGCTTCGGCGTCGCGGGCCTCGACCAGCGTGATGAGCTTGCGGAATGCCCGGATCGTCTTCTTGAACTGCGCGGCGACCTCGCCGGTGTCCGTGGATCGGGATACGACACGCGACATGTGCGTCGCGACCACGTCGGCGAGAACCTGACCGATGAGTCCGATCGCCTGGTTGCCCGCGCGCTCCAGGATCAGATCGTGGAAGCGGAACGCGGTCCGCGACCACTGGTCGAGGTCGGCGGCATCGGCCCCGGCGTCGACCAGGTCCGCGAGTTCGTCGATCACCACGACGAGAGCCTTGAGGTCGTCGTCGGTCCGGCGTGCGGCGAGCATCCGAACCGCGGCCGGCTCGAGGACCATCCGGGCCTCGTACAGATCGGAGAGCGTGGTGTTCTGGATCTGCAGCAGCAGCCCGATATAGCGGGCGGCAACGGACACATCGGGCGAAACCACCTGCACGCCACCGCGCGAGCCGCGGCGGACGACGATGAGCGATTCGTTCTCCAAGATGCGGAATGCTTCGCGTAGCGTGGGCCGCGAGACATCGAACCGTTGTCCCAGCACGGTTTCCGGCGGCAACATGTCACCCGGCTTCAGCACCCCGCGCACGATCTGACCGCGCAGCTGTTGAGCGATGAGTTCAGCGGTCTTGGGGACCTGAATCCGCTTGGGCAATCCGTTCTCGTCGAACGAGCTGTTGGCCAATTCCCACACCTTCCGGAAGCCGGCGACTGCCGAGCGGGATTCAGCCTAGCACCCGGCCGAATAACACCCCGGTTTTGACCAAACCGACATGAAGATGATCACACCCATTGTACGGTTCAATCATCTAACTCATCTAGTGATCCTGCGGGACGCAGGGGAGGTACCCACAGCATGTCGGATGCATCAACCCAGAGCACACGTACCGGGCAGCTCTTCATCAACGGCAAATGGGTCGACGGCCGCGGCGCCGAGACGATCACCGTGATCAACCCCGCGACCGAGGCGGTGATCGGGACGGTGCCGCAGGCAACTGTCGCCGACGTCGAGGACGCGGTCGGCGCCGCACGAGCTGCGTTCGACGAGGGCCCGTGGCCGCGGATGTCCGTGCGCGAGCGAGGCGCGGTGTTGCGCCGGATGGCCGAGGGTTTCGCCGACCGCCGCGCCGAGCTGGTGGACCTCTCCGTCGCCGAAGCGGGATCCACCCGTGCGCTGGCGGAGTTCCTGCAGGTCGGCACCCCGATCGACCACTTCTTCGACCTCGTCGACCGCATACTCCCCGGCTTCGAGTTCGAGACCCCGCTGCCGCCGATGATCGGCAACGGCATCGGTCAGGGTGTGGTGGTCCGCGAGCCCTTCGGTGTCGCCGCCCTGATCACGCCGTTCAACTTCCCGCTGTTCCTGAACCTCTGCAAGGTCGCGCCGGCACTGGCCGCGGGCTGCACGGTTGTTCTCAAATGCTCGCCGTACACGCCGTTCGAGGCCCTCGTGGTCGGCGAGATCGCCGAGGCCGCGGGACTGCCGCCGGGCGTCCTGAACATCATCACCGGCGACGTCGAGGCGGGCGAAGCGCTGACCACCCATCCCGGCGTCGACATCATCAGCTTCACCGGCAGTGACACGGTGGGCACGAAAGTGTATGGGCAGGGGGCAGTCGCTGAAGAAGGTGGTGCTCGAGCTCGGCGGCAAGTCGGCGAACATCCTCCTCGAGGACACCGATCTGGACAAGGTGATGCAGAGCGTGCTCGGGGGCTTCATCACCCATGCCGGACAGGGATGCGCACTGATGACCCGCATCCTCGTGCACGAATCGCTGCACGACGAGCTCGTCGGCCGCGTCAAGATGGCGCTCGACTACGTCCCGGTGGGCGATCCGGCCGATCCCAACGTGGTGATGGGTCCGCTCATCCGTGAGGCCCAGCGCGCCCGGGTGGAGGAACTGATCCGGGTCGGCCAGCAGGAAGGCGCCCAGATCGCCTACGGCGGTGGACGACCCGCCGGACTCGACAAGGGGTTCTTCGTCGAGCCCACCCTCTTCGTGGGTGTGGACAACGGTATGAAGATCGCCCAGAGCGAGATCTTCGGCCCCGTCGGTGTGGTCACCCCCTTCTCCGACGATGCCGAGGCCGTCCGGATCGCCAACGACAGTCCGTACGGACTCTCCGGCGGCGTCTGGTCGGCCGACCCCGTACGCGCACACGGCATTGCCCGCCAACTCCGCACCGGCATGGTCGTCGTCAACGGCGGCGGAGGCGGATTGATGCCCGACGGACCGTTCGGCGGCTACAAGCACAGCGGCATCGGCCGCGAGTTCGGCGCGCATGGACTGTCGGAGTACTTGCAGCACAAGACGATTCAGTGGGCAGCCGGTCGATGAGGGTCGTCGTCGACCAGGACAGGTGCGGCGGTCACGGTCGTTGCATCGCCGTCGCACCCGATCTCTTCGATCTCGACGACGACGGGGTGAGTTTCCCGATCACCGAAGAGATCGGGACCGATCAGGAAGCAGCGGCCAAGGAGGCCATCGCCAACTGTCCGCAGAGCGCGATCCGCATCGAATGAGACCGTTACCGGTCATCGGGAGGACTGAACAAGCAATGTCGAGTTCACTTGGGGAGAAACCCGATTCGGGTGCGGTCGGGCAGACCTCACCGGATGACCCGGTCGCCGCGCCGGTGGCCAAGGAGTCGCCGCCGATCGTGTGGCTCGCCCGGCTGGGGGCGGTCTTCGTCGCCATCCAGGCCTACGTCTACATCCGGTGGATCTTCTCCGACTCCTTCACCCCCATTCCGACCGGCCCCGACGATGTACCGACCCACACGCTGGTCATCATCCGGGCGTCGGAGGTCATCTGCGTCGTCGGCGTGATCGCCTCGATCATCTGGCTGGTGCGCCGGACACGACGCGACGGACAGTTCCCCACCATCGGCGTCTTCATGATGGGCTGGCTGCTCACCTGCTGGCAGGACGTCGGCGTCAACGCGGTGGTACCCGTCTTCTCCTACAACTCGGCCTTCCTCAACATGGGCACATGGGGCGAGTTCGTTCCGGGTTGGGTCAGCAAGGGACCCGAGACCCCCGCGCCGATCCTGTACGAGCTGGCCGACTACATGCTCTTCCTCCCGCTGGCCGTCGTCGGCATCGACAAGGCCGTGAAGGCCGCGCGAGCACGCTGGCCACGGCTCAACAAGGCCGGAATCATCGCGGCCCTGCTGCTGATCTTCCTCGTGCTGGACACCATGAGCGAGCAGATCCTGCAGCGCCAGGGGCTGTGGTCGTACCTGCGGGTGAACGAGACCTGGTCCATCTTCACCGGCACGCTCAACCAGTTCCCGCTGTACGAGGGCATCGTCTTCGGTTCGGTCGTCATGGTGGCGTCGATGTGCTTCTACCTGTTCCGCCGCGACGGCGACCGGCTGATCACCGACGCCGGCATCGAACGGCTCAAGATCACCCGCGGCGTCGCCGTCGTGCGCATCCTCGCGTTCTCGGCGGTGATGAACGTGATCCTCGCGGTCTTCCTCGGCTACAACCTGGTCAACATGCACGCCGACGTCGCGCCCACCGACGTACCGAGCTACCTGCACCAGAACATGTGCGGACTGGCCGAGAACCCGCCCTGTCCGCACCTCAAGTAGCCGAACGCCGAATCACGGGGTGACCGTCAGCGCTGCACGCCCGGCGCGACCGGCCGATCCGGGTCCGACGACCACTGCGAGAACGACCCGGGAAACAGGGTCGCGTCGATGCCGGCGACCGCCAGGGCGGCGATCCCGTGGGTCGCGTTGACCCCGGAGCCGCAGTAGACCACCACCTCGCGCTCGTCACCGGGTACGACGCCGACCTCGGCGAATCGGCGCCGCAGTTCGTCGGCCGAACGGAAGCGCCCCGTCTCGTCGATGTTGTCGACCGTCGGGGCGTTGACCGCACCCGGGATGTGTCCGGCCCGTGGATCGACCGGCTCGACGTCACCGCGATACCGTTCTCCCGCACGAGCATCGACGAGCAGCGCGTCACCGTCCGCTACGTCGTCGATCGTGGCGACCGGGAGGTTCCCGGCGGTCAGCGTGACCGTGCCGGCGCGCGGTCGCCCACCGTCTCCCGTCGTCGTGCGCAGGCCCTCGGCACACCAGGCGGCGAGACCACCGTCGAGCAGGCGGACGTCGGCGTGCCCCGCCCAGCGGAGCAACCACCATGCCCGCGCGGCCGCGAGGTTGCCCGAATCGTCGTAGACGACCACGGGCACGCCGTCGTTGATCCCCCACCGACGAGCGGCTGCCTGCAGATCCTCGATCGCGGGGAGCGGATGCCGGCCGCCGACCGGCCCGGACGGCGGGGCGGCCAACTCGGTGTCGAGGTCGACGTACACCGCGCCCGGAATGTGGCCCTGCCGGTAGTGCTCGCGACCGTCGGGATCGCCGAGCCGCCAGCGCACGTCGAGGACGACCGGAGGCGTGCTCAGAAGATGTTCGGCCAGGTCGAGCGGGGTGATGAGGTACTCGTGCATGGCGCGAGGATACCGATCGGCAGAATGGTCCGGTGGCGCTCATCCCCGCGGTCTTGTTCGGCCTGCTCACCTTCTGGTTACACCGCCGGATCGTCCGCGCGACCGCACTTGCCCGGCCCTGGTCGATCGTCGCCGATGGTGCGCTGGTGGTGCTGTGGGCGCTGGCGGTCGTCGGGTTCGAGAGCGGACGATCACTGGATCCGTCGTGGGCGCGTCCCATCGGCACGATCGGGCTGATCTGGCTCGCGACCTTCTTCTACCTGTTCCTCGGCCTGACGATCATCGGCCTGCTCTCGTTCGGGGCGCGCGTCATCCGGTGGGCGCGACGCCGTCTCGCGGGTGCACCGGACACCCCGCAGTCGGCCGCGCGCCGGTTGCGCCGGATGCGGATCGCGACCGCCGCGGTGGTCGCCGCCGCCGTCGGGGTCACCGGGTACGGGGTCGTCGAGGCGTTCCGGCCGCAGGTGATCGACGTCGACGCCACGCTCGCGAATCTGCCCGCGCGGTTCGACGGCCTGCGGGTGGCGGTCGTCGCCGACCTGCACGTCGGCCCGGCGCGCGACGCCGACTTCACCCGCGGCGTCGTCGACCAGGTCAACGCGCAGAACCCTGATCTGGTGGTACTGGTCGGTGACCTCACCGACGGCACGATCCCCCACGTCCGCGACACCCTCGAGCCCATTGCCGGACTACGAGCCCAGCTCGGCGTGTACGGCGTCAGCGGAAACCACGAGTACTACTCCGACGACGGCGGACGCTGGCTGGATGTGTGGGAGGAACTCGGCGTGCGCACGCTTCGGAACGCGCGGGTACCGCTGACGGTCGACGGCCAGACCATCCAGCTCGCCGGCGTCCACGACGCCACCGCTCCCGAACCCTATGAGCCCGATCTCCCTGCCGCCCTGGCGGGCTCGTCTCCCGATGACTTCGTGCTCCTTCTGGCACACCAGCCCAATCAGGCCGTGGAGGCCTCCGGTCTCGGAGTCGATCTGCAGTTCTCCGGGCACACCCACGGCGGGCAGCTGTGGCCGGTCCGCTACCTGGTCCCGGCTCAACAACCCACGGTCACCGGTCTGGACACGGTCGGCGAGACCGTCATCTACACGACCCAGGGAGCCGGCGCTTGGGGGTCGCCTGTCCGCGTGCTCGCCCCGCCGGAGATCACGGTGCTGACGCTACGGACGAAGTCGTGACGTTCCACGTAGGCTCCACACGATGACGGAGTTCACGTTGGACATCGGGGGACGACTGATAGCGGTTCGGGAAGCCGGAGAGTCGTCCGGACCTACCGTCGTACACTTTCACGGCACTCCGGGATCCCGCCTCGAGGCCGCCTTCGGCGATCAGATCGCCCAGCGCGCCGGGATCCGGGTGGTGAGTTTCGATCGCCCCGGGTACGGCGGGTCGGACCCTGCGCCGATCGGTCTCACGCCGGTCGCCCGCGATGCCGAGGCCCTGGCCGACCACCTCGGACTGGACCGGTTCGCCGTCTTCGGATGGTCGGGCGGTGGGCCCTTCGCGCTTGCCGCCGCAGCACTGATGCCCGACCGGGTGACCTGCGTCGGTGTGTCCGGCGGCCCCGGACCCGCGCTCGACGTGCCCGGGGCGCGTGAGCTGCTGACCGACAACGACCGGCTGGCACTTTCGCACCTGCCGGCAGATCCAGCTCGGGCGGCCGAGGTCTTCCTCGCGGGCAACCGGGACATGCTCGATGCGATGATGTCCGTTCGGACCGACCCGACAGCGCCCTGGATCGACTGGATGTGGGGCACCAGCGACGCCGCGGTCATCGCGGACCCCTCGGCAAGACAGACGCTCTTCGAATCCTTTTCCGAAGCGATGAAAAGGGGTCCGGGTGCCATCGCATGGGACAACGTCGCATTCGTCGGTCCGTGGGATTTCCGGCTCGCCGACGTCTCGGCGTCGGTGTGTCTGTGGTACGGCGCCGACGACACGATGACGCCCCTGCCGAACGGCGAATGGCTGGCCCGCCACCTACCCGACGCCGATCTCACCGTCTTCCCGGGTGAAGGTCATCTGCTCCCGCTGAGACACTGGGACGCAATGCTTTCCGCGTTGATCGCCGAGTGAGGACCGTACCCGGACCGGAACGCGACATGCCCCGGCGACACGGTGCGGTCGGCGGGGCATGTGACGCGTGTGCGTCAGCTGTTGATGTCCGACGGATGCGTCGCCAGCGGCGTCACCTTGATGTCCATGTACGGGAACAGCGGCAGACCCGACAACAGCGTGTGCAGCTCATCGTTGGAGTCGACGTCGAAGATCGAGTAGTTGGAGTATTCGCCGACGATCCGCCAGATGTGGGGCCATTTGCCGGATCGCTGGAGATCCTGCGAGTACGCCTTCTCCCGGGCGACCGTGTCGGCCCGGACGTCCGGGTCGAGGTCGTCGGGGATCTTGACATCCATACGGACGTGGAACAGCATCACTTCTCCGGATCGAGCACGAAGTCGTAGGCCACCGTGAAGCCACCCTTGCCGTCTTCCTTCGGGTCGAGCACGAGTTCGGGCTTGACCGCGCTGGCGACATCGTCGTCGTTGTGCGGGTCACCGGGGAAGTAGAGCTGCGCGGTCAGCTGCTCGTGACCGGGCGCCGACACCTTGAGGTGCAGGTGCGCGGGACGCCACGGGTGCCAGCCGGCGGCGGCGATCATCTTCCCGCATGAACCGTCGGTCGGGATCATGTACGGCGCCGGACGGATCGTGGTGATCTCGAAGCGACCCTCGTCGTCGGTGGTGAAGGTGGCCCGCAGATTCCATTCCGGGATGCCGGGCGCGAACTGGGAGTAGAAGCCGTCGTCGTCGGCGTGCCACAGCTCGACCTTGGCCCCGGCGAGCGGGGTGCCGTCGCACGAACGGACCTGGCCGTTCCACAGCAGCGGATCGCCCTTCTCGTCTTCGCGCATCGGCACCGAGCCCGTGGAGCCCTGGTCCGGCGCATTCGGCACGTAGTACGGGCCCTCGATGCTGCCCTTGTTGCCCTCGCGGTGCTCGGTGGCGACATCCTCGACGACGTGCTCGACCCAGACGTCGAGGAACAGCGGCCACTCGCCGTCCTCACCGACATTGATGAGCCACGCCTTGAGGGCGTTGTACTCGTCGTAGGTGACCTTGTGCTCGCGGATCGTCGCGTGCACGGCGGCGAGTACCTCGTTGATCAGCGTGGCCACGCGCTCCGGCGGGGTGTCCCTGACGGCCTCGAAGGGCGACTTGTCGGCGTGGAACCGTTCGGTTGCGGAGGCTCCGGAGGCTGCTGCGGTCGCGACCTCGTTCGGGTGCTCGGTGGTGGTCATGATCTTCTCCTTGTACTCACTGCTCGTGGGGCTGCCACGAAACGCTTTGTGGGAAAGCTCTTTCAGTTGTCGGTGCGGTAGCGGTCGAGTTTGGCCGGATCGATCTCGAAGCCGATGCCGGGTGCGGTCGACCGATGCAGATGGCCGTCGCGGATCTGGAGCGGTTCGGCGAGCAGATCGTCGCTCATGTCGAGGAAGTTCGACAGTTCGCCCGCGTACCGCGACGTCAGTTCGAAGGCACTGCCGAAGGCGAGCGCACAGGCGGTGCCGACCTGGCCGTCGATCTGATTGCCCATGACCACCGGGACGCCGAGTCCCTCGGCGAGGTGATGTGTCCGGCGTGAGGTGGTGAAGCCGGTTCGGGCGGTCTTGATGCTGATCGCGGTGGCCGAACGACCGAGGATCTCCCGGGTCACGTCGGCGGGAGTGGGCACCGACTCGTCGGCGATGAACGGTACGTCGAGACGCTCGACGAGCCATCGGCGACCGAGCACATCCGCTGCGTCGCAGAGCTCTTCGGCGAACAGCAGATCGAGATCGGCCATCTCCTTCATCGCCCGCGCCGACTCGGCGGCGGTCCAGCCGCGGTTGCCGTCGACATACAGTTCGATCTCGTCGCCGAACCGCTCCCGCAAGGCGCGCACGACCGCCGTGTCGAGGGTCACCGGATGGCGGCCGACCTTCACCTTGAAGGTCCGGATGCCGTACGTGTCGACCATCTTCTCGGCCTCGGCGACCATCGCCGCCGGTTCGGCGAAACCGAGCATGTGGCTGACCCGCATACGGTCGGTGAAGCCACCGAGCATGTCGCCGACGGGAAGTCCCTGGATCTTTCCCAAGGCATCCCAGATCGCCATGTCCACTGCGGATTTGGCGGCCGGGTTGCCGATCGTCTTGGCCAGGCGCGCCGCCACGACCTCACGTTCGAGCAAGGTGAGACCGACGACTGCCGGCGCGAAGATCGTGTTGATCACGGCGATGATGCCGTCCTGCGTCTCACCGTAGGTGAACGGGCGTGGTGGGGCCTCGGCCACCCCGATGACACCGACGTCGGTGTGCACGCGCACGAGCACGTGATTGGCGACCTGCACCTCGCCCGACGCGAACTTCAGCGGCTTCACGTAGGGAATCGCGAATGGAATCGCTTCCACCCGAGTGATCTTCATGGTTCATCTCCGTATCGAGCGCTCGCGTGAGCGCCGGCTTGGGTTGGTTCGACGGCGAAGGCGGCGGCGATGACGTCGGCCACCGCGGCCGTGACGGGGTCGTTGTTGCCGGCGCGCCAGGCCAGTGCGACCTCGACGGTGTCGGCGTCGACCAGGTCCCGGACGACGAGTCCGTCGAGCGGCAGCGAGCGCACGGACGCCGGCAGCACCGAGACACCCAGACCGGCCGCGACGAGAGCGAGGAGTACCGCGGTTCCCGGCGCCTCATGGGCGCGATGGGGCACGAAACCGGCTGCGCGGCAGGTCCTCATCGCCGCGTCGTTGACGGCGGAGTCGCGGCTGTCGTACATCACGAAGGGTTCGTTGCGCAGGTCGGTGACCGAGACGACCGGCTCGACCGCCAGGCGGTGGTCGATCGACACGGCGAGCACCATCGGCTCGACGTCGATGACCCGTGTCTCGATGCCCTCGCCGACCGCCGGCGGCCGCAGGACGCCGAGGTCGAGTGCGCCGGCGCGTAATGCGTCGCACTGGCTCGGGGTGAGCATGTCCGACTGGATGTGCAGGTCGACGTCCGGCAGCTCACGCTTGACCACCCGCGCGATCCGTGGCAGATGCGAGAACGCGGCGATACCGGTCAGTCCCACCCGAACCAGACCGCTCCGCCCGGCAGCGATCCGACGCACGCCGTCGACCGCATCGTCCACGCCCGCGAGGATTCGCTCCGCCTGACCCTTCAGGTAGGCCCCGGCCGGGGTCAGCGCCACCTGGCGGGTGGTCCTGGTGAAAAGCGTGACGTCGAGTTCGTTCTCGAGCTGACGGATGGCGTAGGAGAGGGCCGGCTGCGCGACGTGCAGCGACGCAGCGGCCTGACCGAAGTGACAGGTGTCGGCCACTGCGGCGAAGTAGCGCAAGTGCCGTAGCTCCATGACCTGGCCTTATCTCGATCTCGGTGGATGTCGGCCCCGGTGCTGTGACCGGGAACACGTCTCCACGGTAGGACCTCGCTTAGATACAGACAATGACCCGTTTTCCATTTATTGATGTCTTTTGTTTATCAATCTGGGCCTGGGTCAGGACTGGTCATTACCCCAGTGTGATCGGCACCACGTGGTGCCACAGTGCACATACAGCCCACATCTGGAGGAACACGACATGACCGCGTCCGTAACGGAACATCTGCACCACGTGAACTCGGTTCTCGGCGACGCGGTCGTCGACGACCGCGAGGCCGGCATCTACCGGGCCAACCGGCGGATATTCACCGACGAGGACATCTTCGAACTGGAGATGAAGCACATTTTCGAGGCAACTGGATCTACCTCGCCCACGAGAGCCAGGTGGCGAACCCCGGTGACTACTTCACCACCTACATCGGACGGCAGCCGGTCGTGATCACCCGGGACAAGAGCGGTGAGCTGCACTGCCTGATCAACGCCTGCGCCCACCGCGGCGCGATGATCTGCCGCCGCAAGACCGACAACCGGATGACGCTCACGTGCCCGTTCCACGGGTGGACGTTCCGCAACGACGGCACCCTGCTCAAGGTCAAGGATCCCGAGGGCGCCGGATACCCGGACACGTTCGACGTCGACGGTTCCCACAACCTGACCAAGGTCGCACGTTTCGACTCCTACCGCGGATTCCTGTTCGGCAGCCTCAACGACGACGTGGCCTCGCTCGACGATCATCTCGGCGACACGCGTCTAGTCATCGACATGCTCGTCGACCAGTCGCCCGACGGCCTCGAGGTGCTTCGCGGTGCGTCGACCTACACCTACGACGGCAACTGGAAGGTCCAGGCCGAGAACGGTGCCGACGGCTACCACGTCACCGCGACCCACTGGAACTATGCCGCAACCACTTCCCGCCGCGGCACCGGCGAGTCCAAGAACGACACCAAGGCGCTCGACGCCGGCGGCTGGGGCAAGTCCGGGGGCGGCTACTGGTCGTACCCCAACGGCCACCTGTGCCTCTGGACCTGGGCGGCCAATCCGCAGGATCGCCCGCTGTGGGACAAGATGGACGACCTGAAGAAGACCCACGGCGACGCCAAGGGCGAGTTCATGGTGAAGGGTTCGCGCAACCTCTGCCTGTATCCGAATGTCTATCTCATGGACCAGTTCTCGACGCAGATCCGCCACTTCCGGCCGATCGCCCCGGACAAGACCGAGGTGACCATCTACTGCATCGCCCCCAAGGGTGAGAGCGATACCGCACGCGCGCACCGCATCCGCCAGTACGAGGACTTCTTCAACGCATCCGGGATGGCGACGCCGGACGACCTCGAGGAGTTCCGCAGCTGCCAGCTCACCTTCCGGGCCCAGGCGGCACCGTGGAACGACATGAGTCGCGGCGCGCAGCACTGGCTGACGGGTCCCGACGAGGTCGCCGATTCACTCGGCATGACCGGCGTCATCTCGGCCGGCGTGAAGAACGAGGACGAGGGTCTCTACCCCGTCCAGCACGGCTACTGGCTCGAGACCATGCGCGCCGCAGTCGCCGCCGAAGAGGCAGCAGCCGCCCAGACCAACGGCCGACGGTGAACCGGCCACAAGCGATTACGGGGAACACACGATGACCACCTCAGAGACCACATCCGGCGCCACCGGCACACCCGCGAGCAGCCGGGCGGACGGCGGAAAACTGATCACCCAGAACATGATCGAACAGTTCCTCTATCGCGAGGCGCGTTACCTCGACGACCGCGAGTTCGAGAAATGGCTCGACTGCTATGCCGACGACGTCGTCTACTGGATGCCGTCGTGGGACGACGCCGACCGGCTCACCGAGGACCCGCAACGAGAGATCTCGCTGATCTACTACGCCAACAAGGGCGGCCTGGAGGACCGGGTCTTCCGGATCCGGACCGAACGCTCGTCGGCGACGTCGCTACCCGAACCGCGGACCAGTCACAACATCTCCAACGTCGAGGTCATCGAGCGGCGCGGCGAACTCGTGGACGTCCGGTTCAACTGGCACACGATGTATTTCCGGTACAACGCCGTCGATCCGTACTACGGGACCTCGTTCTACACGATCGACTTCTCCGGGGAACAGCCGCTCATCCGGCGCAAGACGATCGTGCTGAAGAACGACTACATCCACCACGTGGTGGACGTGTACCACTTCTGACCCGAGCTCAATTCTGACCCGAGCCCACTTCTGACCCGACCCCACTTCGAGGAACCTCTCCATGACTGTCACCACCGACGCGGACACCGGCATTGGCGCCGGCACCGCCACCAGCCACCAGGTGGCGCTGTCCTTCGAGGACGGGGTCACGCGCTTCATCACCTGCCGCGAGGACCAGACCGTCGCCGACGCGTCGTACCGGCAGCGCATCAACATCCCTCTGGACTGCCGCGACGGTGCATGCGGAACGTGTAAGGCGTTCTGCGAGTCCGGAGATTACGACGGTGGCATCTACATCGAGGACGCGCTGTCCGACGCCGAGTCGTCGGAGGGCTATGCACTCCCCTGCTGTATGAAGCCGAAATCCGACCTCGTGCTGCAGATCGCGTCCACGTCGGATGTGGCGAAGACCCAGGCGGCGAGGTTCACCGGGACGATCGCCGGGCTCGACCGGCTCTCCGACTCGACGATGCGCCTGGAGATCCGCATCGAGAACCGCGGCGAGCTGGCGTTCCTGCCGGGCCAGTATGTGAACATCGAGATCCCCGGCAGCGATCGTGGCGACGGTGAACCGGTTAGCCGCTCGTACTCGTTCGCCAACGGCCCTCACGAGGACCGGCTGATCTTCCTGATCAAGCTCACCCCCGGCGGCGCGATGTCGACCTATCTCACCGACCGTGCGACACGCGGCGAGGAAATCTCCTTCACCGGTCCGCACGGGTCGTTCTTCCTGCGGGAGGCCACCCGTCCGGTACTGCTGCTCGCCGGTGGCACCGGGCTGGCGCCGATCCTGTCGATGTTGCGGAAGATGCACGCCGACAAGAGCCTTCGCAAGGTCCACCTGATCTACGGCGTGTCCAGCGACACCGACCTGGTCGCCACCGACGAGATCGAGTACTTCGCCGACAAGCTGCCGGGCTTCACCTGGGACCACTGCGTGTCCGATCCGGCCGGCACCGCGGCGAACAAGGGCTATGTGATGAGCCTGATCCGGCCCGAACACCTCTATGACGGCGACGTCGCCATCTACCTCTGCGGTCCGCCGCCCATGGTCGAGGCCGTGCGCAAGCACGTGGCAGAGGTCGGGATCGAACCCACCGGCTTCTACTACGAGAAGTTCGCGCTCGCCGCGAAGCCGGCGACTGACCGTGATCGCACGGCGATGCCGGCGGTCGAGCCCGAACCGGAGGCGGGCAGCGTCACCGAAACCGAGGCCATCAGCGACGAGGCCGCTGCTCCTGCTGCCCCGACCCCGGTCGGTCGGGACGGTGACGACCCCATCCTCGAGGTCGCCAACGCCCGCGCCATCGCCGGCCGGATCGCCTTCCCGCCGACCGGTCTCGACACCTGGTCCGGCTCGAGACCCGCACCGCGCGAGGATGACTCGCTGGCCCGCATCGGTGGGCAACGGATGTGGGACGGACGGACCGGCGATGCCGGACTCGACGTCGACGCGGGTACGCTGCGTCCCGCCGGGACCGCACGGTCGATCGCCGGGCAGGAACTCTTCGCGCCCGACGGCATCTCGCAACTCCACGAGAGTGCGCCCAGCACAACCGAACCCGACTCCGTCGAGGCACCGCCGCTGCCCACCGTCGTCGGCTCACAGGGTTATCAGATCGGCGAGGAACACCACGAGATCCACGAGTCCGACGCACTTTTCGAGGCACGCGCCGCGCTCGAACTCGGCGCTCTGGAGCTCACCTTCGGCCGGATGACCCATCAGCAGCTCACCGGCTATCGGCTGCTCGCCGAGGCCACGGTCCCCTACGTGGACGGCGACCGCTTCGTCGACGCCGCGCAGTACACCGAGACGAACGCTGCCTTCCACGACTACCTGTTCAGCCAGACCGGCAACGACCATCTCCTCGAGGCCTACAAGGCCCTCGGCGTGAAGGGCCGCATGACCGAGGTGCTGCGCAACGCGAGCTGGTGCCACCCGCTGTGCGCACAGGACCACCTCGACATCGTCTCGGCGTTCGAGTCCGGCGACCACGATGCCGCCCGCGCGCTCATTTCGGCACACGCCGACCGGTCCAAGCAGACCATGCGCCGGGCGATGGCCGACGAGATGGCCTCGCGCCGGCCGCGTTTCATCACCCCGGGACGCTTCGCGAACAAGGTCGTCGTGATCACCGGTGCCGCACAGGGGATCGGCGAGCAGACGGCACGACGGATCAGTGCGGAAGGCGGTCGGGTCGTCCTCGCCGATCGTTCAGATCTGGTGGAGGAGGTCGCCCGAGACCTCGAGACCGCCGGTCCCGGTGCGGTGGCGGCGATCGCCGACCTCGAGACCTACGACGGTGCCGAATCGGTGATCCGGCGCGCGGTCGACACCTACGGCCGGGTGGACGTGCTCATCAACAACGTCGGCGGGGCGATCAACTTCAAACCGTTCACCGAGTTCACCCACGAACAGATCCGGGCCGAGATCGACCGCTCACTGATGACGACGCTCTACGCGTGCCGCGCGGTGCTGCCGTCGATGGTCGAACGCGGCGGCGGGGTGATCGTCAACGTCTCCTCCGCGGCGACGCGTGGCATCCACCGCATCCCGTACTCGGCGGCCAAGGGCGCCGTCAACGCGATGACCGCCTCGCTGGCCATGGAGTACGCCGAGTACGGCATCCGCGTGGTCGCGACCGCCCCGGGTGGGACGGAGGCCCCACCGCGTCGGATCTCCCGCGGTACCCCCGAACCCCGCAACGAGGTGGAGGCCGGGTGGTTCCGGGCCCACATCGATCAGACGTTGTCCTCGTCGCTGCTGAACCGATACGGGACGCTCGACGAACAGGCCGCGGCGATCTGCTTCCTCGCCTCGGACGAGGCGGCCTACATCACGGGCAGCGTCCTGCCGGTCGCCGGCGGCGACCAGGGCTGACCACCCACGTCGGGAAGACGCGGGCGAGTCGGTACGACCCGGGGTCTGTGACCTGGGTCCTAGTATGGAGCGATGATGGTCACTGCCGCGTGCGTCGGGCGGGACCGTGAGGTCGATGCGCTGTGGTCGCGGCTGCGGCACGCGACGGGCGCGGAGTTCCTCGCCGTCTCCGGTGACCCCGGGAGCGGGAAGTCGACCCTGCTCACCCATCTGGTCGCGCGACACCGCGCCGAGTCGCACGGTACCGACGACACCGGGGCGACCCTGTGGGCGCGCGTGTCACCGTGGCAGGCGTCGACGCCGGGTGCCCTGGTCCGGCAACTGCTGCAGGATCACTCACCCGCCGGCACAACCGATGTCGAAACACTGGTCGGCGGCCTGCTCGCCGCACTCGGCCCGGCCGCCGACACCCCGTCGCTCATCGCCATCGACGACGCCGATCTCGCGGACGAGATGTCACTACAGGCATTGCTCACGCTCACCCGCGACCATCGCGCCTGCCGGGTCCTCGTCGTCGCCACGACATCCCGGCCCGGGGCGCGTCTGGTGGGGCAACCCCTCGACGAACTGCGGCTCGAGGGCATCGACCCACAGGGCACCGCCGAGATCGCGGGCCGGCGGGGCATCGTGCTGCACCCCGCGATGCGGGAGGAGTTGACCCGTCACACCGCGGGCAACCCGCGCGACATCGTCGCTCTCCTCGACGAGGTGCCCGCCGGTACGTGGTCGCGCAGCGGCGCCCAGCTACCGGCCCCCCGATACGTCGTCGCGCAGGTCCGCGACCGGTTGCCCGACACCGGCGTACCCGCGCGCTCGCTCATCGAGGCGCTCGCCATCCTCGACGACGCCGAACCGCTCTCCACCGCAGTGGAACTCGCCGAGATCACCGACCCCTTGGACGCCATCGACGAGGCGCGACGCACCGGACTCGTCACCTGTGACGGGGCGCTGACACCGGCCGAGGCCCGACCTCGGATCGTCACGCCCCTCGTCCGTGCGGCAGTGCTCGAGGTCCTCGGGATGGGAGCGGTCGGCGAGGCCCATCGTCGTGCCGCGCAGATCGTCGCCGACCCCGCCCGACGACTCCACCATCGAGTTGCCGCGACGCCGACCGCCGATGCCGCACTCGCCGACGACCTCGCCGAACTCGCGCGCGCCCGCGGCGCCGACGGGGCGTGGGCCGAGGCGGCTGGCCTCTACCGCCAGTCCGGTCGGCTGACCCCCGACCCGCTCGAACGCGACACACGGGTGACACTCGCGGTGGATTCGCTTCTGGCCGCGGGTGATTGCACGGGCGCCGGCGCACTGGTCCCGACCGTCGAGAGCCTGCGAGAGACACCGCTGCGCAACGCGACCCTCGCCTACCTGGCGATCCTGCGCGGACGTTCCGCGGAGGCACAGCTCCGCCTCGACCGCGCCTGGGGAATCGTCAACGTCGAACGAGAACCCGACGTCGCGGCCCTCATCGCGCAACGCCACGTGCTGCACAATCTGGTGCGTTGCCAGGGTTCCGAGCTCGTCGCCTGGGCAGATCGTGCGATGGAGATGGCCGGGAGCCATTCGGCGGCACGGGTCGAGGCGGCCGTCATCCGTGGTCTCGGCCTGGCGTGGTCGGGTCAGCCGGAGGCCGCACGCGCCGAGTACGAGTCGGTCTCGGCGACCATCCGCTACGGCGCGCAGGCACAGCGAGCCGTCATGGGTCGCGGCTGGCTGCAGCTCGGACTCGACGAGATCGACGCCGCGCGTACGAATCTCGAGGCTGCGGTCTCGATGGCGCAGCTGGGCGGTTCGACGCGGATCTCGTTGTGGGCGCTGGCCTGGCTGGCGCGCGTGCAGTTCCTCACCGGGGACTGGGACGAGGCGATGCGCAGCGTCGAGGCCGGCCGGGCGCTCGCCCGTAGCAGCGGAATCGCACTCACCACACCGCTGCTGAACTGGACTGCGACGCAGATTCATTCGCTTCGCGGCGACTGGGAGGAGGCGCATCGCAGCATCGCCGCATCGGCCACGTCGATCGGCGACTACGAGATCATGCGGATACCGGAATTACTGGCGCGGGCGCAACTCGCCGAGGCCGCAGCCGATTACGGCAAGGTGCGTCGAATTCTCACACCGCTGGTGACGATGGCCGAATCCGTCCCCGCCCTCGCCGAACCCGGCCTGTGGCCGTGGGTCGACGTCCTGGCCAACGCGCAGGTTCTCGAGGGCCAGTTCGACGAGGCCGACCGGTTGCTGCGCACCTACGAAACCCGTTCCGCCGAACGCGGCCACCGGTCGTCGGTCGCCCGGATGAAGTACGCGCGGGGCCGCCACCTCGGTGCCACCGGAGACATCCACGGTGCTAGGAGGGCGTTCGAGGAAGGACTCGAACTCCTCGACGGACTGGGGTTGCGTTACGACCAGGCACGGGTGAACTTCGCCTACGGACAGACACTGCGACGCGCGGGTAAGCGCCGCGCCGCCGATGCCGTCATCGGTACCGCGCGAGACCTGTACCTCTCGCTCGGGGCGACCAATTTCGTCGACCGTTGCGACCGTGAACTCAAGGCAGGCGGACTGGCCGGGTCGCGAACCGAGAGCCGGGGCTCGTCGAGAGACGCCGGCGAACTCACCCCGCAGGAGGAGGCCGTCACCGCACTGGTGGCGCGCGGGCTGTCCAACCGCGAGGTGGCGGCGGAGCTGTTCATCTCGCCCAAGACCGTGCAGTACCACCTGACCCGGATCTACGCGAAACTCGGCCTGCGGTCGCGGTCGGAGCTGGCGGCCTCGCGCCGTTGAGAGGCCGCCGTCTCAGACCGCGGCGTGCACCGCGGTGCGATCGGTGACCGGCGCACCGGTCTTGGCCTCGACGATCTCGAGATCGACACCGGGAGCGAACTCCACGACCTCGAAACCTGTTCCCGCGACGTCGAACACACCGTGATCGGTGATCACCCGGCTCACCACGCCGCGACCGGTGAGCGGTAACGAACACGCCTCGAGGAGCTTCGGCTCACCCGCCTTGGTGACATGCTCCATCAGGACGATGACCTTGCCCGCCCCGTTGACCAGGTCCATGGCACCGCCGATCCCCTTGACGAGTGCGCCGGGAACCATCCAGTTCGCGAGGTCGCCGTTCATCGCGACCTGCATGCCGCCGAGGACGGCGACGTCCACGTGGCCGCCGCGGATCATCGCGAAGCTGGTCGCCGAGTCGAAGTACGACGCCCCCGGCAACACCGACACGGTCTGCTTGCCCGCGTTGATCAGGTCGGGATCGACCTCGTCGTCGTACGGGAAGGGGCCGACGCCGAGGATGCCGTTCTCGGCGTGCAGGTAGATCCCCGAGTCGTCCGGCAACTGGTCGGGGATCATCGTCGGCAGACCGATCCCCAGGTTGACGTAGTCACCGCGGGTCAGTTCCCGGGCCGCGCGGGCGGCCATCTCGGTACGGGTCCAAGTCATCTGAATTCTCCTGGCTCAGTGCGCCGCGACGGGACGCTCGCGGATGGTGCGCTTCTCGATGCCCTTGCGAGCGGCCTGCTCGGGGGTCAGCTCGACGATCCGCTTCACGAAGATCCCCGGCAGGTGGATCTCGTCGGGACCGAGCTCGCCGACCTCTACGACCCGTTCCGCCTCGACGATGGTGATCCGCCCCGACATCGCCGCGGGCGGGTTGAAGTTGCGTGCGGCCGCGTGGAATCGGCAGTTGCCGGCGGTGTCGACGACCGCCGCGCGGATCAGGGCGTAGTCGGTGACGATGGCTTCTTCGAGGACCATGTCCACCCCGTTGAAGGTGCGGACCTCCTTGGGCGGGGACGCTTCGGCCACCGAACCGTCGGGGTTGTACCGCCACGGCAGACCCCCCTCCGCGACGAGGGTGCCCACGCCGGTCGGGGTGAAGAACGCACCGATTCCGCTGCCGCCGGCGCGCATGCGCTCGGCCAGAGTGCCCTGCGGGGTGAGTTCCACGGTGACCTCGCCCGCGAGGAACTGGCGGCCGAACTCCTTGTTCTCGCCGATATAGGAGGCGATCACCTTGTCGATCCGGCGGGCCTCGAGCAGCAGACCGAGGCCGGCGCCGTCGACACCGCAGTTGTTGGAGACGATCGTCAGGTTCTTCGCACCCTGCTCGAGGAGGGCGTCGATCAGGAACCCGGGGATGCCGGCCAGGCCGAAACCGCCGACTGCGAGGCTCGCGCCGTCGGGGATGTCGGCGACCGCGTCCGCCGGCGACGCGGCCAGTTTGCTCACCGCACCGGTGGCGGCGGTCTCGTCGATGGTCATGGCTGCTCCAGGTGTTCGATCAGCGCGGGGTTGATGATGTCGGGCTGCTGAGCGTTGGCCAGGTGCGCCGAGTCCGGCACCACGAGCAGACGGCCCTGCTGCACGTTGTCGGCGATCTCTTCGAGTTTCGCCGGTGGGGTGGCCGGGTCGTCGGCGCCGGCGATGGCGAGAGTCGGCGCGACGATGGACGGCAGGTCGTCCCGCAGATCCATGGCCGCGATCACCTCGCAGCACGCGGCATACCCCTCGGCCGGGGTCGCGGCCACCATGTCCTCGTGGAACTTCCGCGAACTGCCGTAGGTACTCAGGTGTTCCGGCGTGAACCAGCGCTGGACGACGGATTCGGCTACGACCCCGGTTCCGTTCTCCCGCACGGTGGCGGCCCGATCGAGCCAGGCCTGTGCCGGGGGGAGTTGCGCGCCGGTGCAGAGGACGGCGAGACGTCGTACCCGTTCGGGGTTCCGAGCGGCGACGCGCATCATGGTCATGCCGCCGAGTGACAGGCCCACCAGGTGGGCACGATCGATCTCGAGGCGGTCGAGTAGCCCGATGACGTCATCGGCCAGATCGTCGATCGTGTAGGGGCCCTGCGGAACCGGGGATTCGCCGTGCCCGCGGGTGTCGTACCGGACGACGCGGAAGCGGTCCTCGAGTGCGGCGAGCTGCGCGTCCCACATCCGGTGCGTCGAACCCAGCGAGTTCGACAGGATCACCGCGGGGCCGTCCTCGCGACCGGTGACGACGGCGTGCACCTCGACCGCGCCGGTCTCGCGCCCGCTCATCGGGTCGCCTCGAAGATCGCGGCGAGTCCCTGGCCGCCGCCGATGCACATGGTCTCCAGGACGTGGCGCGCCTCACGACGGCGCGCCTCATGGGCGGCGGTGGCCAGGATTCGCGCACCGGTGGCACCGATCGGATGCCCCAGGGAGATGCCGGAACCGTTGGGGTTCAGGCGTTCATCGCTCGCGTCGATCTTCCACTCGTCCAGGCAGGCGAGGACCTGCGCGGCAAAGGCCTCGTTGAGTTCGATCAGGTCGATGTCGTCGAGGGTCAGCCCGGCCCGTGCGAGCACGACGGCGGTCGCACTGACCGGACCGAGACCCATGGTCTCCGGCGCGCACCCGGTGACCGCCCAGGAGCGCAGTGCGAGAAGGGGGTCCAGACCGCTGCGTCGTGCGTGTGCACGCGTGGTCACGACACACATCGCCGCGCCGTCGTTCTGGCCGGAGGCATTACCGGCGGTGACCGTGGACTCCGCGTCGACCTTGAGCCGGATGGGACGCAGCTTCGCGAGCGAGTCCGCGGTGGTGTCGGCGCGCGGATGCTCATCCCGGTCGACGACCGTGGCGGGTTTCCCGCGGCGTCCGGGAATCGCGACCGGGACGAGTTCGTCGGCGAAGCGGCCTTCCTCATGGGCGGCGACGGCACGGTGGTGCGACCGTGCGGCGTACTCGTCCTGGTCGGCACGGGAGATGCCGTACTTCGCGCGGAGGTTCTCGGCGGTCTCGATCATCCCGCCGGGGACGGGGTGGGATTCCCCACCGGCGGTGAGACGACCGCGGTCGAGCCGGTCCATCAACTCGACGCCGCCCTGCTTGATCCCCGAGCGGAGTCCGAGTGCGTAGTGTTCGACCGTCGACATCGATTCGGCGCCGCCGGCGACCACGAGTCGCGCTCCGCCGGTCGCCACCGAGGACGCGGCGGTGAGGACGGCCTGCAGACCCGATCCGCACCGGCGGTCGACCTGCATGCCCGGGACGCCGACACCGAGCCCGGCATCGAGAGCGGCGATCCGGCCGATCGCCGGCGACTCCCCGCTCGCGTAACCCTGCCCGAGGATCACGTCGTCGATGTCTCCCTCACCCAGCCCGGTGCGCGCGGTCAGTTCCCGCAGCAGATCGGTCGCCAATCGGGTCACCGGCACGGTGGACAGCGCTCCGCCCATGCGGCCGACGGGCGTACGCAGGGGCGAACAGATCACGATGTCGGTGTCCGAGGTGCCAGAGGATGCCATGCCACCAGCGTAAGGACCTGCAGCGATATGGAGAAGTATCCATTTGTCGAGTTTTGATATCTCACACATATCAATCGGTAGAGTGGGTGCATGGAACTACGCCACCTGCGGTACTTCCGCGCGGTCGCCGAGGAACTGCACTTCGGCCGTGCGGCCCAACGGCTCCACATCGCCCAGCCGCCGCTGTCCCAGCAGATCCGGCAACTCGAGGACGAACTCGGGGTCCCCCTGCTGGTCCGGTCGACGCGCCGCGTCGAGCTGACCGCCGCGGGTGAGGACTATCTGCGTCAGGTCGAGGCGATCCTCGACTCCGTGGATGCCGCGGCCCGTCGCGCACAGCGCATCGCCGACGGCCGGCAGGGCAATCTGGCGATCGGCTGCGTGGGGTCGGCGACCTACTCACTGCTGCCCCGCTTCGTGCGCGCGCTGCGCGACGAGTTGCCCGACGTGGACGTGAGCGTCCGCGGCGAGATGCTGGCACCCGAACAGATCGGCGCGCTGGCGTCGGGCGACATCGACCTGGCGTTGCTGCGCATGCCCGTGGAGACACACGGTCTCATCGTCGAATCGATCCGGAAGGACCGGCTGATCGTCGCACTCCCCGCCGACCATCCGCTCGCCGACACCCCCGAGGAGCAGTTCGTGGAACTCGCCGCACTCCGCGGCGAGGACTTCATCTCCCATGTGGGCGGCGGAAGATCGGTCCTCAGCGGGGTTCTCGCCGCTGCAGCGGAGCGCGCGGGCTTCGTGCCGCGAATCCGTCACGAGGTCGAGGAGACGTCGACGCTGGTGACGCTGGTCGCGGCCGGGCTCGGAGTGGCCATCGTGCCCGAGCCGACCTCCGCACTCGGAGTGGCCGGCGTCGTCTACCGGCCGTTGGCCGCACCGATCGCCCACGTCGACCTGGTGGCGGCATATGCGGCCGCGCGGCGCACCCCGCTGGTCGACCGGGCCGTGGCGGTCCTGCGCAGCCTCTCCTGAAACCCACAAACCCACCCCTTTTCGGCAGATCCACCACCCGCGAAGGGGGTGGAAATGCCGAAAAAGGGGTGGGTTTGCCGGTGTTTCAGAGATCAGCGGTGCGTGAAGTTCGGATCCCGCTTCTCGACGAAGGCGGCCATGCCCTCGGTCTGATCGTCGGTGGCGAAGGTCGAGTAGAACAGGACCCGCTCGGCGTGGACACCCTCGGCCAGGCTCGACTCGAAGGCGCGGTTGACCGCGTCCTTGGCGAGCGCGGACGCGATGAGCGACTTGGAGGCGATGACCTCGGCCACCTCGATCGCGGTGGCCAGGGCGTCCTCCTTGGGCACCACACGCGAGACCAGGCCCGCACGCTCGGCCTCGTCGACCTTCATCTGACGACCGGTCAGGACCATGTCCATCGCCTTGGCCTTGCCGACGGCGCGGGTCAGGCGCTGCGAGCCGCCGATGCCGGGGATGACACCGAGGTTGATCTCCGGCTGACCGAAGACGGCGTTGTCGCCGGCGATGATGGTGTCGCACAGCATCGCGAGCTCACAGCCGCCGCCGAGAGCGTAGCCGGTGACCGCGGCGATGATCGGGGTGCGCGCACGCGCCAGCTCGTCCCAGGCGCCGAAGAACTGCTCGTTGACGACGTCGGCGTAGGTCTTGGAGGACATCTCCTTGATGTCGGCGCCGGCGGCGAAGGCCTTCTCCGAGCCGGTGATCACGATGGCACCGATGCCCTGGTCGACGTCGAGTTCCTTCACGACGCCGACGACTTCGTTCATGAGCTCGGAGTTGAGGGCGTTGAGCGCCTTCGGTCGGTTGAGGGTGATGATGCCGACCCGGCCGCGGCGTTCGACGAGGATGGTCTGGTATTCGGTCACGTGTTTCCTTCTTCCGGTTGTGGTGGTCGGTCAGGCAGGGAACGTCAGGTCGTGCGGCAGCGGCGCGAAGAACGCGTCGACGCCCGCCTCCGAGAATTCTGCCCAACTCGGGTTGCGGTCCTTGTCGATGACCTGTGCGCGGATGCCCTCGGCCATGTCGGGATGCAGGAGGCACCGGAGGGATACGCGGTATTCGCGCACCAACGTGTCCTCCAGGGTCGCGTCGGCCGCGGCCTCGCGCAGCGAGCGCAGCGTGACCGCGAGTGCGGTGGGGCTCTTGGCCGCGATAGTGTCGGCAGTCTTGGCCGCCGCCTCGGTGCCGACGGCGCGGCAACGGTCGATGATCTCCGAGATCGTTTCGGCAGCAAAGGCTTCGGCGATCCAGTCACGCTGCGCGGCGAGCTCCGACGCGGGAGCGTCGGTGGCGTACTGCTTGATCGCCGCGTCGACCCCGGAGGTCCCGATGACCTCGATGAACGCGGGCAGCGAGTCCGAGGGGACGAAGTGGTCGGCGAGTCCCATGGCCAGTGCGTCGGCGCCGCGGAGGTGAGCCGCGGTGAGGCCGGCGTAGAGGCCGAGCCCGTCGGGAACACGCGAGAGCAGATGTGTGCCACCGACATCGGGGACGAATCCGATGCCGACCTCGGGCATGGCGAGGCGGGTGCGGTCGGTCACGATGCGGATGTTGCCGTGTGCGGAGACGCCGACACCGCCGCCCATGACGATGCCGTCCATGATCGCGACGTAGCTCTTCGGGTAGCGGGAGATCGCGGCGTTGAGGCGGTACTCGTCGAACCAGAACTTCGCCGACGGCGAGTTCTCCGCGTCGACATCGGTCGAGTCCGGGTTCCCGCTGAGAGCGGAGGCGTCGCGATGGATCGCGACGATGTCGCCACCCGCACACAGGCCGCGCTCGCCGGCACCGTAGAGAACGACGGCCTCGACGGCGTCGTCACCGGACCAGGCGTCGAGGCGTTCCGCGATCTCGGTGACCATCTCGTGGTCGATCGCGTTGATCGACTTCGGACGGTTGAGGATCAGCGACCGCGCCGACCCGTTCTCCTCCGTCAGGACAGACGGGACCAGCACTGATTGTTCCGACACGACCGAAACTCCTCTCCACACCGACAGGCCTCCTCAGATGGTTGCATATCCTAGTAACAGAGGCCAGACCCCGGGTGCCCGTCCGTTATGAGGTTAGGGTGGCCTCATGGGCTACTCGAGAGCATGCGTCCGCGGGGTCGACGACCTGACGCCCAACCTGCGCCGTCTGACGTTCGACGTCGATGACCTGACCGGCCTGGGACTGCCCGGCGTCGCCGACGAGGCGGTGGGCATCTACTTCCCCTTCGAGTCGCACCGCTCGACCCCGGACATGGAGTGCCGGGACGGGACCTGGGCCTACTACGACACCGATCCCGCACCGGCCGGGCGCAACTACTCGATCCGCGCATCCGACCCCACGGCCGGCACCGTCGTCGTCGATTTCGTCATCCACGCCGCGGGACCGGCGACCACGTGGGCCCAGCGGACGGAGCCGGGTCACGAGGTGGTTCTGACGCACGCGCGTAGTTGGTTCACGCCGCCGGCGAATACGAGCCGACTCGTCCTGGCCGCCGACCTCGCCGGACTCCCCGCCCTCGCACGGATTCTCGAGGAACTCTCGTCGACCGTCGGCGTGACGGTGGTGGTCGAGGTACCGGCGCCGACCGACCTCACCTATCTCCCCCAGCGCGAGGTCGAGACGATCACGCTGATCGGAGGCAACGGACGGACCCCGAGCCGGCTGGCGGAGACGGTCGCGTCCGTCGACCTCCCGGCGGCGGCCGACGACACCGCCGCGTACTGCTGGTTCGCCGGGGAGGCCGGGGAATCGCGAGCGGTCCGTAAACACCTGCGCAGCGAGCTGCGGTGGGGCCGTGAGTCCTACGACGTGATCGGCTACTGGCGACAGGACAGCGAACGCTGGACCCGCCGCTATACCGAACGCAGCACCGAACTGTTCGCGGTGTACCGGCAGGCGCTCGCCGACGGCAAGACCGAGAAAGAGGCGTCCGAGGAGTTCGACGAGGCGCTCGAGCGCGTCGGACTCTAGCGCGATTCCACCCTGAGACCGACGATTCGCCCAGACGACCGACACCACCTGCCCCCGGCGGAGGGCTCCCCCGCTCCCTGCCCCCGGCGGAGGGCTCCCCCGCTCCCTGAGTAGCCCGGAGCCTGCGGAGGGATCCTCCCGCTCCCTGAGTAGCCCGGAGCCTGCGGAGGGCGTATCGAAGGG
>NZ_BANS01000039.1 GCF_000332995.1 Gordonia amicalis NBRC 100051 = JCM 11271
ACCAGCAGAGGGGGGCGCTCAACCAGCAGAGGGGCGCTCAATCAGCAGAGGGGGTCAACCGGCAGGGGTCTCGCCCCGGGCCTCGATGTCGCCCTCGGTCTGCAGGTAGACGTTGCGCAGCGCGTCGAGGAGTTCCGCGGGTGGTTCGCGCCACATGTCGCGTTCGACGGCCTCGAGCAGCCGTTCGGCGATCCCGTGCAGCGCCCACGGGTTCGACTGCTGCATGAATTCCTGGTTGGTCTCGTCCAGGACGTAGGACTCGGTGAGTTTCTCGTACATCCAGTCGGCGACGACGTCGGTGGTGGCGTCGTAGCCGAAGAGATAGTCGACGGTCGCGGCCATCTCGAAGGCGCCCTTGTACCCGTGGCGCTGCATCGCCGAGATCCAGCGCGGATTGACGACGCGGGCCCGGAAGACGCGGGCGGTCTCCTCGGACAGCGTGCGGGTACGCACGGAATCGGGCCGGGTGCTGTCCCCGATGTAGGCCTCCGGCGAGGTACCGGTCAGCGCGCGCACGGTCGCGACCATGCCGCCGTGATACTGGAAGTAGTCGTCGGAGTCGGCGATGTCGTGTTCCCGGGTGTCGGTGTTCTTGGCGGCCACCGCGATCCGTCTGTACGCGGCGCGCATGTCGTCGACCGCGGGCACACCGTCGAGACCGCGCCCGTAGGCATAGCCGCCCCACTCCGTGTAGACACGCGCCAGGTCCTCGTCGCTGCGCCAGTCGCGGGAATCGATGAGCTGCAGGATCCCGGCACCGTACGTTCCGGGCTTGGAACCGAAGACCCGGGTGACGGCGCGTCGGCGGTCGCCGTGTTCGGCCATCGACGCACGGACGTGGGCGGCGACGAAGTTCTGCTCGTCGGGTTCGTCGGCCGCGGCGGCAAGCGCGACCGCGTCGTCGAGCATCGCCACCACATGAGGGAAGGCGTCCCGGAAGAACCCGGAGATGCGGACCGTGACATCGATGCGCGGGCGCCCGAGTTCGGCGAGGTCGATCAGTTCGAGATCGACGACGCGGCGCGACATCTCATCCCAGACCGGCATCACGCCGAGCAGGGCGAGGACCTCGGCGACGTCGTCGCCGGACGTACGCATCGCACTCGTCCCCCACACCGACACCCCGACCGACGCCGGGTGATGACCGTGGTCGGCGACGTAGCGCTCCAGCAGCGAGTCGGCCATCGCGCGGCCGGTCTCCCACGCCAGCCGCGAGGGCACGGCCTTCGGGTCGACCGAGTAGAAGTTGCGGCCGGTCGGCAGGACGTTGATCAGTCCGCGCAGCGGGGATCCGCTGGGGCCGGCGGGGATGAAGCCGCCGTCGAGGGCGTGCAGTACGCGAGGCACCTCGCCGGTGGTCTGCCGCAGGCGAGGAACCACCTCGGTGGCCGCGAATCGCAGGACGTCACCGACCGCGTCGGGCAGTCCGGCGGTGGCCTCGGCGACGGCGGCCGGCGACCAGTCGTCCTTCGCGCACGCGGCGACGAGATCGCGGGCCTGCGCCTCGACGGCATCCACGGTCCCGCGTTCGGCGGTCCCGTCCTCGACCAGGCCGAGCGCCTCACGGAGTCCGGGGAGCGCGGACGTGCCGCCCCACAGCTGCCGGGCGCGCAGCATCGCCAGGACGAGGTCGACCTCGGCGTCGTCGCGCGGCGCCTCGCCGAGAACGTGCAGACCGTCGCGGATCTGGACGTCCTTGATCTCGCACAGCCAGCCGTCGACATGCAGCAGCATGTCGTCGAAGACCTCTTCGTCGGGACGTTCGGTGAGCCCGAGGTCGTGGTCCATCCTCGCGGCGGTGAGCAGCGTCCAGATCTGCTGGCGGATCGCGGGCAGCTTCGCCGGGTCGAGGGCGGAGATGTTCGCGTGTTCGTCGAGCAGCTGTTCGAGCCGGGCGATGTCGCCGTAGGACTCGGCACGCGCCATCGGCGGGATCAGATGGTCGACGAGCACCGCGTGGGCTCGACGCTTGGCCTGAGTCCCCTCCCCCGGGTCGTTGACGAGGAACGGGTAGATGAGCGGGAGGTCGCCGAGCGCGGCGTCGGTTCCGCAGTTGGCCGACATGCCGAGGTTCTTGCCCGGCAACCATTCGAGGTTGCCGTGTTTGCCGACGTGCACGATCGCGTCGGCTCCGAAACCGGCCAGGTGTCCGTCGGACTGCTGGGCGGCGATCCACCGATACGACGCCAGATAGTGATGCGACGGGGGCAGATCCGGATCGTGGTAGATCGCGACCGGATTCTCTCCGAAACCGCGCGGCGGCTGCACCATGATGGCGATGTTGCCGAAAGTCAGTGCGGCGACGACGATGTCGCCGTCAGGGTTGGCCGACCGGTCGACGAACAGCTCGCCCGGCGCCGCACCCCAGTGTTCGACGACCGCGCCGCGCAGGTCCTCCGGCAGCGTGTCGAACCACGCGCGGTACTCCGCGGCGGGCAGCCGGATCGGATTGGCGGCGAGGGTCTCCTCGGTCAGCCAGTCCGGGTCCTGTCCGCCGGTGGCGATGATCTCGTGGATCAGCGCATCCGAATCGTCTTCGGCCAGGCCGGGTATCGCATCCGGACCCGATTCCGGTCCGAGGTCGTAGCCGGCCGCACGCAGCGCGGCGAGAAGCCGGAGCAGGCTGCGCGGGGTGTCGAGGCCGACGGCGTTGCCGATGCGGGCGTGCTTCGTCGGGTACGCCGACAGCATGATGGCGATACGCTTGTCCGCGACGGGAATCCGGCGCAGCCGTGCGTGCGACACCGCGATACCCGCCACCCGGGCACAGCGTTCGGGATCCGGCTGGTACCACGGCAGGCCGTCGTCGTCGAACTCCTTGAAGGAGAACGGGACCGTGATGATCCGGCCGTCGAACTCCGGCACCGCGACCTGCGTCGCGACATCGAGCGGTGAGAGACCGTCGTCGCTCGCCTCCCAGTCCGCGCGCGAACCGGTGAGGCAGAGGCCCTGCAGGATCGGGATGTCGAGGGCCGCGAGCCGTTCGATGTTCCACGCCTCGTCGTCGCCGCCGGCCGACGCGGTCGCCGGGGTCGCTCCCCCGGCGGCCAGGACGGTGACCACGAGGGCGTCGGCCGTGCCGAGCAACTCGATGAGGTCGTCGGGTGCCGTCCGCAACGACGCACAGAACACCGGCAACGGCCGGGCGCCGCGGTCCTCGATGGCGCGACAGAGGGCGTCGATGTAGCGGGTATTGCCGGCCAGGTGCTGGGCCCGGTAGTAGAGCACCGCGATGGTCGGCCCTTCGAGGCTCGTCGCTTGCGCTCCTCGCACCTCAGGGAGCGAGGGGGCCACCTCTTCGATCGCGCCACGCTCCAGGATTCCCCAGGCGGGCGTCTGTTGCGGTGGTTCGAACCCGTGACCGGTGAAGAGCACGGTGTCGGAGAGGAAGTGGTGCAGGTTGACCATGTTCGCGACGCCGCCGGCGGCGAGATAGTCGTGGGCCTGGGCGACGACACCGGCCGGCACCGTCGAATGCGCCATCAGGTCCGGGTCCGGCTGCTGTTCGCCCGAACAGACCACGACCGGCTTACCGGTCGCCTCGACCGACGCGAGTCCCTCCTCCCAGGCGCGGGTACCGCCCAGGATGCGGACCACGATCAGGTCCGCATCTGCGGCGAGCGCCGGGATCTCCTCGACGAGGATCCTCGAAGGATTGGCGCCGCGGACGCTCACCTCGGAGTTCGCATCGCTCGCGGCCGCCGCGGTCAGCAGATCGGTGTCCGAGGTCGAGAGCAGCAGGATCATCGTTTCTCCTCGCCGGGTTGTCGCGCCCGGAGTGTCAGGTGTGGGCGAGGGACTGGTCTGGCTGGGGCACCCGGCAGCACCGGAACCCATCACAGTGGCGCGACCGCGCCGGATTCTCACCGGCTTCAGCCCGCTCGCGGTTGGGTCTCAGCCTACGGCGGCCCGTCGGGGAACCCCTCACCTGGGCCGGTCGTAGGCTTGTGAGATGACCGAGGCGCCGGACCCCGCCCCCGAGACAGCGATCCGAGAGTCCACGGACCGCTGTCCCGGCGTGTTCAGCACCCACGCGGCGCAGGACGGTGCGCTGGCCCGAATCCGGCTCCCCGGAGGCCGGATCCGGTCCGATCAGCTCGCCACCCTGGCCCAGGCGTCGGCCGCCCACGCCGACGGGTTCCTGGAGCTGACCGCCCGCGGGAATCTCCAGTTGCGCGGGATCACCGACGTCGGCGCCGTGGCCGACGCCGTGGTGACCGCCGGACTCGCACCCAGCTCGTCACACGACAAGGTGCGGAACATCGAGGTGAGCCCCCTGACCGGGCGCATCGGCGGCCTCGCCGACGCCGGTCCGCTGGTGGCCGCTCTCGACGATGCCCTGCGTGCCGATCCCGCGGCGACCTCGCTCTCGGGACGCTTCCTGTTCGGGTTCGACGACGGCCGAGGTGACATCCGGCACCGCGGCGCCGACGCGTGTGCGGTGGTGCGCGCGGCGGAGCCCGTGGTCGCCGACATCCTCGTCGGCGGGGTCGCGGTCGGATCCGTCGACGGCGTCGACAGGATCGTCGACGCGATGATCGGGGTGGCGGCGGGCCTGAACGAGGTGGCTCCGGGCGCGTGGCGCATCGGTGACCTGGGCGCCGAGGACCGGGGTCGGCTGGAGCGGCTCGTCGCGGCGAACCTGGCACCGGTTGTCGGGTCCGACGACGACGCCGTACCGAATCCGACCGAGCCGATCGTCGGCTGGTTCGACCAGGACGACGGGTCGGTGTTGCTCGGATCGGTCGTGGAACTCGGACGCCTGCCCGCACGCCTGGCCGAGTTCATCGCCGCGGTCGAGTCGCCGGTCGTGTTCACCCCGGACCGGGAGATCCTCATCTGCGACCTGGGCGAGGGTGTCGCCGAGACCGTGGTGCGGGTTCTCGCGCCGATAGGACTGATCTTCGACGCGAACTCGCCGTGGGCGAGGGTCAGCTGCTGCGTCGGCGCCCCCGGCTGTGCATCGGCCCAGGCCCCGGTGCGCGAGGACCTGCTCGTGCATGTCGAGGCAGGACTTCCGGTGGGCGATCGCGAGCACTGGGTCGGTTGTGAGCGGCGCTGTGGCTCCCCCGCCGGCCCGCACCTGTCGGTGCAGGCCACGCCCGACGGCGGTTACGACCGACGTCGCCGCTAGGCTCGTGCGCACCATGACCGAGTACTTGCGCGACGGCGCCGCGATCTATCGCCAGTCCTTTGCGACGATCCGGGAGGAGTCGGATCTGTCCGCCTTCGCCCCTGACGTGGCGACCGTGGTCGTACGGATGATCCACGCCTGTGGACAGACCGACCTCACGCGCGACGTCGTCGCGACCCCCGGGATCGTCCGGGCGGCCCGCGGGGCGCTCGAAGCCGGGGCGCCGATCCTCTGCGACGCGTCGATGGTGGCCTCCGGGATCACCCGCAAGCGGCTGCCCGCCGACAACGAGGTGCTCTGCCACCTCTCCGAACCCACCCTCCCCGCTCTGGCCGAGAGAATGGGGACGACGAGAACCGCTGCCGCCCTGCAGTTCTGGTTGCCTCGCCTCGACGGCGCGGTCGTCGCGATCGGCAATGCCCCGACGGCACTGTTCGCGCTGCTCGACATGATCGACGAGGGCGCACCCCGCCCGGCGGCGATCGTCGGCGCACCCGTCGGCTTCGTCGGTGCCGCGGAGTCCTGCGAAGCCCTCGCCGCCCGCACCGACCTCGAGTTCATCACGGTCACCGGCCGCCGGGGCGGGTCGGCGATCACCGCCGCCGCCGTCAACGCGCTCGCCACCCCCCAGGAGTGAATGTGCCTGCAGTCGTGAACGAAACAACTCCGGGCAAGCTCTGGGGAATCGGTCTGGGCCCCGGCGACAGCGAGCTGATGACCGTCAAGGCCGCGCGAGTGATCAGCACGGCCGACGTGGTCGCGTATCACTGTGCGCGCCACGGCAACAGCATCGCGCGCTCGGTCGCCGAACCGTACCTGCGCGACGGGCAGACCGAAGAGCGGCTCATGTACCCGGTCACCACCGAGACCACCGACCATCCCGGTGGCTATCAGGGAGCGCTCCACGACTTCTACGCCGACAGCGCGGAACGGCTGGCCGTCCATCTGCGCGCCGGTCGGGACGTGGTCCTGCTCGCCGAGGGGGATCCGCTCTTCTACAGCTCCTACATGCACATGCACAAACGACTCTCGCCGCACTTCGATGCGGAGATCGTGCCCGGGGTGACCTCGGTCAGCGCGGCGTCGGCGGCCACCGGCGTGCCGCTCGTCGAGGGCGACGAGACACTCACGGTGGTGCCGGGCACGGCGTCGACCGAGGAGCTGCTCTTCCGTTTCCGGTCGGCCGATGCCGTCGTGGTGATGAAACTGGGCCGCACCTTCGAACGGGTGCGAGAGGCATTGCGGGAGGCGGGACGGCTCGACGAGGCGTTCTATGTCGAACGGGCCTCGACCACCGTCGAGCGAGTGCTTCCCGCATCGGAGGTGAATCCGGCTGAGGTGCCGTACTTCTCGATCCTCGTGATTCCCGGGCGACGGAACAATCCACGCTTCGAGGCGGAACCGGTACCGGGTGAACTCGTGGTCGTCGGCCTCGGGCCCGGTCACGACAGTTGGACCACGCCGGAGGTGCGCACCGAACTGGCCACGGCCACCGACCTCGTCGGCTATACGACCTATCTCAAGCGGGTGACGCCACGGCCCGGTCAGCGCGTCCACGCGAGTGACAACCGGGTCGAGTCCGAACGTGCCGAGTTCGCACTCGATCTCGCCCGACGGGGTGCGCGCGTGGCGGTCGTGTCGTCGGGTGATCCCGGCGTGTTCGCGATGGCGGCCGCGGTGGCCGAGGTGGCCGCCGAACCGCAGTGGCACGACGTCCCGGTGCGGGTGGTTCCCGGTGTCACAGCCGCCACCGCGGTGGCCGCTGCCGTCGGGGCACCCCTGGGCCACGACTTCGCGGTGATCTCGCTGTCCGACCGGCTCAAGCCGTGGTCGGTGATCGACCGTCGCATCCGTGCCGCCCTGGCCGCCGACCTGGTCATCGCCATCTACAACCCCGGATCGGCGAGCCGGGCATGGCAGGTCGGCGCCCTCAAACACACCCTGTTGCAGACGGTTTCGCCCGACCGCGTCGTCGTCCTCGGTCGCGACGTGGGCGGTCCCGAGCAGACGCTGGTTACGACCACGGTCGCCGACCTCGACCCGGACGTCGTCGACATGCGGACACTGCTCCTCATCGGCTCCTCGGCGACCCGGGTGGTGTCCCGGGCCGCGGGTCCCCTGGTGTTCACGCCCCGACGGCACACTCCGGCCGATGAGCCGGAACAGGTTTCAGGCGAGCAGCCGCTCGAGCCAAGCCTGGGCGGCAGCGACGTCTGAGACCGCCGGGACGTCGGGTTCGGTCGGCCGGTCGACGACGATGACCTCGATGCCCAGGGTTGCGGCGGCATCGAGTTTCGCCTTCGTGAGTGATCCGCCGCTGTTCTTGGTGACGAGCAGGTCGATCCGGTGCTCCCGGAGCAGGGCCAGTTCGGAGTCGTAGTCGTAGGGCCCGCGCGAACACAGGATCTCGTTGCGCGCAGGGAGTTCCGCGGTCGGCGGATCGACCACCCGGATCAGGAACCACACATCGTCGACATCGGCGAACACGCCGACGTCCTGGCGTCCCGTGGTCAGAAGAACCCGCGTGCCGCGGCGTCGTACCTCGTCGGCGGCGGCGGCGAGATCCGGTACCTGTACCCAGTGGTCGGATTCGGCCGGGACCCAGGGTTCACGACGCAGGCGGAGCAGCGGCACGCCGAGGTCGGACGCGGCCTGCGCAGCGTTGCGGGTGATGGTGGCCGCGAAGGGGTGGGTGGCGTCGACGACAGCATGAATACCATTGCTGCGCAGCCATTCTCGCAATCCTTCGACACCGCCGAACCCGCCGATCCGGACCGGACCGACCGGCAGTCGCGGATGGGCGACGCGCCCGGCGAGTGAGCTGATGACGGACCACCCCGCCTCGGTCAGGGACGCCGCCAGCGCCCGGGCCTCGCCGGTGCCGCCGAGGATGAGGATCTGTTCGTCGGTCATCGGTGCGGCGTCTCGCGGAGTTTGGCCATCCGGGCGTGGGAGTACAGGTAGCTGTCGGTGACCTCGGGATGTGCCGCCGCGTCCAGGACCCGGCCGACGAAGATGACCGCGGTCTTGCGGATGTCGGCGGCCTGGAGGGTCTCCGGCAGTCGATTCAGCGGGCAACGCACCACCTGCTGGTTCGGGCGGCTCGCGAAGGCGACGGTCGCCGTGGGACATTCCGCCCCGTAGTGCGGTGTCAGCGCATCGACGATCTGTTCGGCCCGGTGCGCGGCGAGATGCAGGGCGAGCGTCACGCCGGTGGCGGCGAGACTCGCGAGGTCCTCGCCGGCGGGCATGTCGGTCGACAGCGTCGACACCCGGGTGATGAGCAGACTCTGTCCCACTCCCGGGACGGTGAGTTCGATGTCGAGCGCAGCGGCGGCCGCGGCGAAGGCAGGAACCCCTGGCACGATCTCGTACGGAATACCCCGGGCGCGGAGTTCTCGTTGCTGTTCGGCCAGCGCCGAATAGATCGACAGGTCGCCGGAATGCAGGCGGGCGACGTCGTGCCCGCGCTCGTGGGCGGCGACGATGTGATCGACGATGTCGGACAGCGGCATCCGCGCGGTGTCGACGAGGACGGCATCGCCGGGACACAATTCCAGCAACTCGTCGGGTACCAGCGACCCCGCGTACAGACAGGTGCGGCACTCCCCCAGCAACCGCGCGCCGCGCAGCGTGATGAGGTCGGGCGCACCGGGTCCGGCGCCGATGAAGAAGACGGTCACGACGTGAGCCCCGTTTCTTGCGCTGGGCCGTCTTTGGTTGCGGCCCACTGGATGATCGGCAGTGCCGGCCGCCAGGTGGTCATGGTCCCGAGGGGTGCGACGGTCTCCACGGACAGACGCCGCAAGGTGCCGCCGCGTTCGGCGTGCCACCGGACCAGGATCTCCTGGTTCTCCACGGTGACGGCGTTCACCACGATCCGTCCCGACGGTCGCAGTGCGTTCCAGGCGGCGGTCAGGACCTCGTCGTCGAGGCCACCGCCGATGAACACCGCATCGGGAGACGACGCGTCGGCGAGCGCGTGGGGCGCGGCGCCTCGAAGCGACAGGCGATGACCGACGCCGTGCCGGCGCGCGTTGCCGGTCAGCCGTTCGGCGCGGTCCGCGTTCTGTTCGAAGGAGATCGCCCGACCTCGTTCGTCGGCGAGCAACCATTCGATGGCCACGCTTCCGGACCCAGAGCCGATGTCCCAGAGGAGTTGCGGCCCTGCGGGTTCGAGCGCCGCCACGGTGACCGCCCGGATGGTGGACTTGGTGATCTGACCGTCGTGGGCGTAGGTGTCGTCCTCGCGACCGGGCATCCGGCTGCGACGCGGTCCGACGCACTCGACCGCCACGATGTTGAGCGGGTCCACAGCGGGACGCCCCCAGGATTCGGCGGACGAGGAATGGATACGCTCGTCCGGTCCGCCGAGTTGTTCGAGCACGGTCAGCGTCGAGGCGCCGAATCCGTTGTGCACGAGGAGGTCCGCCACGGCCGCCGGGGTCGTGGCGTCCCGGCTGAGGACGAGGAGACGCCCTCCGCCGGTGGCCTCGGTGAGAACCACCTCGGGATCGGCGGTCACGGCACTGACGATCCGCGTCGTGGCAAGGTCCCACCCGAGACGCGCGCACGCCAGACTCGCGCTCGACACCGCCGGGAACACCTGCACTCGATCGGCCCCCACACGGGCGACGACGCTCGCACCGACTCCATGGAACATCGGATCGCCGCTGGCCAGGATGTGGGTGCGTCCCGTGCTGTTCGCGAGCACTTCGGTGAGGTGTTCCGACATCGGCGACCGCCACGGCTCCCGCGCGCCGGTGAGCTCGTTCGCCCCGTCGTCGAGAAGTGCGAGTTGCCTTGGCGCACCGTAGATCACCTCGGCGCCGCGGAGTTCGTCGCGTGCGATGTCGGGCAGTCCGCGCCACCCGTCGGCACCGATGCCGACGATGACGAACCGCGCTGCGGCGGCCGAGTCGGCCGGTATGGATCTCATCGCGGGAGTCTCCGCCAGACCGCGCGTGGCAGCAGACGCATGCCGAAGAAGATCGGCCGCAACGCCGCCGGGATCCAGACCTCACCGCGGCCCCGGCGATACGCGCGGGCGACCGCGTCGGCGACCTGGTCGGGGGTCTTCGACATGGGTGCGGGTTTCACCCCGGACTCCATCAGCTCCTTCGTCATCGCGCCGATCACGAAGCCGGGCCGGGCGATCAGCATTCGGACGCCGGTGCCGTGCAACGAATCCGCCATGCCACTGGCGAAACCGTCGAGCCCGGCCTTGGTGGAGCCGTACACATAATTGGCTCGGCGCACCCGGATTCCGGCGACCGAGGAGAAGACGATGATCGTGCCCGAGCCCTGTTCGCGCAGCGCGGCGGCGAGCGGGATCAGCACACTGACGTGTGCGTAGTAATCCGTGTGCGCGATCTGCAGGGCATGCGCGACATCGACTTCCGCGCGTGCCTGATCGCCGAGAATCCCGAACGCGATGATCGCGATCCCGATCGGTCCGAACTCCTCGACCAGGGAGGCGATGAGGCCGGGATGACTGTCGGTGTCGTCGGCGTCGAAGGCCACGGTGTGGACGGCCGTCGCGCCCGCGTCGAGCAGCAGCGCGGTCTGTCGGGCGAGGTCGTCGGGCCGGCGCGCGGCGAGCACGACCGTCCTGCCTTCGGCCAGGCGTTGCGCCGTGGCCACACCGATCTCACTCCGTCCGCCGAACAGGACGAGCGAACCCGGAGATGTGTCAGACGCCATGCACAGCAGTATCGCACCAGCCCCGGCCCGCCCCGGCCACCCCACCGGCGCTAGCGTGGCAGCCATGTCACGTACCGCTGCCGACGTCGGCCCTGCCGCTGTCGAGTTCCTGACCGAACGCCATCTCGGCACCCTCACGACGGTGCGCACCGACGGGACACCGCATTCGGTCGCGGTGGGCTTCACCTGGGATCCCGAAGCCCGACTGGCGCGGGTCATCACCTTCGACGGCAGTCAGAAGGTACGCAACGTCGAACGCGGTGGCTATGCGGCGGTGACGAATGTCGACGGCCCGCGCTGGCTGACCCTGGAGGGTCCGGCGCGGGTCAGCCGCGAACCCGAACGCGTCCGCGAGGCGGAACAGCGCTACGCGCAGCGGTACCGGCAGCCCAAGCCGAACCCGCGACGGGTCGTCATCGAGATCAGCGTGGCGAAGGTGCTCGGGCCGGCCTCGCTGTTCGGGTGACCTCGATACGCGGCGTCCTCGCTGCGCTCGGTCGTCGCTACTCGGCCGGCAGAGCAAGTCGGCGTCCTCGCTGCGCTCGGTCGTCGCTACTCGGCCGGCAGAGCAAGTCGGCGTCCTCGCTGCGCACGGTGTCGGCTCAACCCGCATGGGGTTGCTGGTCGGAAAATCTCGTGCCCGGGCTCATCAACCCCGACACCGAGCCGGCAGAAGAGGGCGCGCACCGGGCATTGCTGGTTGAGCCGGTAGCGAGCGAAGCGAGCCACCGCGTCGAAACCTCGCATCCATCCTGATCAAACCAGCCGCCAAGGCCTGCTCGCAGACGGATTTCGACGCGACGCCTCGCTACGCTCGGTGTCGGCTCAACCCGCATGGGGTTGCCTGGTCTCTGAGCCGGCCGATTGGCGGCGGGAGCGGGTCGCCTACAGCTGCACCAGCTCGTGCGGGCGATTGTTGACGGATTCGCAGCCGTCCTCGGTGACCACGACGATGTCCTCGATGCGGGCACCCCAGTGGCCGGAGAAGTACACCCCGGGTTCCACGCTGAACGCCATGCCGCGGCGCAGCACGATGTCGTTGCCGTTCACGATGTAGGGCTCTTCGTGAACCGAGAGGCCGATGCCGTGTCCGGTGCGGTGGATGAACTGGTCGGCGAGACCGCGTTCGCGAAGCAGGTCGCGGGCGGCCGCGTCGATCGAGGCCGCGGTGACCCCGGGTCGGACGGCAGCGACCGCGGCCCGCTGTGCCTCGTGGAGCGCCGCGTAGGCGTCGGCGATGTCGGCGGCCGGCGTCTCGAAGCAATAGGTTCGGGTGGAGTCGGAGTTGTAGCCGGGTTCCACCGGCCCGCCGATGTCGATGACGACGATGTCGGAACGTGCGATGACACGGTCGGAGAACTCGTGATGGGGATCGGCTCCGTTGGGGCCGGAGCCGACGATGATGAACGCCGCCTCGGTGTGTCCCTCCTCGAGGATCGCGGCCGCGATGTCGTCGGAGACCTCACGCTCGGTGCGTCCGGGCTGCAGCCACTCGCCCATTCGGGCGTGGACGCGGTCGATGGCCGCGCCGGCACGACGCAGGGCCTCGATCTCCGCGTCGTCCTTGATCATCCGGAGCTCGCGCAGCACGGCCGTCGCGAGTTGCGGTGTGGCGCCGGTGTGTCGGGCGAGCGGGATCACGTGTAGAGCGGGCATCGAATCCGACACCGCGATGGCCGGATTCGGCGACAGACCGGCGAGTGCGAGGCCGTGCGCGTCGTCGCCGTCGACCCAGTCGGCGACCTCGATGCCGAGATCCCCTACAGCCGAAGCAGACAGCGACGGCACCTCGAGTCGCGCGATGACCAGCTTGGGGTCACCTGCCGCGGGGATGACGAGCGCGGTGAGGCGTTCGAAGGTCTCGGCGCGCGAGCCCACCAGGTAGCGGAGGTCGGGACCGGGGGCCACCACCAGTGCGTCGAGGCCCGCTTCGCGAGTGAGTTCCGCGGCACGCCGCATGCGTTCGCGGTACACGTCGGAACCGAACAGCGGGGCACCGAACAGCGGGGCCGCCGAGCCGGCGGTGGTCGAAGTGGCTGCCATGGTCGAAGACTACCGCCGGTAGCGCGGGTCGTGGTGACGCGGCGACACCGTCAATGCGAAAGTGTGGAGGTGACGGATTCGTTGATGCTGCTCGACGGTGCGAGCCTGTGGTTCCGGTCGTTCTACGCCCTACCCGAGAAGATGACCAGTCCCGACGGGCGACCGGTCAACGCGGTACGGGGATTCATCGACACGATCGCGTATCTTGTGACGCGCGAACACCCGACGCGCCTCGTCGTCTGCCTCGACCTCGACTGGCGTCCCGAGTTCCGCACCGCCCTCATCCCGACCTACAAGGCACATCGGGTCGCGGTCGAAGACGGCGCCACTGATGCCACCGGAACACTGACCATCGACGTCGAAGAAGTCCCAGACACCCTGACACCGCAGGTCGACATGATCATGGACGTCCTCGCCGCCGCCGGGATCGCGACCTCCGGCGCGGTCGGCTGCGAGGCCGACGATGTCATCGGGACGCTGGCCTGGGAGGAGGCACAGGATCCGGTGATCGTCGTCAGCGGTGATCGCGACCTGTTGCAGGTGGTCTCCGACGACCCGGTGCCGGTGCGGGTGCTCTACGTGGGGCGCGGGCTGGCGAAGGCCGAGATGATGGGGCCGGCGGAGGTCGGCGAGAAGTACGGCGTGCCCGCCGATCGCGCCGGGATCGGCTACGCGGAGATGTCGATGCTGCGCGGCGACGCGTCGGACGGCCTGCCCGGTGTGCCGGGCATCGGTGAGAAGACCGCGGCGAAACTGATCAGCGAGTTCGGCAGCCTGGACGCGCTCGAGGCGGCCGCGCGGGATTCGTCGTCGACGGTTCCGACGCGGGCACGCAAGGCGCTGCTCGCGGCCACCGATTATCTCGACGCGGCACGCACGGTGGTGTTCGTGCGCACGGACGCCGAGACCATCGACAGCGGACCTGACCTGCTGCCGTCGGAGCCCGCCGACCCCGAGGCACTCGCCGCGCTCGTCGACGAGCTGGGCATCGGCGCGTCGGTGGGCCGGCTGGCGAAGGCCCTCGGCTGGTGAGTTGCACCGACGATGGCGTCCATATGGTCCTCGGCCAGCGCCTCGGACCTACTCGACCAGCAGAAACTCAGCTGGGGCGCGAGACCTCGTAACGACCTTCGTCGTCGATGAAGGTGACGGTCACCTGCTGGTCCTGTCCGCCGACGGTCACCGAGCAGGTGAACGACGAGCCCTCCTTGACGCGCTGGCCGGACGGGCACTTCACGTTGCTGACATCGCTGGCCTGGTAGTCCTCTGTCAGGATCTTCTGCACGCCGTCCTGGGCCGCCTGCTGGTCGAGATTCTTCGGCGCCCATCCGGGCGCGACGAATGCGGTGATCAGGACGATCGCGGCGATCACGATCAACGCACCGCCACCGGCGAACAGCAGCGTCCGGAGCGTCTTGTTCGACTTGGGCGTCGCCATCCCGCTGAACTGGTCGGGTCCGCCGACCTGGTTCTGGCCGTAGAGGCCGGGGGCCTGCTGCGGCTGGCCGTACGGTTGCTGACCGTACTGGCCCGGCGCGCCGTATTGACCGGCGCCGTACTGACCGGCGTCGGGCTGGCCGTAGGGCTGCTGTCCGTACTGCCCCGGGCCGCCGTATCCGGGCTGACCGCCCGGTTGGCCGTACTGGCCGGGCTGTGCCCCCGGGTACCCGACCTGCGTCGGCTGGTTCTGAGGCGGCTGGCCGGGTGCCTGACCTCCGGCGCCGTAGCCCGGCGTCTGCTGGTAAGGGTTCTGCTGGTAGGGATTCGCCTGGTAGGGATCAGGCTGGTATGGATCCGCGGGCTGACCGTAGCCGGGGTTGGGCGCCATCGTCGTGGGGTCGGCCTGCGAACCACCCTGCGGGGAACCGCCCGTGTTCACGATCTCGGTCTTGTCACCGGCATCGGGCTGACCCTGCTGGGGTTGGGACGGATTCGGGTTGTACGGGTCGGTCATGAGTCCCCTCCCACTGGGCCACCCACCTCGACGAGGCGTCGGCGAACTTGTGACGTCACGCGCAGTGCCGGCAAATCGCACCCCGACACCGAATGCGGGATGAACGTTACCTCAGGCACAGACGACTATCAGTCAACCTTGCACGGGGCGCTCCCGGGCGTCGTCTGGTGGACCGACGGGCTCAGCCGAGCTCCGCTGCCACCACACCCCGGCGGATCGCCCGGACCGCGGACCGCGCGGTCCCACCGAGACGAGTGTCTGTTCCGACGCAGAGCCGGATCTGTTCGAGAAGGTCGATGACCTGGCGGTTCCACCGGACGAAGTCGCCCGGCGAGAGCAGTTGGCCCCGTTCGCCCGCGAGGAGAAGGGCTTCGCTGAGCGTGCGGCCCGACGCCCACGTCGCCACCGCGAGCGAGAAACCGGTGTCCGGTTCCCGGGTGGGACTGACGCGGTGACGCGACTCGACCGCAGTCACCTTCGACCAGATGTCGACGGTCGCGGCCATCGCCGTACGCAGCGAGGTGCTACCCGGGAGGGCATCCACACCGCCGTAGCTGTCGCGGCGGCTCTCGTAGACCAGGGCCGCGACGACCGCGGCCAGGTCGGCGGGTGACAGGTCATCCCAGACGCCGGCACGGATGCACTCGGTCACCACGAGATCGCTCTCGCTGTAGATGCGGGCCAGCAGTTTGCCCGAGTCGGTCACCCGCATGGTGTGCCCGGTCGATTCGGACGCCTCGCGAACTCGTTCGAGGTACCCGAGCTCGCTGAGGACACCGACGATGTGATCGAAGGTGACGCCGAGTGTCGAGGTGCGTTCGCCGATGCTGCGCTCGGCGTTGACGATGTCGCGGAGCAGACGGTTGCGTTTCTCGGCGAGGCGGAACAGCTCGTCGCCGTTCGGGATCTGGTGCGCGGGATGGGCACGCAGGGCGCGGCGCATCTGGGCCAGTTCGGTGTCGTCGGCGGCGTCGGCGCGTTTCTTCGATCGACCGCGGGGCATCTCGATCCCGGTGGACCGCAACGCCGACGCGAGGTCACGGCGTCCGCGACCCGTCCGGCGGTCGGCGTTCTTCGGCAACCGCATATTGCCGAGGACCTCCGGCGGATTGACGAAGTCACGCAGCCCGATCCGCCCGCACCAGGCATCCTCGGTGACCACCAGCGGCTTGGGATCGGCCGCTTGGGTGGCCGGTTCGACGATCACCGCGAGACCGCGGTGGCGTCCGAGCGGTACGCCGATGACGTGGCCGCGCTTGAGAGCGGCGAGATCGGCGACGATCGTGTCCTCGGTGTCGATCCGCCTGCGGTACTTCAGGTCTCGCTCGCGGCGACGGATGTCCTCGCGAAGCGTGACATAACCGAGGAACCCCGCATACGCCTCGGAGTCGCCTGCCGCGGGCTCGCCGGTGGCGTCCGCTCCGCCCGGTTCCAGCCCTCGTGCCTCCGCGGCGCGGGCCAGCTCGCCGTCGAGTTTGCGCAGTGCACGCTGGGACTCGTGGAGCTTGCGGGCCTGTCCGACCACCGATCGGTCGGCCTGGAACTGCGCGAACGAGCGGTGCAGGAGTTCGCGGGCACCGTCGAGACCGAGACGGCCGAGCAGGTTGACCGCCATGTTGTACTCGGGCGAGAACGAGCTGCGCAGCGGGAAGGTGCGGGCACCCGCGAGGCCGGCGACCTCCTCGGGGACGACTTCGGGTGTCCACACCACGACGGCGTGACCCTCGATGTCGATCCCGCGGCGTCCGGCGCGGCCGGTCAGCTGGGTGAACTCGCCGGGGGTGAGGTCGACATGCGACTCACCGTTGTATTTGACGAGCCGCTCGAGGACAACGGACCGGGCCGGCATGTTGATCCCGAGCGCCAGTGTCTCCGTGGCGAACACCATGCGCACGAGTCCCCGGACGAAGAGTTCTTCGACCGCGTGCCGGAAGGTCGGGAGCATTCCGGCGTGGTGCGATGCGAGGCCGCGGCGGAGACCCTCACGCCACTCCTGGACACCCAGCACGTCGGCATCGCTCGGTGAGAGTTCGGTGAGGCGCCGGTCGACGACGGCGTCGACCTCGGCGACCTCCTCGGGTGTCAGCAGCGCGATTCCCGACCGCAAACACTGCGCCAGAGCGGCATCGCAGCCCGCCCGGGAGAAGATGAACCCGATCGCGGGCAGCAGCCCCTCACGGTCGAGGCGGGCGACGAGGTTGGGCCGTGAGAGCAGCGGACCTCGTCCGTCACGGCGGCGTGAGACTTCCCCGCCGCCTCGGCGACCTCGGCCCCGGGACGATTCCCGTTCGTCGTCGGCGAGCAGGATGCGATGGCGGATGTGCCGTTTGAGTTCCGGGTTCACCCGCGGACGCGATCCCTTGCGATGCGCCGGATCGCGGTCGGCCGGGTCGAAGAGGTCGAACATCCGCTGTCCGACCAGCATGTGCTGCGACAGCGGGACCGGCCGGTGCTCGTCGACGATGACGGAGGTGTCGCCGCGGACCGTCTGGATCCAGTCGCCGAACTCCTCGGCGTTGCTGACGGTCGCGGACAGGCTCACCACGCGCACGGACGGTTCGAGGTGCAGGATCACCTCTTCCCAGACCGCACCGCGGAAGCGGTCGGCGAGGAAGTGCACCTCGTCCATCACCACATGCGAGAGGCCGTCGAGGGCGCGGGATTCGGCGTAGATCATGTTCCGCACGACCTCGGTCGTCATCACGACGATCGGCGCGTCGGGGTTGATGGAACTGTCACCGGTGAGCAGACCGACCGACTCGTGCCCGTGCACCGCGGCGAGGTCGGCGTATTTCTGATTGCTCAGCGCCTTGATCGGGGTGGTGTAGAAGCACTTGGTGCCCCCGGCGAGCGCGAGATGGACCGCAAATTCGCCGACGATCGTCTTGCCCGCGCCGGTCGGCGCACAGACGAGAACACCGTGCCCGGCTTCGAGAGCCTCGCAGGCCCGCCGTTGGAAGGGGTCGAGTCCGAATTCCAGCCGCGACGTGAACGCGTCGAGTTGACTCACAGGACGTCGTCGAATGTCTCGTGTGCCCGTGTCGACGTGCGAGTGGCGTTCGGGTTTCCGGCGGCCGAGGTCGCGACCGGCGACGGCGGCGAGACCGGGCGGGTCGGCGGCAGGGGGCTCGCCTCGTCGTCGGAGAGTCCGGCCCAGCTCGGCGCCCGCTTGCCACGACGCCGGTCGACGATGCGGGCGAACTGGATCGCGAACTCCATCAACACCGTCAGCGCCACTGCCAGCGCGAGCATGGTGAACGGATCCTGGCCCGGCGTCACCACCGCCGCGAAGACGAAGACGGCGAAGATCAGTCCGCGGCGCCACTGCTTCAGCCGGGCGTAGGTGAGGACTCCCACGCCGTTGAGCGCCACGATCAGCAACGGCAACTCGAAGCTGACACCGAAGATGACGAGCACATTGATCATGAAGCCGAAGTACTGATCACCTGCCAGTGCGGTGACCTGGACCTCGTTGCCGACCGTCAGCAGGAAGTGGAACGCCTTGGCGACCACCACATAGGCCAGCACGGCGCCGGCGACGAAGAGAGTCGTCGCCAGGGTGACGAAAACGAGTCCGTAGCGGCGTTCGTTGTCGTGGAGACCCGGCGTGATGAACTGCCAGACCTGGTAGATCCACACGGGGCAGGCAAGGACGACACCGGCGGTGAGCGCGACCTTGAGCCGAAGCATGAACTGATCGAACGGACCGGTCGCGAGGAGCCTGCACGAGTCATCGGCGGTCAGGGTCGCTCGCGACGAGGGCGGCAGGTCACAGTAGGGCCCGCGCAGTATGTCGCCGAGCGACGGAACACCCAGGAAGCCGTGGCTGTACCAGATGAAGCCGACGATGGTGGTGGCCACGATCGCCAGCAGCGAGATGACCACACGCGTACGCAACTCATAGAGGTGCTCGACCAACGACATCGTGCCGTCGGGATTGAGTTTGCGTTTGCGTTTGCGGGGGTCGAAGGGAATGCGCACTCGGATGCTCCGACGCGCCCCTAAGCCGATTTCTTGACGTCGGAGTTCGACGGCGTGCCCGGCTGAGTCGTGTCGGCCGGCGGCAGCTCACGCTGCGCAGCGTCGGGGTTAGCCGTCGTATCGGTCGGCTTGTCGTCCTTCTGCATCTCCTTGACCTCGCTCTTGAAGATGCGCAACGACTGTCCGAGACCTCGGGCGGCGTCCGGCAGCTTCTTCGAGCCGAACAGGATCAGCAGCACGACGGCGACGATCGCCCAGTGCCACCACGAAGTGAAGCCCATGAGATCACCCTTCAGATCGGATCCAGACCGATCCCAATGCTACCCGAGTTGCCCGCGCGGGGTGGACCGCCGGTCAGCGGTAGCGTTCGCGAGCGCTCGCCGCCGATTCGACGACCGCCGCCGCGACCCCGGGATCGTCGACGACGCGGACCGCTCCGCCGAACCCGAGCAGTAGGCGGGTGAGCCATTCCGGCGAACCGTAGACCATGCGGGCCCGGACCGGTGCCTGTGGATCGCGGTCGGAGATCGAGGTGACCGGCTCGACCGGGTAGTAGTCGAGGATCCACAGGTGATCGGGGTCGATGTCGAGTTCGACCGCGGGTAGATCCGGGTTCTCCGGGACCAGTACCGACTGCGACGACGACTCGGCCTCGGCCGGCGGGTTGCTCGGTTCGTCGAGTTCGACGGCGGTGTCGATGCGGTCGAAGCGGAACAGCCGCACGCCTTCGGCCATCCGGCACCACGCCTCGAGGTAGGTGTGCTGATCCATCACCTGCAGGCGGATCGGGTCGACGACGCGTTCGGTGACGCTGTCCCGGCTCGCCGAGTAGTAGTTCAGCCGGAGCGCCCGTGCCCGCCGCACGGCTTCGCGGACGGTCGTGAAGGTCGGGTTCTCCCCCGGCGCCGCCTCCGATTCCGGGCCGGCGTCGGACAGGCCGGGCACGGCGGTGGCGCCCACCGCCTCCTCGATCTTGGCGATCGCACGCCGCGCGGCGGCCACGTCGACGACACCGGGCGTCTCCACGAGGGCACGCAGTGCCACGAGGAGCGTGCTGGCCTCGACGGTGGTGAGTCGTAGCGGGCGGTCCATACCCGCGGTGAACCCCACGTTGACGAAGCCCTCGCTGAACTCGAGCTCGATCAGGTCGTCGGGGTAATAGCCGGGGAGCCCACACACGAAGAGCAGTTCGAGATCCTTGGTGAGCTGCGTCTGCGTGACGCCGAGTTCACGCGCGGCCTGCTCGATCGAGATGCCGCGTCGAGCCTGGAAATACGGGACCATCGCCAGCAGCCGGTTGAGGCGCGACGGCTGTGCACCGGCCATCAGGCATTCACCCCCGCCAGCCGGTCCAGACCGGCGATGACGAGGTCGCGCAGTTCCGGCGGGTCGAGGACGACCGCGTCCCGACCCACACCCAGCACCATGCGCGCCACCGCGGACAGTGAGTGGATGTCGAGGGTCAACACGTCGCCTGGCTCACCGTCGAGGTCACCGGGCTCCGACGACGTCGCGGCCCGGCGCAGACCCGCGGCACGGCCGGCGGCCACCCAGATACCGGCGGTACGTCCATCGGTGTTCGCCGCGGAGTCGACCGCCGCGGACACGATCTGCTGGAGGTCGGTGCCGACGGGCACCACGACGGCGTCGGCGGGCCCGACCGGGGTCACCGACGAGATCCGCGACAACCGGAAAGTACGGGTGGCGTTGCGATCGAGATCGTGACCGACGACGTACCAGCGACCCCGGTGCGACACCACTCCCCACGGCTCCACGCGACGGGCCGCGGGGGTTGCCGTCGCCGACGATCGGTGGGTGAACTCGACGGCCCGTCTGGCCTGGATCGCGGCCAGCAGTCCGGCGATGACCTGTTCGGAACCCATCGAGCGCGACGAGCCGCCTGCGGTGATGCCGAGGTCGTCCTCGGAGCGAACGTCGAGGCCGGCGGCGCGGAGTTTGAGGATCGCGGTCTGCGACAGCGTGGACACCTCAGGGGTGTCCCAGAGCGCGGCGGCCATGGCGATCGCGGCCGCCTCGTCGGAGTCCAGAGAGATGTCGGGCAGCTCGTAGGTGTCCCGGTCGATGCGGTATCCCTCGGCGCCCGCCGCCATCGGCGAACGGCCGGTGACCAGCGGGATACCGAGGTCGCGCAGTTCGTTCTTGTCGCGCTCGAACATCCGGTTGAACGCCTCGTCGGACTGGTCACCGTCCTGGTAGCCGGCGACATTGCGTCGGATGTACTCGGCGGTGACGTACTGCCGCGTCCACAACAGACAGATCACCAGATTGAGCAGTCGCTCGACTTTGGGAGTGGCCACTGCGTCAGGTTAGATCGTCGCCGATCGGGCCGTGCGGAGGCACGCTCACATGGATGCGATCAGCCGGTCGACCCGCTCGTCGACGCTGCGGAACGGGTCCTTGCACAGCACGGTGCGCTGGGCCTGGTCGTTCAGCTTGAGGTGCACCCAGTCGACGGTGAAGTCGCGGCCGGCCTTCTGCGCCGCCGAGATGAAGTCACCACGCAGCTTGGCGCGGGTCGTCTGCGGCGGCTCGTTGACGGCTGTCTTGATGGCCTCGTCGGTGGTCGCGCGGGCCACGAGTCCCTTGCGCATCAAGACGTCGAACACACCGCGCCCGCGCTTGATGTCGTGAAAGGCGAGGTCGAGCTGGGCGATCTTCGGATCCGACAGCTCCATCGAGTACTTGTCCTGATAGCGCTGGAACAGCTTGCGCTTGATGACCCAGTCGATCTCGGTGTCGACCTTGGCGAAGTCGTCGGCCTCGACCGCGTCGAGCATGCGACCCCACAGGTCGACGACCATGTCCATCTCGGGATCGGGACGACGGTTGGTGAGGTGCTCGACGGCACGTGCGTGATACTCGCGCTGGATGTCCAGAGCGCTGGCCTGGCGTCCGCCCGCGAGACGGACGGGACGCCGGCCGGTGGGGTCGTGGCTGACCTCGCGGATGGCGCGGATCGGATTGTCCAGGGCGAAATCCCGGAACGCCACGCCGGCCTCGATCATCTCGAGCACCAGGGCCGCCGAGCCGACCTTGAGCAGGGTCGTCATCTCGGACATGTTCGAATCGCCGACGATGACGTGCAGGCGCCGGTACTTCTCGGCGTCTGCATGCGGCTCGTCGCGCGTGTTGATGATCGGACGCGACCGGGTCGTCGCCGAGGAGACGCCCTCCCAGATGTGCTCGGCACGCTGGGACAGGCAGAAGGTGGCGGCCTTCGGGGTCTGCAGCACCTTGCCGGCGCCGCAGATGAGCTGACGGGTCACCAGGAACGGCAGGAGCACGTCGGAGATCCGGGAGAACTCCCCCGCCCGCACGACGAGGTAGTTCTCGTGGCAGCCGTAGGAGTTGCCCGCGGAGTCGGTGTTGTTCTTGAACAGGTAGATGTCGCCGCCGATGCCCTCGTCGGCGAGACGCTGCTCGGCGTCGACGAGCAGATCCTCCAGGACGAGTTCGCCGGCGCGGTCGTGGTTGATCAACTGGATGAGGCTGTCGCACTCGGCAGTCGCGTACTCGGGATGCGACCCGACGTCGAGATACAGCCGTGCGCCGTTCTGCAGGAAGACGTTCGAGGAGCGTCCCCACGACACGACCCGGCGGAACAGATACCGGGCCACCTCGTCAGGACTCAGCCGCCGATGACCGTGGAAGGTGCACGTGACACCGAACTCGGTCTCGATGCCCATGATTCGTCGCTGCACTTGATCAACCCTACTCGCGGGACCCGCGGTCGACCGGCCATAACAGCCGGGTCGACCGCGTTTCGTCGCGTTCTAATTCGATCCGTCGGAAGTGTCCCCGCCGGAAGTGGTGTCGTCCGCCGGGGCAGCCTGCGCCGACGCATCGGCGGCGGGGGTCTCGGCCGTCGGCAGGAGTTCCTCGACCGCGGCGGAGGTCAGGCGTTTGAACGCCCGTCGCGGCCGGTTGCGATCGAGAATCGCGACCTCGAGGTCACCGGCGGTCAGCTCCCGCGGCGACGCCGGGGCGCCGTTTCCGGAGTCGGCCGGCGTGGCGAGTGCCCGGACCGCGACCCCGATCGCCTCGGCGAGCGGCATGTCGGGCGCGTAACTCTCCTTGAGAGCCGCCGCGATCGGTTCGGTCGCGCCGCCCATCACCAGGAACCGGGTCTCGTCGGTGATCGACCCGTCGTAGGAGATGCGGTACAGCTGAGACTGTTTCGGCTTGCCCGCCCGGCCGACCTCGGCCACGCACAGCTCGACCTCGAACGGCTTGGGCTGTTCGGTGAAGACGCTGCCCAACGCGTTGGCGTAGGTGTTCGCCAGCGACAGACCGGACACGTCGGCGCGGTCGTAGCTGTAGCCGCGCATGTCGGCGAGCTGGATGCCCGCCTTGCGCAGACTCTCGAACTCGTTGTACTTGCCCACCGCGGCGAAGCCGATGCGGTCGTAGATCTCGCTGGTCTTGCGCAGGGTGTTCGACGGGTTCTCCGCGACGAACAGCACGCCGTCGGCGTAGGTCAGGATCACCACCGAACGGCCCCGTGCGATGCCCTTGCGCGCGAGCTCCGAGCGATCGCGCATGATCTGCTCGGCACTGGCGTAGTACGGGAAGGTCATCGGGCACCTCCCTCGTGCTCGGCGGTCCGGCGTTCGACGACGGCCCGCGCCGCATTCTCGATCTCGGTCGCGTCCACCTCCCGCGCGCCCTCGGCGTCGACGACGGCGGCCATCGGGAAGATCTTGCGCACCAGGTCGGGTCCGCCGGTCGCCGAATCGTCGTCGGCGGCGTCGTAGAGCGACTCGACCGCGATCGCGAGCGCCTCGCCGGCGGTCAGATCGGAGCGGTAGAGCTTCTTCAGCGAGGACTTCGCGAACACCGATCCGGAACCGATGGCGGTGTAGCCGCCGAACTCCTCGTGCCGGTCACCTGCGACGTCGAAGCTGAAGATCCGGCCACGCTCGGTCGGATCCTCGTGGTCGATGTCGTAGCCGACGAGCAGCGGGATGGCGGCGAGACCCTGCAGGGCCGCCCCGAGATTGCCGCGAACCATGGTCGCGAGCCGGCTGACCTTGCCGTCGAGGGTGAGCGGGACGCCTTCGATCTTCTCGTAGTGCTCGAGTTCGACGGCGAAGAGCCGCACCATCTCGATCGCGATACCCGCGGTACCGGCGATGCCGGCCGCCGAGTACTCGTCGGTGATGTAGACCTTCTTGACGTCTCGCGTCGCGATCAGGTTGCCCATCGTGGCGCGACGGTCACCGGCGAGCACCACACCGCCCGGGTACGACACGGCGACGATCGTCGTGCCGTGCGGGATGTCTCCGGCGCCGTCCGCACCGCCCGCGAAGGACCCCACGCGATCAACCTGAGCCTGCGGAAGCTGCTCGGGCGCGTGCATCCGCAGGAATTCGGTGAACGACGAGATGTCGGCACTCAGAGAGGATCTGGGGGCAGCGGAACCCGTACGAAGTTGTGAGAAAGGGGGCAGTGATCCGAACCCGTCGTTCACTGGCCGCCCTTCTGCACGTAAGCACGCACGAAGTCCTCGGCGTTCTCCTCGAGCACGTCATCGATCTCGTCGAGCAGGTCGTCGGTGTCCTCGGCCAGCTTCTCGCGACGTTCCTGTCCGGCACCGGAATCGGGGCCAACGCCCTCATCGTCGCCGCCGCCACCACGCTTGGTCTGTTCCTGCGCCATCTGCTGCCTCCTTGAAACCGATCGCCCCTTGGCGGGCTACCCGCGACCGACCACCATCGGGTCTGAAGACCCTGGGATCTCACCGGCTTCCGCCGGGCGGTGATCCCTGGTGAATCGGCCTCGGAATCGTGTGGTCCCACACTACCCGTGGCGGCGACAACTGGGGCGAAACGAAGCACATGCCACGCGCGTGTCAGGTCGTCAGCTGGTCGACCAATTCGGCGGCGGAGTTGACCGAATCGAGAAGCTTGCCCACGTGGGCCTGCGTCCCGCGGAGCGGCTCGAGGGTCGGGATGCGGACGAGCGAGTCCCCACCGAGGTCGAAGATGACCGAATCCCAGCTGGCCGCGGCGACATCGGCTCCGAAACGACGCAGGCACTCCCCGCGGAAGTAGGCGCGGGTGTTGCGCGGCGGTTCGTGGATGGCGGCGAGCACGTCGTTCTCGTCGACGAGGCGCTTCATCGAGCCGCGCGCGACGAGGCGGTTGTAGAGCCCCTTGTCGAGTCGGACATCGGAGTACTGCAGGTCGATGAGGTGCAGGCGCGGCGCCGACCACGACAGGCCCTCACGCTGGCGGAAGCCCTCCAGGATCCGCAGCTTGGCGGGCCAGTCGAGGATGTCGGCGCACTCCATCGGGTCGCGTTCGAGGCGGTCGAGCACATCCGCCCAGGTCTCGAGGACGTGCTTGGCGCGCTCGTCGTCGGAGTGCTCCTGCTCGTGGAACTTCACGCAGCGTTCCAGGTACTCGCGCTGCAGGGCCAGACCGGTCAGCTCGCGGCCGTCGGCGAGCGCCACCGTGGCGGTCAGGGTCGGGTCGTGACTGATGGTGTGCACGGCCTGGACCGGGCGGGCGAGCTCGATGTCGGAGAAGTCGACGCCCGCCTCGATGAGATCGAGGACCAGCGCGGTGGTCCCGACCTTGAGGTAGGTGGCGGTCTCGGCCAGGTTGGCGTCGCCGATTATGACGTGCAGCCGGCGGTAACGCTCGGGGTCGGCGTGCGGCTCGTCGCGGGTGTTGATGATGCCGCGCTTGAGGGTGGTCTCGAGGCCGACCTCGACCTCGATGTAGTCGGAGCGCTGGGACAGCTGGTAGCCCGACTCGTCGCCGGACTGCCCGATGCCCACGCGGCCGGAGCCGGTGATGACCTGGCGTGAGGCGAAGAACGTGGTCAGTCCGGCGATGACCGCGGTGAACGGCGTCTCGCGGGCCATGAGGTAGTTCTCGTGGGTGCCGTAGGAGGCGCCCTTGCCGTCGATGTTGTTCTTGTAGAGCTGGAGTTTCGGAGCGCCCGGCACGCTCGCCACGTGACGCGCGGCGGCCTCCATGACGCGTTCGCCCGCCTTGTCCCAGATCACGGCGTCGAGCGGGTCGGTCACCTCGGGTGCGGAGTACTCGGGATGGGCGTGGTCGACGTACAGGCGGGCGCCGTTGGTGAGGATCATGTTAGCGGCGCCGATCTCGTCGGCGTCGATGATCGGGGCCGGCCCGGACCCGCGACCGAGGTCGAAGCCGCGGGCGTCGCGGAGCGGGGATTCGACCTCGTAGTCCCAGCGCGTGCGCTTGGCCCGGGGCACCCCGGCCGCCGCCGCATAGGCGAGAACGGCCTGGGTGGAGGTCATGATCGGATTCGCGGTCGGGTCGCCGGGGGCGGAGATTCCGTACTCGACCTCGGTACCGATGATTCGCTGCATGCTTCGAGGGTAGAGGGTGAGGCGGAGACGCCCACAGCGTCCCGCTCGCAGGGCGGGCCCGGTGGCAGTACCGTCGTCGCCGTGAAAGCTTTCCGCCGGTTCACCGTTCGGGTGCCGCTGCCCACCGAACTCGCCGCTCTGGGCCCCCTGTCGCACAACCTGCGCTGGGTGTGGAACCCGCCGACCCAGGAGTTGTTCGCCACGATCGACGCCGAGCGGTGGGAGTCGACCGGCGACCCGCTCCGGGTGCTCGCCGACGTCGACCCGGCCCGGCTCACCGAGCTGGCGGCCGACGAGGACTTCCGCGCGCGGGTGTCGGCGCTCCAGGCGGACCTCGAGGAGTACCTCGACGCGCCGCAATGGTTCGGCGGATACGCGCAAACCCATCCGGTGCCGCCCGGGATCGCGTACTTCTCCATGGAGTTCGGTGTCTCCGAGGTGCTGCCCATCTACTCCGGCGGACTCGGGATCCTCGCGGGTGACCACCTGAAGGCCGCCTCGGATCTCGGCCTCCCCCTGATCGGCGTCGGGCTGTTCTACCGGTCCGGCTACTTTCGTCAGAGCCTCGACCACGAGGGCTGGCAGGTGGAGCGGTATCCGGTCAACGACCCGCGGGATCTGCCGCTCACCCTCCTCACCGACGGGGACGCACCCGTGGTCATCGAGATCGCGATGCCCGGCGGACGCACGCTGTCGGCCCAGGTGTGGGTCGCGAACGTCGGCCGGATCCCGTTGCTGCTCCTCGACTCCGACATCGCCGCCAACACCGACGACCAGCTCCGCGGCGTCACGGATCGGCTCTACGGCGGCGACCAGGAACACCGCATCCTGCAGGAGATCCTGCTCGGCATCGGCGGTGTGCGTGCGCTACGCGCCTACATCCGGACCACCGGCCGGGACGAGCCGACCGTGTTCCACATGAACGAGGGCCACGCCGGATTCCTGGGCACCGAACGCATCCGGGAGTACGTGGCCGCCGGACTCGACTTCGACACCGCCGAGGCCGTCGTCCGGGCATCGAACATCTTCACCACGCACACCCCGGTGCCGGCCGGGATCCTGCCCGCGTCGACGATCACCGAACTCGGCGACGAAGCCGATCCCGGCGTGTTCAACATGGCGCACATGGGCTTTCGGCTCGGCCAGCGCAGCAACGGCGTCTCACAGCTGCATGGCGCGGTGAGCCGGGAGATGTTCGCCGACCTGTGGCCCGGGTTCGACGTCGCGGATGTGCCGATCGGTGCGGTCACCAACGGCGTTCACGGACCCACCTGGGTGTCGCGGGTGTGGCGCGACTTCGCGGCCGGTGACGAGGATTCGGCACCGGAGGTCTATGCCGGACTGCCGTCGGAGACCATCTGGTCCACCCACGAAGCATTGCGGGCCGAGCTCGTCGCCGAGGTGCGGCGTCGGGCGCACGCCAGTGGACGCGAGCGCGGGTTCACCGACGCCGAGCTCACCTGGACCGCCGACCTCTTCGATCCCGGCGTGCTGACCATCGGCTTCGCACGCCGCGCGGCCACCTACAAACGCCTCACGCTGATGCTGCGCGACCCGGATCGCATGCGCCGCATCCTCACCGACCCCGACCGGCCCGTGCAGCTCGTCATCGCGGGTAAGGCGCACCCGGCCGACGACGGCGGCAAGTCGCTCATCCAGGAAGTGGTGCGCTTCGCCGAGGATCCGCAACTGCGCGACCGCATCGTATTCCTGCCCGACTACGACATCTCGATGGCCCGGCACATCTACGCCGGCTGCGACGTGTGGCTCAACAACCCGGTGCGGCCGATGGAGGCATGCGGAACGTCGGGGATGAAGTCGGCGCTCAACGGCGGACTCAACCTGTCCATCCTCGACGGCTGGTGGGACGAGATGGCCGACAACGACAACGGGTGGGCCATCCCGTCGGCCGAAGGCGTCGAGGACGAGAACCGGCGCGACGACCTCGAGGCCGAGGCGCTCTACGCACTTCTCGAGGACACGGTGATCCCGTTGTTCTATCGGCGGGACGAGAACGGGCTGCCGACGCGGTGGGTGGAGATGATGCGTCACACGCTCACTCGTCTGGGACCGCAGGTCCTCGCCTCCCGCATGGTCCGGGACTACACCACCGAGCTGTACTGCCCGGCCGCGACCGCCTACGTCGCGGCCTGTGCCGACGATCATGCGGGTGCACGCGATCTCGCGGAGTACCGCCGTGAGGTGGAAACCGGGTGGGGCTCGGTCGTCGTCGCGGGCGTGGACGAGGAACACGAGGACGGGCAGCTGCGTGTGTCCGCCCATGTCGCGGTCGGCGAGATCGCACCCGAGCACCTTCGGGTCCAGCTGGTGCTCGGCCGGGTGACCGACGACGGTGAGATCGTCGATCCCGCGATCATCGACATGAGTCCGGCGGGCGACCGGGATCCGTCGGGCCGGGTGATCTTCTCTGTTCTGGCCACCCCGCCCGCGTCGGGTCACCTCGGGTACACGGTGCGCGTCCTCCCCCACCACGAACAGCTCTCGCACGACGCCGAGCTGGGTCTCGTGCGTTACCCGGTCGCGGGCGGATAGGAGTTGCGACGTCGTCTCACCAGGGGCCTTCGAGGCTCGTCGACTTCGATACGCTCCTTCGTCGCTACTCAGCCCGGCGGCTTGCGCTCCTCGCACCTCAGGCAGCAGTGGGGTCGTCGCTTGCGCGCCTCGCACCTCAGGCAGCAGAGGGATCGTGCGTCAGCGCTTCTTCAGCCGCAACCGCGAGTAGGTGAACGCCAGCAGCAGGATGCTGATGAAGGCGAGCACGGCGTAGGCGATCGCGCTGTGGGCGATCGACGTCTCCCACAGCGTGATCCGCTGGGGTGCGGCGACGTTGATGTTGTAGAGGTCGACGCTGCCGGCAGCGGTGACGTACCCCCAGAACGACGGGAAGATCCACGAGAGCTGCTGCAGGCCGGCCCCGTCCAACTTGAACAGACCGCCACAGAAGACCAGCTGCACCATCACCACGATGACCAGTGGCGGCATCACCTGCTCGTTGGACTTGACCGCCGAGGAGATCGCGAGTCCGACAAGTGTGCTCACACAAGCCAATACGGCGATCGCGACCAGCAGGGCCAGCGGCGCCGGCAGGATCGGGCCGCCGAGATCGGGTAGCCCGCGACCGGCGAACGTGATGCCGACCATGATGATCGTCTGCAGGATCGCGGCGATGAAGAAGACGACGATCTTCGCGAACAGGTATGCGCCGGGACGCAATCCGACCGCTCTCTCCCGTTCGAAGATGTCGCGTTCACCGACGAGGTCGCGCACCGTCAGGGCCGCACCCATGAATGCCGCACCGACGACGAGGACGACCAGTATCTGAATGGCCTCGGCGCCGTCCTTGGGCGGCGGCGCGTTGGGTATGACCTCGAGTCGGGCGAACCCGCTCGACCCCGGGATGACCAGCGTCAGCAGACCGAGGACCACCGGGAGCAGCACGAGGAACACCAGGTAGCCGATGTCGGCGAAGATCAGCCGCACCTGGCGTCGGGCGATGGTCGACGCCTGTCTGGTGAAGCTGGTGTGCGGCACCGGTATCGGCGGTCCGGGAGGACGTTGCGGCGGTGGTGGATTCGGCGCGCGCCGATGCCGTTCGAGGTAGCGCGTGTGCGCGGCGTCCGGCTGGTCGGCGACGTAGGCGAAGATCTCCGCCCAGTCGGAGGTGCCCATCTCCTGCTCGACCTGGGCGGGCGCACCGCAGAACGACGTCTTGCCGCCCGGGGCGAGCAGCAGCACCTGGTCGCACATCGAGAGGTACGTGAGCGAGTGGGTGACCACGAGGACGACGCGGCCGGCGTCGGCGAGGCGTCGCAGGGTCGCCATCACCTGTCGGTCGAGGGCCGGGTCGAGGCCCGAGGTCGGCTCGTCGAGGATCAGCAACGACGGGCCCGTGAGCAGCTCCATCGCCACCGATGCACGCTTCTGCTGTCCGCCGGACAGCTTCTCCACCCGGGTGTCGACGTGTTCGGTCAGCTGGAGTTCGTGCAGGACGCCGTCGATGACCCGGTCTCGGTCGTCCTTCGACAGGTCGGGTGGCAGTCGCAGCTCGGCCGCGTAGCGCAGCGCCTGCCGGAGGGTGAGCTTGTGGTGGAGGACGTCTTTCTGCGGGACCATGCCGATACGGGTACGGAGCGCGTCGTATTCGGCGTGGACATTGCGGCTCTCGAAGGTGACGAGGCCACTCGTCGGCGAGTTCAGGCCGGCGGCGATCTTCGACACGGTCGACTTGCCGGCGCCGGACGGGCCGATCACGGCGGTGAGCGTACCGGGGCTGGCGCTGAAATCGACGTCGGCCAGGAGTCGCTTGCCACCGTCGACGACGAGGCTGACACCGTGCACGTGGAGACCGTCGGCGACCGCGGCGCTCTCCTGGCCGCGCATGAGGGTGCCGCCGGACACCACGAAGTCGCTGTTGCCGATCGTCACCACGTCGCCGTCGGACAGCGGCGCGGTGCTCACTCGCCGGCCGTTGACGAAGGTGCCGTTGACGCTGCCGAGGTCCTCGATGACCAGGACCCCGCCGCGGCTGGACACCTGGGCGTGGTGACGCGAGGCGAGGACGTCGCTGACGACGATGTCGTTGTCCGGGGTGCGACCGATCCGCTGTACACCGCGCAGTGAGATCGATTCGCGCTCGGGTGGAGTGGGCGCGCCCGGCAGCCGGTAGACCGCGGACACGTTCTGCTGCAAGGCCTGCAGATGCGGGGCGTTGCGCAGCTCGGCGGGCATCGGCTCCGGCGCGCCCCGTCGGGACGGGCCGCTCGGCGGTCGCGACGGAACGCGGCCCGAGGACGGCATGTTCGGTCCCGGATGGCTGGGAGCCGCGAAGCCCGCCGACAGCGGACCCGGAGGGGAGGCGCCGGACCGGCCGGGCGACGGCATCGGGCCGCTGGGCGGCGGCGGGTACGCGGCCGGGTCGATCACCAGGTCGACGACCGGACCGGTGCTCACGTCCCCGAGCCGGACCTGCGTCGGTCCGGCGACCATGAGCTCCGCCATACGCCGGCCACCGGCGAAAAAGCCGTTGGTGCTACCGATGTCGACGAGGTACCAGGCAGCTCCGCGCCATTCGATGGCGAGATGCCGACGCGACACCATCGGATGGTTGATCACGATGTCGTTGTCGGGTTCGCGGCCCAGGGTGATACGTGGGGACTCGCCCAACGGATGCGGCGCCCCACCGTCGACGATCACCCGCCCGCGCGCCATCGATGTACTGTTCATCGCCGCCAACTTTAGTGCTTGACGACGGTTTTCACGCCGTTCTGTCGAGCAGACGGCCGACCCCCTGGGGAGTCGGCCGTCTGCTGGACAGGGCTCGTGTTAGAGGTACTGCCCGGTGTTCGTCTCGGTGTCGATGGCGCGGCTCGCCCCGGAGGACTTGCCGGTGACCAGGGTCCGGATGTAGACGATGCGCTCGCCCTTCTTGCCCGAGATGCGGGCCCAGTCGTCCGGGTTGGTGGTGTTGGGCAGATCTTCGTTCTCGGCGAACTCGTCGAGGATCGAATCGAAGAGGTGCTGCACACGCAGACCGGGGGCACCGGTGTCGAGCTGCGACTTGATCGCGTACTTCTTCGCCCGGTCGACGACATTCTGGATCATCGCGCCCGAGTTGAAGTCCTTGAAGTACATGATCTCCTTGTCGCCGTTGGCGTAGGTGACCTCCAGGAACCGGTTGTCCTCGCTCTCGGCGTACATCCGCTCGACGACCTTCTCGATCATCGCCTTGATGCATGCCGTGCGATCGCCGCCGAACTCGCCGATGTCGTCGGCGTGGATCGGCAACGCCTCGGTGAGGTACTTCGAGAAGATGTCGATCGCCGACTCGGCGTCGGGACGCTCGATCTTGATCTTCACGTCGAGTCGGCCGGGACGCAGGATCGCGGGGTCGATCATGTCCTCGCGGTTCGACGCGCCGATCACGATGACGTTCTCGAGGCCTTCCACACCGTCGATCTCGCTGAGGAGCTGCGGCACGACCGTGGTCTCCACGTCCGAGGAGACACCGGATCCGCGGGTGCGGAAGATCGAGTCCATCTCGTCGAAGAACACGATGACCGGGGTGCCCTCGGATGCCTTCTCCCGGGCGCGCTGGAAGATCAGCCGGATGTGACGTTCGGTCTCACCGACGAACTTGTTGAGCAGCTCGGGGCCCTTGATGTTCAGGAAGTAGGACTTCGCCTCCTTGGCGTCGTCTCCCCGGGCCAGCGCGATCTTCTTGGCCAGTGAGTTGGCGACGGCCTTGGCGATGAGCGTCTTACCGCAACCGGGCGGACCGTAGAGCAGGACACCCTTCGGCGGACGCAGCTGGTAGTCGCGGAACAGGTCCTTGTGCAGGAACGGCAGTTCCACGGCGTCGCGGATCTGCTCGATCTGCCGGCCGAGGCCGCCGATGTCCTCGTAACCGACGTCGGGCACCTCTTCGAGGACCAGGTCCTCGACCTCTGCCTTGGGGACCCGCTCGAAGGCGAAACCGGCCTTGGTGTCGATGAGCAGTGAGTCGCCCGGACGCAACTTGCGACGCTTGCCGTCCTCGGCGTCGACCTCGCCCAGCAGCGGCTCGGCCAGCCACACGACACGCTCCTCGTCGGCGTGACCGACGACCAGTGCCCGCCTGCCGTCCCCGAGAACCTCGCGCAAGGTGCTGATCTCGCCGACCGTGTCGAACTCGCAGGCCTCCACGATGGTCAGGGCCTCGTTGAGACGCAGCGTCTGACCCTTGGTGAGGGTTTCGGTGTCGATGTTCGGCGAGCAGGTGAGCCGCATCTTGCGACCGGAGGTGAACACGTCGACGGTGGCGTCCGGGTAGACGTCGAGCAGGACTCCGTAGCCGCTCGGCGGCTGACCCAGGCGGTCGACCTCCTCGCGCAGGGCGACGAGTTGCTGACGCGCTTCTTTGAGCGTGTCGAGCAGCTTCGCGTTGCGCGCCGTCAGGCTGTCGACGCGTTCCTGGAGGTCCGTGTTGTCTGCCTGGCGTCCGAACGACGGGCGTTCGGACCCACTCCTCGCGAGAGGCGGGGTATAGGCAGGGGTGAAGCCCTCGTCGGGTGCACTCGCGCTCTCGGGGACCGCACGGTCCCCGGTGGCGTCATGGCGGTCAGATTCGGTCATTGCTGACTCCTCTCCCCGGCAATCACCCGATCCCACGATCGGAATGCTCGCGCCGTATCCCTACGCTACCGGCACGGACGCAGAATCGCCCTTCACCCCGCGATCGGCAGTGTTGACGGTGTGTTAAATGTGCGTCTTCGCAACGTGTTCGCGATCTTCACTTCCGCTCGGGACGTGCCGAACTCAGCCCTTCGTCGGACGACGCTGCGGTCGCAACGTGGTCGTGCCGTCGGCGAGTCGGCGGGCGGTGATCAGAAACGCGGTGTGGCCTTGCATCTTGTGCTCTGGGCGCACGGCCAGACCGACGGCCGACCATTCACGCAGGAGGGTTTCCCAGGCACGCGGTTCGGTCCAGCACTCCTGCTCCCGCAACGCCTCGATCACACGTGAGAGCTGCGTGACGGTCGCCACGTAGATGGTCAGGACTCCGCCCGGTTTCAACACCGTGCGCACGACGTCGAGAGGTTCCCACGGCGCGAGCATGTCGAGGATCACCCGGTCGAAGCGCTCGTCCTGATCGACGTTGGCGAGGTCGTCGACGACGATGTTCCAGTTGTCCGGACGGCCACCGAAGAAGGTCTCGACGTTGCGGATCGCATGCTCGGCGTGGTCCTCGCGGATCTCGTACGAGTTGACCTCGCCGTCGGCACCCACGGCACGCAGCAACGAACATGTCAGCGCACCCGAACCGGCACCGGCCTCCAGGACGCGGGCGCCCGGGAAGATGTCGCCTTCGAGGACGATCTGGGCGGCGTCCTTGGGGTAGATGACCTGCGCACCGCGCGGCATGGAGAGCACGTAGTCGACGAGCAGCGGCCGCAGTGCGAGGTACTGGGTCCCGCTGGTGGCCGAGACGACGCTGCCTTCGGGCGAGCCGATGAGGTCGTCGTGCGCGATCGCGCCGCGGTGGGTGTGGAACAGCTTGCCCTCTTCGAGGTGCACCGTGAACTTTCGGCCCTTGGCATCGGTCAGCTGAACCCGGTCGCCTACGGCGAACGGTCCGGTGGTGGGCACTGGTGCTTCCTCTCGTGAACGGGACGGCTCCGACACTCCGCGGTTACGCGGAAACCGTGGTGGTCGGGAGTCCGGTGGGCCGTGAGGACGATACCCGACCGCAGACGGGTGTCGGATCGGCAGAGTGTCGGGGCTGCGGCCTACCCTGCGAGATGTGAGCACGATGACCGGCACCGGCGACACCTCCACCAGCGCAGCCCCCGCGCCGGAACCGCCCCCGTCGGACAGCACGCGCGGGATCGTCGGACGCCGGCTCGCGTTGTCTCCGTCGCGGGCGGCGGACTTCAAACAGTGCCCGCTGCTGTATCGCTTCCGTGCCATCGACCGCTTCCCGGAGACTCCCACCGCCGCACAGACGCGGGGCACCGTCGTGCACGCCGCGCTCGAGAACCTCTTCGACATGCCGGCCGAACTCCGGACCCAGGATTCCGCGGAACTGCTCGTCGAGGGCGCCTGGGCGGCCCTGTGCGAAGAAGACCCACAGCTCGCGCGGGTGATCGGCGAGGGCGGCCAGGAGGCGTTCATCGCCGGCGCGCACAAGCTCATCGCGACGTACTACACGATGGAGAACCCGACCGCCTTCGACGCGGACGCGGTGGAGGAGCACGTCGAGATCGAGGCCGACGACATGCTGATGCGCGGGTTCATCGACCGCATCGACGTCGCACCGACCGGTGAGATCCGCGTCGTCGACTACAAGACCGGACGCTCCCCGGGCGAGGCCTATGAGGCCAAGGCCCTGTTCCAGATGAAGTTCTACGCACTGGCGATCCTGCGGACGCGGGGCGCCGTGCCGAACCGTCTGCAACTGATGTACCTGTCCGACGGCCAGCAGCTGATCTATCACCCCGATCACGACGAGCTCCTCCGCTTCGAACGGACGTTGCGGGCGATCTGGCAGGCCATCCGGACCGCCGTCGTCTCCGGGGACTTCCGGCCGCGGAAGTCGCGCCTGTGCAGGTTCTGCGAACATCAGGCGCGGTGTCCGGAGTTCGGCGGCGAGATCCCGCCCTACCCGGGTCCGCCGCCCGGTTTCGTGTCCTGAACCACACCCCGGAATGCTCGACTATGTCGACAGACATAGGCTGGATGCGTGGAGAGTTCGTACTACGTACCCGTCGACGCCCCGGCGTCGGACGACAGCAGCCCGGCCGGCGACCCGTCGGCGCGTCATGAATACTTCAAGCCGACAGACGCCACCCTCAGCGTCTGGTCGCCGACGATGCAGCACGGCGGCCCGCCGTCGGCGCTGATGATGCGCTCGCTGCTGCGGTGCGATCCGGATCCCGCTCAGCACTTCACCCGCGTGACCACGGAGATCCTCGGCCCGATCGGATTGGGCGTCAACCGGATTCACGCTCGGGTGATCCGCCCCGGCCGGCAGATCAGCCTCGTCGAGACCGAACTCGACGTACAGCAGCCAGACGGATCGTTCCGGACGGCAGCCCGTTCCGTCGGCTGGCGCATCCGCGCCGCGGACACCGGTGAGATCGCCAACGGTCCCGTTCCCCTGTCTCCGCTCCCCGACGAGCTGCCCAGCCAGATCGGATTCCCCGACGACAGCGGCGAGGCAGTGGACTGGGGCACTCTCGGGTTCATCGGCACCGTCGAGTCGGCGCGAACCACGGGCCGGAACGGCTCGACACCCGCGGTCTGGCTGCGACCGGCCATCCCGCTGGTCGAGGGTGAGAAGACCTCCGACCTGGAGTCGATCTTCACGGTCATCGACGTCGCGAACGGGCTGGGCACCCAGCTCCGACCGGACCGCTGGTCCTGGATGAACACGGACACGACCGTGCACCTGACCCGGGTGCCGAGCGGACCGTGGGTCGGCATCGACGCGCACATGGTCGCCGGCCCGGACGGCTTCGGCGGCACCTTCGCCGACCTCTACGACACGTCCGGCTACATCGGCCGGTCGGCGCAGACAGTGATGCTCAACGCCGTGGGCTGACCCGCCTAGAAGCGGCAGGAACGGATGTCGGTGGCGAGGATCGCCTTGGCGCCGAGCTCGGAGAGCTCGTCCATCAGGTTCTGGTGATCCTTGCGCGGGACCATCGCGCGCACGGCGACCCAGTCGGGGTCGGCCATCGGGGCCACCGTCGGGGACTCGAGACCCGGGGTGATCGCCGATGCCTGATCGAGAAGCGTCTTGGGGCAGTCGTAGTCGATCATCACGTACTGCTGACCGAAGACGACGCCCTGGACGCGGGCGACGAACTGCTTCTCGGCCTTGGTGAGCTCCGCGTCGCGACGGGAGATCAGGACGGCCTCGGAGTCGCACAGCGACTCGCCGAAGGCGGCCAGCCCGTGCTGGCGCAGGGTCCGTCCGGAACCGACGACGTCGGCGATGGCATCGGCCACACCGAGCTGGATGGAGATCTCGACCGCGCCGTCGAGCCGGATGATGTCGGCGGTGATGCCGCGGCCGGCGAGGTCGTCACGCACCAGGTTGGGGTACGAGGTCGCGACGCGCTTGCCGGCGAGGTCGGTGACATTCCACTCCTGGTCGGCGGGTGCCGCGTAGCGGAAGGTCGACGAGCCGAAGCCCATCGCGAGCTGCTCGTGGACCTGGGCCCCCGAGTCGCGGGCGAGGTCGCGTCCGGTGATACCGAGGTCCAGGCGCCCCGACCCGACGTAGATGGCGATGTCCTTGGGACGCAGGAAGAAGAACTCGACGTCGTTGTTGTTGTCGAGAACCGTCAGGTCCTTGGAGTCACTTCGTTTGCGGTAGCCGGCCTCGGCGAGGATGGCCGACGCGGATTCGGAGAGCGCACCCTTGTTGGGTACGGCCACTCGCAGCATCTCGATGTCCTTTTCGTGGGGTTGCGCTCAGCTGAGCAGGAGGTGGTGGTCTGTGAAGCCGGGTCGACCGGTCACAGATGTCGGTACACGTCCTCCAGTTTCAGTCCCCGCTTGATCATCATCACCTGCAGCCAGTAGACGAGCTGGGAGATCTCCTCGCCGAGCGATTCGTCGGACTCGTGTTCGGCGGCGAGCCACACCTCGCCCGCCTCCTCGATGATCTTCTTGCCCAGGGTGTGCACACCCGAGTCGAGCGCGGCGACCGTGCCCGACCCCTCGGGGCGGTTCTCGGCCTTGTCGCTGAGTTCGGCGAACAGCTCCTCGAAGGTCTTCACCCCGACATTTTTGCACGTGAGCGGGACGTCCCTGCCCGGGGGTCAGGCCATCCGGACAGCGCCGCGGAGCCCCGCCCAGGCACTCGCGAGGTCGTCCCGTGCCAGATCGACCAACGACGTGCGGAAGGTGCGCAGCGCGCCCGTGGGTACGACGGCGGCCGAGGGCACGACGAGCGTGGGACATCCGGCCGCGGTGGCGGCCGCGGCACCGGTCGGAGAATCCTCGACCGCCAGGCATTGCGCGGTCGGGAAACCCAGCAGTTCCGCGGCGCGGAGGTACGGATCGGGTGCGGGTTTGCCGACGGCCACCTCGTCGCCGCAGACCGTGGTGGCGAAGCGATGCCGCCCGATCGTCTCCAGCGCCACCTCGGCCGCCTCGCGCACCGTGTTGGTCACCAGCGCCATGGGGATACCGGCGCCGGCGACGAGATCGAGCGCCTCGAGTGCGCCGGGTCGCCAAGGAAGTCCTTCGTCGAAGAGTTCGGTCACCCGATCGAGCGTCCACCGACCGTCGGCGTCGGGGTCGCGGTCCTCGGGCGGGATCCCGGCGGCGTCGTGCAGCTTCGCCAACGCGTCGGGCAGCGAATTTCCCAGCGTCGATTCCCGCAGTTGCGGCGTCATCGCCATGCCGTGACGTGCCGCCAGGCCGGTCATCGCGATCTCCCAGATCGGCTCGGAGTCCAGCAACGTGCCGTCCATATCCCAGAGGACGGCGGCCGGGAGTCGGAGGGCGGGGTCGGCTCGGAGTGCGGAGTCAGCGGTGTCGGTCACCCCTGCATCATCGCAACCCACTTCTCGGTCGGCTCATCGGCCGGATAGAACAGCTCGATGGTCAGCTCCTCGAGCGTCACGTCCCGAGGTGACCCGAACGTGGTCAACGTACTGAAGAAGGACAGCATCTGGTCGCCGACCGCGAGCTCGAGCGGGACGAGCAACGAGCCCGCCTCCCCCGATCTGTGGGATACGGCGTCCCCGCTCAGGCCGGCGACCGTCGGATACGACGACACCTCACGCTCGAGTTCGGCGAGTCGTTCGTCACCGGTGATCCGCACCATCCGACGGAGCAGGTCGAGCAGGTAGGCCGCCCACTCGTCGAAGTTGCGCGTCATCTGCGCGAACCCGTCGGGATGGAGCGACACCCGGAACAGGTTGACCGGCCCGGTCTGGAGCTCCGCCGGAAGCATCTCCAGGAGCAGCATCGCGGTGTCGTTGGCCAGCACCACGTTCCAGGCACGGTCCAAGGCCATCCCCATGTTGGGGTTGTGGGCGTCGAGCAACCGTCTGACCTCGGCACGCACGCGGGTCATGGTCTCCGAATCGAGAGGCTCCTCACTGTAGCGAGGAGCGTGTCCCGCCGCGAGTAGAAGCGAATTGCGTTCTCGCAGAGGGATGTCGAGACGTTCAGACAGCGCATGGAGCAGCGTCGGACTCGGGCGCGACTTACCCGTCTCCACGAAACTGAGGTGCTTGGGTGAGACCCCGACCTCGTAGGCGAGGTCGAGCTGACTGATGGACCGACGAGACCGCCACTGCTGCAGCAGGGTTCCCACCTCGACGGTCATGGGGTCATCGTAGACAGCTCTCGATCAGTTCGAGCGAGTACGCGATGGTCTGGGCGAGAACGTCTTCGGGCCCGCCGTCGAACTCCTTGCGGATCGCCGAGACCCGGCCACGATGATCGAGGCCGAACCAGACGGTTCCGGGCGCGGCCTCGTCGGGTTCCGGACCCGCTTCACCGGTCACCGCGACGACGATCTCGGCGTCGAAGAGCCGCGCGGTGGTCGCGACCATCGCCCGCGCCGCCGTCTCGCTGACAACCGGACCCTCGGGCACCTCGAGCAGACCGTACTTGACGTCCGAGTGGTAGGCGATGACGCCGCCCCGGAACCAGTCCCCGGCCTGCGGCGCCTTGCTCAGCTCACTGGCAAGGTTGCCGCCGGTCAGCGACTCGGCGACGGCGACGTGTACACCCTGCTCCACGATCGCCTCGGCCAGACGCGCGCAGGTCTCGGAGAAATCGGTCACGTCGGACATCAGTCACTCGCCTCTCGGTCGGTGGTCAGATCACAGCACCCCGGACGATATCCGGATCGGGCCCGTGTCAAACCACGACCTGGTCAAACCACTACCTGGTAGGTAGTGGTGTCAGCGACGACCCGACGTCAGTCTTGGGTCATGACCCAGACCGGCACCGCTGCGCCCACCACCGTCCTCATCTCCCCGGCGATGGCCGTACCGTCCCGCGTCTACCGACGACTGGCGGAGGCGCTCGCCGGATACGGCCTCGATGTCCGCGTCGTCGCGCGTCGCGGCGTCGAAGAAGGTTCGGCACCGCCCTCCCGCACCACGGACTGGTCCTACGAGGACGAAGCCGCCGACCTCGCCGACGCGCGCGCCGACGTCCCGGGCACGCGGGTGGTCGTGATCGGTCACAGTCTCGGCGCTCAGCTGGCGGCGATGGTGGCCCAGTCCTCGGATCACACGCCCGACGGAATCGTCGCGGTCGGGGCGTCGGTGCCTGCGGTCCGCCACTACGGCATCCGCGGGGTGGCCCTGGGCGCGATCGCGGGAGCCGTCACGCCGGTGTCGGCGATCGTCGGCCATTGGCCGCGACCGGGTTTCGGCGGTCCGGCCGCCCGAACGTTGATGCGGCAGTGGGCACGTATGGTCCTCATCGGCCGGGCGCCGTTCGCCGTCGACCGGTCGATCCAGATACCGACCCTGGCGATCAGGCTCGACGGCGACGAGATCGTCACCGACGGCGCGGCATCGGCGTTCGATGCCGCGTTCGCACCGGAGGCGATCTCCCACTGGCGCTACGACGACGGGCACTGCCCGGCGGGCGGGAACACGACGCACGTCGGCTGGGTCCGCACCCCCGACACCGTCGCGCAGCGGATCGCCGAGTGGTGGGACTCACAGGCCACCGTTGGGCCGGCAGCCATCGAATCCGGAACCCAGCACCGGCCGGGGTGACTCAGGGCACCCAGGTCCCCGACGTGGACTCGATCCGTTCCCGCGTGCGCGCAGCCGTGCCGCGGGCCCAGGCACCGGTCGACACGAAGGCGAGAACGAGGACGGCGGCGCCGCACACCGCCATGATCAGCCAGACCGGACGGGCGGCGACGGCGAGCCCGTCGGCAACCGTCCCGTCGATCCCCGCGAACGCCACCGCACCGAACACCGCCACACCGAGCGCGGTGCCCACCTGACGACCGGTGGACGCCATCGCCGACGCCAGTCCCGCCTGGGTGCGGGGCATCCCTGACACCGCCCCGTTGGTGATCGGCGCGTTGAGGAACCCGAATCCCAGTCCGAAGACCAGGTATGCCGCGCCGACGTAGACGAGGGCGGTGTCGTTGCCGAGGCCGGTGAGCATCAGGGCGCCCGCCACCATCGCCGCTCCCCCGATCACCATCGGCGGCCGGGCTCCCCGATCGCCCACGAGCCGACCGGCGATCGGCGCGCAGACCACCGAGGCGGCCGCCATCGGCAAGGTCATCAGTCCCGCGCCGAGCGGCGACATCCCGCGAACCTCTTGCAGATACAGGGTGTTGAGGAACAGGAAGCCACCGGTGGCGGCGAAGGCGATGACCGCGCATCCCACCGCACTCGAGAAGGGCACGCTCCGGAAGAACCGTGGGTCCAGAAGTGGCTCCGCGCGGCGACTCTCGAACGCGATCATCGCGACGAGCGCACCGGCGGAGATGACGAAACATGCGAGGACGCCCGGTGATGTCCAGCCCTGGGGACGCCCCTCGATGATCGCGAACGTGAGGGTCGCCAGGAAGGCCAGGATCAGGACCTGACCGACCGGGTCGGCGCGACGAGAGCGCTCGGCCTTCGACTCCGGGACGAAACGCATCGTCAGCGCAAGGGCGAGCAGGCAGACCGGAACGTTGAGCCAGAAGATCGCCTCCCAGCCGATCCCGGAGACGAGCGCCCCGCCGACGACCGGACCGAACGCCAAGCTCAATCCGAATGCGGTGCCCCACAATCCGATTGCCTGAGCGCGTTCGCGTGGGTCGATGAAGACATTGGTGACGATAGACAGCGCAACCGGGTTGAGCATCGCCCCGCCGACGGCCTGCAGCATGCGCGCCCCGATGAGGGCCTCGGGAGTGGGCGCAAGCGAGCACAGCACGGAGGCGACACCGAAGGTCACCAATCCCACCTGGAAGATCCGCTTGCGACCCAGGCGATCTCCGAGCGATCCGCCGAAGATCAGCAGGCTGGCGATCACCAGTGCATACGCGTCGAGGACCCACTGCAACTGCGACGGTGTGGCACCGAGGTCCGAGCTGATCGACGGCAGTGCGACGTTCACCCCCGAGACGTCCAATCCGACGATGAACAGGCTCAAGCAGCAGGTGGCGAGGATGACGAGTCGGTCCCGCCGCGTGAGGGCGCCGTCGGCCGAGCGGGCGCGCAGGGCGGCCCGTGCGGCGTTCACGACTCGGCCGCCTCACGGAGGAGGTCGAGCAGTTCCCCCAGTCGCCGGAGCTGCTCGTCGTCGAGCGCGGTGAACATGTCGGGGGCAGTGGCCGGGTTCTCGGTCACCTCGTCCACCACTCGCCGTCCGGCGTCGGTGATCGTGACGCGCTTGCACCGGCCGTCGTCGGCGTCGGCCTCCCGGGTCACGAGTCCCCGGCCGACGAGGTCGTTGACGATCCCGCTCATCGCCGACGCGTCGACGCCCATCCGTTCGGCGAGGTCCCGCTGCGTCATCGGCCACACCGCGACGCGGCGGAGTGCCCGGAACCGGCTGAACGGGATGTCGATGACCTCGCTGATCCGGGTGCGCGACTGTTTGGCCTGGTCACGCACGAGGCTGTTCATCGTGAACCAGATCTCGGTCGCGGTCTGCGTGCCCGCTTCGGTCGTAGACATAAAACGATTGTAGTTTTACAACTATCTTCGGGCAATCAGTGAGCTACAGGTCTCCGCCGTACTCTGGGACGCAGCATCGTCGAGCGAAAGCTGAGTCGCCATGTCGAAGATCCTCGTGTTCGGACACCGCAATCCCGACACGGACGCGATCGGCTCCGCGATCGGCCTGGCGCGCCTCGAGCAGGCTCTTGGCGTCGATGCGGAAGCCGTCGCCCTCGGCGCACCCGGTCCGGAGACGGCCTTCGCCCTCGACCACTTCGGCCTGGACGCGCCGCGCGTCATCGACCACGCGAGCCCCCACGACGTGATGCTCGTCGACCACAACGAACGCCAGCAGAGTGTCGCCGACATCGCCGACGTGACGGTCCGGAAAGTGATCGACCATCACCGCATCGCCGACTTCGAGACCGCCGCGCCGCTGTACATGCGGGTGGAACCGGTGGGCTGCACGTGTTCGATCCTGACGCGCATGTACGCCGAGAGCGAGGTCGAGATCCCCGCCGACACCGCCGGGATCATGTTGTCGGCGATCATCTCCGACACCCTGCTGCTCAACTCCCCCACCACCACCGATGCCGACCGCATCGCCGCCGAGGAACTCGCCACCATCGCCGGCGTCGATCTCGACGAATACGGAAACCAATTGCTCCGTGCGGGAACAGATGTGGGCGACAAACCGGCGTCGACGATCATCGGTCTCGACGCGAAGACCTTCTCGATGGGATCCAGTAGTGTTCGCGTCGCGCAGCTGACGACCGTGGACTCCGACGCCGTCCTCGCCCGCCGAGACGAGTTCTTCGAGGCCATGACTGCCGAGAAGAAGACTGCCGGCTACGACCTCTTCCTGTTGCTCATCACCGACGTGATCGCCTGCGACTCAGACCTTCTGGTGGTCGGCGAGCCGTTGGAGTCCGTCGAGCGCGCCCTCGGAATCACCGTCGCCGACGGACACGCCTTCGGCAAGGGCATCGTGTCACGGAAGAAGCAGATCGTGCCGCAGTTGACGGAGGAGCTGGCGGGTTGACGACCGTATGATCTTGTGCCCGGAATCCGGGCACAACGTCATACAGATCTGAGATCAGTTCCCGACACCCTCACCGTGACGGCCGGCGCCACCGGCGAATCTGGTTGCGCCGGCGACGGTGTCGGCGGCCAGGGACACCATGCCGTGTTGCAGTTCGTTCATCAACGCGGCGTCGTTGTCCAGGCCGTTCTGCTCGAGCACGGACATCCGGTCGTGACGCAGGCACGTCTGCGGGAACCCGGCGATCTCGGTCGCGAGTTCGACGGCGGCGTCGAGAGCGGTACCCGACGGGACCACCCGATTCGCCAGTCCCATCTGCAGGGCCTCGTCGGCGGCCACCGGGCGCCCGGTGAGGACAAGGTCCATCGCCCGACTCTCCCCGATCAACCGCGGAAGCCGCACCGTCCCACCGTCGATCAGCGGGACGCCCCAGCGACGGCAGAAGACGCCGAACACGGCATCCTCCTCGACGACGCGCAGGTCGGCCCAGAGTGCGAGTTCGAGACCACCGGCGACGGCATGACCGGAGATCGCCGCGATCACCGGCTTGGACAACCGCAACCGGGTCGGCCCCATCGGACCATCACCGTCGAACTCCACCCGGTTGGGCGTGCCGTCGGCGATGGCCTTGAGATCGGCGCCCGCACAAAAGGTCCCGCCTTCGCCGTGGAGTACGGCCACCGACACCGCGTCGTCGGCGTCGAACCGCCGGAATGCGTCGGCCAGGGCGTCGGCGGTCGAGCGGTCGACGGCGTTACGGCGGTCGGGGCGATCGATCCCGATGATCCGGACCGGCCCCTGCGACCGTTCGATCACTCCCGACTCGCCCATGACCGCCGTCCCGTCAGGTGTTGAAGTACTTGGCTTCCGGATGATGCAGCACGAACGCGTCGGTGGACTGCTCCGGATGGAGCTGCAGCTCCTCCGACAGCTGAACGCCGATCCGCTCCGGCTCGAGCAGCTCGATCATCTTCGCGCGGTCCTCGAGATCCGGGCAGGCGCCGTAACCGAAGGAGAAACGCGCACCGCGGTATTCGAGGTCGAAGAAGCCCTGAGCGTGCTCGGGATCCTCGCTGTCCATCGACCGGTCACCGAACTTCAGCTCGCTGCGCACGCGCTGATGCCAGTACTCGGCCAGCGCCTCGGTCAACTGCACACCGATGCCGTGCACCTCGAGGTAGTCGCGGTAGGCGTCCTCGGCGAACAGCTTGTTCGCGAAGTCGGCGATCGGCTGCCCCATCGTGACGAGCTGGAACGGCATGACGTCGACCCGGCCCGCCGCCTTCGCGGCCTCGCGTGACTGGATGAAGTCGGCGATGCACAGGAACCTCGACCGCTGCTGGCGCGGGAACGAGAAGCTGAACCGCACCGGCGCGTCGGGGTCCGGCTCGGTGAGCACGTGCACCGTGTCGCCCTCGCTGACCGCCGGATAGTAGCCGTACACAACCGCTGCGTGCTGCAGGATGTTCTCGGTCGAGAGCCGGTCTATCCAGTAGCGCAGACGCGGACGTCCCTCGGTCTCGACGAGCTCCTCATACGACGGGCCGTCGCCACCGCGGGCACCGCGCAGACCCCACTGGCCGAGGAACAGCGCGCGCTCGTCGAGCAACTGCAGATAGTCGGCGATCGGCACCCCCTTGACGATGCGCGAACCCCAGAACGGCGGGGTGGGGATCTCGTTGTCGGAAGCCACATCCGAACGTGCCGGCACCTCGACCGGCACCTCGGCGGCCTTGCGCTTCGCGGCGATGCGCTTGGACCGTTCGTGGCGGGCTTTACGCTCGGCGGTCTTGGCCGCCTCGGCCTTCGCCTCTTCGCTGTCCGGGTCCGGGCCGCCGCCGCGCTTTCGGGCCATGATGTCGTCCATCAGTCGCAGACCCTCGAACGCGTCACGCGCATAGTGCACGTCACCCTCGTAGACCTCCGACAGGTCGTTCTCGACGTACGAACGCGTCAGCGCCGCACCACCGAGCAGCACCGGGTACTCGTCGGCGAGACCCCGGGTGTTGATCTCCTCGAGGTTCTCCTTCATGACCACGGTCGACTTCACGAGCAGACCCGACATGCCGATGACGTCGGCCCTCTTGTCCCCGGCGACCTCGAGAATGGTCGCGATCGGCTGTTTGATGCCGATGTTGACGACCTCGTATCCGTTGTTGGACAGGATGATGTCGACGAGGTTCTTGCCGATGTCGTGCACGTCGCCCTTGACGGTCGCCAGCACGATACGGCCCTTGCCGTCCTCACCCGTCGACTCCATGTGCGGTTCGAGGTGTGCCACAGCGGCTTTCATGACCTCGGCGGACTGCAGCACGAACGGCAGCTGCATCTGGCCCGAGCCGAACAGCTCGCCGACGGTCTTCATGCCCGACAGCAGCGTGTCGTTGATGATCGACAGCGGCGGGACCTGGGTCATCGCCTCGTCGAGATCGTCGGTCAGCCCGTTGCGCTCGCCGTCGACGATGCGCCGTTCGAGCCGCTCGAACAACGGCAGCTTCGCGAGCTCCTGGGCACGCGACTCGCGAGCCGATGCGGCCGACACACCCTCGAAGAGCTCCATCAGCTTCTGCAACGGGTCATAGCCCTCGCGTCGGCGGTCGTAGACCAGATCCAGCGCGATCTCACGATGCTCCTCCGGGATACGCGCCATCGGCAGGATCTTCGACGCGTGCACGATGGCGGTGTCGAGGCCGGCCTGCACGCACTCGTGCAGGAACACCGAGTTCAGCACCTGCCGAGCGGCCGGGTTCAGACCGAACGAGATGTTCGAGATGCCCAGCGTGAAGTGCACATCCGGGTGCGACTCGTGCAGCCGGCGGATGGCCTCGATGGTCTCGATACCGTCGCGTCGGACCTCTTCCTGACCCGTGGAGATCGGGAAGGTCAGGGCGTCGATGATGATGTCTTCTTCGGCCAGGCCCCAGTTGCCGGTGATGTCGTCGATGAGACGCTCGGCGACACGGACCTTCCAGTCCGCGGTACGTGCCTGACCCTCCTCGTCGATGGTCAGGGCGACGACGGCCGCTCCGTGCTCGACGACGAGCCGCATGATCTTGTTGAAGCGCGAGTCCGGTCCGTCACCGTCCTCGTAGTTCACCGAGTTCACCGCGCAACGGCCACCGAGGGCCTCGAGTCCGGCGCGGATGACCTCCGGCTCGGTCGAGTCGAGCATGATCGGCAGCGTCGACGATGTCGCGAAGCGGCTCGCCAGCGCGGTCATGTCCGCAGCACCGTCACGACCCACGTAGTCGACGTTGAGGTCGAGCATGTGCGCACCGTCGCGCGTCTGGTCCTTGGCGATGTCGAGGCACTTCTGGTAGTCCTCGGCGATCATCGCCTCTCGGAATGCCTTGGACCCGTTCGTGTTCGTGCGCTCGCCGATGACCAGGAAGCTTGCGTCCTGATCGAAGGGCACCGCGGTGTACAGCGACGACGTCTCCGACTCGTGCTCCGGGGTCCGGGTCGCGGGGGTGACCTCCGCCACGGCCTCGGCGACCTGGCGGATGTGCTCCGGCGTCGTACCGCAGCAGCCGCCCACGAAGGACAGACCGAATTCGCCGACGAACTGGGCCATCGACTCGGCCAGCTCCTCCGGTGTCAGCGGGTACTCGGCACCGTTGGCGCCGAGGACGGGCAGACCGGCGTTCGGCATCACCGACACCGGGATGCGCGCATGCTTCGACAGGTAGCGCAGGTGCTCACTCATCTCCGCCGGACCGGTCGCGCAGTTCAGGCCGATGAGGTCGACGCCGAGCGGCTCGATAGCCGCGAGCGCGGCACCGATCTCCGAGCCCAGGAGCATCGTGCCGGTGGTCTCGACCGTGACGTGGCTGATGATCGGGATCCGGCGACCCACCTGATCCATGGCCCGCTGGGCCGCGATCACGGCGGCCTTCACCTGCAGCAGGTCTTGAGAGGTCTCGATGAGCACCGCGTCGGCGCCGCCCTCGAGCATGCCGATGACACATTCCTGGTAGGCGTTGCGGATCACCGCGAACGTCGTGTGCCCGAGGCTCGGCAACTTGGTCCCGGGACCCATCGACCCGAGCACGTACCGTCCGGTGCCGTCGGCGGACGGCCCCATCTCGTCGGCCACCCCCCGCGCGATCGCGGTGCCCTTGTAGGCCAGCTCGCGGATGCGGTCGGCGATGTCGTAGTCGCCGAGGTTCGAGAGGTTGCAACCGAAGGTGTTGGTCTCGACGGCGTCGGCGCCGGCCTCGAAGTAGGCGCGGTGGATTCCTTCGAGGACGTCGGGCCGCGTGTCGTTGAGGATCTCGTTGCAACCTTCGAGGTTGCGGAAGTCGTCGAGGGTGAGATCCGCGGCCTGGAGCATCGTGCCCATCGCCCCGTCGCCGATCAGCACCCGCCGCGACATCGCCGACAGGAAGGTCGTGTCGAAGTCGCGCGGTTTGTGGCCGCGATCACCGGGATATTCGAAGGACATGGTTGACAGCGTAGTTCGCCCTCTCTGCGTGTTCGGTCGTAGGCTGGTTCGGTGAACGCTGAGCAGATGTCGAACCTTCCCCAGCTGCGCAGACCCATTCTGCTCGCGGCCTTCGAGGGCTGGAACGACGCCGGGGACGCCGCCAGCAGTGCCGTCGAGCATCTCGCCCTCGAGTGGGATGCTCGTCCGCTCGCCGACATCGACTCTGACGAATACTACGACTTCCAGGTCAACCGTCCCACTGTCAAGCAGATCGACGGTGTGACGCGGCGCATCGAATGGCCCACGACGTCGATCTCGTACTGCAGCCCGCGCGGTGCCGACCGCGACATCGTGCTGGTCCGCGGCATCGAACCGAACATGCGGTGGCGTGCGTTCTGCGCCGAGATCGTCGAACTCGCCCAGGAGCTCGAGGTCGAGACCACCGTCATGCTGGGCGCGCTGCTCGCCGACACCCCGCACACCCGCCCGGTGCCCGTCACCGGAACTGCCTACAGCAGCGAGTCGGCGGCCCGGTACAACCTCACCGAGAGCCGATACGAGGGCCCCACCGGCATCACCGGCGTGCTGCAAGACCTCTTCGTGCAGGCGGGCCTGCCCGCCGTGTCCTTCTGGGCCGCGGTGCCGCACTACGTGTCGACCCCGCCCAACCCGAAGGCCACCGTGGCGCTCCTGACGCGCGTCGAGGAGGTCCTCGACATCGAGGTCCCGCTCGGCACGCTGCCCGAGCAGGCCGAGGAATGGGAACGCGCGGTCACCGAGATGACCGAGGACGACGAGGAGATCGCCGACTACGTCCGGGGGCTGGAGGAACGCGGCGACGCCGAGATGGATCCCGACGAGGTGATGGCGAAGATCGACGGCGACGCGCTCGCGGCCGAGTTCGAGCGCTATCTCAAGCGCCGCGGACAGGGGCCGTTCGGCGGGTGAACACCCACCGAACGGCAGCGGTGCGTCGTGCCGGTGTCGCGGGCGCGGTCGGTCTGGGTGTCACGGCGGCGGCCGTCGCCGGGTACGTCACCCGAAATCTCACCTTCGACCGCCGGGAGTCGTCCCTCCTCGCATCGAGCGGTGTGATCCCACGGTCGGTCACCATGCCCGGCGGCGCGGTGATCAGCTACGGCGAGGGCCCACCGGGCGGCGAGCCGCTGCTCCTGATCCCCGGACAGCAGGTCGCGTGGAGCGACTACGCGGCCGTGCTCGGCGCACTATCGGAGGACTGGCATGTCTTCGCCGTGGACTGTTTCGGCCACGGCGGCTCCGCCAAGGATCCGGCGTGGTATCCGGCGCTCCGACAGACCGCCGCACTCGGCTGGTTCGTCGACACGGTGATCGGCTCGCCCGCGGTGGTTGCCGGCCACTCGTCGGGCGGGCTGCTCGCCGCACGTCTCGCAGCCGACTGCCCCGCCCTCGTCCGCGCCGCCCTCATCGAGGACGCGCCGTTCTTCGCGACCGAACCCGACCGCGCCCCCGCCACGTTCGCGTGGCGGGACGGCTTCCGGCCCATGCACGACTTCCTGACCGCACCGCAGGAAGCCGAGGTGACCTGGACGCGCCACTGGGTGCGCCACAGCCACCTGCGAGCGCTGTTCGGCGACAAGGGCTGGACACGACTGGTCCGCGACCCGGTCGAACGCCGGCTCGACCGCGATCCGCACCGCATCCCACGACTCTGGTGGCTGCCGCCGACGATGAACCGCGCCCTCGATCTCACGGCATGCCTGCAGGACGGCACCGGCGACTACGACCTGCGCTACGGCGAGATGTTCTACGACGGCACGTGGTTCGAGGGATTCGACCAGGCCGAGACCCTCGCGAGAGTCCGCGTGCCGGTGACCCTGCTGCACGCCACCGTGCACGAACAGGACGGTGTCCTGCTGGGTGCGATGACCGACGACGACGCGCGCCGGGCTCACGTCCTGATGCCGGATTGCCTACTAGTCGACCACATCCCGGCCGGGCACGACATCCATCGCCAGCGTCCGGCGTTGTTCGTCGACTCGATCAACGCCCTGCCCGGGCGGATACACCGGTGACGACCGAGCGGGGCAGCGCTCAGCCGATCCTCTCGATGGAGACGACCGGCGTGGTGATCCGCCACGTACGGACGTCGGGATCGTCGGCCGCTCGCACCCAGAACTGAGCCGACTCGCCGAGCCGGCAGGACTTCACCCCGAGCAGCGGGATGTCCTCCGAGTCACGGCGCAGCCGACTGACGGTCCAGTCCTCGCTGTCGGTGCCGCCGACGCCGGGAGCGCGCAGGAGCGTCATCTCCTCGAAGTCCAGCAGGTAGGTGGATGTCCGGGTGACCACGGTGAACACCCCGGAGTCGGTGTCGGGTCTGATCTCTTGCACACGCGCCACGAGAGCACTGTACCCAGAGCCATCGCGCACTGTTCGGCCCGTGCAGCCCAACGACGTCCGGCGCCACCTCCGGCGCCGCACGCGGCCGGATCAGTCCTGCCGGGTCGCCGGGATGCCGAGCAGGGCGTCGACCGCCGCGGCGAGTGCCGCGGGCGACTCCGCCGACGACCCGATGCCGGCCCGCACGTCGGCGCACCAGGCGTCCACTGCGGCAAGCGCTTTCGGGGTGTCGAGGTCGTCGGCGAGGTGCTGGCGGACGCGTGCGATCACATCGGACGCATCGGGTCCGGCGGGTGCGGCGAATGCCGTCCGCCACCGGTCGAGACGTTCGACGGCGGTGTCGAGGATCGACTGGGTCCACATGCGGTCGCCGCGGTAGTGGTCGGCGAGCAGCGCGAGCCGGATCGCGGCCGGGTCGACGCCCTCGCGGCGAAGCACCGACACGAACACCAGGTTGCCGCGGCTCTTCGACATCTTCTCGCCGTCGAGACCGACCATGCCGGTGTGCACGTAGTGGCGCGCGAACCGTCGCGAATCGGTCAGCGCCTCACCGTGGGCGGCCGAGAACTCGTGGTGCGGGAAGATCAGGTCGTTGCCGCCGCCTTGGATGTCGAACTCGATCCCGAGCCGGTTCAGAGCGATCGCCGAGCACTCGATGTGCCAGCCCGGGCGTCCGGGACCGAACGGCGAGTCCCAGGACGGCTCGCCGGGACGCTCCGCGCGCCACAACAGGGCGTCGAGCGGGTCACGCTTGCCCGCCCGGTCGGGGTCGCCGCCACGCTCGGCGAAGAACCGCGCCATCGTCTCGCGGTCGTAGCCGGACTCGTATCCGAACTGTTCGGTGGCGTCGGTCCGGAAGTAGACGTCGGGATACTCCGCGTCGTCGACGGTGTAGGCGGCACCCGAGGCGAGTAGTTTCTCGACGACCTCGATGACCTCGCCGATCGACTCGACGGCACCGATGTAGTCGCGCGGCGGCAGCACCCGTAGAGCGGTCATGTCATCGCGGAAGAGCTGGGTCTCGCGCGCACCGAGGTCACGCCAGTCGACGCCGTCACGGTCGGCACGTTCGAACAGCGGGTCGTCGACGTCGGTCACGTTCTGCACGTAGTGGACGACATACCCCTGGTCCCGCAGGACGCGGTTCACCTGATCGAAGGTCACGTACGTCGCGGCATGGCCGAGGTGGGTCGCGTCGTACGGGGTGATCCCGCAGACGTACATGGTGGCGGTCGGTCCCGGGCTCACCGGACGGACAGCACGGTCGGCGGTGTCATAGAGGCGGAGGGCTGGTCCTTCGCCGGGTACCGCCGGAAGTTCCACATCGGGCCACGACTGCATGGCGTCCACTGTATTGCCCACGGACCGCGACGTGTTCACGGCCCGTCCGCAGCGATCGTGATCACCCGGAGCCGATGGGATCGACGATCCCGACGGTGTCGATCAGAACGGGGGCCACGGAATGGGCCGATGGCCCGGCGGCAGCGGCATGGTCTCGCTCTCGGCGAGAACGATCGCCCGCACCGTGAGCGCGTCGACCTCGTCGGCGGTGATGTGGCGCAGCAGATCGCGGCGCAAGGCCGAGGCGTCGGTCTCCAGGTGCTCGGCGAGCTCGGCGACGTCGGCGACCAGATGGCCGGGCACCTTCTCCCCCGCCCAGCCCCACAGAACGGTCCGCAGCTTGTCCTCGGTGTGCAGGCAGATGCCGTGATCGATGCCGTAGACACCGCCGTCGAGGCCCTCGAGGACGTGGCCGCCCTTGCGGTCGGCGTTGTTCAGTACGACGTCGAGCACTGCGAGTCGCTGGAGACGCGGGTCGTCGGCGTGGACGAGCACGACGGGCTCGCCATATGGGTCGTAGGCCTGCAGGACGGCGAAGAATCCGGTCGGCACCCGGTCGACCGGGCACAGATCGACCAGATCGATCCGCGGCTGCGTCTCGACGGGCGGGTGCTCGGAGTTGTCCGGCGTCTCGATCCAGCGCTGCACCATGCCCGGACCGACCGGTCCGTCGCGGTGGATCGTCGTCGGGATCGCACCCCACCCGAGGGCCTCCGAGATCAGATATGACGCGACCTCGCGCCCGGCCAGGGTGCCGTCGGGGAAGTCCCACAGCGGGACCTCGCCACGGATCGGCTTGTACACGCATCGCATCGACTGTTCCTCGAGCACGGCGTCGCACACCAGGGTGGCGTTGCTGGCCGACGGGATCCGCCCGAGGATCGTCAGCTCCCCGTCGCGGAGGATCTCGAGCGGTGACACCTCGGCCGGAACGGGGTCCGAGGACTCCGGCTGGTGCGGACTCGCGGCTTCCGGTGTCAACGGCCGCGCCCCTGTCTCACCGTCGGGACTCGCTCACGCCTGGGAAGAGGGTCCGGGAGTGCCCGGGTCTTCATCATCGGGGTCGTCCGGATCGTCGTCGTCCTCGTCGACGAGGAAGCTCGGATCAGTTTGCGCGGCAAGGCTGTTGAACACCTCGGGATCGATGAAGTCGATCGACTTGCTCAACTGCGCATCACGCTTGTAGCCGTTGGTGCGCACGCACAGGTGGCCGTCGGGGTCGAGCGGCTCGCTGCAGAGCGGGCACGGCTGACGGCCGGCGGAGATCACCTTCGACGACCGTGCCGCGAATTCGCGTGCGGCGGCAGTGGTGAGGAACACACGCACCGCGTCGGGTCCCTCGTCGGTGTCGTCGAGCACGACGCTCTCGTCGAACTCCCCCTCGGTGATGGCCAGCAACTCCACGACGACGGCCTCGGATTCGGCGTCCCAGCCCAGCCCCATGGTGCCGACGCGGAATTCGGCGTCGACGGGCATGACCAGTGGGCTCAGGTCCCCGACCCGATCGGTCGCCGGCGGGATCGGGGTGCCGAAGCGGCGGTGGATCTCGTCGAGCAGTGCGCCGATCCGGTCCGCCAGGATCTGGACCTGCTGCTTTTCGAGCATCACGCTGATGATGCGTGTCTCGTGGACGGCCTGGAGGTAGAACGTGCGGTCGCCGGGTTGCCCGATCGTGCCGGCGACGAACCGGTCCGGGCTGCGGAACACGTGTATCGCTCGGGACATCACACCTCCTTCATTGTTGTGTTCATTATCCCGATGTCGCCGGGATCGTCGCAGCGGCACCGGTGTCCCCGCCCACGACGGCGTCGTCGGACGCCTGCTGGTCGTCACCGGTGGCCGGACGAGGTGTCGGTACCGAGAGCTTGTGCGTGTTGTTGACCGTGTGCACGTACGGACGCGACGAGGAGTAACGGACGACGCTGATCGACGCGGGCTCGACGACGATGCGCTGGAATGCGTCGAGGTGACTGCCCATCGCGTCGGCGATGATCGACTTGATGACGTCACCGTGCGAGCAGGCGATCCAGACACCGGCCCCGTCGGAGCCGCCGTAGACGCGGTCGAGTTCGCGGATGGCACGCACCGCACGGGCCTGGACGTCGGCGAGGCCCTCCCCGTCAGGGAAGACCGCGGCCGACGGCTGCTGCTGCACGACCTTCCAGAGCGGCTCGGAGAGCAGCTCGGAGATGGGGCGTCCGGTCCAGCCGCCGTAGTCGACCTCGGCGAGGTCGTCGACGACGACCTCCGGAGGACGATCCCCGTTGGTGCCGAGGGCGGCGAGCAGCGGTGCGACGGTCTCCGCGCAGCGATCGAGCGGTGAACGGACCACAGCCCTGATCGCGCCGAGGTGCTCGCCCAAACGGCTCACGAGCTCGTCGGCCTGTTCGCGGCCCCGGTCGTCGAGGTGGACTCCGGGGCTACGACCCGCGAGCACACCCGAGGTGTTCGCCGTCGAACGGCCGTGCCGGAGAAGGATCACGGTCATCCCACAACCATAGGCATGCGCGCATGCCGCCCGCACGCGGCGAGGACGCCTCGGACGTCAGGTCGCGGAGATCGTGCCGGTGGACAGCAGGACGATGAGCGTGACGCCCAGGATCACGCGGTAGGCGCCGAACCAGTTCATCGAGTGCCCGCTGACGAACTTCAGCAGCCAGGCGATGGCCGCATAACCCACGAAGAACGCGACGATCGTCGCCACCAGCAGCTGCGGCCCGGTCGCCTCCATGCCCTCACCGCTCGGGTTGAACGCGTCCGGCAGGCTGAACAGGCCCGACGCGGTCACCGCCGGGATGGCCAGCAGGAACGAGAACCGGAACGCGGCCTCGCGTTCGAGCCCGAGGAACAGTCCGGCGCTCGCCGTCGCACCCGACCGGGAGACACCGGGGACCAGAGCGAGGCACTGTGCGCCGCCCATGACCAGCCCGTCGCGCAGAGTCAGCTTCTCGAGCGGGCGCTGCTTCGTCCCGTATCGCTCGGCCAGCCAGAACACACCCGCGAAGACGATCAGCATGATCGCGACGAGCCACAGGTTGCGGCCGGTGGTGCGGATCTGGTCCTTGGCGAGATAACCGATGAGCCCGATGGGGATGGTCGCGAGGATCACATACCAGCCGATGCGGTAGTCGAGGTTGCGCTCCTCGGCGTGGAACAGGCCACGAAACCACGCCCCGATGATGCGGAAGATGTCGCGGGCGAAGAAGAGCAGCACGGCTGCCTCGGTACCGAGCTGGGTGACCGCGGTGAACGACGCCCCGGCGTCCTCGCCGAACATGAGCTCCGACGCGATACGGAGATGCCCGGACGACGAGATCGGCAGGAACTCGGTGAGCCCCTGCAACGCCCCGAGGACGATCGACTGGGTCCAGGTCATGGTGTCGGTCACGGCGCCCGATGCTACGCGGAGGCCCGCCCGCCGACCGGTCTCGGCGACACGCGTCGACCCGCCTGAGACCCGGACGCGGCGGGTCACGCAAGATGGGTTCATGTACTCGTCTCGACGACCGCGCCCCCGTCACCAGCCCCCGAGCGGTCTCGCACGGTTGCGGCGCCCGGTCGCCGCAGCGGCGACGCTCGCCGTGGGTGTGGCGATGATCACGGCGTGCGGGTCCGACGACTCCGGCACCCCGGACGTCCCGACCGTCACCCCGGCGACCGCGGCCGAGGCGCCCGCGACCTCCCAACCCGCCGGACTCACCGTCCCCGCACCCGCCGGTTCCCGGGCGCTCGCCTCGTCCGGCCGCACGGTCGCCATCGTCTCGCCGGACGGCAGGCAACTGCTCCGCTTCGACGCCGCGAGGATGACCGCGCCACCCACATCGGTCGAGGTGCCCGGCCTGACCGCGCTCGCCCCGGACACCGATGGCGGCTATCTCGGGGTCGGGCCGGCTGCGCTGGTCGTCGTCGACGCCCAGGGCGCCGCGCGCACCGCCGGACTCGACACCGACTCCCCGACCGCGGTCGTGCGCGCCGCGTCCGGCGAGATCGTGGTCGGCACCGCCGACGGCCGGGTGCTGATCCACGACGGTGACTTCGAGAACGGGCAACTCCGCATGAGGCACGATCTGCGCGAGTTCGTCCGCGTGGATTCACTCACCGCGGCTCCGGCCGCGGCCGAGGGCCTCGACGGCCAGATCGTCGTCCTGGACCGCGCGCAGTCGTCGGTGACCCCGATCGACCCCGAATCCGGCGAACCCGGGCCCGCGTTGCGGGCCGGCAACGGCGCCACGACCTCGACGGTCGACCGTTTCGGACGCATCCTGGTCGCCAACACCCGCGACGGCGAGATCCTCGGCTTCTACGGTTCACCGCTGGTCATGCGGTTCCGCTATCCGGTGGCCGACGGCCCGTACGCCGTAGACTACGACGACACCCGCAACCTGCTCTGGGTGTCGACAACCGCGAACAACGAGGTGGTGGCGTATGACCTGGCCGACGGCGAGCCGACCGAGAAGCAGCGGTTCGCGTCCGTCGTCCAGCCCGACGCCCTCACCGTCGACGATGCCGGGACCGTCTACGTCCTGTCGGCACGCGACGGCCGACTCCAGGTCGTACCCCCGCCCGGCACTCCTCTCGGTGTCGCGGCGGTCGAGCCGGGCCGGTGACCTGTGACTGCTGATCGACGACCCCACACCCGGCACGCACGGACATCCGCCCGCCTGGGGTCGCGCTACCCCACCGGCTGGGAGGTCACGTCCGAGGACGTCGAGTGCATCCTGCTGAAGTTGCCGCCGGACGTCACCCGGGTGACCGCGTCGATGCGGCTGGCACTCCAGGCCGAGTTCGGCGGCTGGGAGCTGTCCCGGGTCCGCCTCTACTCCGACGGCACGCGCAAGGTCCTGCTCAAACGCCGGCGTCCGCCGCGCGGCGCCCGCGAACTCGACGAGGACCGTTCCACCGACCACGATCCCCGGAGTGCCCAGGCATGCTGACCGCACGAACCGCCACTAGGGTGCTGATCGCACTCAACCGGTGGTGCTATCCGTTGCTGCTCAAGGTGATGTTCCTGCTGCCGCCGGAACGCATTCATCACATCGTGTTCGTGCTGCTGCGTGTGGTGGGCCGGTTCTCCCTGCTCTCCGTCCCGGTGGCCAAGCTGCTCGCCCACCACGACCCGGTCCTGCGAAGCCGTGTGTTCGGCGTCGACTTCCCGGCTCCCATCGGGCTGGCGGCCGGTTTCGACAAGACCGCCGGGGCCGTGAACACCTGGGGTCAGATCGGTTTCGGCTTCGCCGAGATCGGCACCATCACCGGCCGGGGTCAGCCCGGCAACCCGCAGCCGCGCCTGTTCCGGCTGCCCGCCGACCGGGCCCTCATCAACCGGATGGGCTTCAACAATCCGGGGGCGCACGTCGCCGCCGAACACCTCACCGAGGTCCGGCGCGGCCCGGTGTCGGTGCCGATCGGCGCGAACATCGGCAAGACCAAGGTGGTCCCGCTCGACGAGGCCATCGACGACTACCGCCTCTCGGCCGGCCTGCTCGGCCCCCTCGCCGACTTCGTCGTGGTCAACGTGAGTTCTCCCAACACTCCCGGGCTACGCGATCTCCAGGCCGTCGACTCGTTGCGGCCGATCCTCGCCGCGGTCCAGTCCGAGGTCCAGGTCCCCGTCCTGGTGAAGATCGCTCCCGACCTCGTCGACGACGACATCGACGCGGTCGCCGACCTCGCCGTCGAGCTCGGTCTCGCCGGCATCGTCGCCACCAACACCACCATCGGCCGCGAGGGTCTGCGCACCCCGGACGCCGACGTGCGCGAGATCGGCGCGGGTGGTCTGTCCGGAGCACCGGTGGCCGACCGGTCGCTGTCCGTCCTGAAACGGCTCTACAACCGCGTCGGCGGGAAGATCGCGATCGTGAGTGTCGGCGGCATCGAGACCGTCGACCAGGCGTGGGAACGCATCTGTGCCGGCGCCGATCTGCTGCAGGTCTACACCGGCTTCATCTACGGCGGACCGCTGTGGCTGTACGAATTGCACGCCGGTCTCGCCGAGCGTGTGCGGGCGGGCGGTTTCGCGTCGGTCTCCGATGCGGTGGGCAGCGCCGCGACCGCCCAGCCCTGACCGGACGCTCCGACGCCGCCGACGTGGCAAAGAAGGCGTCCTGACCGCTCGACGAGCGATCAGGACGCCTGGTTGTCGTTGCGTCTCAGACGTTCTCGCCGGGCTGTTCGTAGGTGCCCACCAGGACTGCGCGGGCGATCGCGTGCGAGAAGAGGTTGAAGCCGAGGTAGGCCGGGGTGGCTCCCTCGGGCAGGTTCAGCGACTCGGTGTCGACCGCGTGCACGGCGACGAAGTAGCGATGCGGTCCGTGTCCGGGCGGCGGGGCGGCACCGATGTAGCGGCGCAGCGAGGCGTCGTTGGTGAGCGTTACGGCGCCATCGGGCAGACCCGAACCCTCGTCGTCACCGGCCCCCTCGGGCAGGCTCGTGACGGACGCGGGGATGTCGGCGACGGCCCAGTGCCAGAACCCCGACGCGGTCGGTGCGTCGGGGTCGTAGACGGTGACGGCGAAAGACTTCGTCTCCGAGGGGAATCCGGACCAGGTCAGCTGCGGTGACAGGTCATCTCCACCCGCGCCCATGATTCCGCTGACCTGACCGCTGGCCAGCGGCGAGCCGTCGGTGAGGCTCTCCGAGGTGAGCGTGAAACCCGGCAGACTCGGTAGCGGGGAGTACGGGTCGAAGGACGACATGTGTTCACCTTTCTGACGTTTCGCGCATCGGATCGATCTGCCCACCACTCTATGCGAGGGCTCAGCTGTGGAGCAGGAAGTGTTCGAAGACCTTGGTGCCGAACAGAACCGCGTCGACCGGCACCCGCTCGTCGACGCCGTGGAACAACGCCGCGAAGTCGAGGTCGGGCGGCAGCTGCAGCGGCGCGAACCCGAAGCAGCGGATGCCCAACTTGGCGAACGCCTTGGCGTCGGTGCCGCCGGAGAGCATGTAGGGCACCGTCTTTCCCTGCTCGTCGTGAGCGAGAATGGCGTTGTTCATGGCGTCGACGAGGTCGCCGTCGAACGTCGTCTCGTACGAATCGAGCTGCGTGATCCATTCCCGGGTGACGTTCGGCCCGAGGAGTTCGTCGATCTCCTTCTCGAAGGCCGCCTGGCGCCCCGGCAGTACGCGGCAGTCGATGACGGCTTCGGCCTTCTGCGGGATGACGTTGGCCTTGTAGCCGGCTTTCAGCATCGTCGGGTTGGCGGTGTCGCGCAGCGTGGCGCCGATGATGCGGGCGAGGTTGCCGAGCTTGAACAGCGATGTCTCCAGGTCGGGCGCGTCGGGGCTGAAGTCCAGTCCGGTCTCGGCGCTGACCTCGGCGAGGAACTGGCTCACCGACTCCGTCATGACGAGCGGGAAGGTGTGCCGGCCGATCCGCGCCACGGCTTCGGCCACCTCGGTGACCGCGTTGTCGGCGTGCAGGAACGAGCCGTGACCCGCCCGCGCCTCCGCGGTGAGACGCATCCAGCCCAGACCCTTCTCGGCCGTCTCGACGAGATACAGGCGCTTCTGGGTGCCGTCGGGTCGATCGACGGTCAGCGAGAAACCGCCGACCTCGCCCACCGCCTCGGTGATCCCCTCGAAGAGATCCGGCCGGTTCTCGACCAGCCAGTGGGCGCCCCACGTCCCGCCGGCCTCCTCGTCGGCGAGGAAGGCGAACACGATCTCCCGCGGCGGGACGGTGCCGTCGCGTTTGAACTGGCGGGCCAGCGCGAGCGCCATCCCGGCCATGTCCTTCATGTCGACCGCACCGCGTCCCCAGATGTAGCCGTCCTTCACCGTGCCGGAGAACGGGTGGACACTCCAGTCGGCCGGCTCTGCCGGCACCACGTCGAGATGGGCGTGGATCAGGAGGGCGCCGCGGTCGGAGTCAGGCGGTCCCGCGAGACGGGCGAAGACGTTGCCGCGTCCTGGACGGCCCGACTCGACATACTGTGTGGTGTATCCCACTTCCTCGAGCTGCTGCGCCACCCACTTGGCACACTCTTCCTCGCCTTTCGTGGTCTCCGGCTCCCCCGTGTTGGAGGTGTCGAACCGGATCAAACGGCTGACGAGATCGACTACTTCAGTGGTCGCAGACTGGAAAGACACCCCTCACTCCTACGGGATTTGGGATACACGGGCAACCTCGGTTAGTGTTATCCCGCTGCCGAGAGACGGCGGGGAGAAATCACCGCCGGAGCAACGCAGCAGAGCAAGTCCGAGTGGCGGAATGGCAGACGCGCTAGCTTGAGGTGCTAGTGTCCTATTAACGGACGTGGGGGTTCAAGTCCCCCCTCGGACACCGCAGATCACAGAAGAACCCCGGCTCCGGCCGGGGTTCTTCTCGTTTGTCGTCGATACCGCGCGGACACGGCAGGGTCAGCTCCCGACGGGCTCCATGAACCCCGCCCAGGCGCGCGAGTACGGCAGGTCGATCGAGTTCTCGACGAAGGCCTGCAGGATGACGCGACGCAGCCGCCGCTGGACCGCCCACTGGCCGTTCGGCATGGTCTTGACCGTCAGGCGCAGGACGACCTTCTCGGAGGAGACCTCCTGCACGCCGAGCATCTCGATCGCGCCGAGGATGTCGGTGTCGTCCTGTTCGACGGCGAGACGCGCCGCCTCGGCGGCCACCCGCTGCGCCTTGTCGATGTCCGCGCCCGGCGCGACCGGCACGTCGACGCGTGCGACCGCGAACTCCTGGCTCATGTTGCCGACGCGGGCGATCTCGCCGTTGCGGACATACCAGAGGGTGCCGTCGATGTCGCGGAGCGTGGTGACGCGCAGACCCACGGTCTCCACCTCGCCGATCGCCTCGCCGAGGTCGACGATGTCACCGACCCCGTACTGGTCCTCGAGGAGCATGAACACCCCGGAGACGAAGTCGCGGACCAGGTTCTGGGCACCGAAGCCGATCGCGAGGCCGACGATGCCGGCCGACGCGATGAACGGTGCGATGTTCACCCCGAGGACGCTCAGTACCGACAGCACCACCCAGACGAGCAGCACGATCGACACGGTGGACTTCAGCACCGAGCCGATGGTCGCGGCCCGCTGGGCCCGGCGGGCGGCGATCTGGGCGCTCCGTTCGGTCGTCGGCGTCTTGGACCGGAAACCGCGGATGAGGGACACGCCCCGCGTGCTCCCGCCGTCCCGGGAGCGGGGCCGGGTCGCCCGGTCGATGGCGCGATGGATGGCGTAGCGCACGACCAGCGCGAGCAGGATGTAGACCGCGATGCGGATCGGGTTCTCGATGATCCATTCGCGATTCGTGTCGGTCCATTCGAAGGCCAGGTTCTGAATGGTCATGACCCCGACCGTACGGACGATGAGATCGTTGTCCAGTCGTGATCGTTCGCAGACCGGCGTCGTCGAACCCGAAAACCGTTGTCAGCCTGCCCGGAACGTGACGATGTTCTGATCGAGGATCATCCGGTCCTCTTGTGTGGCGACGGCTACATCGGGTGCCAGGACCAGGGGGACTCCGGTCCCCTCCGAGGCGTCGAAGGCGGCGGTGTCGGCCACCCGGCCGGTGATGGTGAAGAGATCGGTCACACTCGGCACGCCTTGCGACATCAGGAACGACGGACCGTTCATCACGTGGACGTGCAGGTGCGGTGCGACCGAGTTGCCGCTGTTGCCCACCTTGCCGATGACCTCCCCCCGACGGACACGGTCCCCCGGCTTGAATCGCACCGAGCCGGGTTGCATGTGGGCGTAGTTCACGTAGAAGCCGTCGCCGATGTCGAGGACGAGGTTGTTGCCGTCGGCATCGGCGATCGGCAGATTCGCCGGGTACTCACCCGGCACCTGCTCGGGCAGGTCGTTGCGGCTCGCGACGACCGTCCCGTCGGCGACGGCGAGCGCGTCATCGCCGAAGATCCGGTAGCCGGCCGGATTCCTGGCGTCGCCGACGAAGATCTTCCCGTCGGGTCCGGCCTGCTCCCAGTCGACGGCGTAGCGCTGCGCGAGGACGGGCGTGCCATCGAGCGGCAACAGGGCCCGGGTGTGCCGGACCGCGTCGCAGCAGGCGTCGGCGGCGATGTAGTGCTCACCGGCGAGCGGCGGACCCAGGACCGGAACCACGCCGTCGTTCACGTCGACCGCCGCGATCCTCTCGGTGGTCTCGCGCATCTCGGGTGGCGCCTCGTCGGCGCGGACCGAGATCTCGTGGATCAGCTTCTTCGGTGCGTCACCCGCGAATCGCAGGTGGAGGAACAACACGCCGTTCTGTCCCGGTGCGAGCACCTCGGAATACCCGTCGGGCGCACCTGGTCTCGGCTGGACCGAAGGCGCTCCGGTGGGCTTGAGCCGTCCCGCGACACCGGCCTGGTCGAGGCCCATCAGTGCAGGGCTGCCGTCCGTCTCGGCGTCGAACACCTCGACCCCGGTGATCGTGACCGGGGTGCGCATGTAGTTCGTCAGCGACACCTCGTAGACGAGATGGTCGGAACCGTCCGATCCGGCGAACGGAGTCGGCGCGAACATCACCGACCCCACCACCGGGGTGACGACCGGTTCGGCGGGAACCGGTACTTTCGTACCACCGCCGGAATCGTCGGCACCGCCGCAGCCGGCCAGGACGAGCGCGGCACACAGGCCGAGAACTGG
>NZ_BANS01000038.1 GCF_000332995.1 Gordonia amicalis NBRC 100051 = JCM 11271
GACATGCCACGAACTCGCGCAGCAGAAGAGTCAGCTCGGGCAGCGGTGTCAGTCAGAGCCCTTGGGCACGACGATCATCGGGACCGAGACCGCTCGGAAGATCTTCGCGGCGGTGGTGCCCAGGAACAACGTGTTCGGGGCGGCCAGCCGGCTCGACCCGACCATCACCAGATCACCGTCGTGCCATTCGAGCGTCCCGATCGCCTCTTCGATCGTGGCGCCTTGGGCGACGGTCGAGGTCACCGGGAAATGCTCCGGCAATTGCTTTCTCGCTTCATCGAGAGTGCGCTGAGCATGTCGTCGGGCAGATTCGATCGCGGCGTCCTCGGGGACGTTCCGCCAGGGCTGCATGTCGTCGATCGCGAGAATCGAGACCAGCCGGATGGGCCGGTGCGCCCGGATACCGCTGCGGATCGCGGTCTCGAACAACAGCGGAGCTCCCGGCCGGTCTCCGATCGTCACGGTGATCTCCCGAACCTCGTCGGCGCCCAGATGCGCGAACCCGGGCGGCGCGACCGCCACCGGGATCGGCGACGCATGCAGGATGTCGTTGACGACCGTCCCCAGCGTGTGGCGGCCCCGGATCCCTCCGCCGGCTCCGCCGATCACGAGAATGTCGGCGGCGGTGCGTCGTGCCTCGATGATGAGTCCCTCGGCGGGATTGGCGTGCTCGGCGATCGTCGTCGTGGTCTCGATGTCATCGGGGAGACGTGCGGCCGCCTCGTCGAGCCAGCGGCGTGCCGCGCTGTCCAGGGCGTCGGAGAGTCTCTCCACCGCGTCGTCGGCACCGGCCGGTTCCGGCGGGATGACGATGCAGATCTCGAGGTCGGCGTCGAATGTGCGTGCCAGGCACGCACCCAACGACACCGCGTCCTCGCCCCCGGAGGTGGCGATGTATGCGACGAGCAGCTTCATCGGTGCTCCCAACTGTCTCGGGGCGATCTCACTGGGCCCAGCCTAGTCACGTCCGTGCCCGATTCACGGTTGTTGTGTTCCTCGTGGCGTTCCCCATCGCGTCGGCTACCCGATCACCGCAGGACACGCTTAGATTGGGCCATGGAATCCCTCGTCGACGGCTATCTCCGTCACATCATGGACGAAGTCCGCGACGACCGGTCCGGCAACGTCGCCGACTACATCCCCGAACTGGCCGTGGTCGACCCCGAGGGATACGGATTGTCTCTGTGCGTCCATGACGGATACACGTACTCGCACGGGGACTCCTCCGCGACCTTCACCATCCAGTCGGTGTCGAAGCCGCTGACCTATGCGATGGCACTGCGGAAGCACGGCGTGACCGCGGTGGACGCCAAGATCGGCGTCGAACCGTCCGGTGAGGCCTTCAACGAGATCAGCGTCGACGATCGCCGCCGTCCGAAGAACCCGATGATCAATGCCGGTGCCATCTTCGCGGCGTCGATGCTGCTCCCGGCCTCCCGCGACGTGGGTCGCGTAGACGTCGAGGCGGCGTTCGCCGAGATCCTCGACTTCTACTCGGGCTGTGCGGGCAGGCAGCTCACGATGGACGAAGAGGTGTACACCTCCGAGTCGGCCACGGGTTCACGCAACCGCGCGATCGCCTACATGCTCGACAGCTTCGGTGCGCTCGAGACCGATCCGGACGCCGCGATCGACCTCTACTACCGGCAGTGCTCGATCCGCGTGACCACCGAGGATCTGGCCGGTATCGGCGCAACCATCGCCAACGGTGGCCTGAACCCACGCACCGGCCGCATGGTCTTCTCCTCCGAGATCGCGCAGCGTCTGCTCAGCGTGATGACCACCTGCGGCATGTACGACGGGGCGGGGGACTGGGTCACCTCGGTAGGACTGCCGGCCAAGAGCGGCGTCGGCGGCGGGATCCTCGCAGTCCTCCCCGGACAGCTGGGCATCGGCGTGTACTCGCCGCGACTCGACGAGCATGGCAACAGCGTCCGCGGCGTCGAGACGTGCCGGCACCTATCGAAGGACCTCGGTCTGCACATGTTCAACGTGACCCGCGAGAGCCGGGTGACGATCCGCTCGGTCTACGACCTGGCCGACACCCCGGTGAGTGCCGAATGGAGTGAACGCGAGCGCAGCTACCTCCGGACCTGCCGCGACAAGATCCGTGTCTACGAACTCCAGGGCGACCTGACGTTCGCCGGAGCCGAGAGCGTGCAGCGCCGCCTCGAGGCCGACATCGACCGCTACACGGTGGTCATCGTGGAGATCTCGCGTATCGGTGTCATCGATGCGGTCGCGCGGACGATGGTCCTCAGCATCAAGCGGCTACTCGACGACAGTGGACGCCGAGCCGCACTCGTCGATCCCGACGGCGTGGTGCGCGCCAGCGTGATCCGCCACCGCGCGGACGGCACCGCGCCCGACCTCGACGCCCCGGCGGACCTGAAGGGCTTCGATCCGGCACTGCCACACGTGCACGCGACGATGGAAGATGCCGTCATCGACGCGGAGACGTTCATGCTGAAGCACTACTACGATCAGTGAGTTCCACGTCGATGCCGGGGGAAGATGCCGTCATCGACGCGGAGACGTTGAGGCTGAAGCACTACTGCGATCAGTGAGCGGCGCGGGCGCGTGAGTTCGCCGCGGCCGATGCCCTAGGGTGGGCTCGTGCGTCTCGTCATCGCGGAGTGTCAGGTCGACTACGTCGGGCGGTTGACCGCCCATCTGCCCCTGGCCAAGCGCCTGCTGCTGATCAAGTCGGACGGTTCGGTGAGCGTGCACGCCGACGACCGCGCCTACAAACCGCTGAACTGGATGAGCCCGCCGTGCTGGCTCACCGAGGCCGCCGTGCCCGACGGCACCGCGGCGGAGGCGTACTGGGTCGTCACCAACAAGGCCGGTGAGGAACTCCGGATCACCATCGCATCGATCGAGCACGACTCGAACCATGAACTCGGCATCGACCCGGGTCTGGTCAAGGACGGCGTCGAGGCACATCTGCAGGAACTGCTCGCCGAACACGTGGAGACGCTGGGAGCCGGCCACACCCTCATTCGCCGCGAGTACATGACGGCGATCGGGCCGGTCGATCTGCTGTGTCGCGACGCCGCGGGCGGAACCGTTGCCGTCGAGATCAAACGCCGCGGCGAGATCGACGGCGTCGAGCAGCTGACGCGCTACCTGGAACTACTCAACCGCGACACCACTCTGGCCCCGGTGGCCGGCGTCTTCGCCGCACAGCAGATCAAGCCGCAGGCGCGGACGCTCGCCGAGGATCGTGGAATCCGTTGCGTCGTGCTGGATTACGAAGCCCTGCGCGGTGCGGAGAGCACGGAGTTCCGACTCTTCTGAGCTCCGCTCGGAGCAGTGCCGATCTGAGCTCCGGTCAGGCGTTGGCGCGGGCTTCCGGCGACAGCTTGCGATTGAGCAGTTCGAGGTCGTCGGTGTCGGAGAGCACGGTGTACTCGGAGTCCTCCGGCTGCGCCAGCAACTCGGGCAGTTCGTCGAGCTTGTCGCGGAGCTGACCCAGGTTGGCCGCGATCTCCTGACGGGCACGGTCGGCCGCGTGGGCCATCTCGCGGGATCGGCTCAGGCGTTCGCCGGCGATGTCGAGCGCCGTCTGACGGATGTGATTGGCCTCGTCGAGGGCCCGTTCGCGCTGGTCGGCGAGCTCGGCGTCGTGGCGTTCACGTTCGTCGGCGCGTTCGCGGGAGCTGATCGCCTCCAGCTCGGCGACCTCGGACTTCGCCTTCTCCACGATGCGGCGGGCCTCGTCGGCGGCCGCCTTCATCGTCTTGGTGTGCTCGGCCTCCATCGCCGCGGTGCGTTCAGCGATGAGACGCGCCGACTCGGACTCGTTGGCCGCGGCGGTCTCCTTGACCTGTCGGGCGCGCGCAGAGGCCTCGTCGACGAGCTTCTTCGCCGCAGCCTGCGCCTCGCTGCGGATCCGCTCGGCCTCGGCGGCCGCCTCCGATCGCATGTCGGCGGCCTCCTGACGGGCGATCGACAGCGTCTCGGCGGCTTCGGCCGAGGCCTCGGCACGCATCTCCGAGGCCTCGTCGGATGCGAGTTGCAGCATGCGCGAGAGACGTTCGCTCATACCCTGTGCGGTGGTCGGCGGTACCGAGAGTTTGTCGATCTCGCGCCGGAGTTCGGCGATCTCCTCGCGCGCCTCTTCCAGATGGGCGGCGAGTTCGTGTGCGTTGGCGGTGGCGGCGTCGCGATCCGCGGCGAGAACCCGCAGCTCGGCGTCGAGTCGCTGGAGATGGTCGGCGACCTGCTCACGGTCATAACCGCGCATCACGATCGCGAAGGGCAATTGCCGTGCGGGACCTGGCATGCGGGCCAGTGTATCGGAGACGGCCGGACCCTGAAGCGCGGTCGGACTCAGGCTCGGTGCCGGTGCCGGTGCCGGTGCCGGCGTTCTCGGCGACACGGCCTCCGGCGGCGGCGCGTGGACATCCACCAGGGCGTCCACGCGCCGGCGCCGGCGTTCGTCCCGGCGTGCCGGCCGCGAGCGAACGAGGAGGGATTCAGTAAGCGCCCGAACGGCTTTCGGTTCGGGCCGGGCGGTCGGTTCTCAGTGCGCGGCGTCGGCGGCCGGCTCGACGAGCTCGAGCAGGACGCCGCCCGCATCCTTGGGATGGACGAAGTTGATCCGGGAGTTCGCGGTGCCCCGCTTGGCGGCGGGGTAGAGGACGCGGACACCGGCCTCGGTGAGGCGGGCCATGACGGCGTCCACGTCGGTCACGCGCACCGCCAGCTGCTGCAGGCCGGGGCCGCTGCGGTCGATGAACTTCGCGATGGTCGACGACTCGTTCAGCGGGGCGAGCAGCTGGATGAGCGTGCCGCCGTCCGCCGGGCCGACCATGGCCTCCTCGACACCCTGCTCCTCGTTGGTCTCCTGGTGGAGCGTCTCGAAGCCGAGATGCGTCGCGTACCACTTCTTCGCGGCGTCGAGGTCGGGAACCGCGATGCCCACGTGGTCGATGGCCACGACCAGATCGGAGATCAGTGCGGTCGCGCCCTGGGGAGCGGCGGCGGGAGTGCTGGGGTCAGTTGCTGGGGAAGACATGAGACAACGGTAGCGTTGAGCCCAAGAGCGCACAGAGCGGGCGCTCGGTAGCTCCCCCGCAACACACCCCCCGGAGGTTCGTTTCATGTCCCCGAATGCCGACAACACCACGGTCATCGTCGCCGGCGCACGCACCCCCTTCGGCCGCCTCCTGGGCTCGCTGAAGGACTTCAGCGGCGTCGACCTCGGTGCGGTGGCGATCCAGGGTGCACTCGAGAAGTCCGGGGTCCCGGCCTCGGAGGTCCAGTACGTCATCATGGGCCAGGTGCTGACCGCGGGGGCGGGTCAGATGCCGGCTCGTCAGGCTGCCATCAAGGCCGGCATCGGCTGGGACGTCCCGACCCTGACCATCAACAAGATGTGCCTGTCGGGTATCGACGCCATCGCGCTCGCCGACCAGTTGATCCGCGCCGGGGAGTTCGACGTCGTCGTCGCCGGTGGCCAGGAGTCGATGACCCAGGCCCCGCACCTGCTGGCGGGCAGCCGCGGCGGCTTCAAGTACGGCAACACCGAACTCGTCGACCACCTGGCCTTCGACGGCCTGCACGACGCCTTCACCGATCAGCCGATGGGGGCGCTGACCGAGCAGGGCAACGACAAGGACGGCTTCACCCGCGAGCAGCAGGACGAATTCGCCGCCCGCAGCCACCAGCTCGCCGCCGCCGCCTGGAAGAACGGCGTGTTCGACGACGAGGTCGTGCCGGTCTCCATCCCGCAGCGCAAGGGTGACCCGATCCAGTTCGCCGAGGACGAGGGCATCCGCGCCAACACCACCGCCGAGTCGCTCTCGGGCCTGCGACCGGCGTTCCGCAAGGACGGCACCATCACCGCGGGCAACTCGTCGCAGATCTCCGACGGCGCTGCCGCTGTCGTGGTGATGAGCAAGGCCAAGGCCGAGGAGCTGGGCGTGACCTGGCTCGCCGAGATCGGTGCCCACGGCGTCGTCGCCGGACCGGACTCCAGCCTGCAGGCGCAGCCGGGCAATGCGATCGCCAAGGCCTGCGACCGCGAGGGCATCGCCCCCACCGACCTCGACCTCATCGAGATCAACGAGGCGTTCGCCGCGGTCGGCCTGGCCTCGACCCAGCAGCTCGGCGTCGACGCGGACAAGGTCAACGTCAACGGTGGCGCCATCGCCGTCGGCCACCCGATCGGCACCTCCGGCGCCCGTATCACCCTGCACCTCGCGCTCGAGCTGCAGCGTCGCGGTGGCGGCGTCGGCGCAGCCGCGCTGTGTGGTGCCGGCGGCCAGGGCGATGCGCTGATCATCCGCGTCCCGAAGGCCTGAGAGATCCGCTGAAGGAGACTTCTACGACACATTGTCGTAGAAGTCTCCGCCGGCAGGCACAATGGGGAACATGCTGTCTTTCTTCGACCTGACCACACCCGCCAAGCGCTTCCGCTTCGTCGCCGTGGCGGAAGCCATCACCTGGGCGTGGCTGATCGTCGGGATGATCCTCAAACGTGTCAACGACGACCCCGAGGCCATCGCGCTGCCCGGCGCCACCCACGGCGCCGTCTTCGTGATCTTCGTGATCGTCGCCTTGATCACGGCGTTCCAGCTCAAGTGGAATGCCGTGAAGTGGGAACTGCCCCTGGGCGGACGCCGCATCGGGATCCCCATCGTGACGCTGCTGGCGCTCGCATCGAGCGTCCCGCCCTTCGGCACGATCGTCTTCGAGTGGTGGGCCAAGCGCAACGGCCACCTCGCCGAACTCTCGGCCGGCCGGTCACCCCAGCAGGCGACCGCCTGATCCGGACGTGATCCATTGATCGTCGCATTCAGCCTCACGCCCTCGGGCGGAACCGCCGTCGACGCCGACGGCGGGATGAGTGCGGCGGTCGCGGCCGCCGTCGAGGTGGTGCGGGCCTCTGGACTCTCGCACCAGACCACCTCGATGTTCACCTATCTCGAGGGCGACTGGGACGAGGTGATGGCGGTGGTCAAGGCCGCTGCCGAGGCCGTCGCCGCCCATGCGCCGCGCGTCGGCCTCGTGCTCAAGGCCGACATCCGTCCCGGCCACACCGACGAACTGACCGGCAAGGTCGAACGGGTGGAACGCCACCTGGGTTCGGGCGCCTGAGTGCAGGTGCCCCAGACGACCGAACCTCGCCGATCCCGGCGGGCGGTCGCCTCGATCTTCGCCCTCAACGGCTTTCTCGCCGCCATGTGGGTGGCGCACATCCCGGTCATCAGCGACCGCACCGGCGTCGGCCACGACGAACTGGGCGGCCTGTTGCTGCTCCTGGGCGGCTCCGCTTTCGTCGGCATGCAGGTGTGCGGTCCGCTGATCGACCGCTGGGGTTCCCGGCCGCTCACCGTCGCCGCTGCGGTTGTGCTCGCGGCCGTCATCGTCACCCCGGTGCTGGCCGTCGACACGCTCACTCTCGGCGCCGCCCTCGCGGCCTTCGGTTTCGCCAACGGGTGCCTGGACGTGTCGATGAACGCCCAGGCGGTGGCCGTCGAGCGTGCCTACCGCCGGCCGATCATGTCGTCGTTCCACGGATGGTTCTCCTCGGGGAGCCTCGTCGGCTCCGGGGTGGTGGCGGCGACGCTGTGGGCCGACGTCGGGGTCGTGCCGACCGTCGCGTGTGCCGCCGTCGCCGGATTGGTGGTCGTCGCCGCGGTCGCGCGCGGTCTCGCCGGGCGCGACGAGAGGCCGACGACGTCGACGAACAACTCGTCTGGTTCGTCGTCGGGATCGACGTGGTGGGACGGCATCGACCGGCGACGGCTCGTCCTGCTCGCGATCGTCGCCTTCGGGCTCATGCTCGCCGAGGGCACCGCCTACGACTGGAGCGCCCTGCACGTCGTCGAGAGCTACGGGACCGGTGAGGCGATCGGAGCGATCGCCTTCGGCGCCTTCAGCGCGACCATGACGGTCTCGCGATTCGTCATCGATCCGGTGGTCGCCTCGGTGGGTGCGGTCCGCGTGGTGCGGGTCGGCGCACTCGTCGGCATCGTCGGCATGGCGATCGCGATCGTCTCGCCGGTGCCTGCGCTCGCCGTGGTCGGCTGGGCGGTCTTCGGTGTCGGACTCGCCGGGCTCATCCCGCAGATCTTCACCGCTGCGGGAAATCTCACCGACTCCGCGGGTGGCCGGACGATCTCGATCGTGGTCGGTTGCGGATACCTGGGAATGCTCGCCGGACCCGCCGTCGTCGGGTTCATCAGCAGCCGAACATCTCTGAACACCGGCCTGCACGCGGCACTGGCCGCGCTGCTGCTCGCCGTGTGCCTCGCCGGGGTCGTCCGTCCGCCGCAACGACCGGTGTCCGCGCTGGGCGAACCTCGGTCGTCGCACCCGGGTGGTCGTGCCACACTAGAGGGGTGACGCGACCAACCAATCGTCAGCAGGCCGCCGCGGCGGCCCGTCAGCAGGCTGCTGCCGCCATGGCCATGACCGGTGCCGTCGATCTCGGCGGGATCAAGGACCGGGCCGAAGCTCAACGCGCCCAAGCCCAGCGCGCGCAGGCACAGCGAGACCCGGCCCAGTCCGATCGATCCGACGGTGCCCAACCCGGGACACCGCCTCCCGGTGCGCCGCCCGTGGCATCCGGTGCGAGCGTCATCGACGTCACCGAGGAGACCTTCGAGGCCGAGGTCCTCAACCGGTCGATGCAGCAGCTCGTCGTCGTCGACCTCTGGGCCGAATGGTGCGGGCCGTGCAAGCAGCTGTCGCCGGTCCTCGAACGCCTCGCCGCGCAGTCCGGCGGTCGCTGGGTGCTCGCCAAGGTCGACGTCGACGCGAATCCCCGTATCGCGCAGGCGTTCCGGGTGCAGTCGATCCCGATGGTCGTCGCGATCGTGCAGGGGCAGCCGGTCACCGCGTTCAACGGCGTCCGTTCCGAGGCCGAGATCACCAGCTGGATCGACGAGATCTTCGCCCAGGTCGGCAACGCGCTCCCGGACGCACCCGCGGGTGCTGCGGCCCCCGAGCCGGAGCAGTCCGATCCGCGCATGATCGCCGCCGAGGAGAAGCTCAACGACGGCGACTTCGACGGGGCACTTGCCGCATATCGCGCCGTCGCCGAAGCCGAACCCGAGAACGTCGAGGCGGCGTCGGCGGCACGGAACCTCGAGTTCATCCTGCGCGCGCAGGCCCACGACCCGAACATCGTCGAGACCGCGTCCCCGCGCGACGTCGACGCACAGCTCGCGGCCGCAGACGTCCTGCTGCTGTCCCAGCAGCCCGAGGCGGCCTTCGACCGGATCATCGACGTCGTCCGGGTCACCAACGGCGAGGAACGCACCCGGGCCCGGACACGGCTGCTGGAACTGTTCGAGCTCTTCGACCCGGCGGAGCCCTTCGTCGTGACTGCTCGACGGAAGCTGGCGAGCGCGCTCTACTGATCCGCACACCCACCCTTTTTCGGCAAATCCAGCACCCTCCGGGGTGGTGACTTTGCCGAAAAAGGGTGGGTGTGCGCGTTAGCGGGGAGCGAGCCAGATGGCGGAATTGGCCGGCAACATGACCCGCGCCGAGGCGGGGCGTCCGTGATACGACGGCCCGTCGGCGGTCACCGCTCCCAGGTTCCCCTTGCCCGCGCCGCTGTAGGCGTCGGCGTCGGTGTTGAGGATCTCCTCCCACACCCCGCCCTGCGGCAGCCCGATATGGTAGTCGACCCGGTCCGACCCGGAGAAGTTGAAGATGCAGGCGACAACCGATCCGTCCTCCCCGAACCGCAGGAAGCTGATCACGTTGTTCGCGGTGTCGTTGGCGTCGATCCACTCGTAGCCGAGGGGGGTGATGTCCTGCGTGTAGAGCGCGGGGGATGACCGGTAGATCCGGTTGAGGTCGGTGACCAGCGCCGATATGCCGGAGTGCAGTTCGCCCTCCCAGCCCTCGAGCTGGTGCCAGTCGAGGCTCCGGTTGTCGGCCCATTCGCCGGTCTGACCGAACTCCTGGCCCATGAACAGCAGCTGTTTGCCGGGATGCGACCACATGTACGCGAGGTACACGCGGGCGCCGGCCGCCTTGGTGAACGAATCGCCCGGCATACGCGTCCAGAGCGTGCCCTTGCCGTGGACCACCTCGTCGTGCGACAGCGGCAGCACGAAGTTCTCGCTCCATGCGTACATCAGCGAGAAGGTGATCTCGTGGTGATGGAAGCTTCGGTGCACCTGATCCCGCGACAGGTAGTCGAGGCTGTCGTGCATCCAGCCCATGTTCCATTTGAAGCTGAAACCGAGGCCGCCGAGATCGGTCATCCGGGTGACGCCCGGCCACGCGGTGGATTCCTCGGCGACGGTGATGACGCCGGGGAAGTGTTTGTGCACCGTCGCGTTGGTCTCCTGCAGGAACTGCACCGCTTCGAGGTTCTCGCGGCCACCGTGGATGTTGGGCCGCCACTGCCCGTCGGGACGTGAGTAGTCCAGATACAGCATCGAGGCGACGGCGTCGACGCGCAGTCCGTCGATGTGGAACTCGCCGAACCAGAACAATGCGTTGGCGACGAGGAAATTGCGTACCTCGTGGCGTCCGAAATCGAAGACGTAGGTGCCCCAGTCGAGTTGCTCGCCGCGCATCGGGTCGGCGTGCTCGTAGAGCGGGGTGCCGTCGAAGCGGGCGAGAGCCCACTCGTCCTTCGGGAAGTGCGCGGGCACCCAGTCGACGATCACCGCGATCCCGCGCGAATGCAGATGGTCGACGAGGTACCGGAAGTCGTCGGGGGTACCGAACCGGGCGGTCGGCGCGTAGTACGACGTCACCTGGTAGCCCCACGAACCGCCGAAGGGATGCTCGGCCACCGGGAGGAACTCGACGTGCGTGAAGCCCTTCTCCACGACGTAATCGGCGAGCTGGTGGGCGAGTTCGCGGTAGCCCAGGCCCTGACGCCACGACGCCAGGTGCACCTCGTAGATGCTCATCGGTTCGCGCTCGGGCGCGGAGCGCTCCCGGCGCGCGATCCAGGCGTCGTCGGACCAGACGTGCTGCGATCGCGTGACGACCGACGCCGTCGACGGTGGGGGTGTGGTCCGGTAAGCCATCGGATCGGCCTTGTCACGGATCACGCCGTCGGCGCCGTGCACCCGGAACTTGTAGTGCGCGCCGTCGCCGACGTCGGGGATGAACACTTCCCAGACACCGCTGACCCCGACCTTGCGCATGGGGGCCACGCGGCCGGTCCACCGGTCGAAATCCCCGATGACGGCCACGCCGTGGGCGTTGGGCGCCCAGACCGAGAACGCGGTGCCGGAGACCTCGCCGTCGGCGGTCGTGTACGAGACGACGCGGGCCCCGAGGGCCTCCCACAGCGTCTCGTGCCGGCCCTCGCTGAACAGGTGGATGTCGATGTCGCCGAGGCTCGGCAGGAATCGATAGCCGTCGGCGACGACGAACTCGGCGGTGCCGCCCGCACCGTCGGGGTAGACGATCCGGTAGCGGTAGTCCATCAGGTCGGCGATCGGCACCGTGACGACCCACAGGTCGTCGGTCTGGCGGGTCATGGGATGGTCGACGCCGCCGATGACCGCCGACACCGACAGGGCGTCGGGTCGTAGTGTGCGCAGGATCGTGCTGCCGCCCGGGGCGTCGTGCGCCCCGAGGAACGCATGCGGGTCGGGATGGGTCAGCGCGTCGAGCCGGCGCAGGTCGTGATCGGACGCCTCGGGGGCGGGGAGGGACCCGGCGGCGAGGGGTGTTCCCGGGGCGGCGGTGCCGGGGGTCGTGGGGGACTCGGGATCTCGACGATCGGTCACGGGCACCTCACTGGATTCGGTAGGCGAGTCGCGCTGCGGTGGCGGGGTCGAGCGGCGGGAGGGCCAGGATGTGGGCGACCGCGCGCCACGGCTCCAGCCGGACGTAGTTGTCCTGTCCCCACCAGTACTCCTCCCCGGTGACCTCGTCGCGGACCGGGAAGTGGTCGTACCACTCGAATCCGAGTGTGGGCAGGTCGAGCCAGACGGTGGAGTCCTCGGCGGCGAACGGGTTGAGGTTGACCACCACCACGACGCGGTCGCCCGAGACCGGATCGATCTTCGAATAGGCGATCAGCGATGGGTTCTCGACGTGGTGGAAGTGGATGTTCCGCAGTTGCTGCAGCGCCGGATGCCGACGGCGGATCTCGTTGAGCGAGGTGATCCACGGTTCCAGCGACTCACCGCGGCTCGTCGCCGCCTTGTAGTCGCGGGGACGCAGCTCGTACTTCTCGGAGTCCTGGTATTCCTCGCTGCCCTCGGCGACCGCGACGTGTTCGTAGAGTTCGTAGCCGCTGTAGACGCCCCAGGTCGGGGCCAGGGTCGCGGCCAGGGCAGCGCGGAGTGCGAACATGCCCGGGCCGCCGTGCTGCAGGCTGGCGTGCAGGATGTCGGGGGTGTTGACGAACAGGTTGGGACGCGCCTCATCGGCATGATCGGCCAGTTCGCGGCCGAACTGCTCGAGTTCCCACTTGGCCGTCTTCCACGTGAAGTACGTGTAGGACTGGGTGAATCCGAGGCGGGCGAGACCGTACAGACGAGCCGGGCGGGTGAACGACTCGGACAGGAACAGCACGTCCGGGTTCCGCTTCTTGACCTCGACGATCAGCCACTCCCAGAAGTTCGGCGGCTTGGTGTGCGGGTTGTCGACGCGGAAGATGTTCACGCCGAGGCCGACCCAGTGCAGGACCACCTGCAGCACGGCCCGATAGATGCCGTTGCGGTCCTCGTCGAAGTTCAGCGGGTAGATGTCCTGGTACTTCTTCGGCGGGTTCTCCGCGTAGGCGATCGTGCCGTCGGGCTGGATGATGAACCAGTCGGGGTGTTCGGTCGCCCAGGGATGGTCGGGTGCGCACTGCAGTGCGAGGTCGAGGGCGACCTCCAGTCCCAGCTCACGCGCCCGCCCGACGAAGTACTCGAAGTCCTCCTCGGAGCCCAGCTGCGGGTGGATCGCGTCGTGGCCGCCGTCCTTCGACCCGATGGCCCACGGCGAGCCGACGTCGTCGGGACCGGCGACCAGGGTGTTGTTGCGCCCCTTGCGATTGACCTCGCCGATCGGGTGGATCGGCGGGAGGTAGACGACGTCGAAGCCCATCCCGGCGATCCGCGGGAGGTCCTCGGCGGCGGTGAGGAAGGTGCCGTGCACCGGGTTGCCCTCGCCGTCCCAACCGCCGGTGGAGCGGGGGAAGAACTCGTACCAGGACCCGAAGAGGGCGCGGGTTCGGTCCACCCACACGCGGTAGGTGCGACTCTTGGTGACCAGTTCCCGGACGGGATTGTCGTGGAGCAGTTCGACGACCTCCTCGGAGATCGCCAGACTCACCCGGTTCTCGACCCGGCGGCGTCGTGCGCGGAGCAGACGCGCGGCGTCGAGCAGGAGTTCGCGGTACTCGTCGGCGATGTCCTCGGCGGCGCGGGTGAGGATGCGGGCGCCGGTCTCCAGGTCGTTGGCGAGGTCGGCGGCGCCCTGACCGGCGTCGAGCTTCTTGGTGACCGCCGAACGCCAGGTGGTGTACGGATCGCTCCAGGCCTCGATGCGATACGACCAGAATCCGACCGCGTCGGGGACGAACGCCGCGTTGAAGGTGTCCGGTTCGGGTGACGGGGTCATCCGGATGTCGAGGACGCCGCGACGCGGTGCCTCGACATGGAGCGTGACGCCGATCGCGTCGTGCCCTTCGCGCCACGCCGTGGTGCTGATCGGGAAGAACTCTCCCACAACGGCTTTCGCGGGCTGCTGCCCGGCCGAGACCAGGGGTGCGATGTCATCGATACCCATGCGCCCGATCACTCGAAGCCTCCTCTCGTCAGCTCCCGCGATTGGTCAGGGTGCGTTGTCGGTCTCGCCTGCGTTGGAATCACCGCTACCCAACCTAGTGCCCCGCGTGGGCGATTGTCTCGTCGTACACGGTCGCCGTGCCGGTCGTCTCGCGTCGGGCGTGCTCAGCCCACCGGACGCGGTGCGGCGGTGAGCCGGCTGAGGGCGGACCGGACGACGGCGGGATCGGTGGTCCGCCACATCGGAGGCAGCGAGGCGAGTAGGTAGCCCCCGTATCCGGCCGTCGCCAGCCGGGAGTCGAGCACCGCGACGACGCCACGGTCGTCGACCGAACGCAGCAGTCGGCCGGCGCCCTGCGCGAGCAGCAGCGCGGCATGATTCGCCGCCACGGACAAGAAGCCGTTGCCGCCCCGGGCGTCGACCGCGCGCTGCCGCGCGGTCAGCAGCGGATCGTCAGGGCGGGGGAACGGAATACGGTCGATGAGCACGAGGCTCAGCGACGGCCCCGGCACGTCGACGCCCTGCCAGAGCGACAGTGTGCCGAACAGGCAGGTCTCGGGATCCTCGGCGAAGCGTCTGACGAGGGTCGAGGTGGTGTCGTCGCCCTGACACAGCACCGGGTACTCGCAGCGCTCCCGGATCGCCTCGGCCGCCTCGCGGGCAGCGCGCATCGACGAGAACAGCCCCAGCGTGCGCCCGCCGGCGGCATCCACGAGCTGGGCGATCTCGTCCATCGTCCGCGGAGCGATACCCGAGCGATCGGGCCGGGGCAGGTGCCGGGCCACGTAGAGGATCGCCGACTTCGGATAGTCGAACGGGGAGCCCGCGTCGAGACCCGTCCAGCGCGCCGAACCCGAATCGGAGGGAACCGCCTTGCCACTGGCCGTGACGTTGCGGGCGGCCGTCGGGTCGGGGCCCGGTTCGTCGCCCGGCTCGTCGGCGGCGGGACGGTCGGTGCCCCGCCCGGAGGCGGGTAGACCCCAGGTCGCGGCAAGGGCGTCGAAGGAACCGCCGATGGTCAGGGTCGCGGAGGTCAGGACGACCGTCGATTTGGCGAACAGCGACGCGCGGAGCAGCCCGCCGACCGACAGCGGCGCGATGTGCAGCACCGGACGGGGTTCGGCGCCGCGTCGGGAGGTGTCGAGGCCGACCCACACCACGTCGCGGCGTTTGGACTCGTCGGGTTCGTCGAAGGCGCCGAGGACGCGGACGACCGTGTCGTGCATGTCGTCGAGCGAGGTGAGGGCCGCCGACCGTGCGGCGGCCGCGCCGTCGTCGCCGGCACCGGGCGCGCGCACCGGGCCGATCGCGGTCCGGGTCTGCCACAACCGGTCACGCAGCATCACCAGAACGGACGTGGCGTCGGGCGGCAGCTGCGTCCACTGTGTCTTCGGCGCCGTCTCCAGGAGTTCCCCGAGTTGCTCACCGGCACCGAGGAGGGCGTCGGCGGTCTCCTCGTCGACGAGTTTGCCGACGCGCCGGGAGACGAGGGTGATCGAGGCCGCCGACAGTTCGTCGGTCGCCACCGAGGTCATCCGGTCGACGAGTTCGTGGGCCTCGTCGATGATCACGACGTCGTGCTCGGGCAGAACGTTGGCCGGGCTCGTCGCGTCGATCGCCAGCAGGGCGTGGTTGGTGACCACCACGTCGACCTTGCCGGACTGGCGGCGGGCCTGTTCGGCGAAGCAGTCCTCGCCGTAGGAACAGTTGGCGGCACCGAGGCATTCACGCGCGGACACACTGACCTGTCGCCAGGCGCGGTCGGCGACACCGGGCACGAGGTCGTCGCGGTCACCGGTCTCGGTGTCGCTGCTCCACTCGCGCAGCCGGGTGACCTCGCGTCCGGTGCGGGACAACTCGAACGGATCGAACAGCTCGGTGTCCGGCTCGTCGGCGGCCCCCGAATGGATCTTGTTGAGGCACAAGTAGTTTCCGCGACCTTTGAGGATCGCGAAGGTGGGTTTGCGGCCGACGGGCTTCGCGAGGGCGCCGGCGAGACGGGGGAGGTCACGCTCGATCAGCTGCCGCTGCAGGGCGATCGTCGCCGTCGACACCACCACGGTCCGTCCGGTCTCGACCGCATGGCGGATGGCCGGCACGAGGTACGCCAGCGACTTTCCGGTGCCGGTCCCGGCCTGTACGGCGAGATGTTCGCCGGTGTCGATGGCGTGTGCGACGGCCGAGGCCATGGCTACCTGACCGTCACGGCGACGACCGCCGAGCGCGGAGACCGCGGTGTCGAGCAGTTCGGTCACCGGGGGAGTGTTCGGCATGTGGTGTTCCGGGGTCCTCGTTCGAGATGGTGCGAGATGGGGTGTGTGAGTTTCAGACGGATCCGCGGGCTCGACGGTTCCCTCGGGACTAACCCGTGCCGCTCGAGCCGTCGTAGAGCAGGTCGCCCACCAGCTCGACCCCCGCCTCGCGCATGCTCTTCAGTGCGTCGGAGGTGGTCGCCGCCCCGACGCCCGCGGTGAAATTGAGCAGCACCCGCGTCGTGAATCCGGCCGCCACCGCATCGAGTGCCGTCGCGCGGACACAGTGATCGGTGGTCAGTCCCGCGATGTCGATGCTGGAGATCTTGTGGTCGCGCAGCCACTGTTCGAGGCTCGTGCCGTCGTCCGTGACACCCTCGAAGCCGGAGTACGCAGCGGCGTACTCACCTTTCGAGAATGTCTCTCGCGCTGCGGTGGAATCGAATTCGGGGTGGAAGGCAACGCCGTCGGTGCCGACCACGCAATGCGGCGGCCAGGTGTCGACGTAGTCGGGTTCGTCGGAGAAGTGATCACCCGGATCGATGTGGTGATCGCGTGTCGCGACGACCGTCCGGTACTCGTCGAGGATCTTGGTGATCGCCCGGGCCACCGCCGCACCACCGTTGACCGCGAGGGAACCGCCCTCACAGAAGTCGTTCTGGACGTCGACGACGACCAAGGCGTCGGCCGGTTTGGTGCCGTCGCTGCGTTCGCTGTTCATCTGCTACCCCCTGGCGGATCGAATCGTGTTGCTCGTCAGCGGAGCTGGTATCGGGTCGGCACCGCCGGGTCCCCGTGCGAGAGGCCGAGGCCCTCCCACGGCAGGCTCACCAGCCCTGCGGCGAGATGGGCGCGCGCGTCGGTCAGCGAAGGCAGCGATGCCACCGGCTCCCCGCCGCGAACCAGCGGAATCTGCAGGTTCCGCAGTTGGAGACCGCCCTCGGCGTCGGGGCGTGGTCCCTCGGCACGGTAGACGATCTCTTCCACGATCGTCCCACTGGCACGTGCGGCTCGCACCGCCGCCTTCGCTCCGCCACGCGACTCCTTGTGGCTCGACCGCTTCGCGACGGCAAGCCCGTCGACCTCGACGAGCTTGTAGACCATGCCCGCGGTCGGTGCACCGCTGCCGGTGACCAGCGAGGTCCCGACGCCGTAGGTGTCGACCGGTTCGGCGCGCAGCGAGGCTATCGCGTACTCGTCGAGGTCGCCGGACACCACGATCTTGGTGTCGGTGGCGCCGAGGTCGTCGAGTTGCGTGCGTACCTGCCGGGCGAGCACGCCGAGATCTCCGGAGTCGATGCGAACCGCACCGAGTCCGGGGCCGGCGACCTCGATGGCGTTGCGCACGCCCTGGGTGATGTCGTAGGTGTCCACCAGCAAGGTGGTGCCGACGCCGAGCGCCTCGATCTGTGCGGTGAACGCGGCCTTCTCGTCGGGACCGTCCGGTCCGGAGAAGCCGAGGGTGAAGGCGTGCGCGGCGGTTCCCGCGCTGGGGACGCCGAAACGGCGGTTCGCCTCGAGATTCGACGTCGCGGCGACGCCGGCCAGGTACGCGGCACGGGCGCTCGCGACCGCGGCGCGCTCGTGGGTGCGTCGGGAACCCATCTCGATGATCGGCCGGGACCCGGCGGCGCTGACCATCCGGGCGGCGGCCGAGGCGATCGCGCTGTCGTGGTTGAGGATCGACAGGATCAGCGTCTCGAGCAGTACGGCCTCGGCGAAGGGCGCACGGACGGTGAGGATCGGAGAGCCGGGGAAGTAGAGCTCGCCCTCGCGGTAGCCGTCGATGTCCCCGGAGAACCGGTAGTCGCGCAGCCACGCGACGGTCTCGGCGTCGAGGAACTTCTCCACGACGGCGATCTCCTCGTCGCCGAAACGGAACTCGGCGAGCTCGGCGAGGACGCGTCCGGTGCCCGCGACGACGCCGTACCGGCGGCCGTCGGGGAGTCGTCGGGCGAACACCTCGAACACGCACGACCGGTGTGCGACCGGGTGGCGGAGAGCCGCTGCGACCATGGTCAGTTCGTACTGATCGGTCAGCAGCGCGGTGTTGTCGATGCTCACTGTCGCGTTACCCTTGTCTCCATGGCGCCTGACGAAACTCGTGCGCACGAGGCTACCCCCGGCGGTACCGCGGTTGCCGAACCCGCGGTGGCGGACGGCGCGGCGGATCTCGACAAACCCTGGATGACCGTCGTGTGGGACGATCCCGTCAATCTGATGCGGTATGTGACCTTCGTCTTCCAGAAGATCTTCGGCTACTCGGAGTCACGTGCCAATCAGTTGATGATGCAGGTGCACACCGAGGGCAAGGCCGTGGTCTCCAGCGGCGACCGCGACAAGGTCGAGGGTGACGTGCGCAAACTGCACGCGGCCGGCCTGTGGGCCACCATGCAGCGCGATTCATGACCGGGTTCGCATTTCTGCCGCCCGAGCGCGGACCGGGTTCGACGGTGCTGACGGGGTCGACGGTGGGGAGACACTGAAGCGTGCGCACCTGGAAACGCAAGGGCCGCGGCGCGTCGATTCGGATCACCTCCCAGCTCGACGCGCACGAGGTCGAGCTGCTCGCGTCGCTGGTCTCCTCGATGTGCGAGCTGCTCACCGAACGCGCCGACACCGCACCGCGCGATGCGCTGTCGGACGTCACCGGTATCCGGGTCGGCCATGCCGACACACCCGACGACGCCACGCTCGGGCGTCTCCTGCCGGACTTCCATCGCCCCGATCAGGACCGGGAACTCTCCGCCGAGGTGGTGAACGGTCGCCTCAACTCGGCGCTGCGCAGCGTCAACGAGCCGAAGATCATCGACGCCAAACTCGCTGCGGCGCAGGTTCTTCTCGACACCCTGCCCGACGGGGGCGGCGACCTCGCACTCACCGTCGAGCAGGCGACCGCCTGGCTGACCGCCCTCAACGACGTCCGCCTCGCCCTCGGGGCGATGCTCGGGATCTCCGAGGACACCCCCGACCGGTTGCCGCCCGATCATCCGCACGCCGCGCATCTCGGCGTCTATCACTGGCTGACGGTGATGCAGGATCTGCTCGTCGAAGCGGTGATGTGACCTACGATCCACGGTGACACCGCTCCATTCGGGAGCTTTGTCCGAGTTCTCCGTGCTGCGGGTCGGGACAGATGAGAGCAGAGGTGTACGTGACCACCATCGGACGACCCGCCCGCCCGGGCGACCGCATCACCGACGTCGCCGGGATCACCGTCGGGCACCGTCATCGTGTCGACGCCGACGCGCAGGTCTCCGGTACCGCCGACACACCCGACGGCCACGGCTGGGCGACCGGGACGACGGTCGTGCGGATCTCGGGATCCGCTGCGATCGCCGCCGTCGACGTGCGGGGCGGTGGTCCGGGCACCCGTGAGACCGACCTCCTCGATCCGTCGAACACCGTGCAGACCGCGCACGCCATCGTGCTCAGCGGCGGCAGCGCCTACGGTCTCGCAACCGCCGACGGCGCGATGCGCGCCCTCGAGGCCGAGGGGGTCGGGCTGCCGATGGACACCCGGGGACATGTGGTGCCCATCGTGCCGGCCGCGGTCATCTTCGATCTCCCGGTCGGCGCGTGGGATCACCGGCCCGACGCCGACTTCGGCGCCGAGGCGGTCCGCGCCGCCGGTGCCGATTTCGCGGTCGGCAGTGTGGGGGCCGGCGCCGGTGCACGTGCCGGCGCGCTGAAAGGTGGTGTGGGCAGCGCATCGGTGACGATCCCGACGGGTCCGGCCGCAGGTGTCACCGTCGGCGCGCTGATGGTCGCCAACCCGGTCGGCGCCGTCATCGACCCGCAGAGCGGCCTGCCGTGGGATCTCGGTGAGGATGACCTCGACCGCCTGGGCCTGAGGCGTCCGGAGGCCGGCGACATCGCACGGCTGGCCGACCTCGCGGAGAAACACACCGTGCTCAACACGACGATCGGAGTCGTCGCCACCGATGCCGCACTCGATGCCGCGATGACCCAGCGAATCGCCATGGCCGGCCACGACGGTCTCGGCCGCGCCATCCGCCCGGCCCACTCACCGCTCGACGGCGACACCATCTTCGCCGTCTCCACCGGTGCGGTGCGGCCGGAGTCGATCGACCCGGCGTTCGCCTCACCGCCCGGCATGCATCCGGACGCGGCGGTCATCGCCGAGATCTGCCGATGCGCGGCCGGCGTCGTTCAGCGAGCCATCGTCGACGCCGTACTCGCCGCCGAGACGGTGGCGTCCATCCCCACCTACGCGCAGGCTGCGCCGTCGGCGTTCGTCTGAACGGCCCGCCCCGGACTCACCGACGGTGACACCGGTCATAGGTGAATGCGGAATAGGCGTTCGCGCCGCGGCGTTCCCTCTCGGGACATGTGCGACGACCTGTCGCCGACCCCTCCGTGCCCTGCCCACCGGGGCCCGCGTCTGCGAAGGAGAACGGGACACCGATGCTCAAGATCGATCAGGAACTCGTCGACGCGATGGTCGCGCATGCGCGCGCCGATCATCCGGACGAGGCGTGCGGGGTGATCGCGGGGCCGGAGGGTTCCGAGGACCCGCAGCGATTCATCCCGATGATCAACGCGGAACGGTCGCCCACGTTCTACCGGTTCGATTCGGCCGAGCAGCTGTCCGTGTGGCGCGAGATGGACCGTCGCGACGAGGAACCGGTGGTGATCTACCACTCGCACACCGCGACCGAGGCCTACCCGAGCCGCACCGACATCTCCTACGCCGGCGAGCCCGGCGCGCACTATGTGCTGGTGTCCACCCGGGACCCGGAGACCGCCGAGATCCGTAGCTATCGCATCGTCGACGGCACGGTCACCGAAGAAGAGATCGAGATCAGGAGCTGAATATGCCCGTCACCGTGTCCATCCCGACGATCCTGCGGACCCACACCAACGGCGCCAAGCGCGTCGAGGGGTCCGGGACGACGCTCGCCACGCTGATCGACGACCTGGAGTCGGGCAACCCCGGGCTCAAGGAGCGACTCGTCGCCCCGGCTGAGAACGGCACCGCGAAACTGCACCGCTTCGTCAACATCTACGTCAACGACGAGGACGTCCGGTTCTCCGGTGGTCTCGACACCTCCATCGACGACGGTGACGAGGTGACCATCCTGCCCGCGGTCGCCGGCGGCTGCTGAGCGTGACCCGCTACGACTCGCTCATCGACTCGGTCGGCAACACCCCGCTGATCGGCCTCCCGCGGCTGTCCCCGCGCTGGGACGACTCGGCCGACGGGCCCCACGTGCGACTCTGGGCCAAACTCGAGGACCGCAACCCGACCGGCTCCATCAAGGACCGCCCCGCGCTGCGCATGATCGAGCAGGCCGAACGCGACGGGCTGCTGCACGAGGGTTCGACGATCCTCGAACCCACCAGTGGCAACACCGGGATCTCGCTGGCGATGGCCGCGAAACTCAAGGGCTACCAACTGATCTGCGTGATGCCCGAGAACACCTCCGAGGAGCGTCGGTCGCTGTTGCGCATGTTCGGCGCGAAGGTGATCTCCTCGCCGGCCGCGGGCGGATCGAACACCGCGGTGGCCGTGGCCAAGAAGCTGGCATCGGAGAACCCCGACTGGGTGATGCTGTACCAGTACGGCAACGTCGCGAACATCGCCGCCCACTACGAGGGGACCGGCCCGGAGCTCTTCGCCGACCTCCCGGAGATCACCCACTTCGTCGCGGGACTGGGCACCACCGGGACGCTGATGGGCGTCGGACGCTTTCTGCGTGAACGCAATCCGGAGATCGAGATCGTCGCGGCCGAACCCCGCTACGGCGACGAGGTGTACGGCCTGCGCAACATCGACGAGGGATTCATCCCGGAGCTCTACGACGAATCGGTGTTGACGCGCCGGTTCTCGGTCACCGGCGTCGACGCGGTCGCCCGGGTGCGTGAACTGATCGACCTCGAGGGAATCTTCGCGGGCATCTCCACCGGCGCGATCCTGCAGGCCGCGCGCGGTATCGGCCGGCGGGCCATGAAGGAGGGCTCGCGCGCCGACATCGGCTTCGTGGTGCCCGACGCGGGGTGGAAGTATCTGTCGACCGGGGTCTACGAAGGTAGCCTGGACGACGCGGAGCAGGCACTCGAAGGTCAGCTCTGGGCGTGACCGGCCCCCGGGACGCCATCCACAAGAGTCGAGACCCGAAGAGAAAATGGCCATGACGTCGTACACCTCACCGGTCGGGCAGGAGCCGCAGCGGCGCTCCCGCCCGCTCTGGTTGCGTTCGTTGATCACCACCGTGTGCATCATCGCGGCGCTGTTCGTCATCGAGCTGATCGACGCGGCCACCCGGTACGACCTCGACTCCAACGGGATCGAGCCCCGCCAGGTCGACGGACTCGACGGCATCCTCTGGGCGCCGATGCTGCACGCCGACTGGGAGCACCTGTTCGCCAACCTCATGCCCGGGGCGGTGCTCTGTTTCCTGGTGCTGATGACCCAGCGGTTCCTCGTCGTCACCGGCATCATCTGGGTGATCTCCGGTCTGGGAGTGTGGCTCTTCGCCGCGCCCTACTCGATCACCGTGGGCGCGTCGGGCATCATCTTCGGCTGGCTCACCTTCCTCGTCGTGCGCGGACTGTTCAACCGCGACCTGTGGCAGATCCTCGGCGGCGTGGTGCTTTTCCTGATCTACGGCTCGATCCTCTGGGGCGTGCTGCCGACGAATCCGCTCGTCTCGTGGCAGGCGCATCTGTTCGGCGCGATCGCCGGCGTGCTCGCCGCCTGGTTCCTCGCCGCGCGTGACCGCAAGAAGCGGCAGCGCACCGTGACCCCGGGGGTGGCGTCATAGCCGCACAACCCACGGCGCCCGTCTGGGCCGCCGATCCCGAGGCACCCATCGGGATCTTCGACTCCGGCGTAGGCGGTCTGACCGTCGCCCGCGCCATCATGGACCTGCTGCCCGACGAGGACATCGTCTACATCGGCGACACCGCGAACGGCCCATACGGGCCGCTGACGATCCCCGAGATCCGCAAGCACGCCCTCGCGATCGGCGACGATCTGGCCGAGCGGGGTGTCAAGGCGATCGTCATCGCCTGCAACACCGCATCGGCCGCATGCCTACGCGACGCGCGTGAGCGATACGCGCCGATCCCGGTGATCGAGGTCGTGCTCCCCGCGGTGCGTCGTGCGGTGGTCGCCACCAAGAACGGCCGGATCGGTGTGCTCGGCACCGAGGCGACGATCGCCTCACGCGCATACGAGGATTCGTTCGCCGCCGCCCGTGACGCGGTGATCACCGCCGTACCCTGCCCGCGCTTCGTCGACTTCGTCGAACGCGGGATCACCAGCGGGCGGCAGATCCTGGGTCTGGCGCAGGGCTACCTCGAACCCCTCCAGCAGGCCGGCGTCGACACGGTCGTACTCGGCTGCACCCACTACCCGCTGCTGACCGGGGTCCTGCAGCTCGCGATGGGCGACGAGGTGACGCTGGTGTCCAGCGCCGAGGAGACGGCCAAGGACCTCTTCCGCGTCCTCACCGAGAAAGACCTGCTGCATCCGCACACCGGCCGGGAGGCGTCGCGCGTATTCCAGGCGACCGGCGACCCGGAGATGTTCGCGAGATTGTCGCGACGGTTCCTCGGGCCGGTCGTCGGTGCCGTGCAGCACCTTTAGCCGACTCGGGCAATCTTCGCGGCTCACTTGTGACCCGGTAACCCGACAGCAGAAGGCGCGGGCATGGCACAGTAGGGCGTATGCGTCTCACGGTCCTCGGATGTTCGGGCAGTGTGGGCGGTCCGGGGGCGGCGTGCTCGGGCTACCTGCTCTCCGTCCCCGGCGAGCAGCCGGTGCTGCTGGACTGCGGACCGGGGGTGTTCGGCGAGCTGCAGCGGGTCACCGATCCGAACAGCGTCGCGGTGGTGCTCAGCCACCTGCACGCCGACCATTGTCTGGACCTGCCGGCGATGCTCGTCTGGCGACGCTATGCACCGTCGCCGGCGAAGGAACGTGCGCCTCTCTACGGCCCACCGGGCACCGCGCTACGGATCGGTTACGGCTCGTCGGAGTATCCCGGCCAGGTCGACGACATCACCGACACCTTCGACGTCCAGGAGTGGCACGACGGTCTCGAGGTGACCCTCGGGGGCATGCGGATCAAGGCGATGAACGTCAACCACCCCCCGTCCACATTCGGGCTGCGCATCACCGGGCCGGAGGGTCAGGTCATCGCCTACAGCGGTGACACCGCTCCCTGCGACGAACTCATCGACCTCGCCGCCGACGCCGACCTGTTCCTGTGCGAGGCGTCGTGGACGCACTCGCCATCGGAACGCCCACCGGATCTCCATCTGTCGGGGATCGAGGCGGGGGAGGCCGCGACGAAGGCGAATGTGCGGGCGCTGGCGATCACTCACGTGGCGCCGTGGACGGATTCGGCGGAGATCCTCGCCGAGGCGCGCCGTACGTTCTCCGGGCCGGTCGATCTGGTCCGGCAGGGACAGGTCATCGACCTGCTCTAGGGCGCCCTGCGTCAGTGGGTCACAGTCGAGTGGGTCATGAGGCGTCCGACCGTGGTCGTTACAGTTGGACCCGTGACCACACGAGCTGACGGCCGAGCCGACGACGAACTGCGTCCCATCTCCTTCACCCGCGGCTTCACCAGCCATCCCGCGGGATCGGTGCTGGTGGAGTTCGGGCAGACCCGCGTGATGTGCACCGCGAGCGTGACCGAGGGCGTGCCGCCGTGGCGCCGCGGATCGGGACTGGGCTGGCTGACCGCCGAGTACTCGATGCTCCCGGCGGCGACGCACGAGCGGAACAAGCGCGAATCGGTCAAGGGCTCGATCGGCGGCCGGACCCACGAGATCAGCCGACTCGTCGGGCGGTCCCTGCGGGCCTGCATCGATCTCGCCGCCCTGGGGGAGAACACCATCGCCCTCGACTGCGACGTCCTGCAGGCCGACGGCGGCACCCGCACCGCCGCGATCACCGGTGCCTACGTGGCTCTCGCCGACGCCGTCACCTACCTCCGGGCAGCCGGCAAACTGTCTGACCCCCAACCGCTTTCGTGTGCCATCGCCGCGGTGAGCGTGGGTGTCGTCGACGGCCGTGTCCGCCTGGACCTGCCCTACGAAGAAGACTCGCGGGCCGAGGTCGACATGAACGTCGTCGCCACCGACGCCGGTACCCTCGTCGAGGTGCAGGGCACCGGAGAGGGGGCGACCTTCGCACGGTCGACGCTCGATGCGCTCCTCGACGTCGCCGCGGTCGGCACACAGAAGCTCTTCGAGGCGCAGCGTGCGGTGCTCGCCGAGCCGTACCCGGGTCAGCTTCCGGGCAACGCCTGATGTCGAAGGTCCTGCTCGCGAGCCGTAACCGCAAGAAGCTCGCCGAACTGCAGCGCGTCGTCGACGCCGCGGGGATCACCGGACTGCAGATCCTCGGTCTCGACGATGTGCCCGAGTACCCCGAGGAACCCGAGGACGGTGCGACCTTCGAGGAGAACGCGCTGATCAAAGCACGCTCGGGCGTGCGCGCCACCGGGTTGCCCTGTCTCGCGGACGATTCCGGGATCTCGGTGGACGCGCTGAACGGTATGCCCGGGGTGCTGTCGGCGCGCTGGTCGGGCAGGCACGGCGACGACCATGCCAACAATGCCCTGCTACTGGCCCAGCTGTCGGACACCCCGGACGAACGACGCGGTGCGGCGTTCGTGTCGGCATGCGCGCTGGTGCTGCCGGACGGGACCGAGACGGTCGTGCGCGGGGAGTGGCGCGGGCGGGTGCTGCGGGCCGAGCGCGGACCGAACGGTTTCGGCTACGACCCGCTGTTCGCGCCCGATGACGAGCCGGCGGCGGGCCGGTCGTCGGCCGAACTCACCCCGGAGGAGAAGGACTCGCTGAGTCACCGCGGCAAAGCACTGGCACAGCTGGTGCCCGCCCTGCGGGAGCTGGCCGCTAGAGGTTGAACTGCGCCTTCACTTCCCGGGTGCGCTTGTGCTCGAACCAGAACGACAGGAACGGGATGGTGCCGGCGATCGCGGTGATGATCGTCTTGCCCGCGGGCCAACGCACCTTGATCGCCAGGTCGACCGCCATGATCAGGTAGACGAAGTAGACCCATCCGTGGACGATCGGCACGAAGTCGAGCGCCTTGTTGTCGAAGCCGTACGCCAGGATCAGTTCGGCGACGAGCAGCAGCAGCCAGACGCCGGTGATCCAGGCCAGGACGCGGTACCTCAACAGGGCCCCACGGACCTTCTCCACCGGGGCGGTGCGGGCAGAAGCGGTGGATGCGGTCTCGGTCACTGCGGGCCTTTCGATGACGGGGCGTCGGTGGTGTCGGCCGATCTGAGCTCGGCCAGATAGCGGTTGTATTCGATGAGCGCTGCGTCCTTGACCGGATCGTGGTCGGTCGCCAGAGACGACGCGCTCGGCGTGGTCGGGCGCTCGGGGAGGATGCCCTCGGGGATCTCGGCCGCGGCACGCGCGTCCGCCGCGGCCTTACGTGCTTCCTCCGGGTCGCTCTCGAGGACGACGAAGCGTCGGTAGGCGTAGATCACGGCGATCGCGAAGGCGGGCCACTGCAAGGCGTAACCGAGGTTCTGGCCGCTGCCGGATGACGACTCGAAGCGCGACCACTGCCACCAGGCGAGGATCAGACACGCCGCCGCGGCGACCACGGTCAGCACCACGAGAGCAGGCCGGTGCGTGCGACGGGGGGACGAGGACATACCTTTCAAGGTACCTGGCCTGCGATGATCAGAACGCGGCCGGTAGGGTGGTCGCCGTTACAGTGCAGAGCCCGGTTCCACACCGGGAACGCACCGAGCGCGAGTGGCGGAATTGGCAGACGCGCTGGATTTAGGTTCCAGTGTCTACGGACGTGGGGGTTCAAGTCCCCCCTCGCGCACCGGATTTCGTAGAGGATGCGCGCCCCGTGGCGCGCATTGCTGCTACGAGACGTTCAGGAGTTCGACGGCGTCGTCGTCGGCGAAGACGATGTCGTGGTCGTCGGTCGAGATCGCCCAGCGCCGCAGCCGGGCGGTGTGATCCTCGTCAATGCGCGCCTCCACGGTCTGGTCGCCGGGAGCGAGGTCGGCGAAGTCGTCGACGATCTCACCCTCGCGCGTCGTGCCGTCCTCCAGTGTCACCCGCACCCGCGACGACACGTGCACACCCTCCAGATCCGCGGCGTCGGCGAGGTCGTCCGCGTCGGACTCCTCGGACTGCTCGGTGGTCGCTTCGTCAACCGGAGCGTCGACCGGGGTGTCCTCGGCAGTGGCCTCCTCGACCGGGGCCTCCTCGACCGGGGCCGCGTCGTCGGTGCTGCTGTCTTCGGCGAGGAGCACCTCCGGGGCGATCTCCACCGTTGCGTCCTCGTCATCGGCCGGCAGGTCGGCGTCGATGACGTCCTTCTCCGTGTCCACCGCGTCGCTCGCGAGATCGCCGCTGTTCTCCGGTGCGCTCATCGCGTTGCCGTCCTTCCGGTCAGGGAATGTGCTCTCCGGATGGCCGAACGCACCGAAGTGGCACGTTTGACCAGGCCGTAGGGGTGATCATACTGAATACAGGCGTTGTCATCCCGAATGGAACCGAATCGTTGCCGCGCCGGAATTGTTGCCTGCTGACGACAAGGGTCTCCACGATCGTCGCGCGTCGCACGATGAGTAGCCTCAACGAGGTGACAGCGCGTCATCCCTCCTCTCATCCGCTCACCGACGACACGGTCGTCGACGCCCTGGGTGCCGACCTCCGCGCTGCGGGTTACACAACCGACGGCGTCACCGAACTCCTCGGGGAGGATGTCCACGCCGCACTGCTGCGCGGGGTGTGGTGGCCCGCGGTGGCCGCGACCGCGGCGGAACAGCGTGACGGCGGTGCCGGTGAGTCGCGCCTCGCGACCGTCATCCGGCTCTTCCTGCTCGGCTCGGACGAACCGGAAGACGTCGTCGCCCATGCGTTCCCGTCCGTCGGCGTCGACGCACTCGTCGCCCAGGGCGTCCTCACCCGGCTCGACGGCGGAGCGATACGCGCGAGCCTCGACATCCGCCCGCACGCCGACGAGACCCACGACTTCCTCGTCGTCGCGGATCAGGACGCCGCCATGCGGCCCGGTCCCGTGGCCCGCGACCACGTGCTCGGCATCGGTGGGGCCTCGATGTCCCTGGCGCGCGCGATCATTCGCGAACCGGTGCGACGGGCCCTCGACATCGGCACCGGGTGCGGCATCCAGGCGCTGCACCTGAACTCGCACTGCGCGGAGATCGTCGCGACCGACACCAACGAACGGGCGCTCGCGCTGGCGCGGGCGACCGCCCGCCTCAACGGGATGTCGTGGGATCTGCGCGCCGGAAGCATGTTCCAACCCGTGGCCGGAGAGCGCTTCGACCTCATCGTCTCCAACCCTCCGTTCGTCGTCGGGACCGGCACTCAGGACTACATCTACCGGGACTCCGGCGTCGTCGGAGATGCGCTGTGCGAGCAGCTCATCCGCGAGCTGCCGGCGCACCTCAACCCGGGCGGCACCGCCCAGATCCTGGCCAACTGGATCATCCGCGACGGTGCGGACTGGCGTGACCGGGTCCGCGGATGGCTCGACGGAACCGGCCTCGATGCCTGGGTCGTCCAGCGGGAGGCCGCCGATCCGATCAGCTACGTGTCCCTGTGGCTCTCCGACGCCGGGGAGGACGAACAGGCCGCGGCCCGCCGCGGGGAGCAGTGGCTCGAGTGGTTCGACGACAACGACATCGTGGCCATCGGCATGGGTTCCATCACCGTCCGCGCGCCGGAGGCGGGGGAGGACCGGGAACCCGACGTCGTGATCGAGGAGATCACCGGTGCCGGTGAAGAGGTCACCGGCCCGGAGGCCCAGGCGTTCCTGGCCCGCAGGCGATACCTGCGCGAGACCTCCGACGCGGAACTGTTGGACAAGCGACTCTCGGTCGCGCCGGTGATGCTCGAGGAACACTCGCTGCCCGGCGCGGACGGCTGGCAACAGGTCGGGGCCGCCGTCCGCCGCCCCGGCGGTCCCGCCGCGGTTCTCGGCGTCGACGAGGTGTCACGCGCACTGCTCGCCGGATGTCGCGGGCAGGTTCCGCTCCAGGCCCTGATCGAGTTGCTCGCCGGCTTCCACGGTGTCGACGCCGATGCGTTGGCCGCCGCGGCACTGCCAGTGGTCCGCGAGGCGATCGGACGCGGGATTCTCTACGAGGCCGACGGAGAACTGTCGGGGTCGGTCACATCCGTGCGTAACGGGTGAGCCAGTAGCAGTACACGCCGTAGGCGGCGATCCCGATCGCAGCGAGGATCATCAGCACCTGTCCGGCGGGCAGCTCGGCCAGTGATTTGACCGTGCCGTCGATCCCGCTCGCCTTCGACGGGTCGGCGGTCGCCACCGCGACGATCACCAGGATGCCGGTACCGATCAGCACGAGTCCCTTGCCGCAGTAGCCGACCACCCCGGCGATGGTCGCGGCCCGGTCGCCGGACGCCGCCCCGGCCCGGGATGTCGTGACGTCATCGGAGGTCGAGCGACCGATGGGGGGTTTGAGGTCATCGAGGAACGAGCGGCTCGCGCCCTTGTACACGTGGTAGACGCCGACGCCGATGATGATCAGACCGGCCACCACCACCACGAACTTCCCACCACCGGATTCCATCAGGCGTGCGGTGAGTCCGGCGTTCTGCTTTCCGCTCGACTGGCCGCTACCCAGAGCGAATTGCACGGCCGTCCAGGCGAATCCGACGTAGACGACGGCCAGCGACAGTGCTTTCCCGCGGTCCAGCCAGTCCTGGGCACCGTCGTTCTCCTTGCCGGGCTCCGTCGGGTGCGGCCCGAGGATCGCCTCCGCGATCCGCCACAGGGCAAGGCCGGCGAAAGCCGCGGCGGCCACCCACAGCGCGAGCCGGCCCCCGGGGTTGCCGGCGAAGATCCCCAGCGCCCCGGACTGGTCGGCCGTCCCGGTGTCACCGAATGCGAGTCGCACGATGATGTAGGCGATGAGCAGGTGGAGGAGCCCGCTGACGGCGTGGCCGGCACGCGCCACATGCTCGAACCACGGGCTCTCGGTGGCGCGATCGACCGCGCCGGTGACCGGGTTGCCTGACATTGCCGCCGCCTTTCGCCGGGGGGTGAACGAAAGGCCGGCGCCTCGAACGATACGCGCGCTCAGCCGGCGCTCGGGAAGGTTGCGTCGAGAGCCTGGGCGAGGTCGGCGATCAGATCGTCGGCGTCTTCCAGGCCGACGGAGAATCTCAGGTGCCCCCATCTCCGGAACGGCTCGGGATAGGCGGCGACGCGAGGCCCTTCGGGTCCGACGTGGACGATGAGCGACTCGTCGTGGCCGAGCGACACCGCCGACGTGATCACCTTCAGGGCTCCGACGAAACGGTTCTGGGTCGCCGAGTCCCCGCGGACGGCGAAGGCCATCATCGCGCCGAACCCACGTCCGCCGAACTGGCGTGCCGCAAGCTCGTGTTCGGGATGGGAGGTGAGACCGGGATAGCGCACGAAGGCGATGCGCGGGTCGGCGTCGAGGAAGGCGGCGACGCGTTCGGCGTTGCGCTGATGTTGGGCCAGTCGAAGCGGCAGGGTGATGGCACCTCGGGCGATCAGCCACGCGTTGAACGGAGAGATCACGCCGCCGACGTCGACCATCGCCTGCTCTCTGATCCGTCCGATCAGTTCGGACCGACCGAGCACCGCGCCACCCATCGCGTCACCGTGACCGTTGATGTACTTGGTCAGCGAATGCACGACGAGGTCGGCGTCGTCGGCGAGCGGCCGGTACAGGGGAGGTGGGGTGAAGGTCGAGTCGACGAGGAGCAGGGCGTCGGCGGAGTGCGCGATGTCGGCGAGCGCCGCGATGTCCCCGACCTTCGTCGTCGGATTCGCGATCGTCTCGACCGCCACCAGCCGCGTGGTGGGACGCAGTGCCGCCCGGACGTTTTCGGGATCGGTGATGTCGACGAAGGTCGCCTCGATCCCGTACTTGTCCGGCAACAGCTCCGCCCACAGCTTCCACGTCGCCTCGTAGGTCGTGTCCGAGACGACGACGTGGTCGCCGGTCGAGAGGAAGGTGAAGAACACCGCATGCAGCGCCGCGACGCCGGACGCCAGGACCACGGCGTCCTCGGCCTCCTCGAGCGCGGCGAGCTTCTCCTGAAGCGCGACCTGGTTCGCACCGGTGTTGCGCGTGTAGAACAGCTGCTCGGTACCCGACCAGCTCATCTGTTCCGGTTCGGGCGGCAGGTGATACGAGTTCGCCATCGTGATGGGCGTGCGGACCGACGGACCCGACGAGTCGTTCCCGGCATGCACGCTGCGTGTCATGTCACCGGGGATGGTCTCGCTGGTCATGCATGTGCTCCTGTCGGTTGCGGCTGATCGTCGGCCGGCACTCCGGGTTCGAGATAGGTCTCGACACCAGGGGCGTCGTCGGCGACGGGACCCGGCTCGGCTGCGTCACGGTGTGGCAGGACGCCACGCACGACTCGCCCGGGGACCTTGTGCAGTTTGTCGATGTGGGTGAAATACCGGAACTCCGCCCACGCCCAGCAGATGCCGAAGACCAGTAGCGCGACGGCCTGCATCGTGATCGTGTCCCACGGGCGGTGAGCGATGTGAATGGGGACGACGACCAGCGCGATCGCCTGGATGACGTACGAGTCGAGGCTCCGGGTTCCCGTCATCACCAGCGGACGCAGCCAGTCGTGATGCCACCACCGGAGCAGCAGCCGGAACACTCCGTAGATGGCCGGGATCGCCAGATAGGCGCCGATGGCGCGTGCGGGCCGGAAGTCCAGCTTGTCGGCGATGGCGGGCTCGAGGTGCGCCCATGGCCCGACGTCGACTCCGTAGTGGAAGAACAGCGCGACCGTCGCCGCGACCGCGACGATGACGACGAGCCAGCGGTCGATGAACTCCGGGACACGCCAGCGGGACCAGTTCCAGCCGATGACCACCGACGGGATGAACATGATCTGCCATCCCGCCACGTTCTGGATGTGGGGGGCCGCCTGGTAGGCGCTGACGTAGAACCAGTCCGGGGACCAGACGAGCGAGAGTGCGTACAACGCCAGGGAAGCGGCGACGGTCCACGCCCACCAGCCACGCTGGAGGAGAGGGAACAGGGCGAACGCCGAGACCATCAGCACCATGTAGAGGAGCAGAATGTTCCCGCCGCTCGGCAGGTACTGCATCGTGACCGAGAGCCAGATGCCGTCGATCCAGCCGTCGACCGGGAGCAGGAGCGTCAGCCAGCGGTGCCCCGCGAGTGCTGCCGCGACGGCGACCAGCGCGATGACCAGCTGACACACATAGAGAACCGCGATCCGTTTGGCCAGCCGGACGTAGGCGTACCGCAGCCCGTGACGCGTCGCCCAGCGCTGGTACACGAGGCCCAGCACGATGCCCGAGAGCATGACGAACGCCGACATGCCGTCGACGTAGGGAAACGCGTGCGTGGGCGACGCCAGCGGAGCGTCGGTGGCGAAGTGTGCGGTGACCATGCTCCAGATCGCCACCCCGCGGGTGGCGTCGATGGCGAGATCTCGGTTCCCAGACCCTCGTTTTTGAGACATTGATCTGAAGATAGAACTCACCGCGGCCCGGAGTCATCCCGGGCCGCGGTGAGTCGTGACGGAAATCGCCTACGCGTGGACGCCTGTGTGTATCTGACGCGGGCGCCTACGTGTAGAGGTCGGCGATCGCCTGCTTGTGCGCGTCGTGGACGACGTTGCGCTTGAGCTTCAGCGTCGGCGTCAGCTCACCGGTCTCGATCGAGAAGTCGGTGTCGAGGATGGTGAACTTCTTGATCGCCTCGGCGTTGGAGACCTTGCTGTTGGCGTCCTTCACCGCGGCGTCGATCTCGGCCTTCAGGTCCGCGTTCTCGATCAGCGTCGACAGCGGGGTGTCGGCGGGCAGGTGGTGGCGCTCGAGCCAGCCCGGCACGGCCTCCGGGTCGATGGTGATCAGTGCGGCGATGAACGGCTTGTTGTCGCCGACCACCAGGCACTGGCTGACCATCGGGTGGGCGCGGATCGAGTCCTCGAGCTGGGCCGGGGAGACGTTCTTGCCGCCCGCGGTGACGATCAGTTCCTTCTTGCGGCCGGTGATGAAGAGGTAGCCGTCATCGAGGGTGCCGATGTCACCGGTGTGGAACCAGCCGTCGCGGATCGCGTCGGCGGTCGCGGCCTCGTTGCGCCAGTAGCCGCCGAAGACGACCGGTCCCTTGAGCAGGATCTCGCCGTCGTCGGCGATCGCGATCGTCACACCGGGGACCGGGCGGCCGACCGAACCGACCTTCTGGTTCTCCTCGTTGTTCGCGGTGACGGCGGCGGTGGTCTCCGACAATCCGTAGCCCTCGTAGACAGGGATGCCGACACCGCGGAAGAAGTGACCGAGGCGGGCGCCGAGCGGTGCACCGCCGGAGATCGCACCCTCGCACTGACCGCCGAGTGCTGCACGGAGCTTGCCGTAGACGAGTTTGTCGAACAACGCGTGGCGGAGCTTCAGGCCGAGGCCGATCTTGCCGGCCTCCATCGCCGTGCTGTACTCGATGGCGGTGTCGGTGGCCTTCTCGAAGATGGAACCCTTGCCGCCGTCGTAGGCCTTCTGCTTCGCCGAGTTGTAGACCTTCTCGAAGACGCGCGGGACCGACAGCACGTAGTGCGGCTTGAAGGCCGCGAAGTCGTTGACGAGATTCGTGATGTCGTTGGTGTGGCCCAGGATCACGCCGTTCTCCACGCTCGCCACCGCGATGACGCGGGCTAAGACGTGGGCGAGGGGCAGGAACAGCAGAGTGGTCTTGCCCTCCGCCAGACCGGCGCCGACGGCGTCGCGGGTGGCGGCGCACTCGGCCATGAAGTTGGCATGGGTGAGCAGGACACCCTTCGGGCGACCGGTGGTGCCCGAGGTGTAGATGAGGGTCGCGGCATCGGACGACAGCGAATTCGCGTAGCGGCGGTCGAGTTCGTCGTCGGCCGTCTTCGCGCCGCGCTTGGTGATCGTCGGCAGCGCGTGCTCGTCGATGACCAGGGTTTCCTTGAGTGTCGGCGTCTCGTCGATCACCCGGATGTGCTTGGTGTAATGGCCTTGGTCCTCGACGAAGAGGAGCTTGGCTCCGGAATCCTCGAGGATCCACTGCACCTGATCGGGGGCCGAGGTCTCGTAGATGGCGACGGTGCATGCGCCCGCGCGCCAGATGGCGTAGTCGAGAACGGTCCACTCGTACCGCGTCGACGACAGGATCGCCACGCGGTCGCCGGGCTCGATGCCCGACGCGACGAGTCCCTTGGCGACCGCGTCGACCTCGTCGGCGAAATGCTTCGCGGTGACGTTGATCCACTGATTGTGGGAGCGCTTGCGGAAGAGGGGCATCGTGGGCCGCTCGGTCCGATAACGAAGGATCGAGTCGACGAGGTTCGCCTTCTCGTCGATCGTGAGATCGGACGGGGTGGCGTACTGCTGCTGCATGGCACTCCTGTGACGGCAACTATATCTGGACATTTCCGGCGTCAGGTCCGCGGTGACCGGGCACTACGCCTTTGAGTGGCACTGACAGTACCAGTATCGGTGTGATGCATCACACGTGCCGCCAACAGTGCCTTACTCGCTGTTCAGCTGCGCTATGTGACGCGATCGTGGCACGATGCCGACATTCCGGGGTGGTGCGATTACAGTTGAGTCCGATGAATGAGACCCGCGCATGAGCACTTCCGAACAAGGCGAGCACGGCGCGCCGGCTGACACCTCCGCACAAGACGCCCCTGGTGGTTCGTTCGACGATCTCGGCATCGAGCCGCGAGTCCGCGCCGCGATCACCGACGTCGGCTACGAGACCCCCTCGCCGATCCAGGCGGCGACGATCCCGCCGCTGATGGACGGCCGCGACGTCGTCGGCCTGGCGCAGACCGGCACCGGCAAGACCGCCGCCTTCGCGATCCCGATCCTCTCGCGGCTCGACACCTCGGCCCGCACGCCCCAGGCGCTGATCCTCGCGCCGACCCGTGAGCTCGCCCTGCAGGTGTCGGAGGCCTTCGGCCGCTACTCCGCGCACATGCCCGAGGTCAAGGTCCTGCCGATCTACGGCGGGCAGTCCTACGGTGTGCAGCTCGCGGGCCTGCGGCGCGGCGCGCAGGTGATCGTCGGCACGCCCGGTCGTGTCATCGACCACCTCGACAAGAAGACCCTCGACATCTCCGGACTCGAGTTCCTCGTGCTCGACGAGGCCGACGAGATGCTCACGATGGGCTTCGCCGAGGACGTCGAGCGCATCCTCGCCGAGACTCCGGACACCAAGCAGGTCGCGCTGTTCTCCGCGACCATGCCCAGCTCGATCCGCCGGCTCGCCCAGCGCTACCTGAAGTCGCCGCAGGAGATCACCGTCAAGTCCAAGACGGCGACCGCGCAGAACATCACGCAGCGCTATCTGCAGGTGTCCCACCAGCGCAAACTCGACGCGCTGACCCGATTCCTCGAGGTCGAGGAATTCGATGCGATGATCGTGTTCGTCCGCACCAAGCAGGCGACCGAGGAGCTCGCGGAGAAGCTCCGTTCGCGCGGACTGTCCGCGGTCGCGATCAACGGCGACCTCGCTCAGGCGCAGCGCGAGCGGACCATCAACCAGCTCAAGAACGGCTCGATCGACATCCTCGTGGCCACCGACGTGGCCGCTCGCGGTCTCGACGTCGACCGGATCTCCCACGTCGTGAACTACGACATCCCGCACGACACCGAGTCGTATGTGCACCGGATCGGACGCACCGGCCGCGCCGGACGTTCGGGCAACGCGCTGCTCTTCGTCTCGCCGCGTGAGCGCCACCTGCTGCGTGCGATCGAACGGGCGACGCGTCAGGAACTGACCGAGATCGGCCTGCCCAGCGTCGACGACGTGAACGCGCAGCGTGTCGCGAAGTTCGGCGAGTCGATCACCCAGAACCTGTCCTCGGACAACCTGGACCTGTTCCGCGGTCTCATCGAGAACTACGCCCGCGACAACGACGTGGCGATGGCCGACATCGCTGCCGCGCTGGCCCTCGAGACACGCGACGGCGGGTTCCTCCTGTCGCCCGATCCGCCGGAGTCGGAGAAGCGGGCGAACCGTGAACGGGAGCGCACCCCGCGCCGGCCCGGTGCGAGCTTCGCCACCTACCGCATCGCGGTCGGCCGCAAGCACAAGGTGTCCCCGGGTGCGATCGTCGGCGCGATCGCGAACGAGGGCGGCCTGACCCGCGCGGACTTCGGCAACATCAGCATCCGCGACGACTTCAGTCTCGTCGAGCTGCCCGACGACCTCGACAACGAGACCCTGTCGTCGCTCCGCCACACCAAGATCGGTAAGAACCCGATCGACATCCGGAAGGACCTCGGCTCCCCGCGCACCCGCGGCGGCAAGCGCGGCGGACCGCAGGGTGGGCGTGACAACTGGGGCAAGCGGCCGTCTCCGCGGGTCGCGGGTCGCAGTCGCCGGTCCTGATACCGCACTGAGCCGAGCGGGGGTTTTCGCTCGGCGTGCCGCAATGGCAGTGACGGAACTTGTCAAACCGAGATCATTCCGTAACCTTGAAGCGGGGGTCTTCAAGGTGTCCATCCCGATCGGCGGATACGCCGGTGGATGTGACAGACGATTACGAGTGAGCACAGGATTGGTGAGTCACCAGTGTCAGTGGTGAGTGCAATTTCAGCAGCCGAAGCAATTGACCACAGCCGCGCAGGGAACGCGGTCATGGTGGATGCCCGCCCGCAGGTGGTGCGCCACCAGGGCAGTCTTCCCGGTGCCTTCGTGGTCGAACCCAGCGAGCTTCCCGACCTCCTGAGTCCCACCCCGACCGGAACCTTCCCGGTCATCCGGGACGCCGGTGAGGCGCGACGCAAAAAGATCGCGCGCGACACGGAGATCGCCGTGGTGTCGGTGAGTTCGGAGGCGCCGCGCATCGCCGAGCAGATCGCCGACCTGGGGTACACCAACGTCCGCTACGTCGACGGCGGGTACCGCGCGCTCCGCTCGACCACCTGAGAGGTTCCACCACCGTTCCTCTGACCAGCGGCTTGGTAGCGTAGGAACGCCGGCTACGAGAGGAACCCATCGGATGCAGGATGACACTCGCGAGACGCTGCGAGACCAGGTCGCCCGGCTGATGGCGTTCCTGCGGGACGTCGTCCGCTCGCGCTCCGGGGATGTCCGGGACATCGACGACCACGCCGGCCACGTCTGGGTCGGCGCCTCGACGCCGGTCCCGGTACGGCCCGCGGCCGCGCCGGGGCAGGTCGTCGTCGAGATCGGTTCCGCCGACGCGGTCCACGCCGATGTCGCACGCCTCGTTGACGAACTGTCCGCGAGTCCCGACACGCTCGAACTCGTCCTGGCCAACGCTCTGGTCACGGTTCACGACGATGCCGGCGCCGAACCCCTGGTCCGCGAGCATCTGCTCACCCAGGCCGTGGTCGCCGACCGCGACGGGTCCGGCGCCATCCGGCTGTCACTCGGCGCGGGATCCGCGCCGACGATGCACGACACCCATCTCCTCGCCGCGGTCGACGGACTGGAACTCGCGGGAGCGGTGAAGACCCGGACCAGACTCGCCGAGCAGCCGTCCGTGGTCGTGAAGAAGGTCACCGACCTCGTGGGTGAGTGGCTGGGCGAGATCGAGATCGACGCGGACCGCGCCACCCTCGCGCTCGACATGCGGCCGGCGATCGTCCTGCGGCGCCGCGGCGTCGAGAACTCGCTCGCCTTCTACGACGCGATCATCGACGACCTGCGCGACGAGGGCTCGAGCGTGCCCGTCGGTCTGGCCCAGCTCGTCAGGCCGATCGACGCCGAGGACCGGCTCGCCGCCCTGGACGACCCCGATGTGCTCTCGCCCCGACGTCTCATCGCCGACGCGCTCTTCCCGCTACCGTCGAACGTCGAGCAGCGGGACGTGCTGGTCCGGCTGGGCAACGACAGCGGGGTGGTGGTCGAGGGACCGCCCGGGACGGGCAAGACGCACACCATCGCCAACCTGACGTCGGCGCTGCTGGCGAAGGGTCAGCGCGTGCTGGTCGTCAGTGAGAAGGCGCACGCGCTCCACGTGCTGCGGGACATGCTCCCGCCCGCGCTGCGGGAACTCACGGTGTCGATCGCCGACATCTCCCAGGACCGTGCCGAGACCATCGTGTCGGTGGTCGAGAACCTCGCGGCACGCAAGTCGGCGTTCTCGATGTCCGTCGCCGACGCCGAGATCGCCGACCTCGAGGCCCGCCGCGACCACGCCCTGCACCAGCGCGACCAGATCATGCGTGCGCTCTGGGATCTCCGGGCGGGAGAGACCGAGGTCCACGAGTGGGTGGCGGGGGACTACCGCGGCACCCCGGCCGAGATCGTGCGCCAGGTCAAGCGCGACGCCGAGCGCTATGACTGGATGCCACCGGGACTCGACGGTGCGGTCCCGCCGCTCGACTCCGGCGAGTTCTCCCGGCTCGTCGAACTGCTGAAGGTGACCGGCGGCGACACCGGCCGGCTGACCCAGCGGTTCCCCGACCTCGCCGGCCGTCTGCCGGAGCCCGCCGAGATGGACACCATCTGCGCGCGGATCGCCGCCCGCCCCCACGAGCCCCATCACGGCGCAGAATCGTTGCTGCCGTCTCTCGACGGCGTCGACAGCGAACGACTGCTCTCCATCAAGCAGCTCTGCGAGGAGCTGGGCGTGGCCGCCGGTGAGGTGTCGTCGTTCCCCGCCCCGATGGTCGACATGGCCGACCGTCTGCTGGCCGGCCGCGCAGCCCACCTGTGGTCGCGGGTGACGACGCTGTCCCCGGTGATCGCCGAGGCCGCTCGGCGCGACCGCGAGCTGGGCGCCCACACGGTCCTCGTCGACGGAGACCGACCGGGCGATGCGGCGTTGTTCGACGCGGCGGCCGACCATCTGGCGGACGGCGGCCAGTGGCGGGGCCGGCTACGTCGATCTCCGCAGCAGCGAGCGGTCGAGGAATCGCCGGTGCGGGCGACGGTCGACGGTCGTGTCCCGACCGACGAGGCATCGTTGCGGCGCGTCGCCGACCACCTGACGGTCGTCGACGCCGTCCACCAGGTTCATCGCATCCTGGCCGATCTCCATGTACCCGTCGACGCCTCCGGGTCCCGGTCCGCGCAGGTCGATCAGCTCGTCCGACTCGACTTCCAGCTGGCGTGGATCTCGCGGCTGGTCACCGGCCGCGACCGCCTCGTCCACGAACTCGAGGCCATCAGCCCCGGCGGCCCGCGACCCCGCAGCGTCGGCGAGATCGCCGAGGTGGCCGAGCAGGCCGGGTCGATCGCGGCCGCCAACGACGCCGCCCTGGCCGAACGTGAGCTCGCCGACTGCGCCTACGGGCTCGCCGCCGAGCTGGAGAAAGGTCCCTCGCCCGAGGGGGACGCGCTGCTCGCCGCGCTCGGTACCGCCGATGCCGACGCGATCCGTTCGGCGCGCAGGGCATTCCTCCGGGCCCGGGAGCAGGCGAACGCGGAGACCGCCCTCGATCTGCTCGAACTGCGTCTGAAGAGTCGCGCCCCGGAACTGGCCCGGACGATGTGGGCGACGCCCTCCGATCCGGTCTGGTCGGATCGTGCGCGGGAGATGGCCGCCGCCTGGGCGTGGAGGTACGCCCACACCTGGGTGTCCGAGCGCAGCGATCCGCATTCCGAAGCCCGGATACAGGCCGACCTGGATGCCATCGAGGTCGACATCGCCCAGTTGACCACCCGGCTCGCCTCGGCACGTGCCTGGCGGGAGTTGCTGGTGCGCACCACGACCGGCGAGATCCAGGCGCTGCAGTCCTACCGCGACCACATGATCAACCTCGGCAAGGGATCGGGTAAGCACGCGAACCGTTTCCGACGTGCGGCGCGCGAGGCGATGTCGGTGGCGCAGAACGCGATCCCGGCCTGGATCATGTCGATCAGCCAGGTGGCGGAGACGCTTCCGCCGCGGCGGCACTCCTTCGACGTCGTCATCGTCGACGAGGCGTCGCAGGCCGACATCACGAGTTCCTTCCTGCTGTGGCTGGCGCCTCGGATCATCGTCGTCGGCGACGACAAGCAGTGTGCGCCGGTGGGACTCGCGGGCACCACGCTCGACGACGCCTTCGCCGAACTCGACGCGGCGCTCCCGGATCTGCCGACCTACCTCCGCGACGGACTCACCCCGCGGTCGAGTCTGTTCTCGTTGCTCCGCAGCCGGTTCGGCAACGTGGTCGGGCTGCGCGAGCATTTCCGGTCGATGCCGGAGATCATCGAGTTCTCGTCGCAGCAGTTCTACGGCAACGCGCCGTTGATCCCGGTGCGGCAGTACGGTTCGGACCGGCTCGAGCCGTTGAGGACGGTCGCCGTCGACGGTCAGGCCACCGGAAGCGGCTCCGGACTGGTCAACGACGCCGAGGTGGAGGCGATCGTCGAGGCCCTCCGGCGGTGTCTGGGCGATCCTGCCTACGATGGCCGGGATTTCGGCGTGATCGCACTACAGGGCACCAAGCAGGCCGAGGCCCTCGAGCGGGCCCTGCGTGAGGGACTCGACGCGCAGGCGTGGCGCGCCCGGCGCATCCGGGTGGGCACCCCGCCGGACTTCCAGGGCGACGAGCGCCACGTCGTCTTCCTGTCGATGGTGGTCTCCGACCCATCGGCGATCTCGGCATTGACCCGCGCCGAGTCGCAGCGACGGATCAACGTCGCGGCCACCCGGGCCATGGACCAGGTCTGGCTGTTCCACTCGATCGGTCTGGACGACCTGCGGCACAACGATCTCCGGTACTCATTGCTGTCGTATTTCACCGCCCATGAGGGTCTCGCGATCAGCCCGATGCCGACCGACGTCCCCGACGACCGTCGTGTCGAACCCTTCGACAACCTGCTCGAACAGCGGGTGTTCAACCGTCTCGCGGCACTCGGCTATCACGTCACCCCGAAGGTGACCGTCAACAACCGCATCATCGACCTGGTGGTACTCGGCGCCGACGCGCGGATGGCCGTCGAATGCGATCCCGACGCGTTCCCGGGAACCGGGCGTCAGGCCCGTTCGGATCTGGAGCGCGAGCGTGAATTGCGGCGCTGCGGATGGGAATTCGCGCGGGTCCGCGAGTCGGAGTTCGAACTCGATCCGGACCGGGTGATCGACGCGGTGGCCGTGGCCCTCGAAGCGCGCGGCTGCAAGCCCGGTTCGCTCACCCAGCGGCCGGCCGCGGAGGACGCGCCGACGTGGACCCCGATCGACCTGACCGTGGGTGATTGACCGCGGGGAAGTGACGCGGGTCGTCAGTCCAGCGCGCGGAGCAGGGCCGGCAGCCCCTCGGCGGCCGGGACCCGCAGACTGTGGGTGACCAATTCGGACACCGACGATTCGGCGGGATTGAACTCGATGACCGGGATGCCTTCGCGTACAGCACGTTCGGGTAGTGACGCGGCCGGATAGACGATGCCGCTCGTGCCGACGACGATCACCACCTCACCCGCGCGGAACGCCTGATCGGCGCGCTGCCAGTCGTCGGTCGGCAGTGCCTCGCCGAACCAGACGACACCGGGGCGGACGTCGCCGCCGCAGCGCGGGCAGGTCGGCGGCGTCACCCGGGGTTGCAGGTGTTCGGTGTCGGGATCGGTCGGTGAGGGCCGTGCGTCCGGGCCGTCGTAGGGGGTGTGACACACCGAGCAGCGCGGCGCGAAGAGGCTGCCGTGGAGGTGGCTGACCACGTCGCTTCCGGCGCGCTCGTGCAGGTCGTCGACGTTCTGGGTGACGACCATGACGGTGCGGGAGGCGCCGAGTTCGGCGAGTGCGCGGTGTCCGGCGTTCGGTTCGGCGGCAAGGACCTCGCGGGCGCGCCAGCGGTACCAGCCCCAGACGAGGGCGGGGTCTCGTTCCCACGCCTCCGGGGTGGCGAGTTCGGCCGGATCGAAGGTCTCCCACAGTCCGGTCTGCGCGTCGCGGAAGGTCGCGATCCCGCTCTCGGCGGACATGCCGGCCCCGCTGAAGACGGTGATCCACTCGGCGCCCCGAACGAGATCGATCACCGCCTCGGGGATGATCAGGCCGGTCATCCCGCGGCCTCGAGGGATGCGCGGACGAGGTCGGCGGTCTTGTCGGGATTCGGATCGCGGCGCACGACGAGCCCCTTGGCGAAGCTGAGCTTGTCGCCGTCGCGGCGGGGCACGACGTGGAGATGGGTGTGGAAGACGGTCTGGAAGGCGGCCCGGCCGTCGTTGAGGGCCAGGTTGACCCCGTCCGCGGCCATCGGTCCGGACCTCATGGCCGACCCGACCCGCTGGCCGGCGGCGAAGAGGGCCGCCCCGAGGGACGGGTCGAGGTCGTCGAGGCCGGACGAGTGGACGCGGGGGACCAGCAGGGTGTGCCCGCGTGTGACCGGCCGGATGTCGAGGAAACCGACGACATCGTCGTCGGAGTAGACGATCCGGCCCGGAGCCGTGCCCGCGACGATGGCGCAGAAGATGCAACTGCTCATGCGCCCGACTGTAGGGCACGGGCGGTGTGCGCCGGGGCACCTCGCGACGGACGCATGCTCACCGTCGAAACGCCGGGGTGGCCCGGATCACATCACGGTTTCATAACGGTTGACCGAGCGCGCGCTCGGCCGCCGACCCGCGCCCGGGTACGTTGCCTGGCCTGGCGGTTTCGCAACCCTTCGAATGGTCGTTGACATGGTGTTTCAAGTTACCCGCGGGGTTACTGAAGGGTATACCGGTAGGTCACCCGGAAACATGACGAATCCCTCACTTTCGTGTGTCATCATGGGTGCCACGTTCACGTCCCAGACGACTCCTCAACGAGCCGGGGATTGTCAATGTCCATGTGTGGCAGGCGTGTTCATCCGTTGTACCTGTTAGTTCCGATCAGGCAGGGCTGCCGAGGTCGTTTTCGCCTGCGATGCCCCCGGGGTGTCGTGGACGACCCCGTTCTCATCGACGAGGATTCGCCTCTCATCGACGAGGATTCGCCGGCGCTCCCGCCTGCACCAAAACACTCCGCCGACCACCGAGACCGACCACCACAGAGGAGTACTCGTGACCGTCGACCAGTTCCGTACCGGCTCGCAGGGCGCCGCCAACGCCGAGCGCCCCACCACCACCCTCATCGACCGGCTCGCCCAGGGTGAGCCCTACGCGATCAGTTTCGGCGGTCAGGGCGGCGCGTGGCTGCCGACGCTGGCCGAGCTGGTCGTCGACGCCGACCTCGAACACCGGATCGCCGCCATCGTGGAGGCCGCGGAACAGCTCGTCGCGCCGGTCGCCGACGACCTCGTCGTCGCCCGCGCCGAGGGCTTCCACCCGCTCGCGTGGGTTCACGCACACGACGCAGGCGAAGAGGTGCCGACCGAGGCCGCACTCGCCGACTTCACGCTCTCGGGTCCGGGAGTGCTGCTGACCCAGCTCGCCGCCATCGAGGCGCTGCGCAAGCAGGGGCTCGACACCGCCGCCCTCCCGCCCAACGCCGTCATCGGACACTCGCAAGGCTCCCTGGCCACCGACGCGGTCGGAGCCGAGGGAAGCGCCGCGGAGGCCGGCCAGGGCCTGCTGCTCGCCGTCGCCCACCTCATCGGCGCCGCAGGTTCACTGATCGCGCGCCGCCGCGGACTCGGTGTCACCACCGACGGCGCGCCGATGCTCGCGGTCACCAACGTCACCCCGGTGCGCGTCGACGAGATCCTCGACCAGTACCGCGCCGGTCTGGCCGAGAGCGACCTGGCCACGGCGCCCGTGGTGTCGATCAAGAACAGCCGCAACGCACTCGTGCTCTCCGGTGCCCCCCGTCACCTCGCCGGCTTCGTCGCCCTCTGCGAGCGCATCGCCGCCGCCGAGGCAGACGAGCGCAAGCGCAAGCTGACCGGCGGCGCGCCGTTCGCCCCGAAGTTCGACCACCTGCAGGTGTCGGTCGCCTTCCATCACCCCAACATGGCCGAGGCCGTCGAACTCGTCGGTGAGTGGGCCGACCGCTGCGGCATCGACCGCGAGCTCGCCACCCGCCACGCCCACGACATCCTCGTCGCGCACGTCGACTGGGTCTCGTCCGTCGACGAGGTCGTCGCCGGTGGCGCCAAGTGGATCCTCGACTTCGGTCCCGCCGACATCGCGACCCGACTCACGTCCTCGCTCGTCCGCGGTCAGGGGGTCGGCCTCGTCCCCGCGGCGTTGCGCGTCGGGCAGCGCAACCTCTTCAGCCCGGGCGGCGTTCCCGAGGTCGCCGCACCGTGGTCGCAGTTCACCCCCACCCTCGTCGAGCTGCCCGACGGTCGCACCGTCGTCGAGACCGCGTTCACGCGTCTCACCGGGCGTTCGCCGATGCTGCTCGCGGGCATGACCCCGACCACCGTCGACCCGGCGATCGTCGCCGCCGCCGCCAACGCCGGCCACTGGGCCGAGCTCGCCGGCGGTGGGCAGGTCACCGAGGACATCTTCGCCCGCAACATCGCCACCCTCACCGATCTGCTCGAGCCGGGCCGGGAGGCACAGTTCAACGCGCTGTTCCTCGACCCCTACCTGTGGAAGCTGCAGCTCGGCGGCAAGCGCCTGGTGCAGAAGGCCCGCGCCCAGGGCGCACCGCTCGACGGCGTCATCGTCTCGGCCGGCATCCCCGAGCTCGAGGATGCGGTCGCCCTGGTCGATGAATTCGTCGAGGCCGGACTCCGCTTCGTCGCCTTCAAGCCGGGCACCGTGGAGCAGATCCGCTCGGTCGTCCGGATCGCCGCGGAGGTCCCGCACCACCCGATCATCGTCCAGATCGAGGGCGGCCGCGCCGGTGGCCACCACTCGTGGGAGGACCTCGACGACCTGCTGCTGGCCACCTACGGCGAACTCCGCGCCCGGCCCAACGTCGTCATCTGCGTCGGCGGTGGCATCGGCACCCCGGAGCGGGCCAGCGAATACCTGACCGGCGTCTGGTCGACCGGTTACGGCTACCCGTTGATGCCGCTCGACGGCATCCTCGTCGGCACCGCGGCGATGGCCACCAAGGAGGCCACCACCACGCCCGAGGTCAAGCAGCTGCTGGTCGAGACCGCCGGTATCGACGAGTGGATCGGTGCGGGCCACGCCACCGCCGGAATGGCCTCCGGCCGTTCGCAGCTCGGCGCCGACATCCACGAGGTCGACAACACCGCCTCGCGTTGCGGCCGTCTGCTCGACGAGGTCGCCGGTGACGCCGAGGCCGTCGCCGCCCGCCGCGACGAGATCATCGCGGCGATGGCGGACACCGCCAAGCCGTACTTCGGCGACGTCGCCACGATGACCTACCGCGAATGGCTCGACCGCTACGCCACTCTCGCGGTCGGCGATGCGCACGGCGATCAGCATCCGTGGGCCGACATCACCTGGCAGCAGCGTTTCGTCGAGATGCTGCAGCGCACCGAGGCCCGCATGCACCCGCAGGACTCGGGTCCGATCCCGACGATGTTCGCCGACCTGTCCGCCACCGACGATCCGCACGCCGCGATCGACGCGCTGGGCAGCGTCTACCGCGAGATCGACACCGACATCCTGCATCCCGCCGACGTCGCGTTCTTCCTGGAGCTCTGCCGCACCCCGGGCAAGCCGGTCAACTTCGTGCCGGTCATCGACAAGGACGTGCGCCGCTGGTGGCGTAGCGACTCGTTGTGGCAGGCCCACGACGCGCGCTACGGCGCCGACGCCGTCTGCGTCATCCCGGGTCCGGTCGCCGTCGCCGGCATCACCCGCGTCGACGAGCCGGTCGGCGAACTGCTGGACCGCTTCGAGGCCCGGGTCGTCACCGATCTGCTGACCGCAGGGGTGCGTTCGGCGCAGGTCGCCTCGCGACATCGCGCGGGACTGGTCCCCGACGCCGGTGTCCTGACCGCGGTCCTGGAGTCCGATGACGTGAGCTGGGCGGGGCGGATCGTCCCGAGTCCGGTCGCGCTCCTCGGTGACCGCGACGCCTGGTCGGTGGTCGCCCCCGAACGTGCCGAGCACGAGCCCACCGGTGCCGTGATCGAGCAGGTCGGTTCGGAGAGCGGCGTGACCCGCTTCGATCTCGTGGTCCCGATCGCCGGTGCGGCCGTGCGTATCCCGCTGCTCGCCGGCCTCGGTGTGCGGGACGGCGGCTCGCCCGTCATCGGACTCGACGAGGCGGCCGGCGCGATGACCGAGATCCTCACCGTCGCCGCGGGCGGCGACCTCGCCGAGGTGACCGACGGCACCGCGACCACCTCCATCACCTGGCAGCCGGACTCGGTGGCCGACCACGCGTCGGTGACCGGCTTCTCCCTGCCCGCGAACAGGCGCCCGACCACGCCGACGGAACCCTTCGGCTTCGCCGTCCCCGACACCCTGGTCGGCGCCTGCTGGCCGAGCGTGTTCAGCGTCATCGGTGCGGCCCGCACGGAGACCGGCGCACCGGTCGTCGAGGGACTCCTCGACCTGGTCCATCTCGACCATGCGATCGCCCTCACAGGTGAGATCCCCACGGAGACCGCCGAACTGACGATCACCGCGCGTACCGGGGCGGTGCGCGACTCCGAGGTGGGCCGTGTCGTCGAGGTCTCGGTCGAGATCGCCGGACCGGCCGGACCGATCGCCACCCTCGAGGAGCGGTTCGCGATCCGCGGACGCCTCGGTGCGGCCGAGCTCACCGACCCCCTCCGGGCGGGCGGTGCACCGACGGCCGAGCAGTCGGCCACCCGCAAACTGCTCCGCTCGGCCACCATCACCGCGCCGAACAGGATGCACGGTTTCGCCGTCGTCTCCGGTGACCGCAACCCGATCCACACCGACGCCTCGGCCGCCAGGCTGGCCGGACTCGGTGAGCCGATCGTGCACGGCATGTGGCTGTCGGCCGCCGCTCAGCAGGTCGTCACCGCCACCGACTCGAAGAACCCGACGCCGTCGCCGCGTCCGCTGATCGGCTGGACGGCACGTTATCTGGGCATGGTGCGCCTCGGCGACACCATCACCGTGCGCGTCGACCGCGTCGGCCTCGACAACGGCCGCGAGGTCGTCGAGGTCAGCGCCAAGGTCGGCGACAACCTGGTCATGAGCGCCACCGGCCTGCTGGCCGCCCCGCGCACCGTCTACGCGTTCCCGGGCCAGGGCATCCAGAGCAAGGGCATGGGCCTCGACGCACGGTCGCGCTCGAAGGCCGCCCGCAAGATCTGGGACCGCGCCGACAAGCACACCCGCCAGGCACTCGGCTTCTCGATCCTGGCCGTCGTGCGGGACAACCCGACGACCCTGGTCGCCAACGGCACCACCTACAACCACCCCGACGGCGTGCTGTACCTGACGCAGTTCACCCAGGTCGCCATGGCGACCCTCGGTGTCGCGCAGATCGCCGAGCTCAAGGAAGCCGGCGGGTTCGTCGAGGGCGCCATCACCTGTGGTCACTCGGTCGGTGAGTACAACGCACTCGCGGCCTGCGCCGGTGTCCTGCCGCTCGAGGCCGTCCTCGAGGTCGTGTTCCAGCGCGGCGAGGCCATGCACCATCTCGTTCCCCGAGATGAGCAGGGTCGCAGCGACTACCGCATGGCCGCGATCCGGCCGAGCCAGTTCGGACTCGCCGACGCCGACGTGACCGGCTTCGTGGCCGGCCTCGGCGAGGAGATCGGGGAGTTCCTCGAGGTCGTCAACCTCAACCTGCTCGGTTCGCAGTACGCGATCGCCGGAACGGTCCGCGGCCTGGAACACCTCGAGGCCGAGATCGACCGTCGCCGTGCGGAGTTCGGCGGCAAGCGGGCCTTCATCGTCATCCCGGGTATCGACGTCCCGTTCCACTCCAGCGTGCTGCGCGCGGGTGTGCCGGAGTTCCGCGGCAAGCTCGAGGAACTGCTGCCCACCGACATCGACATCGACATCCTGATCGGTCGCTACATCCCGAACCTGGTGCCGCGCCTGTTCAACCTCGGACGCGACTTCGTCGAGGAGATCGCGGCACTCGTGCCGTCCGATCCGTTGAACGCCGTTCTCGCCGACTGGGACTCCTGGACCGCGAAGCCCGCCGAGCTGGCCCGTGTGCTCCTGATCGAGCTGCTCGCCTGGCAGTTCGCGAGCCCGGTGCGCTGGATCGAGACCCAGGACCTGCTGTTCAGCGGTCCGGAGCGCAACGGTCTCGGCGTGCAGCGCTTCGTCGAGATCGGTTTGAAGGGTGCCCCCACCCTGACCGGTCTGGCGAACAACACCCTCAAGCTCGACGACTACACCTCGGCCACCGAGGTCGTGAACGTCGAACGCGACTCCGACGTGATCCTGGCCAAGGACGCCGGCCACGAGCCGGACGAGGACGAGATCGACGCTCCCGCGGCGTCGGCCGACGCTCCGGCGGAGGCGGCTCCCGCCGCGGCGGCACCGGCTCCGGCGGCAGCTCCGGCTGCCCCCGCCGGCGGCCCGCGTCCCGACGACATCGCCTTCACCCCAACGGATGCGGTGAAGTCCGTGATCGCGCTGTGGACCAAGATGCGCGTCGACCAGATCGGTGCGGCCGACACCATCGAGGCGCTGTGTGACGGTGTGTCCTCACGTCGCAACCAGCTCCTGCTCGACATCGGCGGCGAGCTCGGACTCGGCGCGATCGACGGAGCGGCCGAGGCCGACATGGTCGCACTGGCATCGACCGTGGAGACCCTGGCGCGCGGCTACCGGCCGCTGGGTCCGGTCCTGACCGACGCCGTCAGCGACCAGATCCGCAAGGTCCTCGGCCCAGTGGGCAAGCGCCAGAACTACATCACCGACCGGGTCGCCAACGTGTGGCAGCTCGGACCCGGCTGGGGCCTGCACACGACCGTGGCGCTCGCCCTGGGTACCCGGGACGGTGCCTCGGTCCGCGGCGAGGCACTGGGTAACCTGCTCGACGGCCCGGTCGCGAACGCCGACGCGCTCGACGTGCTGATCGACAAGGCGGTCACCGCCGTGGGTGCCGAAAAGGGCATCGCGGTGAGCAAGCCCGCCGGCGAATCCGGCGGCGGCGCAACGGTCGACGCGGCCGCTCTCGGTGAGTTCACCGAGCAGATCACCGGTCGCTCGGGAGCGCTCGCCTCGGCGGCCTACACGGTGCTGGAGAAGCTGGGACTCGCCGAGATCGCCGACCTCGCCGAGATCGCCGACCTCGCCGAGGCCGCGGCCGACCCCAACGCCGAGCTCGCCGAACTCGTCAGTGCCGAACTCGGATCGGACTGGGCGCGCACCGTCGCACCGGCGTTCGACGACGCCAAGATCGTCTTGATCGACGACCGATGGGCGACCGCCCGTGAGGATCTCGTCCGTCTCTGGCTCACCGACGAGCACGAGCTCGACGCCGACTTCGAGAAGGTCGTCGGCGGGTTCGTCGGAGCCGGGGACACCGTCGCCGAACACGCCACCTGGTGGCAGGGCAAGGCCCTCGCGAACGGAAACGCCGTGCACGGCCGCGTCTTCGGGGCGATCGCGCACGCTGCCGAGAACCCGGAGAAGGGCATCTACAGCCGCGAGATCGCCGTCGTCACCGGCGCCAGCAAGGGATCGATCGCCGCGGGTGTGGTGGCCGGCCTCCTCGCCGGTGGCGCGACCGTCATCGCGACGACCTCGCGACTGAACTCCGAGCGTCTGGCCTTCTACAAGAAGCTCTACCGCGAGAACGCCCGCACCGGTGCCGCGCTGTGGATCGCCCCGGCGAACATGGCGTCGTACAACGACGTCGACGACCTGGTCGAGTGGGTCGCAACGGAACAGACCGAGAACCTCGGCGGCACGACCGCGGTGGTGAAGCCGGCCATGAAGCCGACGATGCTGTTCCCGTTCGCCGCCCCGCGGGTGGCCGGAGATCTCACCGACGCCGGTGCTCGCGCCGAGCTCGAGATGAAGGTCCTGCTCTGGTCGGTCGAGCGGCTCATCGCCGGTCTGGCGGAGGTCCACTCCGACCACGACATCGCGGCCCGCCTCCACGTGGTCCTGCCCGGTTCCCCGAACCGCGGCATGTTCGGCGGCGACGGCGCCTACGGCGAGAGCAAGGCCGCCCTCGACGCGCTCGTGACGCGCTGGTCGGCGGAGGAGTCGTGGGGGTCGAAGACCACCCTGGCCCACGCTCTCATCGGCTGGGTGCGCGGCACCGGGCTGATGGGCCACAACGACGGCATGGTCGACGCGGTCGAGGTCGCCGGTGTCCGCACCTGGAGCACCGAGGAGATGGCCGCCAACCTGCTGACGTTGTGCACGCCCGAGCAGCGTGCGTCCGCGGTCGACGCGCCCGTCCTGGCCGACTTCACCGGCGGGCTCGACGCCTCGACCGACCTCAAGGCGCTCGCGGCCACCGCTGCAGCCGCTGCCGAGGCTGCCGATGACGCCGACGAGGCACCGGCGTCGACCACCGTCGCCGCGCTCCCGGCGCCTGCCCGCGCCCCGCGCGGCATGCGTCCGGAATGGCCGTCGATCGACGCGCGCCCCGAGGACCTGGTGGTCATCGTGGGTGCCGGCGAGCTCGGACCGTACGGTTCGGCACGTACCCGCTTCGAGATGGAGGTCGACGAGAAGCTCTCGGCGGCAGGTGTTCTCGAGCTGGCCTGGAACACCGGTCTGATCCACTGGGATTCGGCTCCGAAGCCGGGCTGGTACGACACCGAGTCCGGTGATCCGGTGCCGGAGAGCGAGATCGCCGAGCGCTACCACGACGAAGTCGTCTCGCGGTGCGGCATCCGCCGCTACGCCGACGACGGCGCGATGGTCGACAACACCTCGCCGCTGCTGACCTCGGTGTTCCTCGACGAGGACCTGACCTTCACCGTCAACTCGGAGGCCGAGGCCCGTGCGTTCGCCAGTGCCGACCCCGAGAAGACCCGGGTGACGCAGAACCCCGACGGCGACTGGCAGGTCACCCGCCTGGCCGGCACGGAGATCCGTGTGCCGCGCAAGTTCTCGCTGACCCGTACCGTCGGCGGACAGATCCCGACCGGTTTCGACCCGACCCGCTGGGGTGTCAGCCCCGACATGGTCGAGGCGATCGACCGGGTCGCGTTGTGGAACCTGGTCGCCACCGTCGACGCGTTCCTGTCGTCCGGCTTCACCCCGAGTGAACTGATGCGGTGGGTGCACCCCGGCCTCGTGGCCAACACCCAGGGCACCGGTATGGGCGGCATGGCGTCGATGCGAGACCTGTACGTCAACACCCTGCTCGGTGAGGCGAACGCCAACGACATCCTGCAGGAGGCGCTGCCGAACATCGTTGCGGCACACGTCGTCCAGTCCTACGTGGGCAGCTACGGCGCGATGATCCACCCGGTCGCGGCGTGCGCCACGGCGGCGGTGTCGGTCGAGGAGGGCGTCGACAAGATCCGCCTCGGCAAGGCGCTCTTCGCGGTGGCCGGCGGATTCGACGATCTCGGCATCGAGGGCATCGTCGGCTTCGGCGCGATGTCGGCGACCGCCGATTCGGCGAAGATGACCGCACGCGGCATCGACGACCGCCGGTTCTCGCGAGCCAACGACCGTCGACGCGGCGGGTTCGTCGAGTCGGCCGGTGGCGGCACGATCCTGCTCGCCCGCGGCGATGTCGCGGCGCAGATGGGTCTGCCGGTCCTCGGTGTGGTGGCGTGGGCGCAGAGCTTCGGCGACGGCGTGCACACCTCGATCCCGGCTCCGGGACTCGGTGCGCTGGGCGCCGCCCGCGGCGCACTGTCCTCGCCGCTGGCCAACGCCCTGAGCGTGCTCGGGGTCAGCGCCGATGACGTCGCGCTGGTCTCCAAGCACGACACGTCGACGAAGGCCAACGATCCCAACGAGTCCGAGCTGCACGAACGGCTCGCCGAGGCGATCGGACGCGGTACGGGCGCCCCGCTGTTCGTGGTGTCCCAGAAGTCGCTCACCGGTCACGCCAAGGGTGGCGCCGCCGCCTTCCAGCTGATCGGTCTGTGCCAGATGCTCCGTGACGGCATCATCCCGCCGAACCGCAGCCTGGACTGCGTCGACGAGAAGATGAAGGAGTACCCGCACCTGGTCTGGCCGCGCGAGACCCTGCAGCTGGGCGAGCGGTTCCCGCTCAAGGCCGGTCTCCTGACCAGCCTCGGCTTCGGGCACGTGTCCGGGCTCATCGCGGTCGTCCATCCGGAGGCGTTCATCGCCTCCCTGGCACCCGAGGAGCGGGAGACCTACCGGCAGCGCGCCGACGAGCGTGCACGTCTGGGCAGCCAGCGCTTCCTGCAGTCGATCTGCGGGGGCGAGCCTGCCTACCAGCGTCCGCCGAACCGCCGTTTCGACGAGTCGGTCGACGAGCACGACGCCGAGGCGGGCATGCTGCTCGATCCGTCGGTGCGTCTCGACGAGGCGGATGTGTACGGTTCCGGTCGGGTGCCGGAAAACCGTTGACCGCAGCGGATTCGGGAAGTGAGGCGAAGCCGGGGGAGATGAGCGTTCTCGGAGTGGGCATCGACATCGTGTCGATCCCGGAGTTCGCCGAGCAGCTCCGGCAGCCGGGTACGACGTTCGCCGACCGGTTCACGGTCGGCGAGCGTCGGGACTCGGCTGCCGGAACCGGCGACGATGCACGGCATCTCGCCGCGCGCTGGGCGGCCAAGGAGGCCGTGGTGAAGGCATGGTCGGTGAGCCGGTTCTCGCGTTCCCCGCTGTTGCCGCTGATCCGGCACAGCGACATCGAGGTGGTCACCGACACCTGGGGCCGGCCGGCGATCCGGTTGTCCGGTGAGATCGGTAATCATCTGCGCGACACCGTCGTCCACGTGTCGTTGACCCACGACGGGGACACGGCTGCGGCGGTTGCGATCCTCGAGGGCCGATAGCGCCCGGCAGGTCGCGACGACCGGGCGTTCAGACCGCCGTCGACTCCTCGAGCAGTAGATAGCCGGCGAGCATGCGCTTGAGCTCGGCGACGGTCTCGGCGTGGTCGTGGCCGTCCTGCACCGAGAAACTGAGCAACGAGTACGCCGTGTGCACCAGCACCTGCGACATCATCTCGCGCCGTTCACGCTGAGAAGGCGTGAGCGGCGCGATTATTCGTGCGACCTGCTCGGCGAGGACGCGTTCGTTCTCCGACGCCGTCGCGCGGGTGGCCGGGGTCGACTGGACCGCCAGCCACACCGCACGCCGCGACGGATCGGTGCGCCACAGCGCCGCGAGGTGGTCGAGGAACTTCTCGAGAAGACTGGGCCACTCGAGAGAGGGCACCTCGCTGGCGAACGCGGTCAGCTCCTCGCGCACGTCGCCGGTGTCCTGCCGGTCGAGCTCGCAGACGATGACGTATTTGTTCGCGAAGTACTGGTACAGCGTGCCGATCGGGACCTCGGCGCGGGTCGCGATCTCCTCGCAGGTCAGGGATTCGAATCCGACGTCGATCAGCAGTTCGCGGGCCGCCTCGAGCATCGCCTGGAACTTGCGCTTGCTGCGTTCCTGGGTGGGCCGCTTACGCGGCACCAGAGGCTGGGCGGACTCGGTCATCGCGGTGTCTCACACGGACAGGTCGCGGCGCAGCTTGGCGACGTGCCCGGTGGCCCGGACGTTGTACTGAGCGAGGGCGATGGTCCCGTCGGTGTCGACGAGGAACGTGGAACGGATGACACCGGTGACGGTCTTGCCGTACATCTTCTTCTCGCCGAAGGCGCCCCACTCGGTCAGCACCTTTTTCTCGGGGTCGCTCAGCAGCGGGAAGGTGAGTCCCTCCGCCTCGACGAACTTGGCCAGCTTGGCCGGCTTGTCGGGGGAGATGCCGAGCACCGTGAGGCCCGCATCGTCGAGCTCGGCGAGGTTGTCGCGAAAATCGCACGCCTGCTTGGTGCAACCGGGCGTCGACGCCGCCGGGTAGAAGTAGACGATGACCTTCTGGCCGGCGTAATCGGACAACGACACCGGATTCCCGTTCGCATCGGGCAGGGTGAACGCGGGAGCGCGATCACCGACGGACAAACGCTGTGCCTCCGCGGGGGGAGTGACCTCTGCCATGAGAGCCAGGCTAGTGCATGGTCACATGTCGCGAGGTGGGGATGTCGTAGCATCGAATCGCCGCCGTCTGGCGGCGATCTGGAAGTCAATGACAACGCGCGAGCAGTGACGACGCGTGACAGAGCGAGAAGCGCCGGAAGGATGCAACGTGGCCGGAGACACCGAACGTATCGAGCAGGACATCGCCAGGGCCCGTGAGGACCTTGCCAACACGCTCGACGCGCTCGCCGAACGTGCCAACCCGCAGCGCCTCGCCGACGACGCCAAATCCAAAGCGCTGGCGACGCTGCAGAAGCCCGCGGTCATGTACTCGATCGCCGGTGTGGGCGCGCTCGTGCTCGTTCTCGTGGTCCGCAGGATCGCGAGCTGATCCACGCCGCTGCCGGCCCGCCGGGAACATAGTCTCGCCGACTCGCACAAACCCGTTCCGACCAGGCGATTTCACAACTGGCGACGGTGTCATGTAATGTTCCTTCTCGCCGCCGGGAGGCAAACCGGAGGCGAAACCGGCAAGCGCCATTAGCTCAATTGGCAGAGCAGCTGACTCTTAATCAGCGGGTTCGGGGTTCGAGTCCCTGATGGCGCACAGTCTCACAAGACGCCTCGCAGAAACTGCGGGGCGTTTTGTGGTATCTCGGGACGTCGGGGTCTCTGGCGTGCCGAGGATTTCCCGGGCATCGTCGCCCGGACCGTGTAGGACACGCCGCCGAACGGACGACACAGACGAAGCTCTGCAGGCCGGGTTCTCGTACACTGGTGCGAGATTCGGGGAGGCATTCGGCCGACCAGTCATCCGAGTCGGTCGAGACAGTTGGGAGAGAGATGGGGATCGGTCGTTCTTCTCGACGGATGCCGCTGATCATCAGTGGTGTGCTGCTCGCGATCATCGCGCTCGTGACGTCGTGCTCACAGGAGGCGTCCTACTCCGACAACGTGACCAGCTCGAGCCTCTTCGACGACATGCTCAAGCCTGCTGTCGACATCACCGAACTGAACAATCAGCCGCTGAGTGACAACACGGTCGGCGTGCAGCCGGGTGCCCCGATCAAGGTCACCACGAGCGAGGGCACTCTCAGTCGCGTTCTCATCACCAAGTCGGACGGGACCCCGCTCAAGGGCACCTTCAGCGACAACGACACCGTCTGGGTCAGCAACGAGGCGCTCGGCTACAACCGCACCTACACGCTGGAGACCGACGCGGTCGGCATCGGCGGCGCGGTCACCAAGAAGGTCACCTTCACGACCAGCAGCCCCAACAACCTGACGCAGGCCTACCTGACCCCCAACCCGGGGGAGACCGTCGGCGTCGGTCAGCCGATCGCGGTGAAGTTCGACGAGCCGATCCCGAACCGTCGCGCCGCGCAGAAAGCCATCAGGGTCACCACCGATCCGCCGGTCGAGGGCGCGTTCTACTGGATCAGCGACAGCGAGGTCCGGTGGCGTCCCAAGGAGTACTGGAAGCCCGGTACCAAGGTGCGGGTCGCCGTCAACACCTACGGTATCGACCTCGGCGACGGCCTGTACGGCCAGGAGAACGTGCGCACCAACTTCACGGTGGGCCGCAGGATGGTGATCACCGCCGACGACAACACCAAGCAGGTCGTCTTCGAGCGTGACGGCAAGGTCATCAAGAGCATGCCGACGTCGATGGGCAAGCCGGGTGACGAGACCGACAACGGCGTCTACCTGATCGCCGACAAGCACGATCACATCATCATGGACTCGTCGACCTACGGTGTCCCGATCAACTCCTCCAACGGCTATCGCACGCCGGTCGACTACGCGACGCGGATGTCCTACAGCGGTATCTTCTTCCACTCGGCCCCGTGGTCGGTGTGGGCCCAGGGCAACACCAACACCAGCCACGGCTGCCTCAACCTCAGCCCGGAGAACGCGCTGTGGGTCATGAACAACACGCTGCGCGGCGACCCGGTGGTCGTCAAGAACACCACGGGCGGCACCCTCTCGGGCACCGACGGGCTCGGTGACTGGAACATCCCGTGGTCGGAGTGGCGCAAGGGCAACGCGGACGACTCCTGATCCATGACTCGTCTGTCCGGGGCCCGCTGGCCGGGATCTCGCATGGGCTTGCTGAGGAGCGGAGGGCTCCGGTGGATCGTCCCGGCCTGTGCGGTGGTGGTTGCCGGCACCGCGCTCGGGGGTTCGGTTGCGGTGGTTCACGCAGCACCGTCGATCGTGTTGCCGAGCTCGGGGTGTGAGGCGGACCTGCCACCGAAACCCGAGAAGGGCCCGCTGAACCCGCGGGACCTCATCCCGCGTCTGCCCGACCGGTTCAGCATCCCGCTGCCGTATCCGCGGATTCTGCCGGTCCCCGAACCGGCGCCGGAGAAGCCGGTGGTGCGCATCCCGTCGGAGAAGCCGCCGAAGGACCCGTGCTCGGATCCGTGCCCGGACATCACCGACCCACCTCGTCCGAAGCCCGACGCGGGCGGGCCGGCCCTCAGCATCGAATTCCCCAAGGTCACCTTCGATCCGGCACCCAAGAACATCCCGGTCCCGGTGCCCAATCCGACTCCGCCGCCGGTTCCGCCGCCACCCGCGGCCGTCGATCCTGGCGTCGACGCCGGGACAGTGGCACCCAGACCGACGCGTCCGCGCGTGTCCGACGTCGATCTCGTCAGCACGCTCACCGGCAAGGGTTCGACGAGCCGCACCGACAAGCGCTGGCAGATCCACGGCACCGACCTCGGGATCATGTGGGAGTCGACGCCGGGCAAGGTCGCCGTCGTCTTCGGTGACACCTTCGGCAAGGGATTCCGTCCGCCGGGAGCCAACGGTCGGGACTGGCGCTCCAACGTGCTCGGGTTCTCGAGCGACAAGAAGCTGTCCGACGGGATGAGCATCGACACGATGATCCAGGACAGCCGATGCCACGCCGCGGAACTCCTCAGCGCACGGCGCATCGACCGCTACGAGATGACCGTCATCCCGACGTCCGGTTTCGCGGTCGGTGACCGGCAGTTCATGACTTACATGTCGGTGCGGACGTGGGGCGAGATCCCGGGGATGTGGCTCACCAACCACGGTGGGCTCGCCTACTCCGACGACGGCGGGTCGACGTGGACGAAGGACCCGTACGCCCGATGGGACAACATCTTCGGCGTCAGCGAGTTCCAGGTCTCGTCGATGGTTCCGCAGGGCGAGTACGTGTACATGTTCGGTACGCCCAACTCGCGGATCGGCTCCGTGGGCCTGGCGCGGGTCCACCGCGATCACGTGCTGAACAAGACCGCCTACCAGTACTGGCGCGACGGAAGATGGGTTCCGGCCCGGGACGGCAATGTCGCCTCGGTGATCTTCGCCGGCCCTGCGGGCGAGGTTCGGCCCGGTACGACGAGAAGTCGCGGCGCTGGCAGCTGACCTACCTCGATGCCTTCCGCGGGGCGATCGTGTTGCGCAAGGCCCGTGAGCCACAAGGACTCTGGTCCGAGCCTTCAGAACTGGTCCACTCGTCGAAGTACGACCAGCTCTACGGCGGCTTCATGCACCCGTGGTCGAGCGGTGAGGATCTGTACTTCACCATGTCGACCTGGACCGACTACAACGTCGCACTGATGCGGGCGCGCATCCGCTGACCGATGCTCAGCCGACGTCGAACGTCCGCGATGTACCGCTGATCTCCCGGACGCGTCCGCCCCCGTCACGGCTGTTGCCGTTGTACTTGATCCGGTACGTTCCCGATGTCCCGGCGGCCGGTCGCCACGTGATGGTGATGCGCGAGGTGTCGGTGCTGCCGGCCGGACGTGCCCAGCGGAACTCGGTGGACCAGTCGTTGTCGTCGGCGACCGTCTTCCAGGTCCCGCCTTCGCGCCGCTGGACCTCCAGATACGTTCCGCCATGGCGGAAGTCGTTGTTGGGGTGGGCGCCGACGAAGTCGACGGTCACGGTCTGCCCCGGACGGTGGGACCCGCCGGGCTGCTTCAGCACGTCGCCGTAGGCGTGACCGGCGATGGGTCGGTCGGCGGGCACCGGCGGGACCAGATCCGGCTGTAGGCCGGACTTGTCGACCGGCGCCGGACCGCGATCGAGACCCCGACCGGATACCATGGCTCCGGCGAGCTTCGCGAACTCCTGCATATACGCCGGCAGTGTGTAACGGCCGTACTGGGTTTCGCCGCCCTCGTACTGCTGGAGGTCGTATTCCTCCGGGGTGGTGACGTACTGGGTGTAGGCGTTCGCGTAACCCTGGACGAGCACGTCGTCGATGTCGACGCGCAGTTCGTCGGCGACGACCCGACGCAGCCGGAGTCCGGCTACGACGGTCACCTCGGCCGGGACCGCGACGAGCACGAGCTCGCCGATCCGCATGATCTGCAGCGGGACCACGGACGGAATCCAGCCCGACGGCGGCATGAGTCCGAGCGGGAAGAGAATCAGCTTGGGCGCCTGCATGTCCCGCATCCATGGGGCGATCGGCGGGGTCTTGTCACCGCCGAGCGCGGTGACGAGAGGGTTGGTCATGCCCTCGACGAGGAGGGGGAGCGGCTGCTCGTAGTTGTCCTCGCTGCTGGTCGCCGCGGCGGCTGCACCCATCATCGCCGGCGTCGTCGACGCGGGTTTCCCGTCGGGTGTGAAGGTTCCGGACACCCGCACCGCGGACATGTCCACGTAACGCGTGACGGAGTCGACGCCGCCGCGCGTCATCGGACGGGTCGCGTCGAAGGCGCGTCGCCCGGCGATGTACTGGCGCTCACCGATGAGTTCACAGTTGCGCTTGTTGTCGGTGGTCGGTCCACTCGGCGTGAACCACTTCAGGGACAGGTTGGGGGTCATGTCGCCGGAGTTCGTCTGCGGGAAGGCGGCGACGAAGCCCGGCTGGGTGCGTTCCCAGAGATAGCTGGCGTACCCCTTGTTGTCGCCGGCGATCAGCACGTTGTGGTCGGCGAGCGACGTCCCGTGGGTCGAGAACCAGGTGATGGCCCCGACGTCCTTGCCGTCGACGTGCCGTAGGCGGAGGACGGTGACCTGCGGATCGATCGCATTGGGGAACAGCTTCTTGTCCGACGACGGGTTGGCGTCGAAGGCGACCCTGGATCGGTTCGCGCTGGCGTTGTGTAGTTCCTCGCGGCCGATGGTGATCGTGCCGGGGGCAAGGTTGTCGTGGGCCCGCACGATGGCGGCGAACATGCCGTTGACCTCGGCGTCATAGGAGTTCTTCTTGAAGCCGAAGGCGGCGAGCGAATACGCGTAGTCCCAGGCGGTTCCGCCGCAGGAGGCGTGCGAATGCTGCGCGTTGAGGTTGACGTTCGCCTCGGTGTAGAGCGAGCCGAAACGCTTGCTCAGTTTCTCCATCAGCCCCATGTGGTGCGACTGGAAGAGGCAGGCGATGTCGGCGGTCAGGAAGACCACGCGCTTGCCGGTCGCCTGGTCGACGATGATGTAGGCACGCGCCCAGCATCGTTGGAGGAGTCCGGCCGCGACCTGCTCGGGGTTGGAGTAGCCCATCATGCCCTGTCCGGCGACGGCACCCGTGACGTCGCCGATGCCGCAGCCGACGAGGTAGTCCGTCGAATCGGCCGGAGCCGCCGACGCCCGACCGGCCTGGCCCGTGCTCAGCGCCAGGCCCGCGCCCGCGGCGGTCACCGCCGCACCGGCGATCAGTTGTCTCCGTGTCACGTTCACGTGGTGGGTCCCTTTCCGGCGTTCTCCGGGGCGTCGACGATGTGAGTCGACAGATTGGTGACCGTGGCGTCGGCGATGAGGTCGCAGACGGCGCGGTCGCGGATGTTGAGGTACGACAGGGTGATTCCGTCGGTGGCGGCGAGGATGAGCGGCGCCAGCTCGGTGGTGGGCCGGTCCCAGCCGGTGCCGGTGACTGTGGCGACGCCGTCGAGTGCTCCGGCGATCGCCTCGTAATACCGGAGGTACATCTGTGCGCCGAGGTCGCTCAGACCGTCGGTCTGCCTGGCGTACTGGTTGAGCGAGATCATCGCCTGCTCACGGTCGGGGTCGGCCTGCACTCCGTCGATGTAGGCAGAGAGCGCGGTCTGGAGAATCGCCAGCACGCCGGCCCGTCCCGGCGCGATGTCCTGGGTGCCCTCGCCGAGCGCGGCACCCACGGCGCTGAGTTCCTTCTCGGTTCCGTGCTCGACGAGTGCGGCAAGGACTTCGTCACGGGTGGCGAAGACGTAATGGAAGGTCGACAGGGTGACGCCGGCCTCCGCGCAGATCGCTCGGGTGGTCGCGCCGTCGACGCCGCGTCGGGCGATCACTCGAAATGCGGACTCCAGCAGTAGTTCTCGCCGTTCCTCGACAGGCATCCTCATGGTCGTGGCACCCTCACCGCAGTTCGGTCATCTGAGGTCATCGAGGATCTCGCGTGCCGCACGACGGCCCGAGCGCACCGCGCCGTCCATGTAACCGGTCCAGTGGTCCGCGGTCTCCGTCCCGGCCCAGTGGATGGGGCCGACGGGCTCGCGGAGTGCGGGACCGTACCTGGTGAGTGTCCCCGGTCGGCTGACGGCGACCGGGCCACCGCGCGACCACGGTTCGAGGTCCCACTTGAACACTCCGTGGTCGATGAAATCCCGTGCCTCGGGACCGAAGTACTCGACGAAGTTGGCGATGCATTCCCTGACCAGCGTGGATTCGGGCGCGTGGTCGAGGCGTCGCATCGCGTCGGCCGAGATGAAGCCCATCAGGATGTGCTGGTTGTCGGCGTAGCTCTCGAAGGTGACATCGATGGGGCGTCCGGACCCGTAGACCTGTCCGGACAGACCTCTGTCCCGCCAGAACGGTCGACGGTAGATCGCCGCGAACTTGCTGACCGCACCCATCCGGTAGCCGCGGTGGATCCCGATGCGTGCGGCGGGAAGCCCTGGGCGGTAGTCGATCTGGCCGGCGATGGCGGGGGACATGGCGACGATGACACGGCGGGCGCGGTGGGTTCCGGCGTCGCCGGTGACGGTCGCGATGCCGTCGGCATACGAGATCGACCGGACGGGCGCGTTGTAGACCACGTTCGCGGCGAGTTCGCGGGCCATCCGCAGCGGGATGAGTGCGGCGCCCCCTTCGAAGAGTCGCTCCTGCGCCCCGCCGTCGGTGCTCAGGAGTCGGACGAGGGTCCCGGGATTCTGTTCGTCACCGGATGCCGCGATGTAGTTGAGGTAGTAGAGCGCGGACACCTCGTCGGGCCGGACGGACAGTGGCGCCGACATCGCGATCTGCACGAGGTCGCGGGCCGTCTGGGTGTCGGCGATCTGGTGGGTGTACTGCCCCCACGTGATCGAGTCCAGGTAGGCGGCGTTCGGGTGCTTCCACGGTTCGCCGACGGGGCATCCGGCCAGTGCATCGGCCTGCGCCCGGGCCAGGGCGGCACCCGCCTGTCCGAGGTCGGCGACGGCCGGCACCGGAAGGGCAGCGGGTACGCGCGTCGTGCCGGTGCGGCTGACGAAGATGCTGTCGCCGGCGTTGTAGGTGCGCAGGGTGCGGACGTCGTACTCGCGCGCCAGTCCGGCGATGTGCCCCTGTGTCGGACCGATGAATTCGGCCCCGGCGTCGAGCGTGGCACCCAGCCTGGGCGAGGCGATGTTGTGCACGCGGCCGCCCGCGCGCTCCCGGGCTTCCAACACGGTGACCGAGGCGCCCGCGGCTTTGAGGGCCTTCGCAGCTGCGAGTCCGGACAGTCCTGCTCCGACAACGATGACGTCGACGATCCCCGACGGCGCCGCCGATGCCCGTCCGGAACCGACGAGCGAAGCCCCTGCCACCGCGCCGGTCACCGCCAGCGTTCCGCCGAGGAAGTTCCGGCGTGAGAGGTGTGTGCTCATGTGATCCCCCGATCTCGTGGTGGCGCGAGAGTATCGACCACATGTTCAGGTCAGATGACCTGAAGTATCGAGAGAGTAACAGGGAAGTGTGAGGTGCAACACCCCGCTACACACGCAGAATCGCCACTTCGGGCACAGCAGCGCTACGTGGGAGTAGCGCCTGTGTGCCCGAAGTGGCGATGAAGCGGAGACTGATCTGCGCGCGCGACCATCACGGCGCGCACTCGGGCGCGGCCGCGTAACCCGGGACCGGAAATCAGTCCTTGTTGCCGGGGATTCCGACCATGAATCCGATCCCGATGATGATGCACGAGATCAGCGCGACGACGAACATGACCCAATAGGCTGGCATGTGCCTCACGGTACTGCGGGAGATGTTCGCCCGCAGCTACTCCGGGATCATTGAGGTCCAAGTACCCGCAGGTCGTGGGTACAAGGTTGCCAGGAGGATTGAGGCGAGGGTGGCTTCGGCGTCGGAGGCGTTGCGTAGGTCGATGATTTGGCGCAGGTGAAGGCGTGGCTGATCGCCGGACGCCTTTGTGGGTCCGTGGATGTCGGTGCGTACGTGTTGGAGGTGTTCGGCGAATCGGCGGGGGATGTCGGGTTGCCGGTTGATGCGTTCGGGGTTGGGGGGTGCGCCTGGTTGGGTGTTGAGTCGCCAGGCGCAACGGCCTTCGTCGGGGCCCTCGCGGACCATGTGGGTGGTGTATTGGCCGGGTTGATCGCCGACCATGCGGTTGTGTTTCGGGCACGCCGGGGTGAGGTCGGTGAGTCCGCCGAGGCCCCAATCGAGTTGGGCGTGATGCATTTCCACGTGGGTGGCGGACAGGTCGCAGTCGGGGGTGGAGCAGACCTCGCCGTCGGGTCGGGCGAAGGACACGAGGCGTTGTTCGCGGGTGGCCAGCCGTTTGCCGCGCCCGAAGTACAGCGGGACGGCGGTGGCGTCTTTGAACACCGCCAGCCAGGGCTGGGCGTCGGCGGCGAGGTTGATGAGATCTTTGATCGGGATCAGGGTGCCGGTGGCGGTGGTGGCGAACCCGGCTTCGCGGATCAAATCGTTCACATCGGCTTTGACGATCAGTTGCACAGGTAGTCCGCGGTGGCTCTTACCCAGGAGTCCGTCCTCGAACACCGCTTTCAGCAGGGCGTTGAGGGCGTCGTGATTCAACTGGGCCGGGCTGCGGTCATCGCGTTCGGCGGCGGCAGCCACCGCGTCGGGGTCGGCGTCCTCGATCGACCCGTGTGGGGAGTCGGGATCGTCGGGGTTGTTCATGCCGGGTTTTGCCCACACGGCCAGGAGCATGGTGATGCGGGCGAGCAGTTCGGGGGTGAGGGTGGCGGTCATCTTCGCGGTGCCGTCGGCGCGTTGCCGGTTGACCGAGAGGTTGCGGCGTCGTTTGCGGTCGGTGTCGTCGGTGAGGGTGCCGTCGGGGTCGAGGTGGGCCAGCAGTCGGGCGCCGAGGTTGGTGATGTCGGCGGGGGTGTGGTCGACGGCGATCTCGGCCATCTGTCGTTCGGCGGCGAGCTTGACGTCGTGGTCGACGGCGTGCGGGATCTGGTCGAGCACGTCGATGACCGCA
>NZ_BANS01000037.1 GCF_000332995.1 Gordonia amicalis NBRC 100051 = JCM 11271
CCGCATGGGTTCGGCGATCCGGAGGCGGTGGGTCATGAACTGGATGACGCTGCGGTGCCCGGTCTTGCGGGGTAGGTCACGTTCGGTGGCTTCGGCGACCTGACGGTCACCGGCGAAACTCAGTCGCGCGATGGCACGTTCGGTCTCCGCGGCGACATCGACCAGTTCGGAATCGGTGCACGAGGTCAGATCGACTGTCTGGATCTCATCGATAAGGGCGTGCAGACTGCGAACGAGTTCGGTGGCCCGCGACGGCGGCACGTCTGAAGTGATGGCTTCACTGCTGGACATGCTGCACACCCCCCGTCCGTCCTGCGAACATATGTTCGACGATACGCGCTATTTCGTTGCCGTGCAATGAAAACCGATCATCAGTTACCCGTCGCGGATTGTCGGTACGGCGTGCTAGGACGCGGCGGTCCGTGCCGCAGCGAATCCCGACGGGTACTCCGAAGGGCCGTTCTCCGTGGATGCCGTCGAACTGCTCACCGGCACCAAGGCGTTCCTCGTCGAGCAGGGCAGCATCAAGTACGACTTCGACCTCGAGAGCTGGTTCCAGCGGTCGTCGATTGACAAGAACCCCTGATCGGACGTGCCTCCGGACTCACGCGGCTCCCGCGGACGGGTTAAGGGCCCGGCCGCCTAGATTCCGGTGCCCAGTAGTCGCTCACCGGGGTGGGCGGCTTCCCACGCGGCGATCGCGGCGTCCCACTGGTCGCCGTCCAGGGTGGTGACCGACGCAGGGAACAGGGCGTCCTCCTCCTTGGCGATGTGTCGGTGCAGGGCGAAGACCTCGCGTCGGAATCGGTCCTGGTCTTCCGGGACCGACAGATCCATCGCGTCCAGGAAGGTGCCGAGTTCGCGATGTTCGGCGACGAGCGGGTCGATGTATTCGGCGAAGAGGTCGTGTTCGGAGTCGAGCAACTGGGAGAAGAGACCGTCTTCTTCGCCACGCCAGTGCGACCGGAGCTCGACCGTCAGCCTTCCGGCGAGGTCACGCGCACGATCCACGTCACCCGCATTCAGTGCGCGGACCGCATCGCCGCCGAGGTTCACGGCCCGCTCGTGTTCGGCGGTGTAATCCCGCAGGAGCGGCATGTCCCGGCAATCGCAGTACTGGAACACTCGTTCGCCTCTCTGTCCACGCACCCCTCCGTCCCTCGAACGGTCCGCTCGTTCGGTCCGGTCGTGGGATGTGCGCCCTCCACCCACGTCCCACGGTACGAGGAATGATCGGTTCTGGCGTACGCGTGCGTCGAAGGTGTCTCTCGCCGGTCGGCGGTGGTCGGCGGTGGTCGGGAACGACGAGTACGCGAGACGTCGGCACACCCTCCCCACCCGCACCAGAAACCCGCTGGCCACCGACCCGTATCCTGGACGGGTAAATTCCCGCACCGACCAGGAGAGATCATGCTCGCCCGAATTGACCTGCGCGGTAGCACGCCGACGCTCGCCGAATTGCGTCGCGCGCTGCCCCGCGGGGGTACCGACGTCAATGCCGTACTCGACACGGTGACGCCGGTTGTGCATGCGGTGGCCGAGACCGGCACGCCCGCGGCGCTGGAATTCGGGGAGAAGTTCGACGGTGTGCGGCCCGCCTCGGTGCGGGTCCCCGCCCAGGTCATCGCCAATGCCCTCGCCGGCCTCGACCCCCAGGTCGCCGACGCGCTCCGCGAATCCATCACCCGGGCGCGCAAGGTGCACTCAGACCAGCGGCGCGAGACCACCCGCACCCAGGTCGTCGACGGCGGTGTCGTCAGCGAGAAGTGGATTCCGGTGCGTCGCGTGGGGCTCTACGTCCCCGGCGGCAACGCGGTCTATCCGTCCTCGGTGATCATGAACGTCGTCCCCGCGCAGGAGGCCGGCGTCGGTTCGCTGGTCGTCGCGTCACCTCCGCAGAAGGACTTCGGTGGCTGGCCGCACCCCACCATCCTCGCCGCCTGCGCACTTCTCGGCGTCGACGAGGTGTGGGCGGTCGGCGGTGCACAGGGCGTCGCGCTGCTCGCCTACGGAGGAACCGATACCGATGCCGCCGACGAGCCGGGCGCCGTCCTCGACCCGGTCGACCTGATCACCGGCCCGGGCAACATCTACGTCACCGCCGCCAAGCGGTTGTGCCGCAGCGTGGTCGGCATCGACTCGGAGGCCGGACCCACCGAGATCGCGATCCTCGCCGACGACTCGGCCGACGCGGGCATCCTCGCCTCCGACCTCATCAGCCAGGCCGAACACGACGTCCTCGCCGCCTCGGTGCTCGTCACCGACAGCACCGAGCTCGCCGATGCCGTCGACGCCGCACTCGACCAGCAGGTCGCCGCGACCAAGCACCGTGAGCGCGTCACGACCGCGTTGTCGGGGGAGCAGTCCGGCATCGTCCTCGTCGACGACCTCGAGGCCGGTCTCGCCGTCGTCGACGCCTACGCCGCCGAACACCTCGAGATCCAGACCCGCGACGCCGCCGCGATCGCCGATCGCGTGCACAACGCGGGTGCGATCTTCGTCGGTCCGTATGCCCCGGTCAGTCTCGGCGACTACTGTGCGGGCTCCAATCACGTTCTGCCGACGTCGGGTTCGGCGCGCTTCGCGTCGGGTCTGTCGGTGCAGACCTTCCTCAAGGGTGTCCACGTCATCGACTACGACGAGGCCGCACTGCGTGAGGTCGCCGACAAGGTCGTCACCCTCGCCGATGCCGAGGACCTGCCCGGTCACGGCGATGCGGTCAAGCAGCGCTTCGCGAGGAGCGTGCGCTCGTGACGGCATCGGAGGCGCCTGTCACGAACGTCACGGGAAGCAACGTCCCGGGCTCGGGCATCACCGTCGACGACCTGCCGCTGCGCGAGAACCTGCGCGGTAAGTCCGCCTATGGCGCACCGCAACTCAAGGTGCCGGTGATCCTCAACACCAACGAGAACCCGCACCCACCGTCGCAGGCGCTGATCGACGACGTCGCCGCCTCGGCCCGTGACGCGGCGGCGGAACTGCACCGCTACCCCGACCGCGACGCGATCGCCCTGCGTACCGACCTCGCCGCCTACCTGACCCGAGCCACCGGGGTGCAGCTCGGTGCCGAGAACCTCTGGGCCGCAAACGGTTCCAACGAGATCCTGCTGCAGCTGCTGCAGGCGTTCGGCGGTCCCGGGCGTCGTGCGCTCGGCTTCGTGCCGTCGTACTCGATGCACCCGATCATCTCCGACGGCACCGACACCGCCTGGCTCGTCGCCGCGCGCTCACCCGACTTCGGTCTCGACATCGACTACGCGGTCGCCGAGGTCACCAACCGCGAACCCGACGTGGTCTTCGTGACCTCGCCCAACAACCCGACCGGTGGCTCGATCCCGCTCGCCGATCTGCGGCGCATCGTCGAGGCCGCACCCGGCATCGTGATCGTCGACGAGGCGTACGCCGAGTTCTCGTCCGCACCGAGCGCGACCGAGCTGATCGACGAGTTCCCGACCAAGGTCGTCGTCAGCCGCACCATGTCGAAGGCCTTCGCCTTTGCCGGCGGACGCCTCGGCTACCTCGCCGCAGCACCGGCCGTCGTCGACGCCATCCAGCTCGTCCGCCTGCCGTACCACCTGTCGGTGCTGACCCAGGCTGCCGCACGCGCCGCACTGCGTCACAGCGACGACACCCTCGCCGGTGTCGCCGAGATCATCGCCGAACGCGAACGCGTGGTGACGGCGCTCACCGGCTTCGGCTACCGCGTCGTCGACTCGGACTCGAACTTCGTCCTGTTCGGCGGCTTCCGGGATGCTCCCGCGTCCTGGCAGCGTTACCTCGATGCCGGTGTCCTCATCCGGGACGTCGGGATCGCCGGCCACCTGCGGGTGACCATCGGACTCCCACCCGAGAACGACGCCTTCCTCGACGTCAGCCGCACGCTCGCCACAACAGATCTGGAGAACTCTCAGTGAGCACCCCCGCGCCTCGCATCGCGAAGGTCGAACGGACCACCAAGGAATCCTCGATCTCGGTCGAACTCGATCTCGACGGGACCGGCATCACCGACATCTCCACCGGTATCGCGTTCTACGACCACATGCTGACGGCGTTCGGCCAGCACGGCAGCTTCGACCTCACCGTCAAGGCCGAGGGCGACATCGAGGTCGAGGGACACCACACCATCGAGGACACCGCCATCGTCCTCGGGCAGGCGCTCGGTCAGGCCCTCGGCGACAAGAAGGGCATCCGGCGCTTCGGCGACGCCTGGATCCCGATGGACGAGACCCTCGCGCAGGCCGTCGTCGATGTGTCCGGCCGTCCGTACTGCGTGCACACCGGCGAACCGGACCACCTGCTCACCGCGGTGATCGGCGGATACCCGGGCGTGCCGTACTCGACGATCATCAACCGGCACGTCTTCGAGTCGATCGCCCTCAACGCCCGCATCGCCCTGCACGTGCGGGTGCTCTACGGCCGCGATCAGCACCACATCACCGAGGCCGAGTTCAAGGCCGTTGCGCGTGCCCTGCGCACGGCAACCGAATACGACGCACGCGTGACCGGTGTGCCGTCGACGAAGGGTGCCCTGTGAGCGCGGCCGACGTCACGATCCTCGACTACGGTTCGGGCAACCTGCGCTCGGCGCAGCGAGCGCTCGAGCGTACGGGCGCCCAGGTGACCGTGACCTCTGACTTCAACACCGCCCTCGAGGCGACCGGTCTCGTCGTGCCCGGTGTCGGCGCGTTCGCCGCATGCATGGAAGGTCTGCGCGCGGTGAAGGGCGACCGGATCATCGGTCGGCGCCTCGCCGGCGGACGCCCGGTCCTGGGCATCTGCGTCGGCATGCAGATCCTGTTCGAACGCGGTGTGGAGTTCGGGGTCGAGGCCGAAGGTTGCGGGGAGTGGCCCGGAAGCGTCACCCAGCTGCCGGCTCCGGTCCTGCCGCACATGGGTTGGAACACCGTGGAGGCCCCGGAGGACTCGGTGCTGTTCGCCGGACTCGACGCCGACACCCGCTTCTACTTCGTGCACTCTTACGCCGCACAGAGCTGGGAGATGGACAACGTCGGTTCGCCGCTCGCGGCCCCGAAGCTGACCTGGGCCGAACACGGCGGACGTTTCCTGGCCGCCGTCGAGAACGGACCGCTCTCGGCCACGCAGTTCCATCCGGAGAAGTCCGGCGATGCCGGAGCCCAACTCCTGGAGAACTGGGTGAAGGGTCTCTCATGACCGGCGGCACGCCGGCCGGCGGGAACGCTGCCGACACCCCGTCGGCGGGCGGCGGTTTCTCGATCGCCAAGCTCGCGTTCTACGCTCTCGGCGCCGGTGTGCTGGTTCTGGCGGTGTCCATCCCGATCATCGTCCTGCTGGCGAACTGGTCGCCGGTCGCCGGTCTGATCGCCGCGCTGGCGGCGGTGGTCGCGATGATCGCGGCGATCGGTACGGTGGCAAACCGCATGGTCAACCGCGCGCGGGCCGATCTGATCGCGGCCCGTGACGACCACCCGCCGGCCTGACCCCTCTCCCACGACAGCCAGGACACAACAGTCCGACCCGAGAACAGACAGGAAACTCCACCCATGGGTAGCACCCTCGAACTCCTTCCCGCCGTCGACGTCGCCGACGGGCAGGCGGTCCGCCTGGTCCAGGGCGCGGCCGGCACCGAGACCTCCTACGGCTCGCCGCGCGACGCGGCGCTGGCGTGGCAGAACGACGGTGCGGAGTGGATTCACCTCGTCGATCTCGATGCCGCGTTCGGCCGTGGTGACAACCGTGAGCTCCTTGCCGGTGTGGTCGGCGAACTCGACGTGAAGGTGGAACTGTCGGGCGGCATCCGCGACGACGAGTCGCTCGCCGCGGCGCTGGCCACCGGTTGTACCCGCGTCAACCTCGGTACCGCGGCCCTCGAGAACCCGGAATGGTGCGCCCGCGCGATCGCCGACCACGGAGACCGGATCGCCGTCGGCCTCGACGTCATCCGCGACGGCGAGTCCTACCGGCTGCGTGGCCGCGGCTGGGTCACCGACGGCGGCGACCTGTGGGAGGTCCTCGAGCGCCTCAACCACGACGGTTGCTCGCGCTACGTCGTGACCGACGTGTCCAAGGACGGTACCCTCAAGGGCCCGAACCTCGAACTGCTCGCCGAGGTCGCCGCGGCCACCGACGCACCGATCGTCGCGTCCGGCGGTGTCTCGGCGGTCGACGATCTGATCGCGATCGCCGGTCTCGTCGACCAGGGCGTCGAGGGCGCGATCGTCGGCAAGGCGCTCTACGCCGGCCGCTTCACCCTGCCCGAGGCGCTCACGGCCGTCGCCGGGGTCTGATGAGCGCAGCCCAGAGTTCGCTCGACCTCCCGCGGTTGCTCGACACCGCGGGATCGGTCCTCGACGCCGCCGTGGAGACCTTCGTCGAAGGGCTGGGCGCGCCGAGCGCCGTGCACAAGGGCGGGACGGACTTCGCCACCCAGGTGGACCTCGACCTGGAACGGCAGATCTCCGCCGAACTCGAGGACCGGACGCAGATCCCCGTCCACGGGGAGGAGTTCGGCGGTGCCGACCCGATCGACGGCCCGGTGTGGGTGCTCGACCCGGTCGACGGTACCTTCAACTACTCCGCGGGCATGCCGCTGACCGGCATCCTGCTCGGTCTCGTCGTCGACGGTGAGGCGACGCTCGGTCTGACCTGGCTGCCGCTCCTGGACCGGAAGTACGCGGCCCACGCGGACGGACCACTGATGGTCAACGGTGTGGCCGTGGAATCTCCGCCCGATCTGGCCCTCGACGAGTCGGCGATCGCCTTCGGGCCGTTCAACGCGGCCGGGCGCGGTCGCTATGCGGGAGCCAAGCGGGCCGACCTGCTGCGCGCGCTGAGCTCACGTGTCGCACGGATCCGGATGACCGGCAGCACCGGCGTGGACATGGCGTTCACCGCCTCGGGCGTGTTCGGCGGAGCTGTTGCCTTCGGGCGTCATCCCTGGGACAACGCGGCGGGCGCCGCACTGGTCCGCGCCGCGGGTGGCGTGGCCACCGACCTGGCGGGGGAGCGCTGGACGGTCGCGTCCCCGTCGCTGGTGGCCGGCGCACCCACGGTGCACGCAGGGCTGATGGCGGTGATCGACGAAACGGTCGAGGACTGGTCGGCGTGACCCCGCAGAACCGAGACGTGGCAGCCACCGATGAGGCAGCCACCGATGAGAGAGGTGCGAGAGCATCCATGGAAGCACCACAGGTCAACGAGCTGAAGGAGTCACGACGATGACGCTGGCGACCCGGGTCATCCCGTGCCTCGACGTCGACGACGGTCGAGTGGTCAAGGGCGTCAACTTCGAGAACCTGCGTGACGCCGGAGATCCGGTCGAACTGGCCGAACGCTACGACCGCGAGGGTGCCGACGAACTGACCTTCCTCGACGTCACCGCGTCGAGCTCGGGACGTTCGACGATGATCGACGTCGTCAAACGGACCGCCGACCAGGTGTTCATCCCGCTCACCGTCGGTGGCGGCATCCGCACCGTCGAGGATGTCGACACGATGCTGCGCGCGGGCGCGGACAAGGTCAGCGTCAACACCGCCGCGATCGCACGTCCCGAGGTCCTCGCCGAGATGAGCCGGCGGTTCGGTTCGCAGTGCATCGTCCTGTCGGTCGACGCGCGGACCGTGCCGGAGGGTTCCGAGCCGACGCCATCCGGCTGGGAGGTCACCACACACGGTGGCCGCAAGGGCACCGGTATCGACGCGATCGAGTGGGCTCGGCGCGGTCAGGAACTCGGGGTCGGCGAGATCCTGCTGAACTCGATGGACGCCGACGGCACCAAGCAGGGTTTCGACCTGCGCATGCTGAAGGCGGTGCGCGAGGCCGTGCAGGTTCCGGTCATCGCCAGCGGCGGTGCCGGCCGTGTCGAGGACTTCGCCCCCGCGGTCGAGGCCGGAGCGGACGCGGTGCTGGCCGCCTCGGTGTTCCACTTCGGTGAACTCACCATCCACGAGGTGAAGGCGGCCTTGCGGGACGCCGGGATCACCGTCCGATGACACAGGCAGGAGAACGCTGATGGCACTCGATCCGGAGCTCGCCGCACGTCTCAAGCGCAACGCCGACGGGTTGTTCAGTGCGGTCGCCCAGGAACGCTCGACGGGAGACGTACTGATGGTCGCGTGGATGGACGACGCCGCCCTCGAGCGCACCCTCGCGACGCGCAAGGCGACCTACTATTCGCGCTCGCGCCAGGAGTACTGGGTCAAGGGCGAGACCAGCGGCCACACCCAGTACGTGCACGACGCGCGCCTCGACTGCGACGGCGACACGGTGCTGCTCGTCGTCGACCAGGTCGGCGCGGCCTGCCATACCGGCAACCACAGCTGTTTCGACACCGACTCGCTGCCGTTCGGATCAGAAGCCCGTCCCGTCGATTCCGCACAGTAGATTTCCATCGTGATCACACCCGAAAGGCGGTGACGCTGCATGCCCCTCATCCAGATCTCGCAGACTCCCGGACTCTCCGACCGCGTCAAGCGCGAGACCATCGCGGCGGTGACCGAGGCGTACGCCAAGGCAACCGGCAAGAACCCGGATTCCGTCTGGGTGACGATCACCGAGGTACCGCGCACCCAGTGGGGCGTCGGCGGCGAGCCCCTCGGATGAGCGGCGTGAACTCGGCGGCCGTGGCGCACACGACGTCCCTCACCGAATTCCTCGACCTCGCCCGCGACCATCGCGTGGTGCCGGTGACCCGGAAAGTGCTTGCCGATTCCGAGACACCGCTGTCGGCGTACGGCAAGCTGGCCGGCGACCGTCCCGGCACCTTCCTGCTGGAATCGGCGGAGAACGGCCGCTCCTGGTCGCGCTGGTCCTTCATCGGGGCCGGAGCGCCGTCGGCGCTGACCGTCGTCGACGGTCAGGCGCACTGGTGGGGATCGGTGCCGGTGGGCGCGCCGGAGGGCGGAGACGCGCTCGAGGTGCTGGCCGAGTCGCTGCGCGTCCTGCGGACCGACCCGTTGCCGGGTATGCCGCCGCTGACCGGTGGCTTCGTCGGGTTCATGGCCTATGACATGGTCCGGCGTCTCGAACGCCTCCCGGAGACCACCGTCGACGACCTCGGCCTGCCGGACATGATGATGGTGCTGGCCACCGACCTCGCCGCGGTCGACCATCACGAGGGCACGATCACGCTGATCGCCAACGCGGTGAACTGGGACGGCTCCGACGAGCGTGTCGAGGAGGCCTACGCCGACGCCGTGGCGCGGCTGGACCGGATGACCGAGGCGCTCGCCGCACCGGCGTCCTCGACCGTCTCGACCTTCGACCGGCCCAAGCCGGACTTCACCGCGCAGCGCTCCCTGGAGGAGTACAGCGAGATCGTCACCAGCCTCGTCGGCGAGATCGAGGCGGGCGAGGCCTTCCAGGTCGTCCCCTCGATGCGTTTCGAGATGGACACCGACGCCGATCCGCTGGACGTCTACCGCGTGCTCCGCGCGTCCAACCCCAGCCCGTACATGTACCTGCTGCGGATGCCGGGGACCGAGGCGAACAGCGACACCGCTGCCCCCGATGCGATCGCACGCAAGCCGTTCACGATCGTCGGCAGCAGCCCGGAGGCGCTGGTCACCGTGGCCGACCGGGTCGCGACCACGCACCCCATCGCGGGAACGCGCTGGCGGGGCGCCACCGAGGAAGAGGACCAGCTGCTCGGCAAGGGCCTTCTGGAGGACGAGAAGGAGAACGCCGAACACCTCATGCTCGTCGACCTCGGCCGCAACGATCTCGGTCGCGTCTGCGTCCCGGGCACGGTGAAGGTCAGCGACTACCGCCACATCGAGCGGTACAGCCACGTCATGCACCTGGTGTCGACGGTCTCGGGAACCCTCCGAACGGACAAGCACGCGCTCGACGCGGTCACCGCCTGCTTCCCGGCCGGAACCCTCACCGGAGCGCCCAAGGTGCGCGCGATGGAACTGATCGACGAACACGAGAAGACACGACGCGGCCTGTACGGCGGCATCGTCGGCTACCTCGACTTCGCCGGCAACGCCGACACCGCCATCGCCATCCGCACCGCGCTCCTCGCACGCGGGCACGCCTACGTGCAGGCCGGTGGCGGCGTGGTCGCCGACAGCGAACCCGAATACGAGTACAACGAGGCACGCAACAAGGCCACCGCGGTGCTCAATGCCGTCGCCGCCGCGTCGACGATGAGCAGGGTCGGGGAGACACCTGGAGGGGAGACGTCGTGACCTCAGCCGAACAGCCGGCCGACGGCGCCGCGCCGAAGTCCCGGCCGAAGTCGTCGCGCCGTCCGCAGATCATCGCCGCGATCCTGATGGCGGCCACCGCCGCCGCGTTCTGGGGTGCGAGCCGGCTGACGTGGGCGACGGTCTCGGCCGAGGACGGCCTCTCTCCCCAGCGCGCGTTCGACGTCAAGGGATCGGACTGGAGCCCCTGGCTGACGCCGCTCGCCCTGGTCTATCTCGCCGGTATCGCCGCGGTGCTGTCCGTGCGGGGCTGGGGCCTGCGCCTCGTCGCACTACTGGTCGCTGCCGGCGGTGTGCTGGCCGCGTTCCCGGCGATCTCACTCATCACCGGCGGCACCGACTCCGAGTACGCCGCCGACGCGGGCGACATCCCGGACCGGTACATCGTGCTCTACACCGACACCAAGTGGCCGCCTGCCGCGCTGGTGCTGCTCGGCACGGTGTGCGCGGTCGCCGCCGCCGTTGTGCTGCTCCGGGTGGCCAAGGGTGCGAGGATGTCGTCCAAGTACAAGACTCCAGCCGCCCGGCGGGAGGAGCTCGAGACCGAGATCTTCGCCGATTACGAGCGAAGGAAGAAGGCGGCCGCGGCGGACGCCACGACCGGGGACACCCCGGCCACGGGCGAGGTCGAGACCGGCGGGAAGGGCGGCCGGTCCGGCGACGATCCCGACGCGAACGAGCGCATGATGTGGGACGCGCTCGACACCGGGATCGACCCGACAGAGTCGTCCGATCCGGACGAGCGCTGACCCCTCCGGGCTAGCAACGACCCGAACCGGAGTTCTCCGTGAGACGCACCCGACAGGCCGAGATATGCGTACTGAGACATGCGTAACAGTCGAGGACCGTTGCAGGTTTGTGGAGATTCGGCCAACCCGACGACAGGCCGCCGAGACGATCGGTCTACCCTGAGACCACACGACGAGCGGAAGGGAGCGGAGTCGCTGTGAGCATGCCCAACGTTCTCGAGTCGATCATCGAGGGAGTCAAAGCCGACGTCGCCGCACGTGAAGCGGTGGTCGACTTCGCTGCTGTCAAGGCCGCCTCGGCGAAGGCTCCCGCTCCCCGGGATGTCATGGCGGCGCTCCGCCAGCCCGGCATCGGTGTGATCGCCGAGGTCAAGCGCGCCAGTCCGTCGAAGGGGGAGCTCGCCTCGATCGGCGATCCCGCCGAGCTCGCCAAGGCCTACGAACAGGGCGGCGCCCGCATCATCAGCGTCCTGACCGAGGAGCGCCGCTTCCACGGATCACTCGCCGACCTCGACGCCGTTCGTGCAGCGGTCGACATCCCGGTCCTGCGCAAGGACTTCATCGTCGGGCCGTATCAGATCCACGAGGCCCGCGCCCACGGCGCCGACGTCATCCTGCTCATCGTGGCGGCCCTCGAACAGAACGTCCTCGCCTCGTTGCTCGACCGCACCGAGAGCCTGGGCATGACCGCCCTCGTGGAGGTCCACACCGAGGAAGAAGCCGACCGTGCCCTCGAGGCCGGCGCGTCGGTCGTCGGCGTGAACGCCCGAAACCTGAAGACCCTGCAGGTCGAGCGGGACACCTTCTCGCGGATCGCCCCCGGCCTGCCGACCGAGATCATCCGCATCGCGGAGTCCGGCGTACGTGGAACCGCCGACCTGCTGGCCTATGCCGGAGCGGGCGCCGACGCCGTCCTGGTGGGTGAGGGACTCGTGACAAGTGGTGACCCCCGCGCCGCCGTGCGTGAGCTGGTCACCGCGGGTACCCATCCGTCGTGCCCGAAACCAGTTCGCTGACATACGCCTTCGGGCCGTGTTCGGTCCATGTCGTCGTCGGCCCGATCGACTGTGAGATGTAGTGACCGCCCATCCTGATTCGGCCCATCCTGATTCTTCCGCGAGCACGGTGCTTCCGCCGGCCAGCACCGGACTGACCACGCGTACGTCGATCGAACCCGACGAGGGCGGCCACTTCGGCGTCTACGGCGGACGGCATGTGCCGGAAGCGTTGATGGCCGTCATCGACGAGGTCACCACAACCTTCTACAAGATCCGCTCCGACGACGACTTCCTCGCCGAACTCGACCGTCTGCAGCGTGATTACGCCGGACGCCCGTCGCCGCTGTACGAAGCGAAGCGTCTCGCCGAGTATGCGGGGGGAGCGCGGATCTTCCTCAAACGCGAGGACCTCAACCACACCGGCTCGCACAAGATCAACAACGTTCTGGGACAAGCGCTTCTGGCTCAGCGGATGGGCAAGAACCGCGTCATCGCGGAGACCGGTGCCGGTCAGCACGGTGTCGCCACCGCCACCGTGTGTGCGCTGCTGGGTCTCGAGTGCGTGATCTACATGGGTCGCGTCGACACCGACCGTCAGGCGCTGAACGTCGCTCGGATGCGCCTGCTCGGCGCCGAGGTCATCGCCGTCGACAACGGTTCGGCAACCCTCAAGGACGCGATCAACGAGGCGATGCGCGATTGGGTCACCAACGCGCACAACACGTATTACTGCTTCGGCACCGCCGCGGGACCTCATCCGTTCCCGGTCATGGTCCGTGACCTCCAGCGCGTCGTCGGTCTCGAGGCTCGCGCCCAGATCCTGGACAAGGCCGGACGCCTGCCCGACGCGGTGACCGCGTGTGTCGGTGGTGGTTCCAACGCGATCGGGATATTCCACCCCTTCATCGACGACAAGGACGTTCGCCTCGTCGGTTTCGAGGCTGCCGGTGAGGGTGTCGAATCCGGCCGTCACGCAGCGACTTTCACCGGCGGGACGCCGGGGGCGTTCCAGGGCGCGTACTCATACCTGTTGCAGGACGAGGACGGTCAGACGATCGAATCCCACTCGATCTCCGCCGGTCTCGACTACCCGGGCGTCGGCCCCGAGCACGCCTATCTCAAGGACACCGGCCGGGCCGAGTACCGTCCGATCACCGACACCGAGGCGATGGACGCACTGGCGCTGTTGAGCCGTCGGGAAGGGATCATCCCGGCCATCGAGTCGGCCCACGCGGTCGCCGGTTCGCTCAAGCTGGGCAAGGAACTCGGCGAGGGCTCGATCATCGTCGTCAGCCTCTCCGGACGCGGCGACAAGGACGTCGACACCGCGGCGCGCTGGTTCGGTCTCTTCGACCCCCCGCCGTCACAGGACGAGGCGAAGGCCACCAGCGGGCAACCGGGAGAGCAGGCATGAGCGCAGACACGATCCCGTCGAAAACCGGACCGGTGTTCGCCAAGTGCCGCGCGGAGAACCGCGCTGCCCTGATCGGCTACCTCCCGGTGGGTTATCCGACCGTCGACGATTCGCTGACGTCCTTCCGCACGATGGTCGACGCCGGTTGCGACATCATCGAGGTCGGCGTGCCCTACTCCGATCCGGTGATGGACGGTCCGACGATCCAGGAAGCCGCCGATCTCGCCCTCACCAACGGCGTCCGCGTCCATGACGTCTTCAGGGCAGTCGAGGCGATCACCGCGGCGGGCGGCAACGCGGTCGTGATGACCTACTGGAATCCGGTGCTGCAGTACGGCGTCGACAAGTTCGCACGCGATCTCGCCAACGCCGGCGGCGCCGGTCTCATCACGCCGAACCTGATCCCCGAGGAAGGGGCCGCATGGCACGCGGCCTCCGACGAGCACGGGCTCGACCGCATCTATCTGGTCGCGCCGTCGTCGACCACCGAACGCATCGCATACACCGTCGACGCATCCCGCGGATTCGTGTACGCCGCATCCACCATGGGCGTCACCGGTGCGCGTGACGCGGTGTCGGACATGGCTCCCGAGCTGTGTGCCCGCGTCCGCGAGTACTCCGACATCCCCATCGGCGTCGGCCTCGGTGTCCGCAACCGCGAACAGGCCGCCCAGATCGCGTCCTATGCCGACGGCGTCATCGTCGGGTCGGCACTCGTGACCGCGGCCAAGGCCGGCCAGGACCGACTCGCGTCGCTCACCGCAGAACTCGCCGAGGGCGTGCGGTCGCGACACGCCGCCGTCTGACGCCTGCCCTGCTGTGCGAGTCGTTCGCCGCCGTCTCCTGCGTGTCCTGCTGGTCGAGTGAGGCCGGGGCGGCGGTATCGAGGCCAGGCGCGCCACCCGGCATCCGGACCGGACGGGCGTGAGTGGCTCGGTCGGATAGGGTTGCACCGTGAACGCGCCGACCTCGACGATGCTCGCCTACATCCCCAGTCCGCCCCAGGGCGTGTGGGATCTCGGACCGTTCCCGCTGCGCGCCTACGCGCTGTGCATCATCGCGGGGATCATCGTCGCGGTCTGGTGGGGCAATCGCCGTTGGATCGCCCGCGGGGGACAGGAAGGCGAGGTCCTCGACGTCGCGATCTGGGCGGTGCCGTTCGGTCTCCTCGGCGGTCGTCTCTACCACCTGATCACCGACTGGAAGACCTACTTCGGGGCCGACGCCCCCAAAGAACCGATCGACGCCCTGCGAATCTGGGACGGCGGTCTCGGAATCTGGGGTGCGGTTGCCCTCGGTGCGGTCGGAGCGTGGATCGGCGCCCGACGCCGCGGCATCCGGTTGCCCGCCTTCGGCGATGCGATCGCCCCGCCGATCCTGTTGGCGCAGGCCATCGGCCGGCTCGGCAATTACTTCAACCAGGAGTTGTACGGCCGCGAGACGACGCTGCCCTGGGGTCTCAAGATCTATGAGCGCGTCAACGAGGCCGGTTACTCCGACGCGGGCCTGATCGACGGCAAGTCCAACGGCGTCGTCGTCGCCATCGTCCAGCCGACGTTCCTCTACGAACTCCTGTGGAACGTGCTGATCGTGGTGTTGCTGGTGGTCATCGACCGCAAGTTCCGCATCGGTCACGGTCGCCTGTTCGCGCTCTACATCGCGGGCTACTGCCTCGGCCGGTTCTTCATCGAGATGCTGCGCGACGACCGTGCCGCCGTCGCCAACGACATCGCCGGGATCCGCCCGAACCTCTTCACGGCCGCCCTCGTGTTCTTGTGCGCCATCGTCTACTTCGTGGTCGCGCCCAAGGGACGTGAACAAGGGTTGGAGATGTACCACCCCGAACGTGCCGCCGAACTCGAGGAGCAGGGCGTCGCCGGATACGTCGACGACTGGTACGACGAAGATCTCGAGGACCTGGACGGCAAGAAGGTCGAGCCGGCAGCAGGCTCTACCACCCTGGACGTCCTCGACGACGAGATCGCCGAGGAGGCAAAGGAGGCCGAGGCGGCGGAGGACGCGGAGACGACCGAGACCACCGGGAGTGCCGAACCGGCGGCGGCCGAGGTAGAGACAGCACAGGACGGCGAATCCGACGATGAGGCGGCCGAGGACGTCGAGCCGAGCGCGGTGGACGCCGCACAGGCCGACACCGAGACCGCGGACGGCGACGACACCGAGGCTGCCGAATCGGCGGTCGACGAATCGGCGGTCGAGGAATCCGCGCTCGCGGACACCGACGCTGAGTCCGCCGACGTGCAGCCAACCGGCGACACGGCGCCTCGCACAGCTGAGCCGGACACACCTGCGTCGGACACAGTTGATTCGGAGGCGGACGGGTCTGACGCGGAAGAGTCGGGCACCGTCGAGTCACACACCGCCGAATCCGACACGGTCGAGTCGGACGCAGGGGAGTCCGACGCACCCGAGTCGGAGACTGAGGCGGCCGACGCCGAGGTCGCCGACTCCGAGGTCACCGACTCCGAGGTCACCGACTCCGAGACCACGGGGTCCGGGGTCACGGAATCCGAGGTGGGCGGCGTCGCCGAATCCGAGGACGCAGCAAGCGACGTCGCCGAAAATGACGTGACGTCGTCTGCCGCCGAAACCGGTGACGCAGGGTCTGCTGCCCCAGATGAAGCCGACGTGGAAGCGACCGACGCAGACCGACCAGATGCCGGGGAGACCGACTCCACGAGCAGTTTCCGCCGGCGGGTCGCCTCCAGATTCGGTCGTCGTCGCCGCCCCTGAAATAGACCCCGGGAAAGCGCCCTCCCGAGAGCAGCCGACGACATATTGTCGTCGGCGCCTCTGTCGAGGGTGGTTTTCCGGGGCGGATTCCGGTCGTGAGGATCACAGACCTCGAGCACCGGCGTGCCCCGTGGTGTTCGGATACGATCGAATCTCACGACGCGCGATCTCCGACCGCCCGGCACCGACCACCACGACCCTCGGGGGTCGCGACGGTTTCGAATCAGCCCGGTACCGATCTCGGCACGGTCACTCGCTCGCCGCGCAATTCTCCTCGGGCCAGTGCTGTCCCAGTGGACACTCAGCAGCGATCCGTTTCCGGATCGAGTGGAGGTAGTGATGCTGTTTTCTGCGCTCCCGGCCAAGCAGGGCCTGTATGACCCGGAGGCCGAGGTCGACTCGTGTGGCGTCGCGATGGTCACCGACATCCACGGCCGGCGTTCGCATTCGATCGTCGCCGACGGTCTTCTGGCACTGGAGAACCTCGAGCATCGCGGGGCCGCCGGAGCCGAGACCAACAGCGGTGACGGCGCCGGCATCCTGATCCAGCTGCCCGACGAATTGCTGCGTGCCACCACCGACTTCGAGCTTCCCGCGCCGGCCGCCGACGGCTCCCACACCTACGCGGCGGGCACGTGCTTCCTGCCGATGGACCCGGACCTGCGACAGCGGGCGATCGCACGCGTCGAGGCGCTCGCCGCCGACGAAGGAATCACGGTCCTCGGCTGGCGTGATGTGCCCGTCGACCACGAGCACGCCGACATCGGCGGGACCGCCGTCGCGTGCATGCCGTACATGATGCAGCTGTTGGTCACCGTCGATCCCGAACCGGGTGCCGAACGCATCGGTGGCGTGGCCCTCGACCGCTTCATCTACCCGTTCCGCAAGCAGGCCGAGCGGGTCACGCCGGAGGTCGAGGAGGCGGGTACTGGCCTGTACTTCCCGTCGCTGTCGAGCCGCACCATGGTCTACAAGGGCATGCTCACCACGATGCAGTTGCCGCTGTACTACGCGGATCTGCGCGACGACCGGTGCCAGAGCGCCATCGCGATCGTCCATTCGCGGTTCTCGACGAACACGTTCCCGTCGTGGCCCCTCGCGCATCCGTTCCGGTTCGTCGCGCACAACGGCGAGATCAACACGGTGCGCGGCAACCGTAATCGCATGCGCGCCCGGGAGGCCCTGCTCGAGACCGATCTCATCCCCGGCGACCTCAAGCGTGCCTTCCCGATCTGCACCCCCGAGGCCTCGGACTCGGCCTCGCTCGACGAGGTGCTCGAACTGCTGCATCTCGGCGGTCGCAGCGTGCCCCACGCGGTCATGATGATGGTCCCCGAAGCGTGGGAGAACGTCCCCGACATGGATCCCAAGCGCCGCGCGTTCCTGCAGTTCAACGCGTCGCTGATGGAGGCCTGGGACGGGCCGGCGTGCGTGACCTTCACCGACGGCACCGTCGTCGGCGCGGTCCTCGACCGCAACGGCCTGCGCCCCGGGCGGTGGTGGCAGACCCGCGACGGCCGGATCATCCTCGCCTCCGAGGCGGGTGTCCTCGACGTCCCGGTCGACGATGTCATCAGCAAGGGGCGCCTCGAGCCGGGCCGCATGTTCCTCGTCGACACGGCCCAGGGGCGGATCATCCCGGACGAGGAGATCAAGGGCGAGCTGATGAACGCCGAGGCGTACGACGAGTGGTTGCACGCCGGGCTCGTGGACATCGCCACGCTGCCCGAACGCCCGGTCTTCCAGCCCAACCACGACACCGTCGTCCGCCGGCAGCTGTCCTTCGGATACACCGAAGAGGACCTGCGGGTGCTGCTCACGCCGATGGCGGCGTCGGGGTACGAACCGCTCGGCTCGATGGGCACCGACACCCCGGTCGCGGTCCTGTCACAGCGCTCGCGGCTGCTCTACGACTACTTCGTCGAACTGTTCGCGCAGGTCACCAACCCGCCGCTGGACGCGATCCGCGAAGAGATCGTCACCTCGATGGGCCGCGTGATGGGTCCTGAGCAGAACCTGCTGAATCCCAGCGCCGCGTCGTGCCGCCAGATCATGCTGCACTGGCCGGTCCTCGACAACGCCGACCTCGCCAAACTGGTCCACATCAACGACGACGGCGATCATCCGGGGTCGTCGGCCAAGCTGCTCCGTGCGCTGTACGAGGTGGCCGAGGGCGGAGCCGGTCTCGCGGCCGCGCTGGAGGATCTGCGTCAGCGGGCGAGCCAGGCGATCGCCGAGGGACACACCACCCTCGTCATCTCGGATCGGCTCACCGACTCCGACCACGCGCCGATCCCGTCGCTGTTGGCCACCTCGGCCGTCCACCACCATCTGGTGCGCACCAAGGAGCGAACCCGTGTCGCACTGGTCGTCGAATCCGGCGACGCCCGCGAGGTCCACCACATCGCGACGCTCATCGGTTTCGGGGCGGCCGCGGTCAACCCGTACCTGGCGATCGAGACGATCGAGGACCTCATCGCCGAGGGTGAACTGACCGGCGTCACCCGGTCGAAGGCGATCCGCAACTACCTCGAGGCGCTCGGCAAGGGTGTGCTGAAGGTGATGAGCAAGATGGGTATCTCCACGATCAGCTCCTACACCGCCGCACAGGCTTTCGAGGCCGTGGGCCTGTCGTCGGAGGTGGTGCGCGAGTACTTCACCCGCACGGTGTCGCGCATCGAAGGCGTGGGACTCGACGAACTGGCCGAGGAGGTGCGCATACGTCACCACCGCGCCTTCCCGGAGAATCCCACCGAACAGGTCTATCGCCGTCTCGACTCCGGCGGTGAGTACCAGTACCGCCGGGACGGCGAACTGCACCTGTTCACCCCGGAAACCGTCTTCCTGCTGCAGCACGCCACCAAGACCGGGCGGGCCGAGATCTTCCAGAAGTACTCCGACGAGGTCGACCGGCTGTCCCGCGAAGGCGGCACGCTCCGCGGTCTCTTCGAATTCGATCTCGATGCGCGCGAACCGATCCCGCTCGAGGAGGTGGAACCGGTCGAGGAGATCCTGAAGCGCTTCAACACCGGTGCCATGAGCTACGGCTCGATCTCTGCCGAGGCCCACGAGACCATCGCGATGGCGATGAACAAGATCGGCGGTCGCTCGAACTCGGGCGAGGGCGGCGAGGACGTCGACCGTCTCTACGACCCGGAACGCCGCAGCGCCGTCAAGCAGGTCGCGTCCGGGCGGTTCGGTGTCACCAGCGACTACCTGATCAACGCGACCGACATCCAGATCAAGATGGCCCAGGGGGCGAAACCCGGTGAGGGCGGCCAGCTTCCGGCGTACAAGGTGTACCCGTGGATCGCCAAGACCAGGCATTCGACGCCGGGCGTCGCGTTGATCTCGCCACCGCCGCACCACGACATCTACTCGATCGAGGACCTCGCCCAGCTGATCCACGATCTGAAGAACGCCAACTCCGAGGCGCGCATCCACGTCAAGCTGGTCAGCGCGGTGGGCGTGGGGACGGTCGCGACGGGCGTGTCGAAAGCGCATGCCGACGTCGTGCTGATCTCCGGACACGACGGCGGTACCGGTGCGTCGCCGCTGACCTCGCTCAAGCATGCCGGCACCCCGTGGGAGATCGGACTCGCCGACGCCCAGCAGACGTTGATGCTCAACGGACTTCGCGACCGGATCACCGTCCAGTGTGACGGTGCGCTGCGTACCGGCCGGGACGTCATCATGGCGGCGTTGCTCGGCGCCGAGGAGTACGGCTTCTCGACCGCGCCACTGATCGTGGCCGGGTGCATCATGATGCGCGTCTGTCATCTCGACACGTGCCCCGTGGGTGTCGCCACCCAGAACCCGCAGCTGCGGTCGCGGTTCACCGGCCAGGTCGACCACCTGGTCAACTTCTTCCGCTTCATCGCCGAGGACGTGCGGAAGTATCTGGCGCAGCTGGGGTACCGGACCCTCGACGAGGCCATCGGGCAGTCGCAGCGTCTGCACACCGACGCCGCGGTCGCGCACTGGAAGTCGAAGGGACTCGATCTGTCCCCGATCTTCCGCAAGGTGGAGGACAAGGGTCCGAGCCGTCGGGTGCGGGAGCAGTACCACGCACTCGACCGTGCACTGGACCAGACGCTCATCCAGCTCGCCGAGGGTGCGCTGGAGGACGCCCATCCGGTCACGCTCGAACTGCCGGTGCGCAACGTCAACCGGACCGTGGGCACCCTGCTCGGGGCCGAGGTCACGCGACGCTACGGCGCCGAGGGCCTGGCCGAGGACACGATCGTGGTGAAGCTGGAGGGTTCGGCCGGCCAGTCGCTGGGCGCGTTCCTGCCGCCCGGGGTGACGATCAAGCTCACCGGTGACACCAACGACTACGTCGGGAAGGGGCTGTGCGGCGGCAAGATCGTCGTCGCCCCGCATCCCGACTCGTGGTTCGTGGCCGAGGACCAGGTCATCGCCGGCAACACCATCCTCTACGGCGCGACCTCGGGTGAGGTGTACTTGAGAGGCCGCGTGGGCGAACGTTTCTCGGTTCGTAACTCGGGGGCGACCGCGGTGGTCGAGGGTGCCGGTGACCATGCGTGCGAGTACATGACCGGCGGGCGCGTGGTGATCCTCGGACCGACGGGACGCAACCTGGCGGCGGGGATGTCGGGTGGTATCGCCTACGTGCACGACCTCGACCGGACCAAGGTGAACATGGCGATGGTCAAACTCATGCGCCCGGACCCCGACGATCTGGCATGGCTCAAGGAGACAGTCGCCAGACACACCGACCTGACGGGTTCGGCGATCGGCGCCTCGATCCTCGCGGACTGGCCCCGCCGCTGCCTGGCGTTCACGAAGGTGATGCCCACCGATTACAAGCGCGTGCTCGACGCGGCCAGGATGGCCGAGGCCGAGGGACGCGACGTCGATTCAGCGATCATGGAGGCGGCACGTGGCTGATCCGCGCGGGTTCCTGGAAGTCCCGAAGAAAGAAGCGAAGTACCGTCCGGTCGCCGAGCGCGTCCAGGACTGGGACGATGTCTACGTCCACGCCGACAACCCGGTGAAGGTGCTCGAGGAGGTCAGTACCCAGGCGCGCCGCTGCATGGACTGCGGTATCCCGTTCTGCCACTCCGGTTCCGCGGGTTGCCCGCTGGGCAACCTGATCCCGGAGTGGAACGATCTCGTCCGACGCGGCCGCTGGGACGCGGCGAGCAGCCGGCTCCACGCCACCAACAACTTTCCCGAGTTCACCGGGATGGTGTGCCCGGCGCCGTGCGAGGCCGCCTGTGTCCTGTCGATCTCCGAGTCCGCGACCGGCGGCAGCGTCACCATCAAACGCATCGAGAAGACCATCGCCTACGAGTCGTGGGCGGAGGGCGTCATCGGACCCGAACCGCCGGCGTCCAAGACCGGGAAGTCGGTGGGGGTGGTCGGTTCCGGTCCGGCCGGACTCGCCGCGGCGCAACAGCTCACGCGTGCCGGGCACGACGTGACCGTCTACGAGCGCGACGACCGGCTCGGCGGCCTGCTGCGCTACGGCATCCCCGAGTACAAGCTGCAGAAGTCCGACATCGATCGTCGTATCGCCCAGATGCGCGCGGAGGGAACGGAGTTCGTCACCAGCTGCGACGTCGGCACCGATCTGTCCGTCGGCGACCTGCAGGCGCGACACGACGCCGTCGTCCTGGCCATCGGCGCGATGCAGGCCCGCGACAACCCGGTGCCCGGTCGCGAGCTCAACGGGGTCCACCTGGCAATGGAACATCTCGTGCCCGCCAACCGGGAGTGCGAGGGCGACGGCCCGTCGCCGATCGCCGCCGCCGGCAAGCATGTCGTCATCATCGGCGGCGGCGACACCGGCGCGGACTGCCTGGGCACCGCCCACCGGCAGGGCGCGGCCTCGGTGGTCCAACTCGACTACAACCCCGAACTCCCCGACGAACGCGACGACACGCGCTCGCCGTGGCCGACCTGGCCGCTGGTCATGCGGACCTCCAGTGCGCACGCCGAGGGCGGTGAACGCAGGTACCAGGTGGCCGTGCAGCGTTTCCTCGGCGACGAGGAGGGCAACGTCACCACCATGGTCCTCGCAGAGGTCGAGGTACGACGAGACGCCGACGGTCGACGCGAGATCAGACCGGTCGGGGAGGAGTTCGAGATCCCCTGTGAGCTGGCGCTTTTCGCGATCGGCTTCGCCGGTGTGGAGCGCGGCGAACTGCTGTCGGGGCTGGCGATCGAACCCAACAAGAGGGGCGCCATCTCGTGCGGAAGTGATTGGCAGACAGACGCTCCCGGCGTTTTCGTGTGTGGGGACGCGCATCGCGGTGCATCGCTGGTGGTGTGGGCGATCGCCGAGGGCCGGTCGGCGGCGCGGGCGGTGGACGAGTACCTCGTCGGTGAATCCGACCTACCCTCTCCGGTCCGGCCCGCGGCCCTGCCGCTCTCCGTGCGCTGAGGAGCGGAGCCAACGGAGCATCGCGGTCGCCGACCGACACGGCGGGGACGGCGAACACGCGCGAGCTGCTTGTGTGACGCGAACTGCGTACCGGGAAGTAGTGGACCGTCACCAGCGACAACACCACGTGACCACTGGATGGCGTCTGCGACGGCGCGTGGAGATGCTCCACCGACGGGACTAAGGTGTTGGTGTGACTCGGCGAACCAAGATTGTCTGCACCATGGGTCCGGCCACCTCCAGCGACGAACGCCTCAAGGAACTCGTCGCCAGCGGTATGGATGTGGCCCGGATGAACTTCAGCCACGGCAAGCACGAGGACCATGCTGCCGTCTACGCACGTGTCCGCAAGGCCTCCGATGCGGCGGAGAAGGCCGTCGGCATCCTCGCCGACCTGCAAGGACCCAAGATCCGGCTCGGTCGTTTCGACGGCTGCGACGGGGCGACCGTCTGGGAGACGGGTGAGGAGATCCGGATCACCGTCGACGATGTCGAGGGCACCCACGATCGCGTCTCCACCACCTACAAGCAGCTGTCGGAGGATGCGAGCCCGGGCGACCGGCTCCTCGTCGACGACGGCAAGGTCGGACTGACGGTCTCGTCGATCGACGGCAACGATGTGGTCTGCACCGTCACCGAGGGTGGCCCGGTCAGCAACAACAAGGGTCTGTCGCTGCCGGGTATGAGCGTTTCGGTGCCCGCGCTGTCCGAGAAGGACATCGCGGACCTCGAGTTCGCACTCGGTCTCGGTGTCGACATGATCGCGCTGTCGTTCGTGCGCAGCCCGTCCGACATCGAACTCGTCCACGAGGTCATGGATCGGGTGGGCCGCCGGGTGCCGGTCATCGCGAAGCTGGAGAAGCCGGAGGCCATCGAGAACCTCGAGGCCATCGTCCTGGCCTTCGACGCCATCATGGTCGCCCGCGGCGACCTCGGCGTCGAACTGCCGCTCGAGCAGGTGCCGCTCGTGCAGAAGCGGGCCATCCAGATGGCCCGCGAGAACGCCAAGCCGGTGATCGTCGCGACCCAGATGCTCGACTCGATGATCGAGAACTCGCGACCCACCCGCGCCGAGGCGTCCGACGTGGCCAACGCCGTCCTCGACGGTGCGGACGCGGTGATGCTCTCCGGCGAGACCTCGGTGGGGAAGTACCCGCTCGAAACCGTCCGCACGATGGACCGCATCTGCCGGGCCGTCGAGTCCGGTCCGCGTGACGTGCCGCCGCTGTCGCATGTGCCCCGCACCAAGCGAGGCGTCATCTCCTACGCGGCCCGGGACATCGGCGAACGGCTCGAGGTGAAGGCACTCGTCGCGTTCACCCAGTCCGGCGACACCGTCCGGCGCCTCGCCCGGCTGCATTCGCGGCTGCCGCTGCTGGCCTTCACACCGACGCAGGAGGTACGGAGTCAGCTCGCACTGAGCTGGGGCACGGAGACGTTCATCGTCAACAACGTCGACACCACCGACCACATGATCGACCAGGTCGACCACCAGTTGCTGCGGATCGGCCGACTGTCCGAGGGTGACGTGGTGGTCATCGTGGCCGGCGCCCCACCCGGCACCGTCGGCTCCACCAACCTCATCCACGTCCACCGCATCGGCGAGCAGGACCACTGACAAGCACGACCACCGACACCGAGGCCCCCGGTCTGTCACTAGGGTGAAGGCCATGACCGTGGAACAGACCGGGGATCTCGGCAAGCTGCTCGCACTGCTCGACGTGGAACGCCGCGACGAGGACGTGTTCATCGGACACCATCCGGAGCAGGTCACCGCACGCACCTTCGGCGGGCAGCTCCTCGGGCAGGGAGTGGTGGCCGCCTCCCGCAGCCTGACGCGCGGCAACCCGCCGATCCACGCGTTGCACGCACACTTCATCCGCGGCGGCGACGTCACCAAACCGATGGAGTACCACGTCGACCGGTTCCGCGACGGCAAGTCCTTCGCCAATCGTCAGGTCACCGCCAAGCAGAACGGCGAAGAGATCTTCACGATGCTGGTGGCCTTCCAGGACAATGCCGCCGGACTCGAGCATGCGGTGGAGATTCCGCAGGTGCCCTACCCGGAGGAATTGCCCACTCTCGGAGAGCATTTCAAGGGATTCGAGGACCGGATCGCCACCTTCGTGAACGCCCTGCATCCGGTCGACATCCGGTTCGCGAATGATCCGAGCTGGAAGGCGAAGGAGGCGGGGCACAAGCTCACCGACAACCGGGTCTGGATGAAGGCCGACGGCGTGATGCCCGACGACCCCGTGATGCACGTCGCCGCAATGTGTTACGCCTCCGACACCACGGTCCTCGACTCCATCATCACCACTCACGGACTGTCGTGGGGCATCGACCGGCTGTTCGCGGCGACCGTGAACCACTCGATGTGGTTCCATCGCGAGTTCCGATTCGACGACTGGTTGCTGTACGCGACGCGTTCGCCGGTGGCGACGGGTTCGCGCGGCATGGGATCGGGTCGATTCTGGATGCGGGACGGCACCCTCGCGACGTCGGTCGTGCAGGAAGCGTTGATCAAGTACTTCCCACCCAAGAAGTGACTTTTTCGAAATGACTGCAGCCCAGGAGATGTGGCTCGATCCCGGCCCGCCACTCCCACGCCGGACCTGGCAGCGCAGGACTCGTCGACCGGTCATCGTCGGGACCACGCTTGCGATGGTGCTGTTCGCCGCCGTTGCGATCGGTGCCCTGCTGGTCGGACTCCTGACCACCCCGACGTTCACGGCGAAGGGCGGCGTCGTCGCCGATTGCGCAACGGAGGTCGCGGCGCTGCCCGACGGCGGACGCATCGTCCGCGGCGCGCAGGTCGCGATCTACGACGCCGCCGGCGGTGAGGTCGCCGTCACCTCGCTCGACCGCTTCCTGCGCGCGGACGAGGGGTGCCAACTGACCTTCGAGGTCGACGGCGTGACGTTCACCGACGCCGGCTATGTCGTCCGGGTCGGCGATCGTTTCTCCCAACCGGTCTCCACGTCCGCCCTCCAAGAGGGTGCGGTGCTCCGGTCCCTCGCCTGAGTTCCGCCGACCCGTCGCGACATGGGCCGCAGTTGTCCGGACAGCCGGTGAACGCCGGGTTAAACTGCGCCGGATCATTGTTGGGCCCGGACCCGTTGTGTCGACTGCATCTTCGACGCTCCGCGTGCAGACGGGCCGCGATGTCGCCCGGCGTTCCCGGCTGCGACGTCCGACGGTAAGGGAGTGTGCGTGGAGTACAGCATCGACTGGGGCAACGAGGTGTGGGCGAGCCTGAAATGGCTGGCCATCGCTTTCGGGATCTCCGCCGTCGCGATGCTCGTCATCGGTCTTCTCCTCGCCCGGTTCAGCCGGTGGGGTAGACCGCTCTGGCGCGTCATCGGCGGATTCTTCACCGAGCCCGGCACGCGACTCAAGGCCTGGGGGCTCGCTGCGATACTCACTCTGCTCGCCCTGATGGGTGTGCGGGTGACGGTGCTGTTCTCGTATTTCAGCAATGACCTCTACACCGGCCTGCAGACCGCGGCCGAGGGATTGGCGGCGGGCGGTCCGCAAGGTGCCGACCTGCTCCAGATGGGCAAGGACGCGTTCTGGCACTCGATGGTGGTGTTCGCGATCCTCGCGTCGCTCCACGTGGTGCGCACCATGATCGAGATCTACGTCGGGGCCGCATTCGAGATCAACCTCCGCCGCTGGATGACCGCCGGGGCAGCGGCGGACTGGATGAACGGCCGTGCCTTCTACCGCAATCGTTTCGTCGACCTCAGTGCGGGACTCATGCGGCGCAGGTGGTTCCGGCGTGCGCCGCAGCCCTCGCGCAAGCCGATCGACATCCATCCCGGGGTCGACAACCCCGATCAGCGCATCCAGGCCGACATCACCAACGTCGCCTCCGTCGGAACTTCGTTGCTCTGGGGTGGTGGCGGTTCGTCGACCAACGGTGTGCTCACGGCGATCGCCTCGATCGTGTCCTTCTCGAAGATCCTGTGGGATCTGTCGGGGCCGGTGACGCTCCTCGGGGTCGAGATCCCACGGATGATGATGTGGCTGGTTTTCGTGTACGTGCTGGTGACGAGCGTCGTGGCGTTTGCCATCGGTCGACCGCTCATCCGTCTCAACTTCTGGAACGAGCGGCTCACCGCGAATTTCCGATACGCCCTCGTCCGGGTCCGTGACAGTGCGGAGAACATCGCGTTCTATCGCGGCGAACGGGTCGAACACTCCGGACTGATGACCCGGTTCGCGGCGGTCATCAGGAACTACTGGCAGATCATCCATGTCCAGATGGCATTCGTCGGCTGGAACTTCAGCGTCAGCCAACTCGCGGTGGTGTTCCCGTATCTGGTGCAGATCCCGCGGTTCTTCGACGGCCAGATCAAGCTCGGCGACATGCAGCAGACGGCGTCGGCCTTCGGCGAGATGCACGACGCACTCTCCTTCTTCCGGACCGCGTATGACGACTTCACCGGTCTGCGCGCGTCGATCATCCGTCTCGACGGGTTGGCCGACGCCGACGCCGACGTCAAGTCGCGAGCCATGCCCGAGATCACGACCACCGATCGGGAACGGGCAGTGCGTCTCGCCGACATCGACGTGAACACCCCGAGCGGCGACGAGCTGATCCGCGCACTCAACGTCTCTCTCGATCCCGGTGACGCGCTGGTCGTCAAGGGCCGTTCGGGTTCGGGCAAGACCACTCTCCTGCGGGGACTGGCCGGCCTGTGGCCGTTCATCGACGGCGAGTTCACCCGCCCGCCGGGTGACCACACCCTGTTCCTCTCGCAGATGCCCTACATCCCGCTGGGTGATCTGAGGACCGCGGTCGCCTATCCGGCGCTTCCCGACGACGTCGGCGACGACGCCGTCAAGCGGGCCCTGGAGAAGGTGTTCCTGCCGCATCTCGTCGACCGTCTGCACGATGAGGAGGACTGGGCCAAAGTGCTCTCGCCGGGCGAGCAGCAGCGCGTCGCGTTCGCTCGCATCCTGCTTACGAAACCGCAGGCGGTGTTCATGGACGAGGCGACCTCGGCGGTCGACGAGGGTCTCGAATACGCGCTGTACCAACTGATCCGGACCGAGCTCCCGGAGACGATCCTGGTGTCGGTCAGCCACCGGAGCACCACCGATCAGCACCACACCGAAGTGCTGGAACTGACCGGTGGAGGGGCGTGGACGTTGTCGCCGATCGACTCGAGTCTTTCGCTAGACAAACAGTCGTGACCTGCATCTTTCGATCTGGTCACCGTTTGCCGTGAACGGATCCTGATAACTGCGACCCCTCGCTAGTGTGACGTGTACCACATCCATCGCTTTGGCGACTCGAGGACCAGATGACCGCAACAGACCTGATCACCTTTCCCCATGAGACCGGTGTCGACGTGTCGACGATTCCGGCCGCGTTCCAGCAGACGGTCACGGTCCGTCCGGACGCCGTGGCGATCCGTACCGTCGGCGGTGCCCAGCAGATCACCTGGTCGCAGTACGCCACCCGGGTCGAGGCGATCGCCGGTGGACTCGCGGCGCTCGGCGTCGGCAGGGGCGACACCATCGGCATCATGCTGACCAATCGGCCGGAGTTCCACTTGGTGGACACCGCGGCACTGCACCTCGGTGCGGTCCCGTTCTCGATCTACAACACGAGCTCGTCCGACCAGATCGAGTACCTGTTCGGCAACGCCGAGAACTCGGTGGTGATCACCGAGCAGAAGTTCCTGCCGGTGATCACATCGGCGAACACCGGCGTCGAACGCATCATCGTCGTCGATGGGGTGGCCGCCGACACGATCTCGCTCGACGACGTCGAACGCACGCCGCCACCCGATGGGTTCGATTTCACCGCGTCGTGGCAGGCGGTGGAACCCGAAGACCTGGCGACCCTGATCTACACGTCCGGGACCACAGGTCCGCCGAAAGGCGTCGAGATCACCCACCGCAACATGGTCGCGGAGATGGCTGCGCTGGCGGAGAAGGTCGACGTGGGGTTCGACGACCGCTCGATCTCCTATCTGCCGGCCGCGCACATCGCCGATCGGGTGTCGTCGCATGCGGCGAACATCATGCGCGGCATGCAGATCACCACGGTGTCGGACCCGCGCGAGATCGCCGCGGCGTTGCCCGAAGTGCACCCGACGTTCATCTTCGGGGTCCCGCGGGTGTGGCAGAAGATCCGGGCCGGCGTCGAGGCGAAGGTCGCCGAGGAGTCCAGTCCGGTGAAGAGAGTGCTTGCCGGTTGGGCCTTCGGCGTGGGAGCAGCCGGTGTTCAGGCACAGATCGACGGCAAGGGGCTGGGTGTCCTCGCCAGGGCTCAGCGTGGCCTCGCTGACCGGTTGGTGCTGCACAAGGTGCGTGCCGCGCTCGGACTGGACCAGCTCAAGTTCGCCGGCTCGGGTGCCGCAGCGATCCCACCCGAGGTGCTGAAGTTCTTCCTGGGCTTGGGAATCCCGATTCTCGAGGTGTGGGGGATGTCGGAGACCACCGGTGTGTCGACGATGACCACGCCCGACAACCTCAAGATCGGCACCGTCGGCCCACCGATACGTGGCATGGAGGTCAGAATCGCCGACGACGGTGAGCTGTTCGTCCGCGGCCCCGTGGTGATGCGCGGATACCGTGGGCAACCCGAGAAGACGGCGGAGGCGATCGACGCCGACGGTTGGCTGTCGACCGGTGACATCGCGAAGATCGACGACGACGGCAACGTCATCATCGTCGACCGCAAGAAAGAACTCATCATCAACGAGTCCGGAAAGAACATGTCGCCCACCAACATCGAGAACGCGATGAAGGCGGCGTCGTCGTTGATCAGTCAGGTGGCCGCGATCGGCGATGCGAAGCCGTATGTCTCCGCGCTGGTCGTGCTCGACCCGGAGGTCGTGGCGGCGCGCGCCGAGAAGCTGAATCTGCCCGACGCCGACCTCACCGAACTGTCCGTGCATCCCGAGATCGTGGACGAGGTCTCGGCCGCCATTCGTACTGCCAACAGAAGGCTGTCCCGCGTGGAGCAGGTCAAGCGGTTCACCATCGTCCCCGTCACGTGGGATCCGGGCGGGGATGAACTGACACCGACGATGAAGCTGCGCCGCGCTCCGATCGCCACGAAGTACGCGGCCGAGATCGGTGCCCTGTACGAACCGCAGCCGGGTGACGCCGTAGTGGATCTGCGGTCATGACCGCCGCCGCTGATCGTGATCAGGCCCCTGATCGTGAACTGGGTCCGGTCGACTACATCGTCGTCGAATGGGCCGGTCGGGAACCCACCGGTGAGGCGTTGCCCTACCTGATGGACCTGATCGACCGCGGGATCGTGCGGCTCATCGACATCGTTTTCCTGACCAAGGGGGCCGACGGGGCCGTCGCCGAGGTCGAGATCGGGGAACTGGGTGTGGAGTTCGCGATCTTCGACGGAGCGGCGACGTCGATTCTCGATGACACCGACATCGCCGAGGCGGCCACTGCGATCGAACCGGGTTCCAGTGCAGCGGTTCTCGTGTGGGAGAACCTGTGGGCCGCTCCGTTCGCCACGGCGGTGCGCAACAACGGTGGGCGCGTGGTCGCATCGGGCCGGATTCCGGTCGACGCGCTCCTCGAATCGCTCGACGCGATCGAGCGATCGTGATCGTCTCGACAGCCCTGACGGGCCAGAGAGGAACAGTGTCATGCCAGGTCTGATCCGCGGGGTCGCCCGCACGGCCGTCATCTCCGGGACCGCCACCGCGGTGAGCAATCGGGTGTCGCGGCGTCAGGCGAGCCGCTGGGCGCAACAGGGGACTGTCACCCAGCAGGACCCGAGTGCGCAGCGATATCCCGAACCGCAGTACGCCCCGACGCCGTATCCCGAATCACCGCCACCGCCGCAACCACCGCAACCGCCCGCGCAGTCGACCGGTATGGACACGATCGCGGCGCTGAAGGAACTCGGTGCGCTCTACCAGCAGGGCATCCTCACCGAGGCGGAGTTCGCCGCGCAGAAGGCGAAGATCCTCGGGACGTGAGGGCGGGGAGCGATCGCGGGATCACGAGGTCTCGATGGTGAGATCGTCTGCGTCGCCGATGTTCTCCTGTGCGGCCCGACGCGAGGTGTCCTTGAGGGCCACTCCTGATCGGCCGAGTCTCCGCGCGCCGTCGACGAGGGCCGCGGTGATCCGTGCGGCGACGTCGTAGTGCAATCCGTCCGGCGGGTGGATGTTGGAGATGCAGTTGCGGTCGGCGTCGGTGCGTCCGGGACGGGGCAGATGGGTCAGATAGATGCCGAGGCTGTCGGCAACCGAGAGTCCCGGTCGCTCACCGATGATCACGATGAGGGTCGTCACGCCGAGGGCCTCGCCGATGTGGTCGCCGAGCGCGACGCGCGCCTGCGTGGCGATCACCGGCGGCGCCATCGTGTAACGGCCGTCGAGGGCATCGACGAGTGCGGCCACCAGACCGTGTCCGTGATCGGCGACCGCGCGCGGGGACAGGCCATCCGCGATGACGATGCCGATGTCGGCGCCGGATTCGGTGAGCGCCGACAGGTCCTCGGGCGTCCGGCCGAGGTCGGGTCTGCGCAGATACTCGCCGCGGTCCGAGGCCCGGCTCGTGACGATGACCGGACGACCGAGTCCGAGTTCGGCGAGCGACGCGGCGATGGCGTCGGCGTCGAGGGGTTCGTGGACGGCATCCCGTGCTGCTGCGTGTGCGGCCTGGAACTCCAGGACGCGACGTGACGGCAGGGAGTTACCGGCACGCCCGAGGCCGATGCGCGCCTGTGTGGTTCGACGCATCGACGCCCAGATGTCGTCGCCGCCGGCGAGTTCCGCCGGCTGTGACTGCTCCGGTGTGCTCATCGGCCGGCCGCCAACGGCAGGAGGGGCGAGGTCGCCGGATCGACCGGACGGATCCGGCCGTCGGCGTCGCACATCCCTAGTCGGGCGAGCCACGCCTCGAATTCGGGTGCGGGACGTAGTCCGAGTGCCTGTCGCACGTACAACGCGTCGTGGAAGGCCAGGCTCTGGTAGCCGAGCATGACGTCGTCTGCGCCGGGCACCGCGATGACGAAGGCCGCTCCGGCGACGCCGAGAAGTGTCAGCAGGGTGTCCATGTCGTCCTGGTCGGCTTCGGCATGGTTGGTGTAGCAGACGTCGACGCCCATCGGGAGTCCGAGGAGCTTCCCGCAGAAGTGGTCTTCGAGTCCCGCGCGGATGATCTGCTTGCCGTCGAAGAGGTATTCGGGGCCGATGAATCCGACGACGGTGTTGATCAGCAACGGGTCCAGGGCGCGCGCGACCGCGTAGGCCCTCGTCTCGAGGGTCTGCTGGTCGACGGCTTTGCCACCGGTGCCGAGGTGCGCGCCCGCCGACAGTGCGGATCCCTGTCCGGTCTCCAGATACATGACGTTGTCGCCGACCGTGCCGCGGTGCAGGGACCGGCCGGCCTCGTTGGCCTCCTGCAGAATCGTGAGATTCACCCCGAATCCCGCATTGGCTCCTTCGGTCCCGGCGATCGACTGGAACACGAGGTCCACGGGGACGCCCTGATCGATCAGGTCGACCGTGGTGGTGACGTGCGAGAGCACGCACGACTGCATCGGGATCTCGAAGCGCTGACGGATCTCGTCCAGCATGTGGAGCAGGTCGGTGGTCGCCTGCGGTGAGTCCGACGCCGGGTTGATCCCGATCACCGCGTCGCCGCAGCCCATCAGCAGACCATCGAGGGTGGCTGCGGCGATCCCGCGCGGATCGTCGGTGGGATGGTTGGGCTGCAGGCGGGTGGCGATGCGGCCCGGGAGTCCGATGGTGGTCCGGAACGCCGAGGTCACCCGGATGACCGATGCCACCAGGATGAGGTCCTGGTTGCGCATGATCTTCGACGTGGCGGCCGCCATCTCCGGCGTCACGGCGGGGGAGATGCGTGCGATGCGTTCGGCCGCGTCGGAGCGGGTGGAGATCTCGAGCAGCCAGTCGCGGAACCCGCCGACGGTCAGGTGTGAGATCTCGGTGAAGGCTGCGCGATCGTGCGTGTCGACGATGAGTCGGGTGACCTCGTCCGACTCGTAGGGGACCAGGAGGTCCTCGAGAAAAGCTGACAGTGGAACGTCGGCCAATTGCCATGCAGCAGCAGCACGTTCGGCGTCGGACGTGGCGGCGCAACCGGCCAATTCGTCACCCGAGCGGCGCGGGGTGGCCTTCGCCATGAGTTCGACGAGGCCGTCGAACTCGTAGGACGTGCCGGAGATGGTCTGGGTGAATCTCATGGTCCCCGAAGTCTAGGTTCGGCCGATCCGCCGCGCATGACGAACGAACCACTTGCGCCGACGCCGGCAACGGAGTGACCCTTGACACACCCAGACGAATGAATGTACGTTCACGCATACCGGAATAAAAGTTCACAGCAGGGCTCCGCTTGAGCAAAAATCATCGCTGACCACCGCAGACACCCCCATACGGATGTGCCCGGAGGCGATTCCCCAGCAGAAGGAGTGATCAAGATGGATTACGAAGACATCGACTACACGGTCGAGGGCCCCACCGCGATCATCACGATGAACCGGCCGCATCGGTACAACGCCTTCCGGGCCAAGACGGTCGAGGAGATGATCAACGCCTTCCGTCGTGCCTGGGCCGACAACGGAGTCCAGGCCGTGATCCTGACCGGAGCCGGGGAGAAGGCGTTCTGCACCGGTGGTGACGTGAAACAGCGTGCGGAGACCGGCGATTACGGGCCCAGCGAGAGCGGCATGTTCGAGATCGGCAACCTGCACAAGACCATTCGCGACATCCCGAAGCCGGTCATCGCCGCGGTCAACGGACTCGCCATCGGCGGCGGACACGTCCTGCACGTGCTGTGCGACCTCACCATCGCAGCCGACACGGCACGCTTCGGTCAGTCCGGGCCCAAGGTCGGCTCCTTCGACGCCGGATTCGGTTCGGCGTTCCTGGCCCGCGTCGTGGGGGAGAAACGTGCCCGCGAGATCTGGTACCTGTGCCGCCAGTACGACGCCGAGACCGCCGAACGGTGGGGGCTGGTGAACTGGGTCGTCCCGGCGGCCGATCTGCTCGACGAGGCGAAGAAGATCGCCGCCGAGATCGCCGAGAAGTCGCCCACCACACTGCGCTTCCTCAAGCAGAGCTTCAACGCCGACACCGACCACCAGGCCGGTCTCTCCAATCTCGCGATGAGCGCGCTCGACCTCTTCACCCATTCCCCCGAGGGGCTCGAGGGCGCGAACGCCTTCGCGGAGAAGCGTGCGCCGCGGTTCGACAAGTACGTCGGCGCCTGATCGCCCGGCATCCGATCTTTCGACTCGACCCACGGACTCGACACCTCCGGGAGGAACCTCATGAGTGACAAGCACATCGCCGTCGTCACGGGCGCGGGATCAGGGATCGGCAGGGCGATCGCCCTGGGCTTCGCGGCCGAGGGGACGACCGTGGTCGCCGCCGATCTCGATCTCGATGCCGCCAAGCGCACCGCGGGAGAGGCGGGTTCCATCGTGCCGATGGTCGTCGACGTTGCCGACCGTGCGAAGGTCGACGAGCTGCGGGACGCGGTGCAGGCGGAGGTGGGTGTCCCCGACATCCTCGTCAATGCCGCCGGCTGGGACCGCACTGATCAGTTCCTGAACGCCACAACCGAATTCGCCGAGAAAGTGGTGGCCATCAATTACCTCGGACCCGTTCACATGGCCAGCGCGTTCCTGCCCGGCATGGTGGAGGCGTCGAAGTCCGACGGCTGGCGGGGTGGCCGCGTGATCAACCTGGCCTCCGACGCCGGGCGGGTCGGCTCGGCGGGTGAGACGATCTACGCCGGCGCGAAGGGCGGCGTCATCGCCCTCTCGAAGTCGCTTGCGCGGGAGATGGCCCGGTATCAGATCACCGTCAACGCCGTCTGCCCCGGACCCACTGACACCCCGCTGTTCCAGGCGCAACCCGAGAAGCTGAAAGAAGCTCTGGTGAAGGCGATCCCGCTCCGGCGACTCGCGCGCCCCGACGAGGTCGCCGCACCGGTCCTGTTCTTCGCCTCACCCGCGGCGTCGTTCATCACCGGTCAGGTGATCAGCGTCAGCGGCGGTCTCACCATGGCCGGTTGACCGGCCGCCATCCACCCGGATCGAGATGAGCCCTGGAGGGAACCGACATGACCCCCGACACGAGTTACGTGTATGACGCGCATGCGTACCGCAGTTTCTTCGAGCACGAGTTCACCTATCTGAACGGCTTCCGCCGCAACGTCGCCCGCTACGGCGGCGAGGTGGCGATGATCGACCCCTCCACCGATCGGCAGTGGACGTACGCCGAACTCGGTTCGGCGGTGGACGAACTCGCGGCCGGCCTCGTCGATCGCGGGGTGACCGACGGCGTGGTCGTGGGTTATCAGTTGCTCAACGGCCCGGAGTTCGCCCAGCTGTATCTGGCGACGCAGGCGGCCGGAGCGGTCGGGTCGCCGGTGAACTTCCGGCTCGCGGCCGGTGAGACGGCCGTCATCCTCGACCTCAGCCGGCCGAAGGTCTACGTCTACGACACCAGTCTCAGCGCCACGGTCGACGAGGCCATCTCGCTTGCCGGGCACACTCCCGAAGTACTGGTGGGCGTCGGAGAGGGCGACCTCGCCGCCGGGTCGATCCGCTTCGCCGACCTCCCCGTCGCCCGCGGTGTGCCGCCGACGGTGTCGCGCGGCGTCTTCGACGAGACCACTCGGCTCTACACCTCGGGTACGACCGGCATGCCCAAGGCGGTGCCGATGAACTCGGCCATCGAGATCTTCTCGGCGCACGACGTGATCATGCACTTCCCGCTGTCCCCGGACGACCGGACACTGAACATGACGCCGTGGTTCCATCGCGGCGGACTCTACTGCGCCGGTCCCAATCCGTCGTTCTACCTCGGTTCCACAGTCGTCCCGATGCGCACCTTCGATCCCGAGCTGACCCTCGACTGGGTGGAGAGATATCGATTGACCTTTCTCATCGGTGCGCCGACCAACCTGGCGATGCTTGCCGGCGCGCAGTCGGCGAACCCGCGCGACCTCTCCAGTCTGCGCGGAATCGTCACGATGGGGGCACCGCTCGAACGCGAGGCGGCACTGCGTTACCAGCAGGTGCTCACCCCGCGGATCTTCAACGGCTACGGCAGCACCGAGGGATTCTGGAACACCTTTCTGCGACCCGACGATCTCCCCGAGCACGCCGGAACCGCCGGACGTGCGTGCATCGACGACGACGTCCGCGTGGTCCGGGTCCACGACGACGGACATCTGGCGAGCCCGGACGAGGTCGTCGCACACGATGGTGCGGAAGTCGGTGAGGTCATCATCCGGTCGCCGAAATGCGCGGCCGCCTACTACGACTCCCCCCAGCAGGAGAAGGCCAAGTACAACGGCAGCTGGCTGCACATCGGTGATCTGGCCACCTGGGACGCCGATGAGTTCGTCACCATCGTCGGTCGTAAGGACGACATGCTGCTGTCCGGCGGCGAGAACGTCCACCCGGTTCAGGTCGAGGAGGCACTGAACGGCCATCCGGGCGTGGTCGACTCGCTCGTGGTCGGTGTCCCGGACGAACAGTGGGGAAGTCTCGTCGTCGCCTACGTCGTGCCCGCCGACGGGGCGGCCCCGACGCCGGAGGACCTCGACGCCTACTGTCGCTCGCACCCGATGCTGTCGAGCTTCAAACGTCCTCGCGCGTACCGCATCGTGGAGTCGCTCCCCGTCTCGGCGACCGGGAAGAAGTTGCACTACAAGGCCACCGAATCCGCCGCGCGCGAGATGGCCGACGGCGCGTTCCGCGCACCGGCCCCCGACCGCGTCCACGGCTGACTCACCCCGAACGGAGGAATCGATGTCCTCACTCACGCACGACCTCGAACACAAGCACTTTCGCGAGACGGTCAGACGCTTTGTGGCCGAACAGATCACCCCCGTGCACACCGCCTGGGAGAACGCCGGGCAATGGGATCGCGACCTCTTCGTCGAGGCGGGCAAGAACGGACTCCTGGGCTTCCCCGTGCCCGAGCGGTTCGGTGGTCCCGGCGTCGACGACTTCCGGTACAACGCCATCCTGATCGACGAGGTGGCGCGCACCGGTGCCGCCGCCGAGGCCATCGCCTTCTCGTTGCAGAACGATGTCGTACTGCCATACCTCACGGAGCTGACGACCGACGAGCAGAGGGCTCGCTGGTTGCCGGGGGTCGTCGGCGGCGACACCGTGCTGGGTATCGCGATGACCGAACCCGGTGCGGGCAGCGACCTGACCGGTATCCGCACCTCGGCGGTCCGCGACGGCGACCACTACGTGGTCAACGGGGCGAAGACCTTCATCTCCAACGGGCGCAACGGTGACCTCTTCGTCGTCGCCACCCGGACGGGTCCCGAGAAGCACAGGGGCCTCACGCTTCTCGTCGTCGACGCGGACACGCCCGGGTTCGTCCGGGGCCGCCGACTCGACAAGATCGGACTGCACGCGCAGGACACCGGTGAGCTGTCCTTCGAGGACATGCGCGTCCCGGCGGCCAACCGTCTCGGCGGGGAGGGCGAAGGCTTCTATCAGCTCGTCCGCAACCTCCCGCAGGAGCGGTTGTCACTGGCCATCGGTGCTGTTGCGGCTGCGGAGGGCACTTTCGCGCGCACCCTGGAGTACGTGCAGGAGCGCACGGCATTCGGGTCGCCGATCTCGTCGTTCCAGAACACACAGTTCGTCGCCGCCGAACTGGCGACCGAACTCGACATCGCCCGCACGTTCCTCGACGACTGCATCGCCGAACACGTCGCCGGCCGGTTGACGCCGGCCCGCGCCGCGAAACTCAAATGGTGGGCCACCGAGCTGCAGGTACGCACCGCCGACCGATGCCTGCAACTGCACGGCGGCTACGGCTACATGCGTGAGTATCCGGTGTCGCGGGCGTTCGTCGACGCCCGCATCCAGACCATCTACGGCGGCACCACCGAGATCATGAAGACGATCGTCGCCAAGGACCTCGGGCTGTAGGACTTGTACAGTGACTCCAGCGCTGATTCGTCGAGGCGGTCGTGGGCCGGTCTCGATGAACACAGGCACGAACGGATCAGAAGGAAGTAGGTGGGATGGCGAAATCTGCGACGGCGAGGTCGTCGGCCGACCTGGCCGTCGAGGAAGCGGTGCGCGCGGTGCGTGTCTCCACCCGCCGCCGGCAGCTGCTCGACGCCGCCGTGAAGGTCATGCAGCGCACCGGTTTTCACCAGATGTCGATGCAGGCACTCGCCGAGGAGGCCCAGGTCAGCGTCGGCCTGTTCTACAAGTACTTCGGTGGCAAGGAAGAGATCCTGCTGGCCGCGATCGTCGACATCCTCGAGGCCTTCCGCGATCAGCTCCAGCCCGCCATGGACCGCGCCGGTGACGATCCCGTCGAGCAGTTGATCGCGGGCTTCCGTCAGTACGCCACCATCGTCGACGAGAACCGTGACGCCGTCGTGCTGACGTATCGGGAGAGCCGGACGCTCGACGCCGCTGGACGGGAGCGGATCAAGGAACTCGAGGTCGAGACCTCCGAACCGATGCGGGCGGCGGTCACCGCCGGGACGGCAGCCGGACTCATCGTCGACGTCGACGCCGACCTCGTGGTCTTCGACCTGATGATGCTCGCCCATGGATGGGCGCTCAAGCACTGGCATTTCGCGCCCGGGTACGACCTGGACCGGTACGTGTCGGCCCAGCTTCGGTTCGCCTTGCAGTCCCTCGTCCTCGAGGACGCCCTACCGACGTATCTCGCCCGGCTCTGAGGTCGCCCCTGCCCGTGCCGGGGAGGTGAGTGCCCGCGCATAGCTGCCCATCGCGCGACCCGCGGCGAGGATCGGATCGGTGGAGCGCTGGGTCCGGGCGACGATGAACGCGCCCTCGAGTGCCGAGACCACCGCGTACATCAGCGAGCGGGCATCCGCGCCGGTCAGTCCGCGCGCGGCGAAGAGCGCGGTGCCGGCGTCGATCCACGCGGACATGACCTCGTCGGCGACCTCTCGGAGGGCGGGTTCGGCATCGGCGACCTCGCCGGCGACGGTCCCGACGGGGCACATGTTCAGCCAGCCACCCTGCTCGATGGTTTCCGCCGCGGCGACGAACGCCGCCTCGATTCCCTCCGCGGGGTCGTCGTACGGCGCGAGGAGCAAGCCGATCAACTCACCGTAGGCGGCGCCGGATTGCCGGAGAGCGGCGGCCGCGACGTCGCGCTTACCACCGCCGAAGTGGTGATAGATCGACCCGATGGGGGCGTCGGCCGTCTCGACGACCTGTTTGATCCCGGTCGCCGCATAGCCCTGCCTGCGGAGGAGCTCGGCCATCGCCACCACGATGCGTTCGTCGGTCTTCACCCTGGCCATTCTAGAGCAGATATTCTAGAGTGATCGTTCTAGAGGCCGGTTTCGGTCTCCCGGCCGACGTGAGGAGCGCGTGACATGACCCAGCTCAACCAGATGGGAAGCCCGCAGGCGGGTGCCGTCAAGAGAATCGAGACGCCGGCCGGGACGGTGGAGTACGCGGAGGACGGTGCGGGTCCGCCGGTGGTCCTCCTGCACGGCCTGCTCATGGACCACACGGTGTGGGACGACGTGATCCCGTTGTTGCCGAGCGGTTTCCGTTACATCCGGCCGGTGCTCCAGCTCGGGTCTCACCGGGTTCCGCTGCACGAGGACGCGGATCTCTCGATGGACGGGATGGTGGGTCTCGTCGCCGATGTCCTCGACGCCCTCGACCTGCGCGACGTGACCCTCGTCCATTCCGATTGGGGCGGTTCACTGTTCTTGACCGCCCTCGGTCGGGACGAGCGTGTCGCCCGGATGGTGATCCTGCCGTGTGAGGCGTTCGAGAACTTTCCGCCGGGACTTCCCGGCAAGATGGCAACGCTGGCCGTGCGCCTGCCCGGGGGCATCACCCTCGCCGCACGTCAACTGCGGATCGGGTGGCTGCGACGACTGCCCATTCTCTGGGGCTGGATGATCAACAAGCCCGTCGACAACGAGCGGATGCGTCGGTGGACCGACCCCGTCCTCACCGACCCGCGCATCCGGCGGGACGTCACCAAATACGCGACCACATCTTTCGATCCCGCCGAGCTCGTTCGAAAGACGGAGGCGCTCAGGGAGTTCGACGGGGATGTGCTCGTGCTGTGGTCGCCCGACAACCGGGTGATGCCGCCGGCGCACGGCCCTCGGCTCGCCGAGCTGGCGCCGCGTGGCCGCTATGCCGAGATCCCCGGTGCGGCGGTGCTGTCCATGCTCGACGAGCCGGAAGCCGTCGCCCGCGAGATCGGCGCGTTTCTCACCGCGACCGCGTCCCGCGGATAGTCATGTCGACCGCGAGGGTCAGGAACCTTCGATCTTGAAGCCCACCTTCAGGGTGACCTGGAAGTGTGCGATCCGGCCGTCCTCGATGTGTCCGCGGGTCTCGGTCACCTCGAACCAGTCGAGATGATTGACCGTCTGCGACGCACGCGAGATCGCGTTCCGGATGGCGTCGTCGGTGCCGGTCGCGGCTGAACCGACCACCTCGATGACTCGATACACGTTGTCGGACAACGATTCTCCCTCCGTCGGCGCCGGTCCGGCCATGGATGACCGGACCGCCTCATGGGTGACCTCGTTTCTGTCTACCCCTAAGATGCGGGGAATGAACATCGAATCGGCAAACCGTGATCCCGGCGCGCGGTGTCCGTGTCTGTCCGGCTTGCCGTTCGATGAATGCTGCGGGACCATCCTCGCCGGTGAGCGCGACGCGCCGACCGCCGAGGCGCTGATGAGATCGCGCTTCACCGCTTTCGCCCTCGGTGATCGAGATCACCTGCTGCGCAGCTGGCACCCCGACACCCGTCCCGGCGATCTCGAACTCGACGATGCGATGCGGTGGTACCGCCTCGACATCGAATCGACGAACGGCGGATCGCCGTTCGACACCGAGGGCGAGGTCACCTTCACCGCGTACTACAAGACCGGCTCGGAGCGTGGCACGCTGCACGAACGCAGTCGCTTCACCCGACACGACGGGCGCTGGGTCTACCTCGACGGTGTCGTCGGCTGACTCAGGAGTCCACGTAATCCCAGAACTGGAGCCAGGTGACGTTCGCGAAGATCGCCAGGCATCCGACGTAGACCAGCAGGATCACCCCGGCGCCGGCGAGATTGCTGCGGAGGCTGTTGCCGTCCACCGGATCCAGCCAGCGGCGGAACGGTTTCGCCGCCCACGGCATGAGCCACCACTGCATCAATCCGACGCTCACGACCTGACTCAGCCACAACGCCAGCCACGGCTGGGCCCCGATGCGGTCGAGAACCGGCCCGAGGAAACGGGACAGGACCATCACCGTCGGGTAGAGCACCAGCAGGACCATCATCGCCGACTTCCAGTTCGGCGTCTGGCGGATACGGCCGTGGTCGTTCCGCACGGTGGTGCCGAACGCGGTGGTGCTCGACATCGTCTCGAAGTCGTGGGTCAGACTCGAACGCAGTCCGGAGAGGGCGGCGCCGCGTTCGCGAGACGACACCCACGCCGAGAGTTGCCGGTCGGTACGGAACCGCAGTACCGACAACGCCGTTTCGCGGTCCTCGTCGACGAACAGTGACGTGCCCTCGTAGCCGCTGAATTCTCTTGCGGCGCCGGTCAGGTCGCGTTGCGCGTCGATGAATGCGCCGACCTTGCCCGACACGATGTCGTGGCGGAAGGCGCCGACGCCGGGCGGGGGCGGTACGCCGTCGACCAGTTCGAGCATCGGCGCCGATGCCAACCAACCGTGAACACGCCCGTCCCGCAGGATCTCGGCCCGCCGGGGGCTGTCGACCCAGCGGTCGCAGGCCTCCTCGTCGACGAAGGTCGCGGCCACCGCCGGTTCGAAACGGCCATCCGCGACGGTCGAGACACGCGCGCTCAGGCAGCCCTCGCTGTCGGCCGCCGACGCGGCGAGCAGTGCGGCCCAGTCGGCGAACCCGGTCTGCGAGACGGGGTGGAACACCGACACGGTCGTGATCACGGCATCAGAGGGAAACTCGCCGGCCCTGCACATGGACCTCGGCGATGGAGGACTCACGCAGCCCCATGAGAAGCCCGAACAGTGTCTGGTCGCGGGCGAGGTCGTCGTCCTCGGCGCGGACCGCGTTCTCGAGCACTCCCTTGAGCGCGTCAGCCGGTTCGATGACGAGGAAGTCGGCTTCCTTGCCCTCGTCGAAGTTGCCGAAACGGTTCTCCATGTCGAGCGCGCGGGCGCCACCGAGGGTTCCGATGAACAGCATCTCGGCGGGATGCATCGACACCCCCGCGTCTCCTGGTTCGGTGATGTGCTGCTTGAACGCATCGCCGAGCACCCGCGGGATGAGCCATTCGTCGCCGCCGCCGAAATCGGTTCCCGCCGAGATGTTCACCCCGGCGGCGACGGTGCGCTTCCACGGCATGGTTCCGGAACCCAGGAACAGCTGCGAGACGGGGCAGTGCGAGATCGAGGTGCCGGTCCCCGCCATCCGGGCCAGTTCACCGTCCTGGCAGTGCACACTGTGGGCCAGGATCGTTCGTGGACCCAGAAGGCTCTTGCCCCCGACCTGGGAACCCGGAAGGAACTTGCCGTCGTAGGTGTCCAGGTACGAATCGACCTGGTAGACCTCCTTGGTGGTGTCGATCTCGCCCGTGCCCGGACGGTTGTTCTCGTTGAGGTGCGAGTGGACGTAGACGCCCTGATCGCGGTACTCGTCGTAGAGTTCGCCGAGATTGCGCAACGTCTCGGTGGTCACCGACAACGAGAATCGCGGGATGATCGCGACATGCAGCAGAGCGGTGCGGAAGTCGCCGGTGTCGGCAGCGTGCCACTTCTCGATCTCCGCCCGCGTCAGGCGGATCGCCTCCTCTTCGGAGGTGAGAAGGGGTTTGGCCGTGTCGCCGCCGACGGTTTGGATACCGCGACCGGCCACGATGCGCAGACCCGCCTTGCGGGTCTCGGTGAACAGTGAATCCTGCGCGTGGGGAAAGGCCGAACCGAACACCATCATCGCCGTGGTGCCGGCGGCGACGCGGCGTCTGGTGAACTCGACCGCCGCGGCCTGGGCGAACTCGGGATCGGCGAACTTCGATTCGGAGGGGAAGATGCAGAGGTTCAACCATTCGAGAAGCTGTCCGCCGCCGTAGGAGTCACCCGCATAGGTCTGTGGGAAGTGGATGTGGGTGTCGACGAAGCCGGGGATCAGGTACCCGCCGGGATGATCGTGCTTCTCGGCCGACGCGAATTCGGTCGGTAGCCCGGACCGTTCGCCCGCGTACTTGATCTTCCCGTCATCCCCGACCACGAGCGCGCCGTCGGGGATCGACACCAGGGCGTCGACGGCCTCGGTGATCTTCGGACTTCCGGCCAGGTGGAAGATGTGGCCGTGATGGACGTGGTCGGTCATCGGTGCTCCTCGGATCGTGGGATGGGGTCGGGGGACAGCGGGCGGTCACCGAGGTGGGTCTCCAGCCGTGGCCCCGTCGTCCGTCGGCATGGTCCCGGCCCGATCACGGCAACGACCAGAACTCGACGGTGACGAGATAGAAGACGGCCACCCAGGCCGCGTTCAGGGCGACGATGAACAATCCGCCCTTCACGTCGGTGTGTGGTTGCGGGGCCTTGGTTTTCGGTCGCAGCCACCAACCGAGGACCCTGTTCACGTAGTACGGCATCGTCAGATAGCTCATCGCGAAGCTGGACAACAGGTTTCCGATCAGCATGCCCAGCCACAGGGGCATGCCCAGCGGAGCGGTCACCAGCGTCAGGAACACGACGGTCGGGTAGAGGCCCACCCACACCGCGACCGAGGTCTTGAAGTTGGACGGGGGCGGGGCGTCGGGGGCGCCGTGGGAGAACCAGTTGCCGAACGAGTGGTCGATCGTCTGCAAGGTGAACTCGCCGAACTCCGCCGCCTCCGCGAGCAGGGCACGTCGTTCCGACGACGTCAGCCACGCCTCGAGATGCTCGGCGGTGTCGAAGCGATACGACACCGTCCACTCGTCCTGCACCCCCTCGATGGGGCGGAACAGTTCGGAGCCGCGGAAGCCCGCGAAACGATGCTCGGCGTCGTCCACCCGTTTCTGCCAGGCGAGGAAATCGTCGACCTTGGCGTCGGCGACATGGTGGGTGATCACGACCGTGACCAGTGTGTCGGGTTCCTTGGCGTCGTGGGCGAGGACCTGTGCGGTGGCCGGGCCGTCCATGAGATCCGCGCCGGCGCGCACGTGTTCGAGACGGACACTGCTGTTCAGCCAGTCCTGGAGATGGCTGACGGAGTCGACGCCGTAGATGGTGAGCCATTCCGCATGGGTGTCCGTCGGAGGCCGCAACTCGACGCCGAGGAAGCCCGGAAAGCTCGCGGCGGCAGCAGAGATCGCCGTATGCCAGGTGCGAAACGATTCGTCCGCACCGGCGCGGACGCGCTGGCCGAAGATCAGCGTGGCGGCGCCGTCCGGGCCCCCGATAGGTCGGCTCGTGTCCGGATGGGAGGTCTCGTTGGTCATGGGCTACTCCGGCGGTCGGTACTCGTGGGCGCGCTAGAGGGGATGGACGCCCAGAACGCGGGCAGGGTCGACGCGATCGCGTAGTTCACGTAGGCGAGTGAGGTTCTCGCCGTAGGCAAGTGCGGTCTCGTGATCGGTCTCGTCGAAACCCGGCCGGACCTCGACGCCGTACACACCCAGGGTGTCCTCGGCGAGGACATCCAGAATGTACCGGGCCCAGCCGGTGCAGGAATCCTCATCCGAGTGGATTCCGGTGTCCGGGTCGTCGGACCAGATCGCGTTCAGCGGCACATTCCATTCGGCGCGACGCCCCCAGAATGCCGTGGCGCCCTCGGCGACATCGGCGAGCGCGCCGCCCGTGTGCTGGAAGTCGATGCGGCACGCCCGCGTCGGGGCGATGCCGATCCCCTCGGCGAGTTCGTCGGCGACGCCGGAGCGCAGTGTGGGGCCGAGGAAGACCGACTTGCCGTAGAAGTGCCCGTGATCGTCGACGGCTTGGGGGTCGGGCGGACTGATCGGCGGCGGATCGGCGCCATCCGGTCCGGGCAGTGCGAACTCGGGTAGTCCGTCAAGGTACCGGCCGACGGTCGTCGACCGGAAACGAGGCGGATGCGACGAGCCGTCGACGACCGCGTCGGTTGCCTCGCGCGCTTCGGCCAGATCCGCCGGCCGCGTACTGCGGCAGGCCGTGTACACGAGCATCGCCGGGTCACCGGTCGATCCGGGATACCCCAGGACAGCGCCCATGGTCGTATGCCGCGGAAGTGTCGGAGCAGTGTCGAAATAGGCTGGAAGAGCGTCGAGTTCGACCACCGCGCGGTCGACGTGGACCGGCCCCTGTTCGTGTGTCCGGATCACCGCGCGGGTGACCACGCCGAACGACGGGGCGCACCCCCGGACCGCCCACCAGAGGTCGGCGTCGACGCCGCCGCTGTCCTCGGAGAGTCGGACCACCTCGCCGTCGGGCAGGACCAGTTCGACCTCGACGAGATGATCCAGCGTCAGTCCGGTGCTCCGCGTGAGATACCCGACGCCCCCGCGGGTCACGAGGCCGAAACCGGCGAGGCCGACTATTCCCACCGGGATGACGCGGCCCTCCGCCGCCAGTGCATCGAGGACAGAGCCGACCGTGGCGCCGCCCTCCACCTCGACGTGTGCGCCACGAGGTCGAACACTCGTGAGATGTACGGACAGGTCGAGGAGGACGGCGGCGTCGTCGACGGAGGTGGAACTCAGGCCGCCCCCGCGGACGGTGACGGTGCCGCCGTGGGCCGTGACCGTGCGCATCGTCATGGCCACGTCCGAGGTGTCCCGTGGATGAACCACGCAGGGCGGATGGCGCCGAGAGGCATCGGGAAAGAAGATGCGTCCCAACGAGTCCCGGTAGCCGACTGAACCGGGAAGATGGATCCGGCCGGGTAGGGCGACCTCGAGATGTGCGGTCATACCGCGATCGAGCGTTGTCATCGGCCGTCCCGGTCATTCGAGGTCGTCAGCGACGTTGGACGGCGTCAGTATGACCACGCACCCGCAACGCGCGCGCAGAAAGCCGTCGAAGTCGTCCCGTTTTCGTTGAACAGACCACAGGGTGGGTGACCTCCGGGAGCGTCCCGGGCGAAACCGCAACGGTGTCCACGTGCGGACCGGTTCACGTAGCGGCGTGCCGCGCGATCCAGTCGACGAGCGGGGTCGTCGCGCGCCAGTCCTTGCGGACCCGGTCGACGAGTGCCGGGGTGTGGATGACCTCGTCGAAGCCGTAGTCACGGCCGGCGAAGAGCGACTTGTGACGCAGAAGGTCGATGCGCGGATGATCGACGTCGTAGCCGCGTGGAGCGGTCTTCAACCGGTCGCCGCCGATCTCCCATCCGGCACGGGTGAGCCTACGGACGAGTTTCTCCAGTTCGGGCCCGTGCCGGTCATGGTCGATGGCCTTGCGCAACTCGGCGAGACGAGCCGGGGCGGCTTCGTAGAACCCGGCCCCGACGCGGACACCGGGAGCGCCGATCTGGATGTAGTAGCCGGTGGCCGGAGCCACCGCGATGAAGGCGCCCTGGTGCGTCTTGTACGGCGACTTGTCCTTGGAGAACCGCACGTCGCGATGGGGGCGGAACAGCTTGGCGGTGCCGAACTCGTCGGCGAGCTCCTCGGCGAGCGCCGACATCGGTTCCGCGACCGCCGTGCGATACGTCTCTTTGTGCTGCTCCCAGAAGAACTTCGAGTTGTCGATCTCGAGATCGTCGTAGAAGTCGAGGGCGGCTTCGGGGAATCCGTCGAAGCTCATGACATCACCATGCCGGAACTCGTCATCCGACGCTCCGTCCGAATCCGACGACGCCGCCGTCGGACCTCCAGTCCAGATCGTGTACCCGGATCTTGCGCATCTCGTTGCCCCCGACCGTGGTCGCCTCGTCACCGTCGACCCCGACCACGATATTGGTGTGCTGGCCGAGCGCCGACGACCGGTCGTAGATCACGACGTCGCCCACGCGGGGCGTGTAGTCGCCGGCGGGTTCGAAGCGCCCGGTGTCCTGGAAGTATTCCTGCAGGGTGAACACTCCGGGGATTCGCCAGTGCCCCGAGTGGGGGTTGGCGAACGGGGTCCCGGCTTCGCGCATGATCCAGCTGACGAAGTTCGCGCACCACGGCTCGTCGACGCCTTCGGAATAGAACGTGCCCGGCCGCTGTGCAGCGTGCTCGGCACGGAGCAACTCCACGATCCGGTGCTGTGCCGGTGACAGCTGAGAGGCGTCCACCTGGGGGAATTCCGCGGTGTCCCACGGAAGCCACCGCTCGGGGACGGTGCGCCATGCGACGAGACCGGCGCCCAGTAGCAGGACCACGGCAAGGGCGGCGGCCACCGCGAACGGCCGGCGTCGTCGACGTCGGGTGGGCCGTTCGTCGAGGTCGTGCGCGGCTTCGGGTGTCACCTCGACAAGTGTAGGGACCGCTCCGAGGTGCGGGTGCCATGGCGACCGGCGTGTGTTGGCAGAATGACGGGCTGACGGGGGGACTGACAACGACAACGGGTGACGAGAACGAGGCAGAGGACAACATGGCGGACGAGTCGGGACACGAACCGATCCTGCGTGCGGGTGACACCTGTCGGGAGATCGCCACCGCCGACCGCGTCGCCTGCATCGTCGACGCGGCGGACTACTTTCTGCACGCCAAGTCGGCACTGCTCCAGGCACGACGCCGGGTCATCCTGATCGGCTGGGACGTCGACACCCGGATCAGCCTCGATCCGCGGTCATCCGACCACGAGATCCCCGACCGGCTCGGCGACTTCCTCGAATGGCTCATCGAGAACCGGCCGGGCCTCGAGATCTACGTGCTGCGCTGGAGCACGGGTGCGTTCACCGGGATGCTTCGCGGGGTGGCGCCGCCGTTCGTCCAGGACCTCCTCACGGGGCGTCGTCTGCACTACCGGATCGATGCCGCGCATCCGGTGTCGGCCGCACACCATCAGAAGATCGCGGTCATCGACGACCAGTTCGCGTTCTGCGGCGGCATCGACATGACCGTGGACCGTTGGGACACCTCGGAACATCTGTCGCACAACGATTTCCGTCGCGACCCCGACGGTGAACCGCATGGTCCGTGGCACGACGTGACCGTCGCACTGGACGGGGATGCCGCACGCGTCGTCGCGAGTGTCGCCGTCGACCGGTGGGAGGCGGCGACCGGTGAGCGTCTGGCGCCCCTCGTCGACACCGAGGGCCCCGACATCTGGCCGAAGGGTCTCGACGTGACGTTCGCGGACTGCGAGGTCGGGGTCGCCCGGACCATCCCTCATTACAACGACCGTCCGGAGATCGACGAGATCCGCCGGTTGTACCGGGCGGCCTTCGCCGCCGCCCGCAGCACGATCTACGTCGAGAGCCAGTATCTGGCCGCCCGCGAGATCGCGGAGGCCCTGGCCGAGCGACTCGCCGAACCCGACGGTCCGGAGATCGTCGTGGTCCTCCCACGCAACGCCGACAGCCCGGTGGAACGACTGGCCATGGACGGCGCACGCCACAAGCTGCTCCGGATGCTGTGGCGTGCCGACGTCCACGATCGGTTCCGTGCCTACTATCCGGTGACCTCGGAGGGTGACGAGATCTACGTGCACGCCAAGGTGCTCGTGGTCGACGACGTCCTGCTGCGCATCGGCTCGTCGAATCTCAACAACCGGTCGCTGGGCTTCGACAGTGAATGCGACGTGGCCATCGAGGCACGCCGCGACGACCCCGACGACGCGGGACTTCGCGAGACCATCACGTCGATGCGTACCCGGCTGCTGTCGGAACATCTCGGCATCGACGCCGAGGTCTTCGACGACGCCGTGCGCGAGAAGGAGTCGCTGATCGGGGCGATCGAGTCGCTGGCCACCCCGGGCCGGACGCTCGAACTGTTCGACCGCGAGGTGATCGACGACGAGGCATCGATCATCGCCGAGAACGAACTCGTCGACCCGGAGGGTGCGCGCACTCCGCTGGTCGAGCGGATCTACCGCGGGGTGATCCGGCGCGGGGTCGGGAAACGACTGCCGCGCTGAGGGTTTCCTCAGTCGGAGAGCCGCGCGGTCTCGATGGCCGGAGCGATGATCTCGGCGAGATCCGCCGCGACGTCGCGATCGCCTTCCGGCGGCATCGCGACATAGCTCAGCGCCATGCGGGTGATGGCGCGGGCGATGCGTTCGATGTCGGAGTCGGGCATCGACAACCACGTCGACTCGCGGAACGCCTGGGAGAGCCGGTCGCCGGCCGTGGCGATGATCGGCGCCGCATCGGTCGTGATGAGTTTCATCAGATCAGGTTTCGCCTCGCCGGAGAGCAGCGACGCGATCAGGGGGTCGGTGGCGACGCCGGTGAAGTACTCGGTGAACGCGGTGCGCAGCGCGCCGGTCACGTCGTCGACGTGCTCCGCGAGGGAGTCGGCGACATGGCCGGCGAAACGGCTCGCCAGCCGGACCGCATATCCCTGCGCGAGCCCGTACCTCGACCCGAACTCGTTGTAGACGGTCTGCCGGCTGACACCGGTGGCGGCGGCGACGTCCGACATCCGTATCGCCGACCAGTCCCGGTCCATCAGCAGGTCGTGCAATCCGTCGAGCAGGGAGTTCCGCAGCAGCGCCTTGCTGTCCTGGGCGTAGTTACGCGTCGTCATCCCGTCGCGCCGACCGGCTCCAGCGTCTTCTCGATCTCGGTACGGAGTGCACGTCCGGCACCGCCGCGACCCATGCACACCGCGCCGACGAGGCGTTCGTCGGCGAAACAGCGGACGGTGGTGGCGAACCCGTCGGCGCAGGTACCCGTCCCGGTGCTGGTGTCGAGGTCCACGTCGAACCGGTCGGCCATGGTCGGCCACCCGACCATCTGGATGTTGCTGCTGTACTGCATCGACCATGCGAGCGGGACGCGCGGGATGGGGGTCGAGGGACCGGTGGCGAGGCCGAGATCGGCGGCGATGGTCATGGCCACCAGTTTGCCGTGCTCGGTCGCGGTCAGCCACTGCTCGGCCCGCATCGGCTCACCCGTCAGCGGATGCGGCCGTGCTGCGACGTCGCCGGCGGCATAGATCCGGGGTGTCGAGGTGCGCAGCGTCTCGTCGACGACGATGCCCGCAGGACTCACCGACAGACCCGCCGCCTCCGCGAGGGCGGTATCGGGTTGCATCCCGATGGCGCTGATCACGGTTCCGGTCAGCCGGGTGCCGTCTGCCAGCGTCACCGCGTCGGTCTCGGCGGCAGTGATCCGGGCGTCGGTGACGACCCGAACGCCGCGATCCCGATGCAGGGCGGCGACGGCCTCCGCAACGCTGTCCGGGACCACCCGCGACAGCAACGACGCGGCGGCCTCGAGAACGGTGATCTGTCCGGCGGAGTCCACCCGCTGCTCGGAGGACGCCACCGCGGCGGCGATCTCCAGGCCGATCAGTCCACCGCCGACGACGACGACCGGACCCGAGTCGATCCGGGCACGGAGACGCTCGACGTCGCGGCGCGTGCGCAGCGACAGGAGGTCCGGCGACGCGCCGGGCAGTTGGCGTGCCGTGCCGCCGGTCGCGAGGACGAGCGCGTCATAGCCGACCGCCGAACCATCGGCGAGTTCGACGGTTCCGGACACGGCGTCGATGCCGATGACCCGGACGGACGGCACGATGTGGATGCCGCGCTCCTCCCAGTACCCCGGGGGCCGCAGGGTGATCTTGGGATCGGAGAGGTCCCCGTCGAGCATGCCCTTGCTGAGCGCGGTGCGTCGGTAGGGGAGGTGGGGTTCCTCGCCGAAGACGGTGATCGTCCCGTCGAACCCGTTGGCCCGCAGGGTTTCCGCTGCCGTGACGCCCGCGACCCCGGTCCCGACGATCACCACCGATGGGGCGTGGGCGGGCCCAGGGTTCACGGGCGGGCCACCTCGACCATCTCGAAATCTGCCTTCGCGGCACCGCAGTCGGGGCAGCTCCAGTCGTCGGGGATGTCGTCCCAGCGGGTCCCCGGCTCGATGCCGTCCTCCGGCCACCCGAGTTCTTCGTCGTATTCGAATCCGCAGACCTCGCAGCGGAACAGTTTGAACTTCACTTCGCCACCTCTCCGAAATCGATCTTCTCGCGGACACCGCAGTCCGGACAGGCCCAGTCGTCGGGGATGTCGGACCACGCGGTGCCGGCCGGGAATCCTTCACGGGGTGCGCCGGTCGCCTCGTCGTAGACGAAATCACAGACCGGGCAACGGTAGGCGCTCATCGGTCGCCGTCCTTCCCGGCGACACCGTGCGCGGCGAGGATGCGTTCACGACGATGCGGTGCGACGTTGACGAGCTCGATGTCGCCGTCGTAGTGGTCGAGGACCCGCTTGTCCATCACCGCACGCCAGACGGGTGGGAAGTAGGCGAGCGTGATCATGCTGGCGTACCCGCTCGGCAGGTTCGGCGCACCGTCGAAGCTGCGCAGCGTCTGGTAGCGCCGGGTGGGGTTGGCATGGTGATCACTGTGTCGCTGAAGGTGATACAGGAAGATGTTCGTGCAGATGTGGTCGGAGTTCCAGCTGTGCTCCGGGGTGCAGCGCTCATAGCGGCCGGTCTTGGTCTTCTGACGCATCAGACCATAGTGCTCGAGGTAGTTGACGGTCTCGAGGAGCGAGAACCCGTAGACGGCCTGGATGACGAGGAACGGCAGGACCTGCCACCCGAACACCGCCGCGAGCACACCCCAGAGCACGATCGACATGGCCCAGGCGTTGAGGACGTCGTTGCTCGGATGCCAGAACGGCTTGTCGACACGGTCGAGTCGCTTGCGCTCCAGCTCGATCGACGACTTCAGGCTGCCCCACACACTCCGCGGCAGGAATCGCCAGAAGGTCTCACCGAAACGCGAGCTCGCCGGGTCCTCGGGGGTGGCGACGCGGACGTGATGTCCACGGTTGTGCTCGATGTAGAAGTGACCGTAGAAGGTCTGCGCGAGCGTGATCTTCGACAGCCAGCGCTCGAGATCGTCCTTCTTGTGGCCGAGTTCGTGCGCGGTGTTGATGCCGATACCGCCCATCACGCCGATCGACAGGGCGAGACCGATCTTGGAGGCGAGGCCCAGTCCGCCGTCGATGCCGAGCCAGCTGAGATCGTCGGCGGTCCACAGATAACAGGCCATGACGAGGCTGGCGATCTGGAACGGGATGTAGATGTATGTGCAGTAGCGGTAGTACTTGTCGTTCTCCAACTGCTCCATCAGTTCTTCCGGCGGATTCGAGCCGTCGGGGCCGAAGAAGACGTCCAGGATGGGCAGCAGGACATAGACCAGCATCGGTCCGATCCACCACCAGACGGGGGACACGGCGTCGAAACCGTGGCCGATCGCGTTGAAGGCGGCGACGAATGCCATCGCCAGGAAGACCGACGTCGGCGGGATGAGGCCGAGCAGCCAGAGGTGGCGCTTCTTGTCGCGCCATTCCAGGGGCGGGGTGCCAGGGGCGGATTCGAGCGGTGCGGTACTCATGCACGCTCCTCTCACGAGAAGGACTGTGACTTGCCGCACTAGACACTAACCGAGACAATGTACGTTGTCTAGACAAATCCTATGGTTTGTAAAGTAGTCTTTCGCGAAGAAGATCCCTCGCGCGTTTCTGTCGGGGGAGGGCGCGAGGGATCTTCCTGGGGGAACTCCGGGGCGGCGGGGGAAGGCCGCGTCCGGAATCGAGGGGTTCTACCCCTCGGTCATGGGGTGTTGATCCAGTTCAGGATCGACTGGGCGGCAGCGGGATCGCCGTTGCCGATACCGATCGCCGCACCGATCGCCGCACCGATGGCGGCGCCGACCCCGGCGCCCCAGATGCATCCGACGATGATCAGGCAGCCGATGATCAGACCGGCGAGCGCGCCGACCGCGGTCGTCACGTTGCCACCGCGGTTCCAGCCGTTGGTGATGTGCCAGATCATCTGCTGATATGCGCGGTCCTTCTTCGCCGACGCCGGGTGGACACCGGCGGCGATCGCGGCCCGGGCCTGCGGTGTGAGGAGCGGGGTGAAGGTCGCCTGGGTGCGGTCCGCGCTGACCCGCGTCTGTAACGGCACATTCACCCCGTTCAGCGGGAGTGTCAGGGCGACACGCTCGAGCGTTCGGCCGTTGAGATCGACGACGCGGAGCTCGTCGTCGGCGGCGACGAATGTGGCGTTCTTCAGAGTGGAGGAGATGGATGTGCCGTCCGCGGATGCCACCGACAGATGTGACGGCGCCGCCGGCGCGGGCGTTCCGTGAGCGGTGCCGAACGACACCGTGAGTATCGCGACAGCCAACGTCGTGACGCTGAGGAGGCGGAAACGTCTCATCGGTGATCTCCACTTCGTCTTCGTGGCGACAGGTCGCCGTCGCCTCAGGTGACCACGTTCAGGTCGCCTGCTGCCGGTCCGAGCGCTTTGTCGGGTTCAAGCGGTGTGATTCTTGCATCGGCTCACGACCATGTGTGCTCTGTCCCGCGGTCATTGGTACGAACGGATGACAACGGTGACCCCCATCACACCGCGTCCTAACATGGACGAGTGGGTTTCGTCGTCCCGCCCGACGCCTACGGGCGCTTCATGGGCCGATACGCCGACCCTCTCGCCGAGGTCTTCGCGACCTTCGCGGAGGTCGGTGCCGACGCGCGTGTCCTCGACGTCGGGTGTGGCCCGGGGGCGCTGACCGCCCATGTGCTGTCGCGAGGGGTCGCAGTCACCGCGATCGATCCGTCCCCGCCGTTCGTCGACGCGATCCACCAGCGATTCCCCGATGTCGACGTGCGTCGTGGGACGGCCGAGGAATTGCCGTACGACGCCGACGAATTCACCCACGCCCTCGCGCAGTTGGTGGTCCACTTCATGACCGACCCGGTTCGCGGCATCACGCAGATGGCGCGGGTGACCCGGCCGGAGGGGATCGTCGCGGCGTGTGTGTGGGACGGACCCACCGGAGCGCTCGCGCCCTTCTGGGATGCGGTGCACGTTCTCGATCCCGACGCCCAGGACGAGGCGCTCCTCTCCGGCGCCCACCGCGGTCACCTCACCGAACTGTTCGAGACGGCCGGGTTGCGGAACGTCACCGAGGAACCGATCACCGTCGACGTCGTGCACCCGACCTTCGAAGAATGGTGGGAGCCCTACACTCTCGGCGTCGGTCCCGCGGGCGAGTACGTGACGACGCTCGACGCCGGTGCCCGAACCGAACTCGAGACGGTCGCGCGGGAGCGTCTGGGCGACGGGCCGTTCACCGTCTCGGCCACCGCGTGGGCCGCTCGCGGGACGGTGTGAGCCCGGACTGGGTCAGTCCGCGGCCGACGGCCGTATACCCGCCAGCAGGATGGTGAAGTTCCGGTGCGGATCACAGCCTCGACACGGATCTCGCCCCCAGCGTTCGGAGAACGCGAACCAACTGCTCACCTCCGTCGGCCACCGAGCCGTCGTTGACGATGACGACGTCGCCCGGACGATGTGGCGCCGGGTCGGGACGGGACAGGCGCGCCGCCACGTCGCTACCGGACTCTCGTCCTCGACCCCGCAGGCGGCGCTCCCGGACGTCGTCGGAGACGGTCACCCGTACGACCACCAGCCGTGCGTACCTGGTCGCCAACTCGTCGATCACGGATCGAGAGACGTTCACCACCGCGACCCGGCCGCTCCGCAGCGTGTCGTCGATATCGACCGGAATCCCGTAGCGCAGGTCGTGAGCCACCCAGTGCGCCGCGAAGTCTCCACGTGCACAGGCTGCGTCGAACTCCGCGTCGGTGACCGGCCGACGATCCTCGCCGGGGCCGGCGGGCCGGGTGATCACCCGCCGCGGAGAATACGCGTCGCAGCGCTCGGTGGCGTAGTCCATCAGCGAGTCCTTGCCGACGTCGCTGGCGCCCACCACCGCGACGAACGCGCCGGGACCGAGTGGCGTGGTCACGACACGCGGGTCCCGGCTCGGTAGACGCCTCGGACGACGGGGACGTCCACGCCGCGGGGATGACGTGGCGTGGGCGACGACGAATGTGGACGCACCCGCACCAGATCGGCACGCTTGTTCACCGCGATCTCGCCGCGGTCGTCGAAGCCGACGGCGCGTGCAGGATTACCGCTCACCAGTTTTGCGCCCGCGACCAGGTCGAGCGAGCCCTCGGCGGCGAGCTGGAACACCGCCTGCAGTGGGCTCGCCGGTACATAGTCCGACGACAGGATGTGCAGAAGCCCGCGTTCCAGGAGGTCGCTGGCGGCCACGTTGCCGGACTGGCTTCCACCGCGTGCGATGTTGGGAGCCCCCATCACCACCCGGAGACCGTGGCGGGTGGCACTTTCGGCCGCGACGATCGTGGTCGGGAACTCGGAGATGTGCACTCCCAGACCGATCGACTCCTCGACGTGTTCGACGGTGGCGTCGTCGTGTGCGGCGAGCGTGATCCCCCGTTCGGTCGCGAGCGTGGCGATCGTCTTCCGGTTCAGGTCGGCATAGCGCTCGGACTGTTCGACCCGTTCGGCGATGTAGCTGTCCATGTCCTCGAGTGCGATCAGATGCTTGCCCGAGTAGTACTTCTTGAACTGCTCGACATCGGCGAACTGTCGCTGCCCCGGCGCATGGTCCATCAACGAGGCGAGTCGTACGTGGGGGTCGTCGGCGAATCGGCCGAAGGCATCGACGCAGTCGGCGGCCGACACCTCGCAGCGGAGATGGATCGCGTGGTCGGCACGCAGCAGCCCGGCGTCGGCTGCCTGCGTCACCGCATCGGCGAGGCGATGCGCGGCGGTCGCGGCCCGGTCGGCCGACTCCGACTCGGAACCGATGCGGACGGCGTCGAGGACCGTGGTGGCGCCGGCCGCGGCCATCTGGGCGTCGTGGGCCAGCACCGCGGGCAACGGATCCCAGAAGACACCCAGTCGCGGTGCGAAGTGGTACTCGAGGTGATCGGTGTGGACCTCGACCACGCCGGGCATCAGGTAGTCGCCGTCGAGGTCTTCTCCCGCGGATGGAGCAGAGCGCTGCGGACTGATGTCGGCGATCACGCCGTCCCGGACGCTGCCGTGCAGGATCTGATCGTCGAGGACGATCCGGGCGTTGGAGAGCACCGTTTCGCTGCTCATCGTGTGATTCCTCTCTGGGCTGTCTGGGCTGTCTGGGCTGTCTGGGCTGTCTGGGTTGTGTGGGCGCTCGCGCCGGGATGACGGGAGGCGGGTGCGACGGGTTCCGGCCGTGCCGTCCCGAAGGTCATGGGATGAACCGAATGAAGACGAAACGGTGCGCCCGGTGTCTCCTGGATCAGCACCGTCAGCACATCGAGGGGGATGTCGTGGCCGAGAACATCGGCGAACCACGACCGCAATACCCCACCGACTTCCGATCGCCGGTCGTCGGGAATCCGGTCGGTGAGCGTGAGGTGGAAGCGGAACTCGTCCAGGACGTACGGATAACCCCAGCGCTCGAGGAGATCTCGCTGTCTCGGCGTCAGCGCGTCGGGATTGCGGCGCGCACGATCCTCGTCGGTCAACGGCGCACGGAACGTGTCGAGACCGGTGACCACCGCGTCGGCCACCGAGCGCAACGGCTGGTCGTCCGCCCCCGGAACCAGCGCGAAGAACGCGTCGAGCCGGCCCAGACTCAGGTGCGGGATCGACACGGCCGGGGTGCGTGCCGCCAGATCGGCCACCGCGCCGGTCAACTCGTCCAGCGACCGGCCGGCGGCGAGACGGAACGGCGGCTTCAGCGTCCCGTGGAAACCGTACGAACGTGCGGCGACGGTGATCGCGTCGACCTCGTCGCGCACCCACCCGGTGGGCGCACACGTCGGTACGGCGCGACCGTCGATCGCGCGACCCAGCCACTTCTCGGCATGTTCCCGGAGCCGGACCGCGCGCGCGTCGGCCTCCGAGGACCCCCGGCCGAATCCCGGTGCCGCCGCGTAGACCGCGGCACGCCACACGGTCATCTCGCCGTACCCGCGTTCGGTGACGAACCGACACCGCCCGGCGGCGGGGTGAAGGAGGCGACGTCGATCAGTCGGTCGGCGACGGCTTCACGGACGTGTGCGTCATGGAAGATGCCGAGCATTGCGGTTCCGCGGGAACACTTCTCGCGGATCAGGTCGATCACCACGTCGCGGTTGTGGGCATCCAGGGATGCCGTCGGCTCGTCGAGGAGGAGCAACGGCAGGTCCGGGAGGAACCCGCGCGCGATGTTGACCCGTTGCTGTTCGCCGCCGGAGAAGGTGGCCGGCGGCAATCCCCAGAGACGTTCGGGGATGCTGAGACGGGTGAGCAGAGCGGCGGCCCGCTCTTCGGCGGCGGCGGCGTCGACGCCGCGCTCGAGGAGCGGTTCGGCGACGACCTGGAGGGTCGGCACCCGCGGGACACAGCGCAGGAACTGGCTGACGTAGCCGACCTGATCACGTCGCGCGGTGAGGATCTCGCGGGGGTCGACCGCGGCGAGATCCACGGTTCCCCGACCGGTGTGCAGCACGATCCGGCCGCGGTCCACGCCGTAGTTGCCGTAGACCATCTTCAGGATCGAACTCTTGCCGGCACCGGACGCACCGTCGAGGACGACACATTCGCCGGCGAACACCTGGAATTCGAGTCCGGTCAGCACCGGGAGCTCGACCCCGCCCTGCAGATGCATGACGAATCGCTTGTCGACTCCGGACACGTCGAGAACGGCGACGCCGCGTCCGAGTGGGTCCGAAGGCGTTGCCGAGGAAAAGCTTTCGGTGGTGGGAAGCATGGTCATCCTTGCAGGATCGACGAGACGAGGAGTTGGGTGTAAGCAGCACGGGGGTCGTCGAGAACGCGGTCGGTGAGCCCTGATTCGACGACGCGGCCATCCTTCATGACCACCGTGCGATGCGACAGCAACCGTGCGACCGCCAGATCGTGCGTGACGATCACGACGGCCAGCCCGAGATCGGCGACGAGCCGGCGGAGCAGGTCCAGCAACCGGGCCTGCACGGAGACGTCGAGCCCGCTGGTCGGTTCGTCCATGAACACCAACCGCGGGGCGACGACCAGATTGCGGGCGATCTGCAGACGCTGGCGCATCCCGCCGGAGAAGTCCGCCGGCGCGTCGTCGATGCGGTCCACGGGGATCTCCACCCGTTCCAGCCACTGGGCCGCGGTGTGCCGGATCCGGCCGTAGTGGCGGTGTCCGGTGGCCATGAGCGGTTCCCCGATGTTGCCGCCGGCGCTGACGTGCATGCGCAGGCCGTCGGCGGGGTTCTGATGGACGAAGCCCCATTCGGTGCGCCACAGGTGCCGCACCGCGCTCTCGCTGAGCGCGGCGAGGTCGACGACCTCGCCGTCGGCCAGACGGTAGTGGATCTCGCCCTCCGACAGCGACAGTCGCTGCGACAGCGTGCCGAGTAACGTCGACTTGCCCGAGCCCGATTCGCCGACGACGGCCAGGACCTCGCCCGGCCACAGGTCGAAATCGACGTCGCGGCAACCATACCGATGTCCGTAGCGATGCCCGGCCCCGCGGACGCTCAACAGGGGTGCGTCGTCGTTCATGCTCCGACCTCCTCGTCGGTTCGGATGGCGTTGCGTTCACAGTGATCGGTGTCGGAGCACACGAACACGGCGGTGCCGGAGTCGTCGGTGATCACCTCGTCGAGGTAGACCCCGACGGATCCGCAGATGGCGCACGGCCGGTCGAAACGTTGCGGCTCGAACGGATGGTCCTCGAAGCCCAGGCTCTCCACCGAGGTGAACGGCGGGACGGCGTAGATCCGCTTCTCGCGGCCGGCGCCGAAGAGCTGCAGCGCCGGGTTCATGTGCATCTTGGGATTGTCGAAGCTGGGAATCGGCGAGGGCGACATGAGATATCGGCCGTTGACCAGTACCGGGTAGTCGTAGGTGGTGGCGATGTGCCCGAAAGAGGCGATGTCCTCGTAGAGCTTGACGTACATCAGCCCGTAGTCCTCGAGCGCATGAAGCCTGCTGGTCTCGGTTTCCCGGGGCTCGAGGAACCGCAGCGGCTCGGGGATGGGCACCTGGTAGACGAGGATCTGTCCGTCGCGCAACGGGGTCTCGGGGATTCGGTGCCGCGTCTGGATCACCGTGGCGTCCTCGGTGACGGTGGTGGTGGCGACGCCGGACACCTCGGCGAAGAAGGTCCGGATGGATACCGCATTGGTGGTGTCGTCGGCACCCTGGTCGATGACCTTCAACACGTCGTCGCCGCCGAGAACCGCCGCGGTCACCTGGACACCGCCGGTGCCCCAGCCACGCGGCATCGGCACCTCTCGCGAGGCGAACGGCACCTGGAACCCCGGCACGGCAACCGCTTTCAACAGCGAGCGACGAATCATCCGCTTGGTCTGCTCGTCCAGGTAGCCGATGTTGTAGCCGATGGATGTGACGCTCATGATGCCTCCGGGTCGAGCTCACGGGTGGATGTGTCGGCCGGGTTGTCGGCGACGCGCGCCACCCGACGGCGGAAGTCGTCGTGGAGCTGCCGGACGAGGACGAGCTCGGCCTGGAAGTCCACGTAGTGCGGGAGTTTCAGATGCTCGACGAAGCCCGTCGCGGCCACGTTGTCGGCGTGACTGATGACGAACTCTTCGTCCTGGGCGGGCGCGACGATGCGTTCGGCGAACTCGTCGGTCCGCAGGGCCCGGTCGACCAGCGACATCGACATGGCCTTGCGTTCACCTCGACCGAACGCCAGTCCATAACCGCGGGTGAACTGGGCGGGGGAGTCGGCACTTCCGGTGAACTGGTTGATCATCTGGCATTCGGTGATCTCGACACGACCCAGCGGAACCGCGAAACCCAGTTCGGGCGCGACGAATTCGACCTCGACCTCGCCGACGCGGATCTCGCCGGCGAATGGGTGCGTCCGGCCGTACCCGCGCTGAGTGGAATAGCCCAGCGACAGCAGGAACCCTTCGTCGCCGCGTGCGAGGGCCTGCAGACGGCCGGCCCGGGACATCGGGAACGTGGTCGGATCGCGGGTGATGTCCACGGGTTCGGGGTCGTGCGGGTCCGGATCGGCGTCCTCGATGAGGTCGCCCCCGGCGAGGAGGTCGGTGACCCGGGGCATGTGGACGTCCTCGGTGAGCGCCGCGGCCTCCGGACCGTCGGTGTCGCGATCGGTGAACAACCGATGCGTGTAGTCGAAGGTCGCGCCGAGCTGCTGCCCGCCGGGCAGGTCCTTGAACGTGGCCGACACCCGACGCTGTGGCGGTAGGGACGCGGTGTCGACGGGTTCGGAATAGCCGAACCGGGGGAGAGTGGTCCGGTAGGACCGGACCAGGGTGATGGCCTCGAGTACGTCGCCCTGGGCCTGCACGATGGCGCGGCCGGCGAGTTCGGGGTCGTAGAGCGACCCCTCGCTCATCACCCGGGAGACCAGGACGCCGAGTTGATCGGCGATCTGGGCGGGCTCGAGCGCGGGCCGGCCGGAATCGCCGCGTCCTTGCTTGGCCAGCAGGGCATGGGCGTTGGCGATGGCGCGTTCACCGCCTTTCACCGCTACATACATCAGACCTCCTGGGGGTCGAGTCGAGTCGTGCGAGGCAGCCCCGCCACGGTGTTCCCGGTGACGAACACGAGGTCGACGCCGCGGGGGAAGAGGGTTGTGTTGCGTTGCCACTGCGCGGCGAAATCGTCGAACGCAGTCGGCACCTCGACGGCCTGGGTGGTCTCGATGCCCGGCCCGCGTCCGGCGAATCGGGTCGTCGGTGCGTCGGCGGGGACGGCGAGCAGGACTGTCGCCGACTGATGTGGCGCCTCGTCGGTACCGGCGTCGAGGGCGTCGAGGCGCGGAATCGACGCGGGATCGGTGGCGAGGATGAACTGGGCCTCGGTGGGTTCGTCGATCAGCCGGACACCGGTGTGGAAGGTCAGCCAGGTGCGGATCGTCGGTGCCGAGGACAGTTCCGGTGCGAGCCAGACGGTGCAGTCGTCGTCGAGGAGGGTCAGGGCGAGCGCCCCCAGTGCGGGACCGAGGGGCAGCGGGGCCGCGGGTGCGCCGGCGATGGGGAATCGCCGGCCCGGATGTGCCAGGGCGTCGAGTACGGCCCGGAACGCCGCCTGGGCTTCCCTGGTCGGATCGTCGAAACCGGCTGCGGGAACGAGAGTGTCCTCGGAGACGGTCGGCGGTGTGGGGGTCATTCGTGCTCCCTGGAGATGTTGAAGAAGTCCACGAGTGTGCTGCGGGCTTCGGCGCGGCGGGTGGTGTCGCGTTCTTCGGCTGCCTTCCGCATCGGTTCGATGACCTCGGCGAGAACCCGTGGACGCTGGGTGTCGTCGCAGAGGAGAGCGTCGAAACATGCGGCGGCACGGGCATGGTCGAGATCGGTGCCCAGGATGTAGGCCGCGCCCACGGCGTCGGCGGTCAGCGGTCCCCCGCTGAGGCGGACCGTTGCTCGGGTCACCGTGGCCTCACCGAGGTTGAAACGGTTGCCGACCGAGTCGATCCGGGCGCGGAGCATCACCAGGCCGGCCTCGGGGCCGCGGATCTGCTGCACGGTGGGTTTGGGTTCCCACTGTTGCCACGCGGTGTCCACCTCGGCTGGGGGTGCCGATGCCAGAGTGCGCATCCAGTTCTGTCGCGGGGTGAGCGCGGGGTCCGCGTCGGTGCGAGGTGTCGTCGCAGTCATCGGTCCTCCGGTGTGTTGATTCGGTGAGAGTCGGTGGGGGTGGAGCGGTTCTGCAGTAGTTGTCTAGATCAGTAGACAACTTGATGGTGGTCGGTGTCGGCCACCAACTCGGTGACGTGGGATGGCGGTGTGGCCGCCGTGCGGTGAACACTTGGTGAACGGCTTCGAGCCCCTGCGCAGGCGGTACATTCGGGATCATCATGGTCATGCACAGCAGGTCTCCCAGTGGCTACTCGACGTGGCGCCTCATCGCCGACGAGCTTCGGGGCGAGATCGTCGACGGCGGACTTTCGCCCGGCACTCGGTTGCCATCGGAGTCGCAGCTCGCGAGTCGTTTCGGCGTCAATCGCAACACCGTGCGGCAGGCGGTGGCCGCGCTCGCGTCAGACCGCCTGGTCGTCGCGCGGCGCGGTAGCGGAACCTTCGTCGCCGAACACGAGGTACTGGTCCACCGGATCGGCCTGAGAACGCGTCTCAGCGACAGTCTCGGTGGCCGGGCCAAGGGTGCGACTGTGCGCCTGCTCGACTCCGAGACCGTGCTCGCGCCGGCATCCGTCGCGACGCGACTGGGTCTCGACGACCGCCCGGCGCTGCGCCTGGAGATCGTCCGTGCCGTCGACGGTCTCCCGATCTCGTTGAGCACCAATTGGTTCGACGCCGAACGCGTACCCGGCCTCGCCGGGCGTTTCGAGGCCGAAGGGTCCGTGACCGGGGCTCTGCGCGCCGAGGGGATCGACGACTACGTGCGCGGTGCGACGACGATCGCGGCCCGCCATGCGACGACGAGCGAGGTCGCCGATCTGCAATTGCTCGAGGGTGCAGTGGTTTTGGCGGTCGAAGGACTCGACCAGCTGCCGGACGGCACACCGCTGCAACTGGCGGTCACCCGTTTCCCGGCGGACCGGGTCGAACTCGACGTCGACCCCGGGCGGTGAGGCGCCGCCCGGGGTTCGGCCCGCCGGGCACTGCCCGACCCTGATCTGACCGGTCAGCGGAACACCCGCCGTAGCCAGGCGGCGAGGCCCTCCACGATGAGAACGGTGACGACCATCATCATCACCAGCGTCGTGACCTGACCATGCGTCGACGACAAGGTCGAGGCGTTCATCAGGTAGAAGCCGATGCCGCTGCCACCGACGATGCCGAGGATGGTTGCTGCCCGGATGTTCGAGTCCACCAGGTACAGGGTGTTGCCGATCAGCGAGGGCAGGGCCTGCGGCCAGGTGGCCGCGAGGTAGCGCTGGCCGCGTGCCGCGCCGGTTGCGGTCAGGGCGCGTTCGGGGCCGGGGGAGACCTCCTCGCAGGAGTCGGCGATCAGCTTGCCGAGAAGTCCGATGCCGCCGACGGCGAGTGCCACCACACCGGCCTGATTGCCGAGCCCGGTGATCATGATCAGGAAGATCGCGAGCACGAGTTCGGGTATCCCGCGGAACACCACCAGCAGCACTCGGAATGTCCCGCGCACAGCCGGATTGGGGGCGATGTTGCGGGCCGCGAGGGACCCGACGGCAAGCGAGACGACGAGCGACAGCAATGCCGCGGCGAACGCGACCTGCACGGTCACCAGCAGTGCATCGGCGAACTCGCCGAAGGTGTACGAACCGGTGCTGGGCGGCCAGAAACTCGCGATCGACGGCCACATGTGGGACCAGTTGACGTCGGCGAAGTCGATGTCGGCCATCCAGTAGCTGGAGATCACGAGCATGATCGCGCCGACGGTCCAGGCGCAGTTGCGGATTCGTCGTCGTGTCCACGGCTGACGCGTCATGGAGTCGACGGTCATCGCGATGGTGGAGGGGGCGTCGGTGGAGGTGCGACGCGGCCGGCCGCGGGTGACGAGTCGTACGGCGCGGTCACCGAGCCGGCGACCGCGAGGTTCCACGCCGAGGAGGTTGCGCCGGATGGTCGAGGAGATGATCTCGCACACGACGCACAACACGAAGATGACCGCGGCGATCCCGAGTCCGCGTCCGTAGCCCTGCGGAAACTGCTCGAACGCGATCTTCATCGCATAGCCGAGTCCGCCGACGCCCGCGTAGCCGAGGATCGCCGAACCTCGCAGGTTGATGTCGAAGCGGTGCAGGGTTGTCGCGATCCACGACGGCAGCACCTGAGGAAAGACACCCGACCAGAACTCCTGTGCACGACTGCCTCCCGTCGCTCGGATCGCCAGCCGGGGGCCGTCGTCGATCTGTTCGATCGCATCGGCGAACATCTTGGAGATCATGCCGATCGAGTGGATGCCGATCGCCAGCACGCCGGGCAGCGGACTCCCCAGTACGAAAGCAAGCGAAAATGCCAACGCGAGAACGACATCGGGCACCGAGCGGGTGAGCACCCCGATGGTCCGGCCCATCCAGCGCAATGTGGTGGACGGGGTGGTGTTCGATGCCGACACCCAGGCCACCGGAACGGAGATGATCGCGGCGATCACCGTCCCGAGGATCACGATCCCCAAGGTCAGCCCGATGAGATATGCGAGCTCACCCCAGGCTGGCAGGCTGATCGGGTCCATCAGCGAGAACACCTTGCGGGCGTTGTCGATGCTCGACACGATGTTGGCCCAGGAGAAGTCGAGAGTGCTCAGCGAATAGACACCGAACGCCAGCATCCCGAGGATCACGACCGTGCCGACGGTGCGCCCGGTCCGCCGTGGCGGCCGGGGCGCCGACTGCTCCGGTTCTGGTGGAGCGGTCTCGAGGACGGTCACCACGTGCCGCTCCGGATGCGGAGGTCGTTCTCACCGGTTTCTGCGCCGACCTGGCGATAGATCGTCATGGCCCGCTCGCGGCTCAACTCGGCCGTCGGCGTGTCCAGGACGACCTCTCCCGCGCGCAGTCCGACCACCCGGTCGGACCACTCGAGAGCGAGTTCGACCTGATGGAGACTGCAGACGACCGTCAGTCCGCGGTCTGCGGCGATCTCCCGGATGAGAGCCATGACCTGTGCGCTGGAGTCGGGATCCAGGCTGGCCACGGGTTCGTCGGCGAGCAGGATCTCGGGATCCTGCATCAGTGCCCGTGCGATCGCGACGCGTTGCTGCTGCCCACCGGACAGCTGGTCGGCACGTTCATATGCCTTGTGCAGCAAGCCGACTCGATCGAGATGACCGAGCGCCCTGCGCCGCAGGGACTTCGGATAAGTCCCCAGTCCCAGGCGCGGTCCGCGCAGCTGTGCGAGCGCCCCGGTGAGCACGTTCTCCAGGACGGTGAGCGGGCCGACCAGTTCGAACTGCTGGAAGATCATCCCGATCCGGCCACGCAGTGCGCGTAACTCTCTCGAGGAGCTCTCGGTGAGGGTGCGGTCCAGTACCGATACCGCTCCCGAGGTGGGTGAGTCGAGCCCGTCCAGATGGCGGAGCAGGGTCGACTTGCCGGACCCGGACAGGCCGAGCAACACGACGATTTCACCGCGTGCGACCGTGAGGTTGATGTCGTGCAGGGCGCGGGTGGCGCCGAAATCCTTGCAGACCCCGTTCACTTCGATGAGTGGTGCAATCGTGGTCGTGATCGCAGTGGGAGAGATCGTCGTGTTGGTCATGGTCGTGATCCTTCGACTCAGCGGGTCAGGACGCGCACTTCGCGGCGGCGATGTTCGTGCAGAGATCGCTGATCGGGGTGAAGTACTGCTTGTCCACCGGGAGTACGCCGAAGTAGTTGGACGTGAAGCCGTCGGTCATCGGGACCCCCGACGCGGTGATGGCTTCCACCGTGGCCCCGCGCAACGCGTCGGTGACCTTGGTCTTCGCGTCGGCCGGCAGTGCGGAGGAGACGGTGAACGGGCCGCCGGGCACGTACTCGCGATTGATCACCTTGACCTGACCCTTCTTGACGCCTTCGGCGGCCACGGTGTCCTCGGCGAATCCCAGGTCGCACTGCTTGGAAGCGACTGCCTGGGCGGACTTGTCGTGGCTGCCGGCGAAGAACGGAGTGAAGTCGTCGAAGGTGGGTCGGCCGTTGGCATCCTGGCCCGTCGACGTCACATCGAGTCCCGCCTTGGACAGGGCGTTGAGCCCGAAGAGGAAGCCGGAGGTCGAATTCGGGTCGACGAAGCAGACCGACTTGCCCTTGGCGTCGGCCAGCGAGGCGATCGGCGAGTCAGCCGCGACGATGGCCTCCGAGAAGTACCCGGCGTCCTCGGCGTCCGGCGAAGTGAGGCCCGCGGCGACCGGTTCGATCTCGGCACCCTTGTTGGTGGCCATCACGTACTGGAGGCCGCCCATGACGCCGACGTCTGCCTTACCTGCGACGAGTGCCGCGACCAACGCGGTGTAGTCACTCGTGGGGTAGTACTCGACCTCGTAACCGGTGGTCTTGGCGAGGTAGTTCTGCATCGGCTTCCAGTTGGCATCCGAGCCGGCCTTGTCGGGGACCGCGGCGAAGACCAGGGTCTCGGGGGCCTTGGCCCAGCCGCTGGAGGCGGAGTCGGTGGACGAACAACCGGTCAGTGCGGCGGCGGAAAGTGCGCCGGCGACGGCGACGGACAGCAGGGTCTTGATGCTGCGGGCGCGCATGATGGAGGCCTTTCGAGGCGGTGGGATGGCTACGACCAGGGCGGTCGGGGGAATCCGTGTGGCGGAGACGCGGCTGTGAGCAGCAGGTGTGCGAGCCGCCTTCCGGGCACGCCATCAGGGTTCGATGGCCCGATGAACGGTTGTCTACCCGCAACTGTCATCTGGGTGAAGGCGCTCGGAACATGTCTAGTTGTGTAGACAGGTTGGTTTCATTGAGTGGCGAAGCGGGATGGATTCGGTGTCGCCCGCTACTGTTTTCCTCTGGACTCACAGAGGGAGACAACGTATGTCGGGCCATGTGAACGTGGACAACTTCGTTCGGGCGGAGACGCATCGGATGTTCGCCGACATCCAGTTGGCCGCCGGTGGGGTGGGCAGGTTCCGCCACAATCGAGAACCCGCCGCCATCGACGAACAGACGGTGATCCGGCTCAATCGGGACACCCTGTACAGCTTCGCCGTCGCCGATCTCGCGGCGCCGGCGGTGCTCACCCTGCCCGACGCCGGTGATCGCTACGTGTCCGCGATGATCGTGAACGAGGACCATTACGTCGGTGACGTCCTGCACGCGGCCGGCGAGCACACGCTGACGCAGGAGGTGTACGGATCGCGCTACGTCCTGGTCGCCGTACGGATCCTGGTCGATCCGACCGATGTGGTCGATGTGGCCGAAGTCGGGAGGTTGCAGGACCAGGTGACGCTCCTTCCGGGCTCGTCGGAGCCGTTCGTGTCCCCCGACTACGACACCGCAAGTCTCGATGCGACCCGAGATGCTCTGCTGGAGCTGGCGAAAGGGCTCACCTCCTTCGACCACACCTTCGGCAGCCGCGAAGAGGTGGACCCGGTCCGCCACCTCATCGGATGCGCGGCGGGCTGGGGTGGGCTCCCGACATCCGAGGCCACCTATGTCGGCGTCGACCCCGCCGTCGGTCCCGGGCACTACGAACTCGTCTTCGCCGACATCCCGGTCGACGCCTTCTGGTCGGTGTCGGTCTACAACGCCGCGGGGTTCTTCGAGCCCAACGAGAAGGACCTCTACACGGTCAACAGCGTCACCGGCGTACGTAACGGCGACGGCTCGATCACCGTCCGGTTCATCCCCGACGCCACCGGTGACGTCCCGCCCAACGCGATCGTGACGCCCGAGGGCTGGAACTACCTCATCCGCCTATATCGACCGCGCCCCGAGGTCCTCGACGGCACGTGGACTCCGCCGGTCCTGAAGCCGGTCGCCGATTCCTGAGCCGTCGGTCGCCCTCCGGAATGACGTCGATGACGTGATCGACTGACGCAGCGGCCACGCACCTCCGATTCGACTTCGGCCCGGTTGCAAGAATTTTCGCTCCATGAGGTGCCCCCTCCATCTCTGAGGTGTGAGGAGTTTTGGCGGTGGGTGCCCATCTGCTCCCTGAGGTGTGAGGAGTGTTGGCGGTGGGTGCTCATCTGCTCCCTGAGGTGTGAGGAGCGTTAGCGACGAGCCTCGAAGGGCTGGTAACCGTCCCTCGCCGCGCTTGCTTCACACGCGCGGGTATGCGGCGGCGAGCATTATCGAGGCGAGGGTGGCTTCGGCGTCGGAGGCGTTGCGTAGGTCGATGATTTGGCGTAGGTGCAGGCGTGGTTGATCGCCGGACGCCGGCTCGGGTCCGTGGATGTCGGTGCGTACGTGTTGGAGGTGTTCGGCGAAGCGGCGGGGTATGTCGGGTCGCCGGTTGATGCGTTCGGAGTTGGGGGGTGCGCCTGGTTGGGTGTTGAGTCGCCAGGCGCAACGGCCTTCGTCGGGGCCCTCGCGGACCATGTGGGTGGTGTATTGGCCGGGTTGATCGCCGACCATGCGGTTGTGTTTCGGGCACGCCGGGGTGAGGTCGGTGAGTCCGCCGAGGCCCCAATCGAGTTGGGCGTGATGCATTTCCACGTGGGTGGCGGCTAGGTCGCAGTCGGGGGTGGAGCAGACCTCGCCGTCGGGTCGGGCGAAGGAGACGAGGCGTTGTTCGCGGGTGGCGAGTCGTTTGCCGCGCCCGAAGTAGAGCGGGACGGCGGTGGCGTCTTTGAACACGGCCAGCCAGGGTTGGGCGTCGGCGGCGAGGTCGATCAGGTCGGGGATGGGGATCAGGGTGCCGGTGGCGGTGGTGGCGAACCCGGCTTCGCGGATGAGGTCGTTGAGGTCGGCTTTGACGATCAGTTGCACGGGGAGTCCGCGGTGACTCTTACCCAGGAGTCCGTCCTCGAACACCACTTTGAGCAGGGCGTTGAGGGCGTCGTGGTTGAGCTGGGCGGGGCTGCGGTCGTCGCGTTCGGCGGCGGCCGCCACCGCGTCGGGGTCGGCGTCGTCGATCGACCCGTGTGGGGAGTCGGGATCGTCGGGGTTGTTCATGCCGGGTTTTG
>NZ_BANS01000036.1 GCF_000332995.1 Gordonia amicalis NBRC 100051 = JCM 11271
CCCCCGAGCCTCCGAGAAGAGCCCCCTCCACCCGATCCCTCAAGAAAGAGAGCGACAATGGGTTTCAACACCGCCGACATGCCGCCGGTCGATCCGGCGAAGTTCGGATCTTTACCCTTCATGGAACGCATGCGCCTGCTCGCAACCCACTGGTGCGAGTACGGCTTCGGCAGCCCCAAGAAGCTGCACATGCTCTACGTCTACAAACTGATCTTCTTCACGGTTGTCGGCCTGCTGCTGGTCGGCCTGACCACCCCGGCGCTCGGCGGCTTCGGCGAGATCGGCTCGTGGTGGACCGAGCCGATCGTCTACGTGAAGCTGATGGCGTGGACCACGCTGTTCGAGGTCCTGGGCCTCGCCTCGTCGTCGGGACCGCTGGCGTTCAAGTTCTCGCCGTTCATCGGCGGTTGCCTGTACTGGTTGCGCCCCAAGACGATTCGTGTTCCACCATGGCCGGGCAAGGTGCCCTTCACCGCCGGTGACACCCGTCAGCTGTGGGACGTGGCGGTCTACGGCCTCATCCTGCTCAATCTGGCGTTCCTGGTCTGCTTCCCGGGACAGGTCACCGACCGCGTTCCCGGCAGTGAGGCCGGCCTGCCCCCGCAGTGGGCGATGTTCAGCTACATCGGGCTGATCGTGCTCATGGGCCTGCGCGACAAGACGGTCTTCCTGGCCGCCCGCTCGGAGCAGTACCTCGCCGCACTCCTGATCTTCGCCTCGGCCGGTTCCGTGGTCGAGATGATCATCGCGGCCAAGATCTTCATCTTCGCGAGCTGGTTCGGTGCCGGCATCTCCAAGCTCGGCCGCCACTTCACCCTGGTCGTCGCGCCGATGGTGTCGAACACCCCGTGGATCACCTCACGGCGTCTGAAGCGATCGCTGTACCGCAACTTCCCGGAGGACATCCGTGCCTCCAAGGTCACCAGCTCGATCGCCCACATCCTGGGCACCATCGTCGAGCTCGCGTTGCCGCTGATCCTGCTGTTCTCGACCAACACCACGCTCACGCTGCTCGCCCTGATCGGCATGACCGGGTTCCACATCTTCATCATCTCCACCTTCCCGCTGGCGGTGCCGCTGGAGTGGAACGTCTTCTTCATCTTCTCGGCGTGGTTCCTCTTCTGGGGTCACCCGGCCGGTGAGGGCTGGGCGGTCACCGACATGAGCACCGGCTGGTTGCTCGCCGCCATCGTGATGGCCGCGTTCTTCCCGATCCTGGGCAACCTGCGTCCGGACCTCGTCTCCTTCCTCCCGTCGATGCGGCAGTACGCCGGCAACTGGGCGTCGGCGACCTGGGCGTTCCGTGGACGAGAGGTGGAGGACAAGCTCAACCAGCATCTCGTCAAGTCCAACCTGAACCAGATCGACCAGCTCACTGCGGCATTCGGCAATGAGGTTGCGGAGATCTTCATGCAGAAAGCGGTGGCCTGGCGCACCATGCACAGCCAGGGGCGAGCGCTGATCTCGCTGATGATGCGCCACACCGACGAACTCGACAACTACGTGATCCGTGAGGCCGAGTTCGTGTGCACCACCCTGATCGGCTGGCAGTTCGGCGACGCACACCTGCACAACGAGCAGACCATCGCCGCGGTGCAGCGACGCTGCAACTTCGCACCTGGCGAGGTGATCGTGACCTGGACCGAGTCCCAGCCGATCCACCGCAACTACATCGAGTACAAGGTGATCGACGCGGCGATCGGCGTGGTGGAACGCGGCACCTATGTGGTCGCCGACGCCACCGAGGAACTGCCGTGGCTGCCCAACGGGCCGATCAAGCACACCGTCACCTGGACGCGCCCCGGATATGTTGCGCCATCGGACGGTTCGCAGTACGTGCAGCAGTCTAGGGTGAATGCATGAGTCGTGGAGTAGTGGTCGGCAGCGGGCCCAACGGACTCGCTGCCGCCATCACCCTCGCCGCCGCCGGTCTCGAGGTCACCGTCCTCGAGGCCGCGGCGGTGCCCGGCGGTGGAACCAGGTCGGCCGAGGTCACCGTCCCCGGCCTGGTGCACGACGAATGTTCGGGCTTCCACCCACTCGCGCTGGACAACGCGTTCAGCAGGCGTTTCGACCTCGCTGCACACGGATTGCGCTGGGCCGCTCCACCTGTGCAGTACGCCCACCCGCTCGACGGTGGTGACGGTGCAGCGGCCTATCGCTCGGTGGACGAGACCGCCGACCAGTTCGGTGATTCCGCCCGTCGGTACCGGCAGCTCTTCGGCTCGATCACCGGCAAGTTCGATCGCATCGCCGGGGAGTTCCTCCAGCCCATGCTCCACGTACCGCGGGACCCGTTCCCGCTGGCGCAGTTCGGGATTCCGGCGGCTCTGCCGGCCACCTGGGTTGCCCGGTGGTTGCGCGACGAGCGGGCGGCGGCACTGTGGACGGGAGTGGCGGCGCACGCCTTCCATCCACTCACCACACCGCTGTCGTCGGCGATCGGCGTCGCCCTGGGCACCGCCGCACATCGCTACGGATGGCCCGTCGCGGTCGGGGGGTCGGCGACGATCAGCCGTGCGATGATCGCACTCCTGGAGTCGCTGGGCGGAACGGTGGTCACCGACACAACCGTCACCTCACTCGACCAGCTCGACTCCCCCGACGTCGTCCTCCTCGACACCTCGCCACAGGCGGCGGCCGGCATCCTCTCCGGCAAGCAGCCAGAGCGCGTGGCGCGTGCCTACCGCCGATACCGGCATGGGCCGGCGGCATTCCAGGTGGCATTCGCCGTCGAGGACGGCATCCCGTGGAGCTACGAACCGGCACGTCGGGCCGGGACCATCCATGTCGCCGGGAGTTCCTCCGAAGTCGTGGCCGCCGAACGCGACACCTGGTCGGGGCGGATGCCGTCGAAACCCTTCCTCTTGGTCGGGCAGCAGTATCTGGCCGATCCGGACCGCGCAGCGGGCAACCTCGTCCCGGTGGATGCCTACGCCCATGTGCCTGCCGGGTTCACCGGTGACGCAAGGCAACTCGTCGTCGATCAGATCGAACGATTCGCCCCCGGCTTCACCCGGCGCATTCGCGCATCGCATGTCCGCGCAACAGCCACGATCGCCACCGACAACCCCAATTACGTGGGTGGCGACATCACCACCGGCGCCAACTCCGCGCGCCAGTTGATATTTCGTCCGCGAGTGGCGTTCGACCCCTACTCGACCGGCGTCGACGGCGTCTACCTGTGTTCGGCGGCGACGCCACCGGGGGCCGGTGCACACGGCCTGTGCGGGTTCCATGCCGCGAACTCGGCCCTGAAGAAGCTCGAACGCGGTGGCGGCCCGCAGGCCTCGAGGCAACAGGATTCGACCCAACAGGGTTCGTCCTGATGAGCAACGGCGCTCTCGGACGCCGGCTGGTCTCCCCCGATTCACCCGACGCGGCGGAGATCATCCGGCTGTCCACCATCGTCGGCGAGCGGCTCGCCGCGCGCAGCGATGAACTGAGCGAGTCGATGACCACGGCGATCGAGAACGGCCTCGAGGAGCTCAACGACCCCGACCTTCTCGAGTTGTTGCGAGCGAGCGTCGCCGCCAACATCGCGACGATCCTGCACATGATCCGCAACAACATCCCGCTCGATCAGGCGCCACCGGTCACCGCAGCGACCGAGTATGCCGATCGGTTGGGACAGCGGGGCATCCCCGCCTCGTCGCTGCGGCGGGCATACCACTTCGGTTCCGATGACCTGCTGGCCAATGTGTTCGAGGAGGTGAGAGAGCTCGACACCTCTCCCGAACTGCGGCTGCGGGTGCTGCACCACTTCTCCGGCTGGCTGCACAAGTACGTCGACTGGATCACCCGTGTGGTTCTCGACGTACACGAGGAGGGCCGCCGGTACTCGGTCGAACAGAACGCGACCGTGGTGTCGACGATGGTGCGGCGGGCGCTGCAGGGCGACCTCACGAGCACGGACGAGTTCACCGTCAGGACCGGCTATCCGCTGACGCGCACCCATCTCGCGGCCACCCTGTGGATCGACCGCGCCAACCCGGGCACCGACAACACCGCACTGCTGGAGTCCCTGGCGCACGACGTCGCAACCACTCTCGGCTCCAGAGCACCCCTTTTCACCTCGGTGGACCGCAGCACCGCGTGGGTCTGGTACCCCGTGGCCGACGCCGATCCCGAGGTGGTCCGACCAGTGCTGTCCGTGGTGCCGGGCGCACGGATGGCCTTCGGCTCCCCGGCACCCGGACTCGAGGGATTCCGGGAGAGTCACCAGCAGGCCGAGAGTGTCAAGCATGTGGCGGCGGTGTCGACGAATCAGGCGATGACAGTGGTGGGGCACGGCTCGGGCGGCATGTCGATCATCGCGATGCTCGCTCGCGATCTACCCGGCACACGACGCTGGGTGCGCGATGTCCTCGGACCGCTCGCCGCCGACACCGAGGCCGCCGAGCGACTGCGCGACACCGCCCGGGTGTTCCTCGACTGCGGCAACAGCTACGTCGCGACGGCCGAGGCCCTCAACATGCACCGCAACACCGTGAAGTACCGGCTCGGACGAGTCGTCGAGGAGTTGGGTCACCCGATCGGCGAGCGTCGCCTCGACACCGAACTGGCCCTGCACACCGCACACGTCCTCGGTGCGGCGGTGCTGTGAGCGCGCGATCGGTCCCATGACTGCCTGACCACCCCGTGCGATCGGCAAGCCGCTGTGGTCGGATGGACGGGTGGCGACGACTCACGACAGAGCACCGATGATGATCACGGTCGGGTCCGCACGTCCGGCGGCGGTCCGGCCATGACCCTGATCGGCACCGATCCCACCACCGAATTCCTCACCCGGGCAGGCATTCTGGATCCCGATCTGCCGACCACCCGAATCGTCACGCACGGCGCGGTGGTGTTCCTCAACGGTGATCGTGCATGGAAGATGAAGCGGCCGGTGCGTTATCGCTACCTCGATTTCTCCACCCCGGAATTCCGGCACGACGCACTCGACGCCGAACTGCGCCTCAACCGGCGCATCGCCCCCGGCGTCTACCTCGGACTGCACAAGGTGGACGACGCAGACGGCAACAGCGATTGGGTGCTGGAGATGCGTCGCTTCGACGACGACGCACTGCTGTCCACCCGGGCCGAGCGCGGCGATCTCGACGACGCCCTACTGCGACGACTGGCGGAGCTCACCGTAGAACTGCACGCGGCGTCGGAGATCTGCCCCGACCCGCACGGTGCCGCGCGCATCCAGGAGGTCGTCGACGGGAACCTGGGGAGCATGTCGGCGTTTCCGGAGATCCTCGATCCCTCGCGAGCGAGGCTGCTGACCGATCGCCTGACCGCGATGATCAGCGCTCACTCCGATCTGCTCGACACCAGGGCCCGCGCCGGTCGGGTCCGGCACGGTCACGGTGACCTGCATCTGGGCAACATCGCGGTGATCGACGGCGAACCGTTGCCTTTCGACTGTCTCGAGTTCGACGCCGACATGGCCACCACCGACGTGCTCTACGACGTCGCGTTCCTCGTCATGGACCTGTGGGCACGAGATTTGCGGCATGAGGCCAACGTGGTGGTCAACAACTACCTCGACCTCTCTCCTGCGGACGAGGACGGCTATTCGCTGATGCCGATCTTCCTCTCGGTGCGTGCGACGGTGCGCGCTCATGTCGCCGCCGCCGAAGGGGCCGTCAGCAAGGCCCACGACTACCTCGACCTCGCCCTGGCAGTCGTCGATCCGGCACCGGCACGGCTGGTCGCGATCGGCGGCGGATCAGGCACCGGGAAGTCGACCGTGACCCGCGCCATCGGAGCGGAGTTCGTCCCGGCACCGGGCACTCGCATTCTGCGCAGCGATGTGCTGCGCAAGCGCCTCGCCGGGGTGCCGGAGCACACCCGGCTCCCGGCAACCGGCTACACCGTGGAGATGGGTTCCCGGGTGTATGGAGAGCTGTGCCGGCTGGCCGCTCAGACGCTGGGTGGCGGGATGAGTGTGATCGCCGACGCGGTGTTCGGCCGTGCCGCACAGCGCGACGCGATCGCCGGCGTCGCCGAGACACTTGCTGTCCCGTTCACCGGCATCTGGCTCGAACTCGACGAGGCCGAACGCATCGCGCGCATCGAGGCGCGCGGCGCCGACGCGTCGGATGCCGATGCGTCGGTGGCACGACGACAGACCCGGTCGCTGGAGACCCCAGGGGCCGAATGGGTGCACGTCGACGCCGGCGCCGGGGTTCTCGATCGAGTGCGGCACGCACTCGGCCTGCCCGGGTCCGCCGGCACCCGATAGCGTCCGGTCAGCCGCGAGGGAGCGGCTTGACCAATGGGAACAGGACGGTCTCGCGGATTCCGAGACCGGTCAGGGCCATCAGCAGACGGTCGACGCCCATGCCGGTTCCGGTGGTCGGGGGCATGCCGTACTCCATCGCGGTGAGGAATTCCTCGTCCAGGACCATGGCCTCGTCATCACCGGCGGCGGCGAGTCGTGCCTGGTCGATGAAGCGCTCACGCTGGATCACCGGGTCGACGAGCTCCGAGTAGCCGGTGGCCAGCTCGAACCCGCGGACGTAGAGGTCCCACTTCTCGACCACGCCGGTCACCGACCGGTGCGCGCGGACGAGCGGCGAGGTCTCGACCGGGAAGTCGCGGACGAACACCGGCCGGGTCTGCTTCTCGCCGACCATGTGCTCCCACAGTTCCTCGACGAGCTTGCCGTGGCCGTAGCCCTTGCCCTTGGGGACCTCCAGGCCGACACGATCAGCGATCGCCAGCAGCTGGTCGACGGTGGTCTCCCCGGGCGCACCCGCGGGCACGATCTCCTCGCCGAGCGCCTCCGACAGCGACGGGTACATCTCGAGGGAGGTCCACTCGCCGGACAGGTCGTACGTCGAACCGTCGGGCATGATCGGGGTCTGGGTACCCAGGGCGGCCTGCGCAACCTCCTGCACCAGCTCACGGGTCATGACCGCGGAGTCGTCGTAGGTGCCGTAGGCCTGATAGGTCTCGAGCATCGCGAACTCGGGCGAGTGGGTGGAGTCGGCGCCTTCGTTGCGAAAGTTGCGGTTGATCTCGAAGACGCGCTCGATGCCGCCGACGACGCAGCGCTTGAGGAACAGCTCCGGCGCGATGCGCAGGAAGAGGTCCATGTCGAAGGCGTTGGAGTGCGTCACGAACGGACGCGCCGCGGCACCGCCGTGCAGGGTCTGCAGCATCGGGGTCTCGACCTCGAGGAACCCTCGACGCCCCAGCGCCGCACGGAGTTCGGCGATCACCTGGATGCGGGTCCGGGCGTTGTCACGGGCCTCCGGACGCATGATGAGGTCGACGTAGCGCTGCCGCACCCGGGTTTCCTCGTTCATCTCCTTGTGGGCAACCGGCAACGGCCGCAACGACTTCGACGCCATCTGCCAACCATCGGCCATCACCGACAGCTCGCCGGTGCGAGAGCTGATGACCTCGCCGGAGATGAAGACGATGTCGCCGAGGTCGACGTCGGACTTCCAGCGGGCCAGCGATTCCTCGCCGACGCCGTTGAAGCTGACCATCGCCTGCAGTTGGGTGCCGTCACCCTCCTGGAGGGTCGCGAAGCACAGCTTGCCCTTGTTCCGCAGGAAGATGACGCGCCCGGAGACACCGACGTGCCGGCCGGTCTCGGTGCCGGCCTCGAGGTCGGGGTAGGCGGCGCGGATCTCGCCGAGGGAGTGGGTGCGCGGAATCGAGACCGGGTATGCCTCGCGGCCCTCGGACAGGATGCGCTCGCGCTTCTCGCGGCGGATTCGCAACTGCTCGGGAGTCTGGTCGTCGGCGTCCGGGGTCTTCGCGGCCGCGGCGGAAGCGGCGGTGGTCGGGCTGTCACTCACCCCACGCACCCTATCGGTGCCGGTCACCGACTCCCAACTCGCCGCAGTCGCTGTGACAGCGGTGACAGACCGCCAGTGGTTTCAGCTCTCGTGCGCGGAGATGACGGCGAGTTCGTCTGCGCGGAGGCGACCGTTGACCTTGGCCTGGCGCATCCGGCGGTGCCCGCCGACGACGAACACCGCGCCGTGTATGCCCCTCGCCTGCAGGTGCCAGGCCAGCCACTCGGCCTCGTGGCCGTCCTCGCTGACGAGGATCCAGCGGGAATCCGTGCGCGCCGCGGTCAGCGACTCGGGGGTGCCGGGGGTGAGCCGGTCGAGGACCTCGACGGCGTCGATGGCGAGTGCGCCGAACAGTGCGCCGTCGACCTGGCGTCGGCGATGCGAGCGGACGTCCACGGGTGTCGCGCCCTCGGCGACGGCCTCCGCATAGTCGCCGACCTGCAGCGACAGGGGTGCGGCCGGTGCCGGAGCGACGATGGGCGCGGTCGCGGCGAAGGTGGTGCGGGACAGAACAGGGGTAGCAACCGAAGCGGTCATGAGAGGGAGTCCTCGGGTGATCGAAAACGAGCGGGGAGCGCGAAGGAGGGCAGCCGCAGATGCGGTACTAGCCCTGACAACACTCCTGACAGCTCTTGATCACGGCGACGAGTATGCCACAGCTGCGCGCCTGGGACCAGACTCGAGTGACGACTACCGCACCGGTGGTTGCCAATCCTGAATGCGCCGCAGCCGGCGGTCGAGTGCCGCATCGGGGGCCGCCCGCAGGGCCAGCTCGCGCAGGCGGACCGCGGGTCCCGACCGCCACTGACCGACCCGTCCGATCACCGACGCCTGGCGAGCGATGCGTCGGGTGCGACGCCGTCGTAGACGGTCGTAGGTTCGCAGGGCCTCGTCGACGCCTGCTCCGCCCTGCCCGAGCAGCGCGGCCAGGGTCGCCGCGTCCTCCATGGCCTGGTTCGCCCCCTGGCCGAGGTTCGGGGTCATGGCGTGCGCGGCGTCGCCCACGAGCACGCGCCGGCCCCGGACGAAGGTGGACAACGGACGCGCCAGTTCTTCGATGGGTAACACTCCGACGTCCGTCGGATCGGTCGCGTCGAGGATCTCCCCGATCGGTGCATGCCACCCCGAGAACCGTTGCCGCACTTCGTCGATACCACCCGGCTCGCCACTCTGCCCGTAGGTGACGGAGGCGAACCAGTAGACGTGTCCGTCCGGCAGCGGGGCGATGCCGAACCGCTGACCGCGTCCCATCGTCTCGCCCGCCGCGTCGAGGTGGACGGGCCGTGCGGTGACGGCTCGCCACGCGACATATCCGCGGTAGGCCACACCCGGGTCGTCGGCGACCGCGGGCCGTACCCGACTCCGCAGACCGTCGGCTCCGACGACCAGGTCACAGCTGTCGATCGACGTGCCGTCCTCGAGCCGGACCGACCCGTCACGAACCTCACGCACCGCGGTTCCGGTCCGGATCTCCACGCCCGACCCGAGCCGGCCGAGGAGCGCCTCGTGGAGATCGCCGCGGCGCACCACCCGGAGTTGCCCGATCGCCGACGGGTCGAAGCGGGTGAGCCAACGTCCGTCGGCGCGACGTGTTCCGTTCACGGTGGGTGAAACCCCGACGGCGTCGGGAACCGCCGCCCGGAGGCCGAGCGTTTCGAGCGCGCGGAGCCCGTTGCCGAACAGGCTGAGTCCCGAACCTCCCCCACGAACCTCCGCCGACCGCTCGAGCAGCGTGACCTCCGCGCCCATCGACGACAACCCGGCAGCAGTGCACAACCCCGCGATGCCTGCACCGACGATGACGACCTTCATCCCAGACCTCTCCACACGGAGAAGAATGACGGGTCGACCATCGCTGTGGCTGTAGGACTTCGGTTGACATCGTGTACCACTGGTGCCGGGAACTGGGCTGCGGGTGTGGATGCCGCACAGTGGGTCGGGTGGGGTGACTTCGCGTCCATCTCAGTGGCTTCCGAGGGAAATGTGCCCTTCGTGGGTGCTCACGGGGACGAGTTCCTCAGCCGCTTGCCGCACGTCATGAACGGCTTGGCGAAGCCGGCTCACCTCACCCTCGGGGCCCGCGTCAGCGGGAAAGAAGTGAGGTCGCATGCGACATCGCTCCGGCGCGCACCGGTCCGGAGTGCCCCGACGGACCGCTGGTGTGGGGTCCTTCCGGATCAGGCAGCGAGGGATGCGCTCCCTCGGCTCAGTCAACGCGATGTCCGGGTCCTACTTGCCCCGACGAGGGTTGGCCTTGGACCGCTCATGCACCAGCCGCAACCCCTCGAGGGTGAGGTGCGGGTGGTGGTCGGTGAGCGACCGGCATTCGTCGAACATCAGCGGGGCCAGGTAGCCGGTGGCGACCACGGTGACGTCGTCGCCGTCGAAGCCGGGCACGGTGTCGCAGACGCGATCGACGAGCGCGTCGACCTGGCCGGCGAATCCGTAGAGGATGCCCGACTGCAGGGCCTCGACCGTGTTCTTGCCGAGCACGCTTCGTGGCGGCATCAACTCGACCTTGCGCACGGTCACGGTGTGCTCGGAGAGCGCCTCGACCGCCAGGTTCACGCCGGGCGCGATGGCGCCGCCGAGGAATTCACCCTTCGCCGACACCGCGTCGACGACGGTCGCGGTCCCGAAGGCCACCACGATGCAGGGGCCGCCGTATTCATGATGCGCGGCAAGGCAGTTGGAGACACGGTCGGTACCGACCTCCTTCGGGTTGTCGACGAGCAGCGGCACACCTGTCCGCACGCCGGGTTCGAGCAGGACGTGCGGGCCGTCGCCGAAGTAACGGGGCAGCATGACCCGCAGCTCGCGCAGCAACGAGGGCACCGTCGACAGGGCACTGACCCCGGTGACCTGCTCGATGTCCGAGCCGAGCATGCCGCGAAAGACCCAGGCGAGTTCGTCGGCGGTGTAGTTCGGGTCGGTGTGGATACGCCAATCGCGCACCAATCGCGCGTGATCCCCTGCTCCGGCGTGGACGCCGAGGTGGATGTTGGTGTTGCCGACGTCGACGGCGAGCAGCATCGGTGGCTCCGGGTCGCTCGTCGGTGTCAGACCGCGGAGTCGGCGAAGACCGGGCCGTCGAACTGCCGCGGGTCGAGCAGACCCGAACCCTCCGGCGCATGCGCCGGGTCGTCACCGGATTCGAGGATGCGGTTGTGGTCGTCGACGAAGACGACCTGCGGCGCATAGGCCTCCAGTTCGGCCTCGTTCAGCATGCCGTAGGCGATGATGATGACGAGATCCCCGGGGTGAACGAGATGTGCTGCGGCGCCGTTGATCCCGATGACACCGCTGCCGCGCTCCCCGGCGATCGCGTAGGTCACCAGTCGGGAACCGTTGTCGATGTCGACGATGGTGACCTGTTCACCCTCGAGCAGACCCGCGGCGTCGAGCAGATCCTGGTCGATCGTCACCGACCCCACGTAGTGCAGATCCGCCTGGGTCACGGTGGCGCGGTGGATCTTCGAGGTCATCATGGTGCGCAGCATGGGTCAGTGTCCCCCTGTGTCGGTCGTGGATGTGGTTGCGGGTCCGGAGAGTTCTTCTTCGAGTGCGGCGAGGCCTCCGACGTTCACGCCGACGTTGTCGATGAGGCGGGCGGGTCCGAGGCGCGCGGCGACGAGCAGCCGGGCGGCGCCCTTCTCCGGGGCGTCCTCCAGTGCGCGGCCGCGGAGGGCCAGGTATTCGACGTCGATCTCGGGCACGGTGTCGAGCACCGCCTGCGCCGCCGCGACGATCGCGTCCCGGCCGCCCTCGGCGGAATGCGCCCCGGCCACCAGCGCGGCCGACAACGTCGTGGCCAGCTCCCGCTGCTCCGGGCTGAGGTAGCGGTTGCGCGAGGACATCGCCAGCCCGTCGGATTCACGGACCGTCGGGACCCCGACGATCTCGACGTCGAGATCGAGGTCGGTGACCATCTGCTTGATCAGCACGAGCTGCTGATAATCCTTCTCGCCGAAGTAGGCGGCATTGGGTCCGACGATGTTGAGCAGCTTGAGGACAACTGTCAGCATCCCCGCGAAGTGCGTCGGGCGGGAGATGCCGTCGAGGATCGCACCGGCCCCGCCGGGGTGCACCGTGGTCCGCTGCCCGTTGGGGTACATCGACGCAGCGTTCGGCGCGAAGACCAGTTCGACGCCGAGCGACTCGAGCAGCGCGAGGTCGGCGTCGAGGGTGCGTGGGTACGCGTCGAGGTCCTCGTTCGCACCGAACTGAAGCGGGTTGACGAAGATCGAGACCACGACGATCGTGTTGCCCTTGGCCTTCGCCGCGCGCACAAGCTGGAGATGTCCGGCGTGCAGCGCTCCCATGGTCGGGACCAGCACCACCCGCTTGCCCGCGGCGCGCAGCGTTCTGGTCACCCGGGTCAGGGTCGCCGGTTCACGGTGCACCGTCATCTGACCGGCCCTGTAGGTCGGCGTCTCATCGGGCGGGACACTCACAGCATCTCCTTCGATAGGCGGTGTCGGGTCGGTGACCTCGGTGCGGGTCATCGCCCCTCCAGGAGGTCGAGAAGTGCGGCCGGCGCGTCGGTGCGCGCCGCGGCGCGACGAGCCATCGTGCGGTAGGCCTCGGCGATCCCGCGTTCGCCGGAGCCGCCGGGGACGGCGCGGAGCGCGGCGAGGTGTCGTCGAACGGCGGCGGCGTCGCCGCGTGCCACCGGACCGGTGAGCGCCGACGGTCCGAGTTCGAGCACGTTGCTCAACGACGCGGTGACCAGCGGGGTGAGGATGCGTTCGGCGAGTCGCGCGCCGCTCCCGTCGACGGTCGCGACGTCGCGTCCGGAATGGTCGATGGCGGCGTTCAGCGCGGCCACGGCGTCGGAGATCAGCGCGATCAGGTGGTTGGCACCATGCGCGAGCGCCGCGTGGTAGAGCGTGCGGTCGGCTTCGGCGATCCGCACCGGTTCCCCGCCCATCTCCAGGACCAGCGACGACGCGATGGCCTCCCCGACGGGGTCGGCGGCGGTCACCGCGAAGCAGGCGTTGGTCAGGCGCGCGGTGTCCTCCGCGGTGCCGACGAAGGTCATCGCCGGGTGCAGGGCCAGCCCGAGCGCCCCACGCGAGGTCACCGGCGCGAGGATGTCCACCCCTTGGGCACCGGCGGTGTGCGCGACGATCGTGCCGGGGCGCAGCGAACCCGACGCCGCGATCTCGTCGATCACCGCGCTCAACTGGGCATCGGGCACGCTGACCAGCAGCAGTTCCGAGCGGGCGACGACGGCGCCGAGGTCGAGGATCTCGGAGTCCGGAAGGCGCTGCGTTGCTCGAGCGCGCGACTCCGCGGACCGGGCGACGACCGCGCCGACGACGTGGCCGGCCTTCTCCAGGGCCTCGCCCAGTGCGGTCCCGACGCGTCCGGCGGAAACGATGCCGACGGTGAGGCGGGCGGGTGCGGGCAGATTGGACGTGCCGGGAAAAGGGTCGGGGTGAACCGGATACGGGCGATCGCCGAAAGCGTCCTCAGCAGAGCTGCCGAGCGAGTGCCCGGCATGAGTGCCGGAAGCGTCGTCGCCGCCGGCCTGCCGTGCGAACGGCACGCCGGGATCACCGATCGGTGAGGTCACCGCTGTCCTCCGTGGTTCGTTCCAGTCCCGTCGTCGCCGGATTCCGCGGGGAGAAGCCTTACTCCTCAGCGGCGTCGGCACGGGTACCAGACGTTGCAGAGCCAGGGTAGGACTCTCACCGCGGTCCGAGCCAGCTGTGTGACAGGTGTCACCCGGCATGACGGTCCTCCACCGGTGTCGCGCGGCGGCCTCGCCGGTGTCCGACGCTCGACGTACCCCGCTGTGACCTGGCCCGAACCGGCGTACTCTGAGGCCGTCCGAGGCGTGTCATCGCTCCAACGCCCGACCTCAGGGAGTCCGCAGATGAGCCTGGAAGCGGGTACTCAGTTCGCCGGTTACACGATCATGCGCAAGATCGGTGCCGGTGGCATGGGCGCGGTCTACCTCGCGCAGCACCCCCGGCTCCCGCGCCTCGACGTCATCAAGGTCCTCGCCGAACACGTGTCCAACGACCCGACGTTCCGTGCACGCTTCACCCGCGAAGCCGACCTGGCCGCGCAGCTCGACCACCCGTGCATCGTGAGCGTCTACGACCGCGGTGAGGTCGACGGCCGGCTGTGGATCTCGATGCAGTACGTGCCCGGGACCGATGCGGCGGCTCTCGTCAAGGCGTCCCCCGGAGGTCTCCCCCTCGACGACGTCGCGGCGGTGAGCGATTCGATCGGCGCCGCCCTCGACCATGCGCACCGACACGGCCTTCTGCACCGCGACGTGAAACCCGCCAACATCCTCATCAGCGCAACCGAATCCGACTCCGGAGACTCTCAGGAGCGTCGTATTCGACTGGCCGACTTCGGGATCGCCCGCCAGACCGACGGGGGAACCTCGCTGACCTCGGCCAATCTGGTGCTCGGTTCGTTCCCCTACTCCTCACCCGAACAACTGTCGGCCGAGACGCTCGACGCCCGCAGCGATGTCTATTCGCTCGCGTGCAGCATCTTCGAATTGCTCACCGGCACTGTGCCGTTCACCGGACGGACGCCGATGATGATGATCCACCATCACCTCACGACACCGCCACCGGACGTCTCGTCCCTGCGTTCCGGCCTCCCGCCGTCAGTGTCCGAGGCGGTGCGCCACGGGCTCGCCAAGAACCCCGCGGACCGGCCACCCTCGGCGGGCGCCTTCGCCGCGGAGTTCCGGTATGCGGTCGACACCACCGGCTTCTTCCCCGCCCCCGCCGGGCGCGTCGGTGCAGGAATCCCGTCCCGCTCCCGGACGGGAGGGAGCACTCCGGTTCCGCCGCAGACCCAGACGATGCGGAACCGAGGCACCTCGCCTCCGACCGGGGCCGCGATGGTGCGCACCACCGCGGTACCGATCACCCCCGCCGGACCATCGGATCCCGCCCCCGCCGAGACCGGACAGGTGCCCTCGTCCTCCTCACACGGTCACGGGTTCCCCGCGGCGACGGCCTATTCGGAGCTCCCGGGGCAGACGGTCCCCGGCCCCGCCCTCGAGTCGACGATGATCCGGGCCTCCGGCGACCTCGTGGTGATCGACCCTCGTCCGACCGGGGCGGAGGCGGCGCGACTCACGACGGCGTCGCTGGCCTGCGGAATCGCTTCGGTGCCGCTCAGCCTCGTCGGCGGCTTCGGCCTTCCGGTGGGCGTCGCGGGCTGGTATCTCGCCGGACGTGGTCGTGCCTCGTCGGCGGCGCGACTGGCACAGACATTGTCCGTTCTGGGGATGCTGCTGAGTCTCGGGTTCCTCGGCTTCGTCATCGGCCGGGCGATCGCCCTGCAATTCTGACGAGCCCGCTCGGCGTCCGCGAGGTCACCGCTCGTCGTACGTCGTCGGCTCCGGCCGTCCCTGACGTGACAGCGCACCGAACACCGCGTCGACGATCCACAGCGTCACCACACCGGCGATGATGTCGACGGTGTCGTCGAACGGCGACCGGAAACGCGGCGAGAAGGGGTCGAGGACCCTGGACGCGGGCACACCCAGCAGGTGACCGGTGCCGTCCACTATCGCGTCCACCGGATTCGCGGCCCACCCCGCGTAGGCGTTGACGGCGAGCAATGCGATGACCGGAATCGCGAGCACCCACCAGAACTGTCGGCGACGTGCGACCGACCACGCGACGATCAGCAACACGACCCACGCCGGCATGTGATCGGAACAGAAATTGAGAATCCCGTACTCTCCCGACCTGACCAGGACCGGTATCTGACCGCCCCAGAAACCCAGTGCTCCGATCGCGCCGATGGGGACCGCGAACGCCGCGCGGACGACACTCCGTGACCAGAACGCGAGCACCAGGACCATGTAGACGGGCATCAACGCCGTGAGCACCCAGATCAGGATCAGGCTCGTCGCGGGTCCGTTGGCGACATAGTCCGCGTAGTACTCGGGGAACGGGGTCTCGTTGAGCGGGTCGAAGGTGAACAGCCACAACACCATCGGCCACCAGGCGAGGACCGGCAGGAACAGCGAGGCACTCACCAGCGTTCGTTTGACCGCCGTGCCGCGATCGGTTCGGCGGACGGGCGCAAGAGCGGTGGCCCGGTCGACCAGACCGGACGTACCGCCCGCCAGAGCTCCCCTCATTTCCGCATTCTAGGGCGATCGTCCAACTTCGAGGAACCGAATTCGCACCCATGTCACAGAAGTGATCCGACCGGATGACGAAACTGATACGAATCCCGGAAATCGTCTGCCCGAATCGGGTTCTGACGAGCAGAAATCCGTCGTACCGGCGTCGTCTGGCGTCAGCTGTCGCGGCGCCGGCGGCCGCCGCTCGAACCGGTCTGCTGCCGCAGCTGACTGAGTAGCTCCGAGACCGGGAGGCCAGCCGAATGAGCCGACTCGGAGTCGTCGTCGGCACCGCGTCGGCGTCGACCACCGCCGTACGCCGCGGCCGGGCGTCCGGCACTCCCCTCGTGCCGACCGCCGGCAGCGAGGAATGCGGGAGGTTCGACATCGGAAGCCGCCGACGCTTCCTCCGCCGGAGCCGGAGTCGGCTCGCGAGACCCGGCCTCGGGCCCGGTCCTCGCACCGGTCGCCCACTCGTCGGTCGGCGTCTCGTCGGTGTAGGCGCCCGACTCGGCGGCACCGTGCGCGTCGTCGACGACCTCCGCATCGGACACCTCCTCGGCGACGGAGGTGTCGGCTGCCGGGGCCTCGTCGGTGTACGCGGCGAACGGCGCCGAACCGGCGGAATGCTGGTCGACCTCCTCGACGGGGACCTCGGTGGCGATGCGACCGGAGATCGGCTCGTCGGTGACGACCGGAATGACCTCCGTCATCTCGTTCGGATCGACCGGCTCCGTGTGCCGGCCGTCGTCGGCAGTCGGCGCGGTGGCCGCGAAGTCGCGGGCGGCGAGCAGACCGTCGTCGTCGTAGGCCGAGCTGTAGGGCGGGACGCCGCCGAAGGAACCCGCGTGGGTTCCGGACAATCCGGAGGCGAGCTCACGCATCTTCTCACTCGACAGCGCGGCACGCTGATCCGGAAGCGGTTCTCCGAGAAGCATTTCGAGACTCGAACGCAGGGCAAGCACCTGGGCCTTCAGCTCGGAGAGTTCCTCGTTGGACTCGGCGGTGACCTCCTTGCGGATGGTCGTCTCGACGTCGAGCTCGTACTGACGTCGCGCCGCGATCTCACGCTCGAGCTGCAGTTCGTAGACCAGCCGTAGGTCTCGGCTCTTCGCCTCCGCGCTCTCGGCCTGACGCCGGAACTTGGTCACCAGGATGGCGCCGATGACCGCCGCCCACAATGCCGCGATGACCGCCAGCGAACCGAGGATCGACAGGCGGTCGGTGAAGACCATCAGCACGCTGGCCGCCAGAGCCAGCACGATCAGCAGACCGAGCAGCCACTGCGCCGCCGACCGACTGGAGCGTCGCGAGTCGGCAGAACGGCCGTTCGAGGTCGTCATGATCGTGAACTTACCCGCTGTGAGTACATTCAGAGGCCAAGCGGGCACGGAGTTTCTCATATCGGCGACGTGTTATGTCGCCCATGATCGGTCCACTCGGCGACATCCGCTCCCGACCCACGCCATTCGCACGGAGCCGAAGTCACGAATCGCCGACGGCGGGCGGATCGTCGGGAGCCCGGCAGCAGTACTCGAGCCACATCGCCGCGCACACCAACAGCACGCCGCCGATCAAGCCCACGATCGCGCCGGGACGATCGTGGTCGGCGGCCGCCACATCCTGCTGGCCGAGGAGGAAGGCCAGCAGACCGGTCCACACCCCGACGGCGATCGCCCCGAGGATGGCAGATGCCTTGGCCAGGGCCAGCACTCGTGCCGCGGTCAGCGGATGAAGCTGCCCACGGGCACGACCCACGTCGCGGGACTCCACCCGCGACCGCACGACGAAGGCGATGACGACCTCGAGCGCGGCGAGCACGTACAGCACGATCCCGGCCAGCAGGGGCAGCGGCGGGAAGTCGTTGTAGTTGTACCGCACCAGAATCCACGCGGCGATGGCGGTGACCGCGGCGATGACGAGGAGGTCGCGGATGCGGGTGGGACCGAGGCCGGTCTGTTCGTCGTCCTTCCCGGGGCGGTGCGGGTCGGGCCGGGTCATGACGTGCCACCCCCAACCGGGCCATCGGTGAGCCGGTCAACGGCACGGACCGCGTCCCGCTCGTCGGGATCGAGCGCATCGATCAGTTCACGCACGGACCGCTCGCCGTCAGGTGTCCACAACGTGGCCTCCGGTTCGATCTCCAGCCACGGGATGAGTACGAACGCACGCTCTGCGGCCCGCGGATGTGGAAGCGTCAGGACCGGGTCGTCGTCGTCGACGACGACGCGTCCGGCGTCCGACACCGAGATGACGTCGACATCGAGGGTCCGCGGTCCCCAGCGGACCTCACGGGTTCGGTCCGCGGACTGCTCCAGACCGGCAGCCCGGTCGAGCCATTGCCGCGCGCTCAGCGGGCCGTCGACGATGAGCGTGATGTTGAGGAAGTCGTCCTGCTCGACCCCACCCCAGGGCGGCGTCGCGTACACCGCGGACACCGCGACGAGTTCGTCGGCGAAGCTCTCGACCACCGACCGCAGATGGCCCAGCGAATCACCGACGTTGGAGCCGGCCGAGAGAACCGCGCGACTCATCGCATGCCCTTCCGGGAACGGCGGGTCACCACCGCGACGTCGTCGAAGGTCAGCGGGATCGGTGCCGACGGCTTGTGCACGGTGACCTCGCACGCGGAGATGCGCTCGTCGGCCATGATCGTCTCGGCGACCTCCGCACCGACCGTCTCGATGAGATCGCGCGGCTCGCCCCCGACGATCGCGGCGACCTGCTGGGCCAGTGCACCGTAGTCGACGGTCTCGGCGAGATCGTCGGTGTCGGCGGCGGCACGCAGATCGAGCCAGAGGGTGACATCGATGAAGAAGTCCTGGCCGTCGGCGCGTTCGTGATCGAAGACCCCGTGGTTGCCCCGGACCTTCAGTCCGCGTAGTTCGATCCGGTCAGCCATGCGATCCTCCTGCCGGGAACGTGGTCCGTGAGCCACCCGCACGCCAGGCCTCGGCGACGGTGACGGCGTCGTAGCTGCTCGCCACATCGTGGACGCGGACACCCCAGGCCCCCGCCGCCGCGGTCAGCGCCGAGATCGACGCGGTCGCGACGTCGCGTCCCGCGGGTGGTCGGTCGACGCCGTCGCGACCGAGTAGCGTGCCGAGGAACCGCTTGCGGGAGGCGCCGACGAGGACGGGGAAGCCCAGTCCGACGAAAGTCGGCAGCGCATGCAGCAGCGCCCAGTTGTGCTCGGCGGTCTTGGCGAACCCGAGTCCGGGATCGAGGATGAGGCGGTCCGGGTCGACACCCGCCGAGACCGCGGCGTCGACCTGCGCCAGCAGCTCGCCGCTCACCTCGGCGACCACGTCGCGGTATCCGCCGACGTCACCGCTGCGATGGGTGAACCGGCGATCCGAACTCTCGCCCGCGGGCCGCCAGTGCATCAGGACCCATGGCAGCCCGGCGTCGGCGACCACCCGCGCCATGTCGGCGTCGGCGCGTCCGCCCGAGACGTCGTTGATGATCGCGGCGCCGGCCTCGATGGCGGCGGACGCGACGTCGGCCCGCATGGTGTCGACCGAGACCGTGGCGCCGTGCGACGCGAGGGCGGCGATGACCGGGGCGACACGTTGCGCCTCGAGAGCGGGTTCGACGCGCACGGCGCCCGGACGCGTGGATTCGCCGCCGACGTCGATGAGGTCGGCACCCTGCTCGATCAGTTGGAGCCCGTGCGCTACCGCCGCATCGGTGTCGAGATAGCGGCCGCCGTCGGAGAAGGAATCGGCCGTGACGTTCAGGACGCCCATCACCAGCGTGCGGTGGTTCCCACCGCCGACCGGGACCGCGCTTGACGAAGTCATCCGATTTTCCGACGGGGTCATCGGGAGATCAGCCGGACTCACCGGGTGATCAGGTCGAGGGCTTCGCCGCGGGATACCGCACTGGTCTTGAAGATTCCGCGGACGGCCGAGGTCGTGGTGGTCGCTCCGGGCTTGCGAATGCCGCGCATCGCCATGCACAGGTGCTCTGCCTCGATCACCACGATGACGCCGCGGGGCCCGAGCTTGCGCATGACGGCGTCGGCGATCTGACTCGTCAGCCGCTCCTGGACCTGCGGCCTCTTGGCGTAGAGGTCGACGAGCCGCGCGAGCTTCGACAGGCCGGTGACCCGGCCGGACTCACCCGGGATGTAGCCGACGTGCGCGACGCCGTGGAAGGACACCAGATGATGCTCACAGGTGGAGTACATCGGGATGTCCTTCACCAGTACGAGTTCGTCGTGGTCCTCGTCGAACGTGGTGGCGAGGACCTCGTCGGGATCGGTGTACAGACCCGCGAACATCTCGCGGTAGGCGTTGGCCACGCGCGTCGGCGTGCGGATCAGACCTTCACGGTCGGGATCCTCGCCGACGGCCAGCAACAGCTCTCGAACCGCGGCCTCGGCACGTGCCTGATCGAACTCCGATCGGTGCCCATCCACCACGGCGTCGTGCCCCTTGCTGATCGTCATGCGTCAAACCTTACGAGCTTCGCCCGTTTTCACCCTCACCGGCACTGTCCGGTCGGGTGGTCCCGTTCTCGCCGCGCCGGTCCCAGCCGTTGGTCCCGTTGGAGCCGGGACGCTCGGTCGAGGGCTGTTCCGGCGGCCACCCCGGCGCCGACCAGTCCCGCGGGGCACCGTAGTCCGGCCGCGTGCCACCGGTGTACGGGCCACCCGGAGCGGGCGTGGACTGACCCGGGTTCGGGTACTGCGGGTTCGGATACTGCGGATTCGGATATTGGGGACCCGGGTTCTGCGGACCCGGATACTGCGGATTCGGGTACTGCGGGTTCGGGTAGTGGGGGTTCGGGTTCCCCGGCGCCGGCGGAACCGGCCCTCCCGAAGCAGCACCCGGCTCCGGGTAGATCGGCGGGTAGTTCGGCACCTGACCCGGCACCTGCGCACCACCCGGGTACCCGGCACCGACGGGCTCGGCGACCTTCGCCTCCTCCGGCGGGGGCCACGGCTCGCCGCGCTCGATGGCGAGCTCGCCCGGCGTCTTCACCGGCGGCTTGTCGCTCGGCGTCCGGTCACCGAATTCGTTGAACGCGGTGATCCGCGGACGCTTGACGACCTCGGAGAAGATCTTCTCCAGATCCTTGCGGGTCAGCGTCTCCTTCTCGAGGAGTTCGGTGGCGAGCACGTCGAGGGTGTCGCGATACTCGGTGAGGATCGCCCACGCCTCGGTGTGCGCCGCCTCGATGAGACGACGGACCTCGTCGTCGATCTCGTTGGCGATCTCGGCGGAGTAGGCCGACTGCGCACCCATCGAACGACCCAGGAACGGGTCGCCCTGGTCCTGGCCGTATCGCACGGCGCCCAGCTTCGCGCTCATGCCGTACTCGGTGACCATCGCCCGTGCGATCTTGGTGGCCTGGTCGATGTCCGACGACGCGCCGGTGGTCGGCTCGTGGAAGACGAGTTCCTCGGCGGCACGACCACCCATCGCCATCACCAGGCGGGCGATCATCTCCGACCGCGTCATCAGGTCCTTGTCCTGCTCGGGGACAGCCAGGGCGTGGCCGCCGGTGCGGCCGCGCGCGAGGATCGTGACCTTGTAGATCGGATCGAGGTCGGGCATCGCCCAGGCCGCCAGGGTGTGGCCGCCCTCGTGGTACGCCACGACCTTGCGCTCGTGTTCGCTGATGATCCGACTCTTACGACGCGGTCCGCCGATCACACGGTCAACGGCTTCCTCGAGCGCCTCGGCGGTGATCGTCTGCTTGTTCTCACGTGCGGTGAGCAGCGCGGCCTCGTTGACGACGTTCGCCAGGTCGGCGCCGGACATGCCCGGAGTGCGCTTGGCGAGACCGTCGAGGTCGGCGTCGGAATCGATCGGCTTGCCCTTGGCGTGCACCTTGAGGATCGCGCGACGTCCGGCCATGTCGGGGTTGCCGACCGGGATCTGACGGTCGAAGCGCCCGGGGCGCAGCAACGCGGGATCGAGGATGTCGGGCCGGTTGGTCGCCGCGATCAGGATGACGCCGGACCGGTCACCGAAGCCGTCCATCTCCACGAGGAGCTGGTTGAGTGTCTGCTCGCGTTCGTCGTGGCCACCACCGAGGCCTGCGCCGCGCTGGCGGCCGACGGCGTCGATCTCGTCGACGAAGATGATGCAGGGACTGTTGTTCTTGGCCTGCTCGAACAGGTCCCGCACACGGGAGGCGCCGACACCGACGAACATCTCGACGAAGTCCGAGCCGGAGATCGTGAAGAACGGGACACCGGCCTCACCGGCAACCGCGCGCGCCAGCAGGGTCTTGCCGGTTCCGGGCGGGCCGAACAGGAGCACGCCTCTCGGGATCTTCGCGCCCAGCGCCTGATAGCGCGCCGGATTCTGGAGGAAGTCCTTGATCTCGTAGAGCTCCTCGACGGCCTCGTCGGCGCCGGCGACATCGGCGAAGGTCGTCTTCGGCATGTCCTTGCTCAGCTGCTTGGCCTTCGATTTGCCGAAGCCCATGACGCCACCGCGGCCGCCGCCCTGCATGCGGCTCATCACGAAGAAGAACAGACCGAACAGCAGGATCATCGGCAGCACGAAGATGAGGATCTGCCAGAGCACCGACTGCTCGTTCACATTGGTGGTGTACTTCGTGCCGGTCTTCTGGACCGCGTCGAAGATCTGGTCACCGGCCTGTGCGGGGTACTTGGTGCTGATCTTGTCCGCGTCGGCGTCGTTGACCTTGATCGGGGAGTTGAGCTCGATGCGCAGCTGCTGCTCGCGGTCGTCGATGCTGATGAACTTGGTGTTCTTCTTGTTCAGCTGCTCCAGCGCGACGGAGGTGTCGACGCCCCGGTACTCGCGGTCGGAGTTGCTCATCACGCTCCAGCCCCACAGGGCGAGCAGGACGAGCGCCAGGATGGCGAGGTTGCGGAAGACTGTCTTACGGTTCATGCCAGTTGGTGGGGGTCCGACCGGCGCGCGGGATCGAGTCCCGGCGCCCACTCCGTTCCCATGTCCTTCCCATCGACGTACACATTGAGGCTACCGGTCAACGATCACGCTGGTGAAACCGTTCCCGCGGAAGATCCACCGCCACGACGCGCGGGCGTCGCGTGGACGCCGACGGGTCAGCTGCTGTAGACCGCGGGCTTGAGGCGCCCGATGTACGGCAGGTCCCGGTATCGCTCGGCGTAGTCGAGTCCGTATCCGACGACGAACTCGTTCGGGATGTCGAAGCCCACGTCGGCGACGCGCACCGGCGACCGCACGGCCTCGGGCTTGCGGAGCAGCGTGCACACCTCGATGCTGCGGGGCGAACGCGTGGCGAGGTTCTTCATCAGCCACGACAGCGTGAGGCCGGAGTCGATGATGTCCTCGACGATCAGCACGTCGCGTCCCTCGATGTCGCGGTCGAGGTCCTTGAGAATTCGCACGACGCCCGACGAGGAGGTCGACGACCCGTAACTCGACACCGCCATGAACTCCAGCTGGGACGGGATCGGCAGGGCACGGGCGAAATCGGTCATGAACATGACCGCGCCCTTGAGCACACCGATCAGGACCAGGTCGTCCTCGATCTCGGCGTAACGGGAGGCGACGGACCGGGCGAGTTCGACGGTGCGCTGCCGGATCTGTTCCTCGGTGATCAGAACAGCATCGATGTCAGCGGCATAGGGGTCTGCAGACTGCACCTTCACAGCTTGTCATGTTTCCCGGGTCACATGGACGACGGGTGCGAACTGCGGGCCGACATCGGGCTGACGCGAGTGTCAGTTGTTCGTACTAAACGACGACTCCACCCGCTCAACTGCGTCACAGTGGGGTAACGAACAGTAACATCGGCCACTCGTGAAACATTACCTGACTATTACGCGATGTGGTTTGTGAACGTGAATGAGCCCCGTGTCACCGCGGGTGATGCAGGGAATGTCACCCCCTGCGAATACGATCGTTCTCAGTTCCCCGACACCCCCTTGGGGAACTATCCCCTCCACGGAAAGTTCTATCTCTTATGTCAACAGATCGACAGGACGGGGCCTTGTCGCGTATCCGCACGCGAACATTGGTCGCCGTTGCCATATCTCTTGCCACAGTTGCGATCACGGCCCTGGCCGGTACCGCACAGGCAGCACCGAAGAAACCCGGAATCCCCACCTACGACGCGTCGTGGAATGCGTCGTCGCTGACACTGACCCTTCACAATGCGTCGGCGAGCACGGAAAACGGGGCTTTGTCGATTCGGGATCTATCCGGCACGGAGCTTTTCCGCATGCCCCTCGCCTATCGCAGCGAGTACCTGCAATTCCCGATCGACGCACGTGAGGCCGGAAACAAAGTCACGCTGATTCCGTCCAAGAATGCGGCGCGAGCTGTGCCGGTGAATCCGGTGGAGGTGGAGAAGGTCCGCGGCATCGCCCGGCACCAGGTCGCCGCACCTCAGACCCGTCAGGAGCGGGACGACCAGGCGCTGACACGCTTCCAGCAGCAGCTGAGTGCGGGCACGAGCGTCTCGTCATTGGTCGGCACAATCATCGGCGCGATCGTTGGCGGAGTATTCGCTTGCACGGTCTTGCAGCTCGCTGCGCCAGTCGTGGGTTGTCTCGCCGGAGTCGCGCCGGCGGCTGCAGTCGGCGGCCTCGTCGGTCTCGCCATCGGCGGCGGTGGCACGCTGATCGGTGCAGCGATCCACTACTTCAACACGATCAACTCGCCGTTCACGCCGCCCAAGAAGCGGTGATGCGCTGAATCGACGACACGACGGTCCGTCTCACCTCTCGGTGAGGCGGACCGTCAGCTTTTCGTCGACACGTTCCACGACGGTCCGCACGCCCGGGTCGCCGCCGATCGCCACCTGCGCACCCCCGGCTGCGGGCCCGACGACGAGCCGGTCCACCGCGCCGATGACCCGGTGCGTCGGCTCGGTCGCCCCGATGTCGAGCAGCCAGCGGCGGATCACCCGGGTCCGCACAGCTCGCGGCAGATCGTGCAGCGGTGCGATCTCGAGCCCGCCGGTTGTCGCGGCACTCCCCCATACCGTCTCCGCCCAGCCGTCGAGGGCGTCGTTGTCGTCCTGCAGGCCGTCCGCGGTTCGGACCAGCGCGTCGACGACGCCGCCCCGGAGCACGTCGTCGAGCAACGGGATCACCTCGGCCCGCAACCGCACCCGGGTGAACCGTGGGTCGCGGTTGTGTGGGTCGTGGTGCATCGCCAGGCCGAGTTCGGTGCACACGGCCAGCGTCTGCATTCGGCGGACCGGCAGCAGCGGCCGCCCCCATGGCGCCTTCCACGCCCGCATGCCGGCGATCGATCGTGCCCCGGAACCGCGTGCCAGTCCGAGCAGTACCGTCTCGGCCTGGTCGTCGGCGGTGTGCGCGAGAAGTACCGGTCGACCTTCCCGGGCGGCGTCGAGCGCCGCGTACCGTGCGTCCCGGGCAGCGGCTTCGAGTCCCCCGCGGGTCCCGACCCTGACCTCGAGCACGCGCGCGTCCGCACCGAGTCCGCGTGCGGTCTCGGCGGCGCGGGCGGCGACGCCGGCGGAACCCTTCTGGAGACCGTGGTCGACGACCAGCGCGGTGACGTCGAGTCCCGCGCCGACGGCCGTCGCCGTCAGGGCGAGCGAGTCCGCGCCGCCGGACAGCCCGACACAGACCGATGAGCGCGGACCGTCGAGCCAGGTGGTCGCGAATTCCGCGACCACCCGCGTCACAGCACGCGTCGAATCCATGCCTGCGGGGTGTCGATCTCGTCCGGGAGCGGCATCGTGTCCGGTGAGGTCCACACCGTGTTGAACCGATCCATGCCGACGGTTTCCACCACCTCGTCGACGAAGGCCTTGCCGCGGATGTACTGCGCGATCTTGGCGTCCATGCCGATGAGAGCGCGGATGATGCGCTGAACCGGGTTCTGCGGTGCCTTGCGGCGCTTGTCGAATGCGGTGCGGATGCGCGCGACGGACGGGACGTGCGCCGGGCCGACGGCATCCATCACGTGATCGGCGTGGCCCTCGAGCAGCGTGCCCAGGACCATCATCCGCTGGAAGGCTTCGAACTGCGCAGGGCTCTGCAGCAGCTGCATCGCGCCGATGATGCCCTTCTCGCGGGGTTCGGACCCCCTGAGTGCCTTGGTCATCCGCGTGACGATCTCGGTGGCCGACTCACCGGTCTCGGAGGTGAGCACGGCGACGTTGTCCTGCATGTAATCACGCAGCCACGGGTTGGCCGAGAACTGCACGCGGTGGGTCACCTCGTGGAGGCAGACCCACAGCCGGAAGTCGGACGGCACGACCTTGAGCTGCCGTTCGACGTTGATGATGTTGGGTGTCACGACCATCAGCACGCCGGGTTCACCGGTCTCCGGGTCGGGCGTGAACGGATCGTACTGGCCGAGGATGGCCGTGGAGAGAAAGGCCAGCAGACCCCCGGCCTGGACACCGCCGAACTTGGCGGCGAGGCCGTGCGAACCCACGTCGGTGCCGGCGGCGTCGGCCCCCAGCATCGATCGCATCGAGTCGGAGGCCGCGTCGATCCAGCCCGGCCGGTCGAGGATGCGGGTCGTCGGGATGCGGAGTCCGTCGGCGAGACCGGTGATCTCGCGAACCGGTGCCTCCGCCCGAGTCGCCGCGTCGCCGAGTTCGGCCTGCGCGGCCTCGTAGGTGTAGGCCGTGGTCTTGGGGCCGGACCGGACGAGGCGTTTCGCGGTCGAAGCGGCGAGGGGCCAGTCGATCTGCGACCCGATGCTCAGGCGAGTGTCCTCACTCACCGGCTCGACCTCGGTCTTGCTGTCGGTTCCAGGCATGCTCATCGGCACCCGCACTCTCTGAGTTGGCCCACCACGGCGTCGAGGGCGGGTCTCGCGTCCGCCGGCGAGGTGCCGCCGGACATCAGGGCGAACGACAGCACGCGGCCGTCGATCGTTTGCACTATGCCCGTCAACGAACTGACCCCGGTCAGTGTTCCGGTCTTCGCGCGCACCCATCCGGCACCCGGAGTGGTGGCGATCGGGAAACGGTCGGCGAGGGTGCCGGTGCCGGCGGCGATCGGCAGTCCGTCGAGCATCGGTCGCAGCGCCGGCCGCGAGGGTCCGCTGGCCGCTGTCATCACCGCGTCGAGCAACGCGGGGGTGGTGCGGTTGGCGTAGGAGATGCCCGACGCGTCGGCCAGTGTGGTGCCCTCCCACTGGTCGGGGAACGTGGTGGAGAGGACCTGCTCGACGGCGTCGACTCCGGCGGCCAGGGTCGCCGGTCCACCGCGATGCACCGAGAGTTCGATCGACAGCGTCTCGGCCAGCACGTTGTCGCTGTGGCGGAGCATGTCGTTGACCCGTGTCACCAGGGGCGCGGACTCGACCTGCGCGATGACGCGGTCGCCCGCGGGTGCGGATGCCTCGGTCACCGGTGCGTCCACACCCAGCGCGGCGGCCAACGCCTCCCCGGCCATGATTCCGGGCGTCGCCGAGCGGGGTGAGTACTCGTCGAGCGGCTCGAGCCGGGCGCCGTCGACCATCAGCGACTCGATCGGGGCGATGTCGCCGCCCTGGATGTCTCGACGGTCCCACGTGCGGTCCATCGTCGGACCCGAGAAGGCGCTGAGATCAACCGCGACCGAGGAGACCGGAATCCCGGCCTGTTTGATCTGGTCGGCGAGGTCGGCGATGCGGCCGGGCTCGCTGTAGAAGGTGTCCGCGCGGGCCGGCTGCGCCGACAGCGTGGGGTCGCCGGCACCCCTGAGGATCACCTGTCCGTCGGACCCGGCGACGACGGTGGTCGTCACCCGCGCGTCGTGCGGCATCGCCTCCAGGAAGGCGGCGGCCGAGAGCACCTTGTCGTTCGACGCGGGGATACGCGGACGGTCGGGATTGCGCGACCACAGGATCTCGCCGGTCAGCGAGTCGGAGATCATGCCGCTCAGGACGCCGAGCGCCGGATTCCGCAGTGCAGGTGCGATCGCTCGGGACACCCCGGCCGGCGTCGGCGACGGGGCGGAGGCGACGACCGGGTCGATCCGCGGGTCGACGGAGATCGCGGCGGGCTGCGGCGGGATTCCCGGCGGCAGCTCGGCCTCCTTGTCGAGCCGGAGTGCAACGACCACTGCCGCGGTCGACGCCAGCGCGAGGATCACGACTGCGGCGATCGTCCACCAGAGGAGTTTGCGACTGCGGGGTCTGCCTTCGCGACCTGCGGGTCTGGTGGATGCGCCCACGAAGCCTCCGGATCTCTCGAACTGCACACCGACGGTGACGACGCCACTGGTCGGCGCACCACCCGGCCGGAATGTCGGATGTGAGCGACCCGGACATCCGCCACACCCGCGAACTGCGGGGGTACGAAGTCCGAGGTCGTCGGACTAACAGTATCGTTGTTGCGACGCGCGGCCATCTGGGCCGCCCGGGCGATCACACCCCCGATCCGCAACTGCCAGGAGGAACAGTGGAATTCGATGTGACCATCGAGATCCCCAAAGGTGGCCGTAACAAGTACGAGGTCGACCACGAGACGGGCAAGGTCTACCTCGACCGCTACCTGTACACCTCGATGGGCTACCCGGCCGACTACGGATACATCGACGGCACCCTCGGCGAGGACGGCGACCCGCTCGACGCGATGGTCCTGCTGCCCGAGTCGGTGTTCCCCGGCATCATCGTGCGCGCCCGCATCGTCGGTATGTACACGATGACCGATGAGGCCGGCGGCGACGACAAGCTGCTGTGCGTGCCCGCGGGTGACGTGCGCTGGGACCACATCAAGGACATCTCCGACGTGTCGGAGTTCGAACTGGGCCCCATCTCGCACTTCTTCGAGCACTACAAGGACCTCGAGCCCGGCAAGGAGGTCCAGCCGGGCGGCTGGGTCGGCCGGGAGGCTGCCGAGAAGGTCGCCCAGGAGGCCATCGACCGTCTCGCGGCACATCCCGAGGAGGCCAACGAGCCCTCGCGCGGCTGACGCCACCTCAGGAGTCGTACACCGACCGCCGACGACACATGCTGTCGTCGGCGGTCGTTGCGTTTCGCTCCGGCGTCGTCAGGCGACGCGGTGACGCACGTCGGCGAAGACCGGCAGCACCTGCTCGCGGATTCGACGGTCGGTGGCCGAACCGTCGATCGGGACCAGGATCACGGCGTCGGCGACCTCGGCGACGTAGATGTCGCGCAGCAGCGTGATCAGACCGTGGGCGGTGCCGACGTAGCGGATGGTCTCCGAGTCGTCGGTGGAGGAACCGGCGTGCTCAACGGCGGCGCGAGCCGACGCCGCGTGCGGCGCGATGGCCACCTCGACCTCGAGGGCGACCGCGAAATTCGCCTGGTCGTGGGTGCCCGCCCGCAGCAGCGCGCGTGCACGCTGGGCGTCCCGCAGCGTCTGACGACGCACGACGATCGGGAAAGTCAATGCCACAGCATCTCCCGCGACCGCGACCTGGAAGCCCGGACGACCGATGGTGACAGCGGTGGGCGATGTGGAGAGTTCGATGGTCATGCCGGGTACCCCTCGTCGAGTTCGGGTCGGGTGATGGTCGTGGTGACGCAGCGCGACGCGAGTGCGTCGAGCAGGCGGTCGATGTCGTCGGAGGTGGTGCCCGCTCCGAAGCTCGCACGGACGGCACCCTCCGGATGACCGAGCCGCTTGAGCAGCGGGTGGGCACAGAACTTGCCGTCGCGCACGCCGATTCCGTGCTCGTCGCTCAGGTACTCCGCCACGGCCCGCGGCGCGACGCCGTCGACGGTGAACCCGGCGATGCCGACGCGGTCGGTGGAGTCGGTGAAGATCTGCAGCGGTCGCACACCGTCGATGCGCGCCAGTCCGGCGTCGAGCCTTTCGCTGAGCCGGAGTTCGTGGAAACCGATGGCCTCGGGTCCCAGCTCGGCCAGCGCGGTGCACGCCTCGGCGATCGACACCGCACCGAGCACGTTCGGCGAACCGGCTTCGTGACGAGCAGCGCCGGTGTGCCAGGTGGCGCCGGCGGTGTTGCCGCCGCGAGGGAGGTCGACGTCGGCGGTCGCGCCTCCGCCGGCGAGGTAGGGGTCGGCGGCGTCGAACCAGTCGGAACGGCCGATGAGGACCCCGGCGCCGAACGGCGCGTACGCCTTGTGGCCGGAGAAGGCCAGGTAATCGATGCCGTGGCTGACGATCGAGATGGGACGGTGCGCGACGAGCTGCGCCGCGTCGACCAGGATGCGCGCGCCACGGCGGTGGGCGATGGAGGCCAGCCGGCCGATCGGGAGGACCTCACCGGTGACGTTCGACGCGGCGGTCACCGCGAGCAGCGAGGCCGGCTGCGAGGCGAGTTCGGCGTCGATCGCCACGAGGGTGTCCTCGATCGTGTTGCAGGCGGTCACCACGCGGGCGCGGGTGCGGTCGTCCTTCGGTGCGCACCACGGCAGCAGGCTGGCGTGGTGCGCGATGTCGAGGACCACGACGTCGCCGGGAGTGATGTGGGCGGCGAGATTGATCGCGTCGGTGGTGTTGCGGGTGAAGACGACCGTGTCGTCGACGCGGCCGCGGACGAACTCGCGGACGGTCTCACGCGCGGCCTCGTATCGGCGGGTGGTGATCTGCGACAGGTGGCCCGCGCCGCGGTGCACGCTCGCGTACTCGCCGAGGGCTTCGGCGACCTGCGCGGCGACCGACGCCAGCGCCGGCGCGCTCGCCGCGTAGTCGAGATTGGCGTAACCGACGCTGCGCCCGGCGGCGACGGGGACCTGTGCATCCGAGCCGACGACCGCTGCAAGCGCGGGGATGAACGGCCCACGGTCGGCGAACACCGGTGCATCGCGGACAGGACGGGCGGGTGTGACGGGTGCCGACAGCACAGCAGTCATGACGAGAACTCCTCGAGAATCCACACTTGCCGCGTTCGGGTTCGAACGCAGCCAGGTCGTCACCCGGAGCACCCCACCGCGGAGGAGGGTTGCCGACCAGCGAGCCGGGGCTTGTCACTGGCACTCATGACCTGCGACAAGGTTCGCGGATCCCGCCCGAGGGTGTCAATTTAGGATCACCGTGATTCGAAGTTAGGACAGGCTTACCTGTACCCTAGCTGTTGTGTCATCGAGTGAGGTCTTCGTGCTGTCGCGTCCCCACGGCACCGTGCGGGGCGAAGGGGTGGTCGGGTCGTTCACCGACGTCGACGAGGCGTCCGCCGCGCTGCGGGCGGGTGAGGTCGGGTCATTGACCGGGGCGATCCCGTTCGATGCCCGCGACCCCGCGGCGCTGGTGGCTCCCGCGCGGCTCCGCACCGGCGAGGCGCCCCTGTCCGGGAGTGCGCCGCTGTCGCGCCGAGCGGTGTCGACCGTGAGCCACCCAGACAGGGATGAGCACCGCGAACGCATCGCGCATGCGGTCAAGCGCATCGTCGCCGGCGACGTCGGGAAGGTCGTGCTCGCGCGCAGCGTCGACCTGGTGCTCGACGAACAGATCCGGCCCGCGGAGTTGCTCGACGCACTCGCCGGCGGCAACGCGGGGCACAACGCCTTCGGCGTCGACCTCGGCGCCGCGACGGGTTCGGGTTCGTGGCTGCTCGGCGCCAGTCCCGAAGCGCTGCTGCGCAAGTCGGGTTCGACCGTGACCTGCCATCCCTACGCGGGTTCGGCACCACGGTCCGCCGACCCGGCCGTCGACCGGGCGACCGCCGACGAGTTGGCCGCGTCGACAAAGGATCTCGCCGAGCACGCGTTCGTAGTCGACCATCTGCGCGAACGCCTGGGGCACCTCTGCGACGAGGTCGACGCACCGTCGACACCACAGCTCGAGTCGACCGGCGAGATGTGGCATCTGGCCACCCCGATCCGCGCGACGCTGCGCGATCCGGCGGTCACCGCACTCGACCTCGCACTACTCCTCGGACCCACACCCGCAGTGTGCGGAACCCCGAGTGACGTTGCCGCGCAGATCATCCGCGAGGTCGAGGGCGATCGTGGCTTCTACGCGGGCACGGTCGGCTGGTGCGACGCCGTCGGCGACGGCGAATGGATGGTCAGCATCCGGTGCGCCGAGCTCGCGGCCGATGGTCGGAGTCTGCGCACCTGGGCGGGTGGCGGCATCGTCGAACACTCCGACCCGCAGGCGGAACTCGACGAGACGCAGTTCAAACTACGGACCGTGTTCAACGCGCTCGGTATCCCCCTCGCAGACATCGTGAACTGACCCTCCGGTGAGCACGCCCTCCCGCAATCTCGCCTCCGGCCATGAAGGTCGGCGCTAGAGTCGATGAACGTCGGGGCGAAGGGGCAGGGAGGCGTAGCGGGTGCCTGCGGAGCGGTCGACAACCCAGACGAGCATTCTGCCGATCATCTTCGCGCTGTCCCTGGCCTTCACGATCACGGCCGTCGATCCACTGGTGCTGAGCCTGAATCTGCCGCAGGTGAGCCGGGAACTCGACGTCCCGCCTACCGGTGTCGGATTGCTGGGCGGAATGTCGACGCTGGTCATGGCCGCGTCCGTCCTCGGCGCGGGAAATCTCGGCGACTCGATCGGACTCCGACGACTCCTGATGTCGGGACTGGCCGTGGTCGCCGTCGCCGATGTGCTCGCCATGCTCTCGCCCGGGTATGGCTTCCTCCTGGCGATGCGCGTCGTGGCGGGCCTGGGCATGGCGGCCCTGCTCGGGGTATCGCTGGCCCTCCTCAAGACGTCGGTGACCGAAGAGCAGCGACCGAAGGCCATCGGCATCTTCGTCGCCATCGAGATGGTTCTCTGCGGGGTGCTCCCGGCTCTGACAGGCTGGGCCGTGACGGGTCTCGGCTGGCGGCTCGTGTTCCTGGTCGCACCACTGCTTGCCGTGGTCTCGATGCTGCTCACGGCACGGTTCGTCCCGGAGTCGCCTCGTCAGGAGCGTGCCAAGCTGGACGTGATCGGCATCGTCCTGATCGGGGTGGCACTCCTGACCCTCGTCATCGGACTCGCGGCCGCGCAGAACGGCGTGCTCCGGCCCCAGACCTGGCTGCCGCTGCTCGTCAGCGTCCTCGGCGCGGTGCTCTTCGTCCGCCACGAACGCCGCACTCCCGAACCGGCGCTGGACCTGTCACTCTTCGGCAACCGGACGTTCACGGTGGCGCTCGCGGCGGCCTTCACACTCAACTTCCTGATCGCGGGGCTCAGCATCGTCCTGGGGCAGTACGGCAGCGTGGTGCTCGCGTTGTCACCGCAGACGGTCGGACTGTTGTTCCTTCCCGGCTCGCTGCTGATCGCCGGCGCCTTGATCATGTCCGGGAGTCTGATGGAGAAGTTCTCGCCGAGACCGGTGATGGTCGCCGGTCTGGCGACCATGGCGGCCGCCGGGCTGCTCATGGCGGTCACGGTCAGCCCGACGATGGCGTTGTGGCTGCTCGTGATGGCCGTGTGGATGTACAACCTCGGTTCAATGGTGAGCTCCACGTCGGTGTCGGAGACGGTGCTCGCGCATGCGCCGAGTGGTCAGTCCGGAACAGTGGCCTCGGTGCAGACGGCCTTCGGGATGACGGGCTACGCGTTCGGGCCCACCGTGTACCTGCTCCTCCTGAATGCGTTCTTCAAGCGTGAATGGCTCGCCGACACCGAGCAGCGGGGTCTGACGGTGACACAGGGACAAGAGGCTGTGGACGCCGCGCGGAGCGCGGTGGCGCAGAGCCACGGTGGCGTCGGATACGACCCGAACCTGCTGCAGCAGGTGGGCGGCCTCGACCTGGGAACGGACTTCTCCGACGCCGTGCGACTCACCATGCTGACCGTCAGTGTCCTGCCCATCGCGGTGGCCCTTGCCGTACTCAGATTCCGGCACGAGCGCCCGGCCCGGGCAGCGTGACGGCCACCGCGACGACCGGCCGGCAGGAGAGCCCGGTGCGAGGGCTCAGCCGAGCGCCTGATCCAGGTCGGCGAGCAGGTCTTCGACGCCCTCGAGCCCGACCGACAGGCGAACCACCGAGTCGCTGAGACCGATCGCGGCACGTCCCTCGGGCCCCATCGCGCGGTGCGTGGTGGTGGCCGGATGGGTGATCAGCGACTTGGAGTCGCCGAGGTTGTTGGAGATGTCCACCACCCGCAGCGCGTTGAGGACCTCGAAGGCGCGCTTCTTGCCGTCGATGCCGTCGTGGTCGTTGAGCTCGAAGGTCACCACGGTGCCGCCGCCGGTCATCTGGCTCTTGGCCAGCTCGTACTGCGGATGCGACTGCAGGAACGGATATTTCACCCAGCGGACCCGTGGGTCGGCTTCCAGGAACTCGGCGATCCGCAGTGCCGAGGCCACCGAGGCGTCGACCCGCAGGCGCATCGTCTCGAGGCCTTTGACCAGCGTCCACGCGTTGAACGGGCTCAACGCCGGACCGGTGTGGCGCATCAGCTGCTGGACCGGACCGTCGATGTAGTCCTTGGTGCCGAGGACGGCACCACCCATCACGCGACCCTGACCGTCGATGTGCTTGGTGCCCGAGTAGACGATGACGTCGGCGCCGAGATCGAGACCGCGCTGTAGCAGCGGGGTGGCGAAGACGTTGTCCAGCACCACCTTCGCGCCTGCGGCATGCGCCAGCTCGGACACCTTGGCGACGTCGACGAGCATCTGCATCGGATTGGACGGGGTCTCGAAGAAGACGGCGTCGGTCGGCTTCGACAGTGCGCGTTCCCACTGTTCGAGGTCTTCACCGTCGACGAACTCGGTCTCCACGCCCCAGCGCGGCAGGATCTCGTTGCACACGACGAAGCAGGAGCCGAACAGGCTGCGCGCCGCCACGAGCCGATCGCCCGCCTTGAGCAGGGCGCCGAGCGCCACGAACACCGCGGCCATTCCGCTGGCGGTCGCGAAGCAGGCTTCGGCACCTTCGAGCTGACGCAGGCGCTCCTGGAACATGTGGACGGTCGGATTGCCGTATCGGGAGTAGACGAACCGCTGGTCCTCGCCGGTGAAGGCACGCTCGGCAGCCTCGGCGGAGTCGTAGACGTATCCGCTGGTCAGGTACAGCGCCTCGGCGGTCTCGTGGAACCCGGATCGCGCGAGGCCGCCGCGCACGGCGATGGTGTCGGGCGAAAGACCTTCCGGCAGTTCACGACTCACGGACAGATCAGCACTCACGATTGCCTCCACGGCAGATTTTCGGCACGCCATCCGGACGCGCCGCGATGGTCGTTCCCGTCGAGGGCACCCTCGAATCCGTCGACCACGTTGTAGGCCTTGCCGATTCCGTCGGCGGTCGCCGCCTCGGCCGCACCGATCGATCGGTGCCCCGAGCGGCAGAGGAAGATGACCTCGTGGTCATCGGTCACCCCGGCACTGCGCAGCTGCTCGACGAACTGCTCGTTGCGTCGACCCTCGGGGAACGTCGTCCACTCGGCGAAGATCGTGCGTTTACCCAGCACCTCGAGGTCGGGAACACCGACGAACGACCACTCGGCCTGCGTCCGACAGTCGACGAGGACCGCGTCGGGATTGTTCTCGAGCTTCTCCCACGCTTCCCGCGGGGTCAGGTCGCCGGCATAGGTCATGAGGAGCACACCTTCCATTCGCCGTTCTCGCGCACCACGGTCGTCTCCACGACCTGCTTGTCTTCGGACTTGTTCTTATAGTGCCAATGGACCTTCGCGGTCGCCCGGTCACCGTCGACCACCAGGTCGGTGATCTCGGGGATCTCGATGTGGCCGTTCTGGTCCAGCGACGCCTGGTTCTCGGCGACGAACTGCGCCTCGGAGGGGAACCCGGGCTTGTCGAGGTCGGCATCGCACGTGTTCGCGCGGTACTCGGCGTAGTCGGGGCCGTTCTTGGCCGTGTAGAGGTCGTTGATGGCGTACTGGACCAGCGCGTCGTCGCTGACCCGTTCCTCCGCCGGCCGCGAGATGCTGGAGAGCACGATCGCGAGCACCACCAGTCCGACGAATCCCGCCGCGGCGAAGAACGGCCACGCGTTCTTCCAACTGGGCGGCGCCTCCTCGACGAGGGCGGCGTCAACGTCCTCGTTCGGCGATCCGGCCTTACCGGACGCAGGCTTCTTCGAGGACGCGGCGCCCCGGGACGTGTTCCGGGATGCGGCGCCCTTACCGGAGGGCTTGTCGGGGCCCCCGCCTGCAGCTTTGGCCATGGCGCGAAGTGTATAGACCGGCCGGGTGTGATCTCCGCCCGGCGTCAGCGCAGCCCTGCGGTCGAATCGCGGGGGCGCCGCCGACCGCGATCAGTAAGGTGGCCCTAACAACTGCTGCCGACCGGCGAGGACCTCATGCGTTCGCTCACCCATCGACTGTTCGGACTCCTGCTCGCGGCGATCGCGGCCGCGCTGGTGGTCTCCTCCTGCTCGGCACCCGAGGAGGACGTCGCCGACGCTTCGGCGCGCGTGCCCACCCCGGAAGCGGGCGCGATACCCGTGACGGTGCAACAGGCCTACGCGCCGGCGATCGTGGAGAAGGCACCCACGCGGATCGCCGCGCTCGGCGTCGGCGACGGGGACACACTGCTGGCCCTCGGTGTCATGCCGACGACGATCGCCCCCTTCGCCGATCCCGACCAGGCCACCGCGCCGTGGAACGCCGAACTCATCGGCGACGCGAAGCCGGTGGTCCTCTCCAACTCCTCGGCGGCTCTCGGTGACGAGATCCCCAAGGCCCTCGCCACCAGTCCGGATCTGATCACCGCGGTCGGCGCCGACCCCACCCGCGACCAGTTCGATCTGCTCAGCAAGACCGCGCCGACCATCCTCCGGCAGGCCCGGTTCGAGCCCTGGCAGGTGCCGTGGGATGCGCAGACGATCCAGATCGGCACCGCGATCGGGCAACCCGATCTCGCCCGGCGCAAGGTCGGCGAGACCGAGGTCTTTCTCGCCGGCATCCGGGCGAAGAATCCGCAGTTCGCCGGCAAGACCGCCGTGGTCGTGACCTCGAGCCCGACCGGCGGTGTCTCGGTCTACGGCCCCGAGGACGGCCGTGCGCAGACCGTCGCGGGCTACGGCCTGGTCTTCCCGCCCGTCCTTCGGGACGCGATCACCAGCGGGTTCTACGGTGAGCTACCCGCCGAGAGCCTCGACCGCCTGGACTCGGCCGACATCGTGATCGCCGTCGACTGGGAGGGTTCCAACGACAAGCTGCGCTCGAACCCCGCGTTCACCCGTCTCGAGGTGGCGCGTTCCGGACGCGTCGTATACCTGCCCCAGGAAGTCGGCAGTGCGATGTCGGTCCCGACCCTGCTCACGATTCCGTGGGTGGCCGATCAGGCCGTCGGGCCGATCGCGGCAGCCGCCTCCGCCCGCTGACGCTCCGGCCGGGGCGTCGTCACGATGGCGTCGAGAAGTGAGGATTACCTCACAGGAGATTTTGGCCGGGGACACCGAGCGCCTACCGTAGAAGGGATAGGCCATATCCAAGCGTGTCGACAGTAGGATCAGGGGTTTCGCATCCAGCACCTGCGTCGGGGCGCGCCGAGCAACGGAAGACACCTACTCCATGAGCGACAACAGCCGCCCGCTGCGGGTTGCGATCGTCGGTGCGGGTCCCGCCGGGATCTACGCCGCCGACGCGTTGATGAAGTCCGACACCGCCAAAGAGCGCGGCGTCAGCATCGACCTCTACGAGCGTATGCCGGCTCCGTTCGGTCTGATCCGTTACGGCGTCGCGCCTGATCACCCGCGCATCAAGGGCATCATCACCGCGCTGCACAAGGTGCTCGACAAGCCGCAGGTCCGTCTGCTCGGCAACGTCGACTACGGCACCGACATCACGCTGGCCGAGCTGAAGCAGCACTACGACGCGATCATCTTCTCCACCGGCGCCACCGACGACCGTGCGCTCGACATCCCGGGCATCGACCTCGACGGCAGCTACGGCGCCGCGCAGTTCGTCGCATGGTACGACGGTCATCCGGACTTCCCGCGCACCTGGCCGCTGGAGCAGGAGAAGGTCGCCGTCATCGGCGTCGGCAACGTCGCCCTCGATGTGGCGCGCGTGCTCGCCAAGACCGGCGACGAGCTGCTGCCGACCGAAATCCCGGCCAATGTCTACGAGGGCCTGAAGGCCAACAAGGCCGTCGAGGTGCACGTCTTCGGTCGCCGCGGACCGGCACAGGCCAAGTTCACGCCGCTCGAGCTCAAGGAACTCGACCACTCGCCGAACATCGAGGTCATCGTCAACCCCGAGGACATCGACTACGACGAGGGCTCGGCCGTCGCCCGTCGTGGTTCGAAGATCACCGACCAGGTCGCGACGATCATCGAGAACTACGCGATCCGGGAACCGAAGCAGGGTGCGATCCACAAGCTGTTCCTGCACTTCTTCGAGAGCCCGGTCGAAATCCTCGGCGAGGACGGCAAGGTCGTGGGCCTGCGCACCGAGCGCACCCAGCTCGACGGCACCGGCAACGTGAAGCCCACCGGGAAGATCACCGACTGGGAGGTCGGCGCGGTGTACCGGGCGGTCGGCTACCTGTCGGACAACCTGCCCGAGATCCCCTTCGACTCGCAGGCGGGAGTCATCCCCAACGAGGCCGGACGTGTGTTCGACGAGGGCGAGCAGCTCACCGGCGTCTACACCACCGGTTGGGTCAAGCGTGGTCCGGTCGGCCTCATCGGCCACACCAAGGGCGACGCCAACGAGACCGTCGACTGCATCCTCAAGGACATGGAGGCCGAGAAGCTGCTCGAGCCCGCCGCGCCCGGCGAGGACGCGATCATCGAGCTGCTCGAGTCGAAGAGCATCCCGTTCACCACGTGGGACGGCTGGTACCGCCTCGACGAGCACGAGCGCGCCCTGGGTGCCGCCGAAGGCCGTGAGCGCGTGAAGGTCGTCGAGCGTGAGGACATGCTCGCCGCGTCGGAGCCCCACAAGGTGGCGCGCCCGTCGGCCTGATCGACACCGCCAGACCAAAACGAGAGGGGCGACCGGTTCTCACCGGTCGCCCCTCGTCGTTCGTTCAGCGGTTCCCGTCTACCGACCGGGGATCGCGGGCACTCCCTTGACGTCGGTGCCGCCGCCGGACAGCGCCGCCGATGCCGACGAGCCGGCACCGAACCTGTCGAACGGGTTGTCGATGCGCCGCATGTTCCACCAGAAGCCGGCGTTGTCCGTCAGGTTCTCGGCGTAGTCGGAGATCGCGTAACCGGCGATCGACGACGGGAAGCAGCCGAACCAGGTGGTCTTGATAGTCAGGGATTCGTTCTTCTTCAGCTGCGACTTGAACTTGGTCGCGCCGTTGATCTCCTGCAGCGTGACATTGCGGAACTCGCCGTCACGCGCGGTCACCCGCATGAACCGGGTCATGCTCCACGCCTGGTTCCACGGCGTACCCGGTGCTCCGAACTGGCAATAGACCCCACCTGTCATCTGAAGGTTGGGGACGGCTGCCTGGGCGGGCGCAGCACCCACCAGCGTGCCTGCTGCGATGCTCCCCGCAGCCAGCACCCCGACAACGGCACGTTTGAGTGACTTCATCGATCCTCCTGTTTTCACAACCCTGGAAACACTGAACATATCGATTCGAACTCAAAGCAGTGTTACCGACGACACGGGCCCCGTTCGGGTTCCGCGGGTCTTTCGTTATCCGAACGACATCCACCGCCCCGCACCGTCAGGCCCCTCGAACTGCATTGGTAAGGTAACCCTTCGTGCGCCGCTCCCTCCGTGTCCTCGGCATTCCGGTGCTGATCGCGGCCCTGGTGGGGCTAGTCATCGCCTCGGTGCTCTTCGGCACCCGCCCGGTCCCGCTCGACGAGGTCTGGACGAGTTTCGCCGCGGGGATCTCCGAGATCTGGTCGGCCCTCGTCGACCTCCGGATTCCCCAGATCACCAAGGACACCGACGTCGACGGCATCGTCTGGGACCTCCGTGTCCCTCGGACCCTGCTCGGGCTGTTGGCCGGCCTGGCCGTGGGCGCGGCCGGCGCCATCACCCAGGGACACACCCGCAACCCCATCGCCGATCCCGGCATGCTCGGCGTCAACGCCGGCGCGGCCTGTGCGGTCGTGGGCGGGATCTACCTGCTCGGGATCACCAGCCCCGTGGCGTTCATGTTCTTCGGATTGCTGGGCGCGATCATCGCCGCGACCGTCGTCTTCGGTCTGTCGGCGCTGAGCGGCTCGAGTCCGCTGACCCTGGTGCTCGCCGGCACCGGCCTCACGGCGATGCTCACCGCGATCACGTCCTCGATCGTGCTCGTCGACACCAACTCGCTCGACCAGTGGCGGTTCTGGAGCGTCGGTTCGACCGCCGGCCGCGGGATCGACGTGTTCTGGGCGAGTCTGCCCTTCATCGCCGTCGGGCTGGTGTTCGCGCTGGCGAGCGGCTTCTTCCTCAACGTGTTGAGCCTGGGCGACGACATGACCAAGGCCCTCGGCTCTCGCGTGGTGCTCATCCGCGCGCTCGGCATCCTGACGATCACGCTCTTGATCGGCGCCGCGACCGCCGCCTGCGGGCCCATCGTGTTCCTCGGTCTGGTCGTGCCGCACATCGCTCGTGGGATCGTCGGCGCCGACTACCGCTGGATCATCCCGTACTCGGCGCTGTTCGGCGGGATCCTCCTCGTCGGCTGCGACATCCTCGGCCGCATCGTCGCGCGCCCCGGTGAGGTCCAGGTGGGCGTCATGCTGGCGCTGGTCGGCGCACCGTTCCTGATCGTCATGGTCCGTCGGCAGAAGTTGGCATCCGTATGAACACGTCCGACGTGAAGACGCCGACGCCCGGGACACGTGCACGGAGCATCGCGCGGCATGCCGGCGGCTACCGCCTCGCGATCGAGCCGGTCTCGGTCGTCGTGCGTCCGCGCATGCTGATCGTCGCGCTCGTCTCGGCAGCGCTCGCCGTGGTGTTGTTCCTGGCCGGCGTCGGCGTCAGCGACTACCCGCTCACCCCGATCGACGTCGCGCGAATCCTGCTCGGCGGCGGGACCCGCATCGAGAACGTCGTCGTCTTCGACGTCGCGCTCCCCCGAGCCCTCGTCGGCCTGCTGGTGGGCATCGGCCTCGGGTTCTCCGGGTCCATCACCCAGCTGATCTCCCAGAACCCCCTCGCCACCCCCGACATCCTCGGCATCACCGCAGGAGCGAGTGCGGCGGCGGTTGCGGCCATCGCCTTCTCGACGACGAGCTGGGGCAGCTGGTTCGGCGACCTCGGCGTCCCGGCCTCGGCGATGATCGGTGCGCTCCTGACGTCCGCGGTGATGTACGTGCTGGCCTGGCCCGGCCGCAAGGCCAACAGCGGCATCAACCCGTTCCGCCTCGTGCTGATCGGCGTCGGCATGACGTGGATGCTGCAGGCGCTCACCAACTTCCTGCTCACCCGCGCCGACATCCGCGACGTCGGGCGTGCCCAGGTGTGGCTGGTCGGATCGGTCGCCAACGTGGGCTGGTCCAATGTCTGGCCGGTGGTCGGCGGGGTCGTGGTCGGGGTCGTCGTGATCGTGGTGCTGTCCCGGCAGATCGGAATGCTCAGCCTCGGTCCGGACCTGGCGCGCGGCCTGGGCGTCCGGACCGGCGCGGTGTCCACCACGCTGTTGCTGACGGCGGTCCTGGTCAGTGCGCTGTGCGTGTCCGCCGCCGGACCGATCGCCTTCGTCGCACTGCTGGCCCCGCAGATCGCGCTGCGGCTGGCCCGCACCGCGGTACCGACGCCGTTGTTGTCCGGCCTGATCGGCGCCGCGCTCGTGCTCGGCGGAGATCTGTTGTGCCGCACGGTGCTACCCGGCGGGCTGCCCGTCGGAATCGTGACCGCCGCGATCGGCGGACCGTTCCTCATCTACCTGATGATCGCGATGTCCCGGAAGGCGACCGTATGACCATCTCCCCCGTCGATCACACATCGCTGGCGACGTCCCGCCTGCGCGGTACCGGACTGACCGTCGGCTACGACCAGCGGGTGGTCATCGACGGCCTGGACATCGACGTCCCCGACGGCCAGGTCACGACCATCATCGGCTCCAACGGCTGCGGCAAGTCGACGCTGCTCCGATGCCTCGCGCGCCTGCTGCCGCCGAAGGCCGGCACGGTCTACCTCGACGGCGACGACATCTCGCATGTCCGCCCCAGGCAGGTCGCGCGGACCCTGGCGATCCTGCCCCAGAATCCGGTCGCGCCCGAGGGTCTGACCGTCGCCGATCTCGTCGGCCGGGGCCGGCATCCGCACCAGCGGTGGTATCAGCAGGCGACGGCTGCCGACGAGGCCGCGGTGGCCGAGGCGATGGAGATGACCGACACCCTCGAACTAGCCGACCGCACCCTCGACGCGCTCTCCGGCGGTCAGCGCCAGCGGGTCTGGATCGCGCTCACCCTCGCGCAGGGCACCGACCTCATCCTGCTCGACGAGCCGACCACCTACCTAGACCTCGCCCACTCGATCGACGTCCTCGACCTGGTCCGACGCCTCCGCGACGAGCACGGCAAAACCGTGGTCATGGTGTTGCACGACCTCAATCTCGCGGCACGCTACAGCGATTCACTCGTCGTCATGAAGAACGGCGCCATCGTCGCCACCGGCGCGCCGGCCGAGGTCATCGACGCAGAGATGCTCGACGAGGCCTTCGGGTTGCGCGCTCATGTCATGACCGACCCGATCTCGGGTGGGCCACTGATCGTGCCGCTCGGAGCGCACACCCGCGCGTTCTAGGACCCCGGGTCCCGTTGTCGCGCGGCATCGTTGGCGAGCATCTGCTCACGCAACGAGTCGTAGACCGGCGGGGTCCCGGAGAGATGCGCGACGAGCACGGCGGCCGCGGTCGCGGCGAGCATCGGGACCGCCACGGTGGTCGTCGCGCTCATCTCCATCACCACGACCATGCCGGTGAGCGGCGCCCGCACCACCGCGCCGAACAGTGCGGCCATGCCGGCGAGCACCATGGCGTCGCGCAGCGTCGAATCCGATTGCGGGAGCACGGCGTCGAGGCCGGCGGCGAACAGGACGCCCCACAGTGCGCCGAGCGCCAGCATCGGCGCGAACAGGCCGCCCGGGGTTCCCGCGGCATACGACAGCGGACCGGCGACGAACCGGACCAGGAACAGCGCGGCCACCACCGGGAGCACGACCGAACCGTCGAAGATCTGTTGCGCGAGATTGTCTCCGCCACCGGCCGCATCGGTGTCGACGGCCGTCAGGCCGCCGACGATCGCACCGATGACCGCGGCCTTCGCGATCGGCGGGACGCGCGTGATTCCGCGAACCGCGTTGATCGCCCCGAGAACCGCTCGCCCGTAGGCGATTCCGACGAGACCGCTGAGGAGGCCGAACACCACGAATACCGGCAGCAGGGTGATCGGGGGCGCGGCCACCACGCCGACCCGGAAGTCGGGCCGGTCGCCGAGGATCACGTGTCCGCAGGCCACCGCGGCGGCGACCGCGAGAATGGTCGGCACCACCACTCGAATCCGGAACGAGTGGGTCACCTCCTCGAGCGCGAAGAGCGCACCGCCCACCGGCGCCGTGAACGCCACGGCGAGACCTGCTCCGCTGAGCGAGGTCTGCATGACGCGGACATCGTACTGGTCGAGTCCGGCACGTCGTCCGGTCTCCGATCCGACCGCCGCACCCATGTGCACCGTCGGTCCCTCACGGCCGAGGATCAGACCGGATCCGATCGCGGCGAGACCGCCGAAGAACCGCGCCGGGATCACCCGTAGCGGCGCCGGCCCCGCTTCTCCTCGTTCGACGGCCTCCACATGCTGGATTCCGCTGCCCGCCGCGGTCGGTACGAGGTGGGAGACGAGCGCGCCGAAGGCCGCGCCGGCCGCCGTCACCGCCACCGGGATGAACCATCCCGGTGCGCCGAGTCCGTCGGCCCACTGCAGCATCTCGAACCGCCACCGGTTGAGATGGTCGAGGCACCACCGGAACGCGCCGCCGAGGACGCCGGTCACACACCCGGCGAAGACGGCGAGCACGCACAACCTCACCAGTCCCTGGTTGTCGGCCGTCGGCGAGGTCACACGTGCAAGTTACCGCGCACGCCGGCTTCGACCGGCGCTTCCGAACGGCAGGTTCGTGTCGTCCACCGGCGATTCGGGGTCACACGGGCTGAATCAGGCGTCCCTGCACCACGAGTGACGCATTCTGCTTCAGGCGCCGGACGCGGATGCTCACCGAGTAGCCCAGAATTCCGGCCACGGACGCGACCCTGGTGCGTAGGTATCGATAGAAGTCGTCGGTGTCCCGGCAGATCACCGCGACCATGAGGTTGTGTTCGCCGCTGATCGCCGCGGCGAACGCCACCTCGTCGTGCGCGGCGAGCGCTGCACCCACCTCGTCGATCGCCGACGGCGTCACGGTGAGCCACAGCGTCGCGCTCAGACCGAAACCGAGACGCTCGGGCAGGATCTCGACGTCGTAGTGCAACGCGCCGCTGCGTTCGAGCGTGCGCAGACGGCGCCGGACGCGCCCGACCGTCCAGCCACAGATGCGTGCCAGCTCGCGATGTGGAAGTCGGCCGTCCTGGGTCAGCGCGTCGACGAGGGGTGCGTCGTCGTCGCCGAGGCGTACATTCTCGCGGGGTTCGTCCGGTACGTCCTCACCGCCGGTCCCGGCCTCGTCGTCGCCGGGGAGAGGGCTCGCGGTAGCGCTCGAGATCAACAGTGTCCGGGCGGACTCCGAGAGCTCACCGCCGAAGCCGGTCCATCTCGACGCGGGGAGTCCGACGTCGAAGGCGTGCAGGACGAGGTCGATACGGACGTCGATGACCGAGGCCCGCGTCGGGAGTGCATTGAGCAGCACGTCGTCGCCGCCCGCACCGATCGGTGAGCGGATGATGCAGATGATCTCGGCGCCTCCGGAGACCACGTAGGCGAAGCCGACGTCACGACGACGCGCGAGCGACGCGGCGAGCGGTTCCATGCGGTCCGGCCGGCACCGCACCCGCGCCACCCATTCGGAATGGCCACGCACCGCCGGCCGCACGATCCCCACGACCCGCATCACCCCGGCACGACGCAGCGCCTGGTAGCACCTCGCCGCGGTCTGTTCCGAGATGCCCGCGACCTCGCCGAGTTGGCGGAACGACGCCCGCGGATACACCTGGAGGGCACGGAGGATAGTGCCGTCGACGTCGTCCATGATGGAGGAATACTACTCGTCGAACCGGTCTGGTTGACGCAATGTTCCGTGTACGCCGCGCTGGTTGCGGTTTCCCTGCCGAGCCGCCGGACAATGATGGATGTCTGCGCTTCTTCGCGCGGCAACCATCGCCTTGTCCTCCCGAGACGACGACCTGTGGTCACGTCCGGCCACCGGGCGCCGCCCAGTCCCACCCGAGATCGAAAGCGAGAGTGCGTGACCACCACGTCCACCTCCACCGCCCTGCCCGCTCCGCCGGAGCGCCGGACCGCCACCGTCGTGATGGCCTGCATCGGCGTCTTCGTGGCCTACCTTCCGATCACGAGCGTCGCCGTCAGCCTGCCGGCGATCGGGAACGCGCTCGGCGCCTCGACCGCGCAGTTGTCCTGGGTCCAGGACGCCTTCGTTCTGCCGATGGCGGCGTTCATCCTCACGGCAGGAGTGTTCGGCGACGTCCACGGCCGCCGCAAGGTCTATCTCACCGGTCTCGCACTGTCCGCACTGGGCGCCGTCGTCGCACTGTCGGCGCAGTCGATCCAGCTCGTGTGGGCCGGTCAGGCTCTGGCCGGCACGGGTGCCGCCGCACTGTTGCCGACGACCCTCGCGCTCATCAGCCACGCCGTGCCCGACTTCCGTGAACGCGGCAAGTTCATCGGCATCTGGGCGTCGTCGCTGATGCTGGCGCTGACCGTCGGCCCGCTGATCGCGGGCCCGGTGGCCGAGGGCATGGGCTGGCGCTGGATCTACGTGCTGCCCATCCCGTTTGCCGTCGCCGCGTTCGCGGTGGCACTCGCCGTCCTGCCGGAATCCCGCGCCCCGCACACCCGACGCCTCGACTGGGCCGGTCAGGTGACGGCCGCCGTCGCGGTCACCGCACTGGTCTTCGGCGTGATCGAGGCCGGCGTCAACGGGCTCGCCGATGCCCGTGTGATCATCGCCCTGGTGATCGCCGTCGTCGCGGGTGCAGCCTTTGTCGCCGTCGAACTCCGCTCGGACAGCCCGATGCTCGACCTCGCGCTCTTTCGCAGCCGCGCCTTCACCGTCACCACCCTGATCGCGATGATCAGCTTCCTGGCTCTGATCGGCTTCATCTTCGTGCTCAGCATGTACTTCGGCATGGTCCAGCAACTCGGCACCATCGAGGCCGGCTGGCGACTCGCGCTGATGAACGGCGCCTCCATGGTCGTGGGTGCGCTCGCGGGCAAGATGATGCACCGGGTCCAGGCACGCGTCATGATCGGCGGCGGCCTGGCCATGGTCGCGGTCGCGCAGTTCGAGCTGCTCACCATCGAAGCCGACACCACGTTCGTCTCGATCGGCTGGCGCCTGATCGTGCTCGGCCTGGGCATGGGCCTGGTGATTGCCCCGATGACCGCGACCGCGGTCTCCGCGGTGCCCTATCGGCTCGCGGGTATGGCGGCGGCCGGAAACAATGCCTTCCGGCAGGTGGGTGGCGCACTCGGACCGGCCGTTCTCGGCGCGTTGCTGACGGCGGGTGCCGTCGACTCGCTCCCGGGCAAGCTCACCGACGCCGGCATCGGCGACGAGATGCGCGACAGCGTCGTCGCCGCCGTGGACGGCGAGGGTCTCGGCGCGGTCGCCGGTCTCGACCTCGGCGCCGACACGCCCACGGTCATGAACGCCCTCGGCGACGCGTTCCTCGACGGCATGCACCTGTGCCTGATCTTCTCGGGCCTTCTCTCGGCCGCAGCCGCCCTGCTGTGGTCCTCTCGCTGCGCCCCGGCCGGGACGCCGACCACTAGTCAGGCGAACGCCGCGACCACATCCGCGGCGCGCCGGAGCTGGTCGAGGTCCGAACTCGTCGGGATGAGTTGCACCTCGTCGGTTCCGATGTCGGCGAACCGCCGCAGGACGTCCGCGAGCTCGGCCTCGGTACCTGCCCAGCCCGTCGTGGGAGCGATGGCGTCGACGAACTCCGACGGAATCCAGTTCATGTAGTGGTGCAGATGGCGTGTCACCTGTGCACGCGGACCGTCACCGTCGCCGATCGCGAACCAGAACGACGTCGCGAGATGCGGCGCCGGTTTTCCGGCCTCGGCCCACGCGGAGCGGGCGACGTCGAAGAGTGCGTTCTGTTTCTCCGTGTCGAGGTCGAGGGTGACCCCGGCGATGCCGTCGGCCCAGTCGACGGCGCTGCGGATCGTCTTGGGTCCGGTGGTGCCGACATGCAGCGTCGGGCCGCCCGTGCGATGGGGCGGCGGACCGACCGGCAGCACCGATTCGGTGAGCTTCTCGCGGGCCCACACCCGCTTCATGGTCGCGGCTCGGTCGGCGAGTTGCCGCATGGTCTGGGTGGACGGGTCCGCGCCGACGGCCCGGTAGTCCTCATGCCGGCCACCGACCCCGAGTGCCACCGTCAGCCGCCCCTCCGACAGCAGGTCGCCGGTGGCCAGCGACTTCGCCAGCATCACCGGGTCGTGGAGCTGCGGCACGACGACGGTCATCACCAGCGGGACCCGCCGGGTCCAGGCGGCTGCCGCGCCCAGGAACGTCAGGCACTCGGGGTTGTCGAACGCGATGCGTTCACCCCAGCACAGGGAGCTGAACGGGCCGTCGTCGGTGGTGGTGGCCCACGAATGAAGCGTGCCTGCGTCGAGGTCCGGCTCCATCACGGGCATCGTCATCCCGATGCGCACGGCGCCATTCTGGCATGGACTCCGTGCACCCGGAGACGCTTTCGCAGATGTCGCGTATCGTCGTGCGGTCCGCTACGATGCGCGATATCCGAGGTGGCGCAACGGTTTCCGTTCGAACACTATGCCGTTGCGGCCCGACCCACGTTCGCCGACCGCACCGGCGAGTTCCGCAACTCCCGCAACGCCGTTCGGAGACCGCGACGCTTTCCCGTCGCCGGATCGACACCGAAGTGGTCGCTCAAACCCTCGCGGATCGCGAACCGAAGCTCCGAGGCGGTCTCCGGCGCGTCGTCGGCGGTCGCCTTCAGAAGCGAATTCGGCAGTGCCAGTTTGGCGATCGTCCGGAACGATTGTGCGTACTGGCCCAGGAGCGAACCCGTCGTGTAGGGCAGGTCGTACTTGTCGCACAGTTCCCGCACCCGCACCCCGATCTCCTCGTACCGACTGCTCGGCAGGTCCGGGAAGAGATGGTGCTCGATCTGATGACTGAGATTGCCGCTCATGAACCGCATCAGCGGACCGGCCTTGAAGTTCGCCGACCCCAGCATCTGTCGCAGGTACCAGCGCGGCTGGTCCTCGTTCTCGAACTCCTCGACGGTGAACTTCTCCGCCCCGTCCGGGAAGTGGCCGCAGAAGATGACCATGTACGCCCAGTAGTTGCGGATGATGTTGGCGGTGAAGTTCGCGGTGATCGTCGTCTTCCAGTTGGGTCCCGCCAGGGCCGGGTAGATCAGGTAGTCCTTGGCGGCCTGCTTGCCGACCTTCGTGCCGATCACCCGCAGGTCCTTCGCGGCCTGACGGTAGGTCTTCTCACCGTTGCGGAGCTTCTCCGTTTCCAGATGATGCAGCGCCACACCGTATTCGAAGAATGTGCCGAGGGTCAGGTTGTAGATCGGGTTGCCCAGGTTCCACCACTCCCACGGCTGATCACGGGTGACGCGCAGGATTCCGTAGCCCACATCGTCATCCATCCCGACAACGTTCGTGTACTTGTGGTGGACGAAGTTGTGGGAGTGCTTCCACTGCGCGCTCGGGCAGGTGGTGTCCCACTCCCACGACGACGAGTGGACCTCCGGATCGTTCATCCAGTCCCACTGCCCGTGCATCACGTTGTGCCCGAGTTCCATGTTCTCGATGATCTTGGCCAGCGAGAGCATGGCGGTGCCCGCGGCCCAGGCGATCTTCCTGTTGCTGAACATCAGTGCGAGTCTCCCGCCGGCCGCGAGACCGCGCTGGAGGGTGATGGCGCGCCGTATGTAGCGCGCGTCGCGTTCACCGCGGGAGTCCTCGATGTCTCGCCTGATCGCGTCGAGTTCGGCACCGAGGGTTTCGATGTCACTGTCGGTGAGGTGGGCGTACTGGTCGATGTCGGTGATGGCCATGAAGCCTCCTACAGATCGAGGGTGCATTCACCGGACACTGCACTGATGCAGGTCTGGATTCGTTCTCCTTCGCGACGTTCTTCGGCGGTGCGCAGGTCGCGCACGTACCCACCCGCCAGCGGGACGACGCAGGTCTGGCAGATCCCCATCCGGCACCCGAAGGGCATCTGGATGCCGAGATCCTCGCCTGCCTCGAGAAGTGTGGTGGCGCCGTCGACCTCGACCTCCTTGTCGGAGATCGCGAACCGGACGGTACCGCCCTCGCCGCCGTGATCGGTGCGGGCAATGGTGAACCGTTCGATGTGCAACCGTTCGCGCAGGCCGCCGTCCTCGTAGTGCGCCTCCATGGCGTCGAGCAGCGCCACCGGGCCGCAGGCCCAGCATTCCCGCTCACGCCAGTCCGGCGCCCACTCGTCCATCCGTGAGACGTCGAATTTACCCATCTCCCTTGTCAATTGGAGGTTGAGTTCATACTTGTCGGCCTCGTCGGCGAGCTGCTCCATCTCGTCGAGGAAGATCACGTCGTCGCGAGTGGGGGCGGAGTGTATGTGGACGATGTCCGGCGTCTGCCCGTGCGACCTCAGCTGGCGCAGCATCGCGATGACCGGGGTGATCCCGCTGCCCGCGGTGACGAAGAGGATCTTGCCCGGCACCGGCTCCGGTAGGTGAAAATCGCCCTGTGGGGATTGCAGCCGGATGATGGTCCCGGGACTCACCCCGTCGACCAGGTGGGAGGACAGGAAACCGTCGGGGTTCGCCTTCACCGTGACCGCGATGGTCTTGTCCTGCTCGGACGACCCGATCGAGGTCAGTGAGTACGAGCGCCAGTGCCACCTGCCGTCGATCTGCAGGCCGATCCCGACGTACTGGCCCGGCTTGTAGTTCTCGGGGAATCCCCAGCCCGTGCGGATCGTCACCGTCGCGGTGTCGTCGGTCTCCTTGGTGACGTCGAGGACCTTGCCGCGCAGCTCACGCGCACTCCACAGCGGGTTGATCAGATGAAGGTAATCATCGGGGAGCAGCGGAGTGGTCGCCCGAGCGACCAGTCCGCGAAGAACATTCACCCCGGGTGCGCGCGCCTCGACTCCTGCCGCCGGGCGCTTGCTCCATTTGAGTAGGCCCACGCGCACTCCTCCCCTCGGACTCACGTGGCATCGTGCCATCGGCGTACATACCCATCCGAGCGCGAATGTACACACGCGAGAGTGCCGGCGATCGTATGTAGAGGTCACGCGGAGAAGGCGCCCTCACCAGACGAAGGCGCCGCCGGTCCAGATGCTGGTTGCGACGAGCGCGAAGAGGAGTTCGATACCGATCGTCTTGGCCGCCGCCTTGAGAGCCGCGAGCGCACCGCGCCAGGCCTGCTCGAGGCCTCGGGTCCGCACGAGTTCGGAGACGATCGCGCCCACCACGAATCCGAGCAACAGCCCGATCACCGGCACGACGAAGAATCCGACGATCCCGACGAGTCCGCCGATGACGACGGTCCGGTTCGGGATTCCGTCGGTGCGCAACGACTTTCCCGCGACGAGATACTTGATGACCTCGCCGACCGCGATCACCAGGATCGCCGCGGCGAACACGGACCAGGCCCAGCCGCCGACGACGAGCGCCCAGACGAACAGCGCGCACACGATCAGCAGCGTTCCCGGCAGAATCGGGACGACGATCCCGATCAGACCGACGACGATGACAGCCGCAACGAGCAGCTCACCCCAGAGCGGCACCTGTCCGTCGCCCGGTCACTCGCCGGCGACGGACGACCCGGGGGCCGCCCCGTCGGCGGAATCCCCGGTCTTCACCAGGGACGTCATGACCGGGGACTGACCCGGGGATGCCGAGCGCGGCGGACCGGCCGGACGGGGCGCCCCGGGGGGAGCGATCGGACGCTGGCCACCGGGACCGCCGAGGGGACGAGGCGCC